>NZ_JBHUII010000004.1:1031342-1100909 GCF_042682825.1 Kiloniella antarctica
TATTTATATCGTCATCCGTTAGGAAACATGGTGATACTCGCCCATAGCATCTAGGAGCCAGTCAACCAGGTACTCAGCAAACGACGGCCGCACGAACATCCGGTAGGTCGGCTGATCATCAAGCATTTGCAAAAGTACAGGAGCCTTTGAAACTCTTGTCTGAACTGCTTGTCCTACAGAGAATGCCTGTGGATCCATATCCAGCCGACAGCTTTTCTTCATCACGTTACGTGCCTGAGCACCACTGAGATCCAATGCCGTACGGTTTCCAGACACATCGATAACCGCGACATGCAGCCCATCCAAAGCCTTGTGAAACTTCGCGACAAGTTCATTCTGACTATCAACAGCACCAACGACCTGCCACTCATCCGGTCCCATCCAGAACACTGTAAGATCCCCCTTTGTGACATAAGTATTCGGTTCAGTCGGAACGGTGAGGCCTGTTACCTTCTTGACGCCCGCAACAAATTTTTTGTCGTCTGCATTACCACGGATATTGACCTGTGCCAGAAATGGGACTTCGATCAATGTAACGCCATTTTCTCCACCAACAGAGCCATTGATCATGGCCTGTGCCTTATCAGCGATTAAGCTGTTACGGAAATTATCAACCATCACGACGTTCTCCTTTTGGATCATAGAACACAGGGTTTACAATTTTTACTTTTGTAACCTTGCCGCGATCATGTGCGTAAATCCATTGCCCCATACGGTTATGACCATCTTTAACCAAGGCCATTGCAATAGAATGATTCAGGTTTGGACTCCAATAAGCAGAAGTGACATGACCAACCATTGGTGCAGGGGTCGGATTTACACGCTCATAAGTGAGCTGTGCACCTTCTGTCAAAACCTCTTTTGGATTTTCAGTCAACAATCCAACCAATTGCTTCCGGTCGGGGCGCGCTGTATCTGCACGCATAAAGGAACGGCGACCGACAAAGTCCCCTTTCTTTTTCGCAACGATCCAGTCCATGCCAAGATCCTGAGGCGTCTGCGTACCATCAGTCTCTTGACCAATAATCACAAAACCTTTTTCAGCCCGAAGAACGTGCATGGTTTCAGTACCGTATGGCGTAATGTCATACTTTTCACCCAACTCCATACACTTCTTCCATAAATGAAGACCGTGCCAATTACGAACGTTGATCTCGTAAGAGAGATCTCCGGTAAAAGAAATACGGAACACACGCGCATCCACACCAGCAACAACCCCCTCACGCCACGCCATGAATGGAAAGGCGTCGTTTGAAAAGTCCATCTCCGGTGCCAACTCTTCTAAGAGTTGGCGCGCTTTTGGACCACCAATTGAAAGCGTAGACCACTCTTCCGTAACGGATGTGCAATAGACTTCAAGATCAGGCCATTCGGTTTGTAAATATTCTTCTAGCCAATCGAGAACACCCGCAGCACCACCAGTTGTTGTTGTCATATGGAAGTGGTTCTCACCCAAACGAGAAGTCACACCATCGTCAAACACCATGCCATCTTCTTTAAGCATGAAGCCATAACGACAAGAACCGACAGGTAGTTTTAACCAAGCATTGGTATAAATCAGGTTCAAGAACTGTGCAGCATCTTTACCCTGAATATCAATTTTACCCAATGTAGAGGCATCCAGAATACCGACCCCCTCACGCAAGGCAGCCGTTTCGCGTGTCACTGCGGCATGCATGTCTTCGCCAGATCTTGGATAGTACCAAGCACGCTGCCACTGACCGACAGGCTCGAACGCCGCACCATTTTCAAGATGCCAGCTGTACATCGCTGTACGACGAACAGGATCGGCAAGATCTCCGTTGATACCACGACCAGCCAAGGCTCCGAAATTAACAGGAGTATAAGGTGGACGGAAAGTTGTCGTTCCAACTTTCGGGATCGCTTTTTCCAACTGCGATGACAAAATGGCCAAGCCATTTACGTTGGAGAGTTTCCCTTGATCGGTTGCCATACCTGTTGTCGTATAGCGTTTCATATGCTCAACAGAATGCATACCTTCACGAGCTGCCAACATAATATCTGCAGCAGTTACATCGTGTTGGAAATCCACAAAATGCTTGCGTTGACCTTGGCCAACAGGGTGATCTGTTGGGACGACCCAATAAGCTTTGATCGGTTTCTCTTCAACAACTAAGGCTTTTGGAGAAGCGGGCGCTTTTCCTTTGCCAAAGCCGGTATCTTTTGCTGCTAAAGCACCCGCAGTAGCACCTTCATCCAATGCAGATTGTAAATCGAAAGAGCCCTTACAGGCACCAACAGTACGCTCATTTTGAGAAGAGATATTTGGAACAAAGCAAACTTTTTCTTCGTCAAAACGGAGTTTGCCGATTGACTGAGAGAAAAGATGAACCGCCGGGCTCCAACCACCAGAAGTCAAGACAGTATCGCAATCAATCTTCCGTTTGGCTCCGGTCACTTTGCTGCCATCAGAAGAAACAGTGGCAACTTCAACGCCCTTAACCCGCTTGCGTCCCAATGTGGCGATAACGCCAGAACCCGTGATGATTTCTATGCCTTTTTTACGTGCCGCATTTGGCAGATCACCATCAACGACTTCACGCAAATCAACAACTGTCGGGATATCCATCCCGGCATCAACAAGGTCAATTGCAACGGCATAAGCACTGTCATTATTTGTAAAAACAACACCACGACGTCCCGGCAAAGCGCCATAACGGTTGGCATAGGCCTGGCCCGCGTTTGCAAGCATCACACCCGGACGATCATTATCTGCAAAAACAAGTGGACGTTCATGAGAACCCGTTGCCAACACAACTTGTTTGGAACGGAAATGCCAAATACGGTGACGCGCAAGTTCAGGTTTAGCACCGGGACCGAAATGGTCGGTGCGACGTTCATGAACCGTGATATAATTATGATCGTAATACCCAAAAGCATTGGCACGTTTTAACAAACGCACGTTGTCCATGGCTTCCAGTTCAGCAATCGCGCTTTTGCACCACTCTTGTGCAGGTTTACCATCAATGACTTCTTTTGTATTCAAAAGCGTGCCACCAAATTCGGCCTGCTCATCACAAAGAACAACACGCGCCCCTGTGCGACCTGCAGCGAGAGCTGCGCTCAAACCTGCGGGGCCAGAGCCAACAACCATAACCTCACAGAATTCGTTCATGTGATCGTAAGTATCAGGATCTTTTTCGCGTGGCAGAACACCAAGACCTGCCATCCGGCGAATAGCGGGTTCCCAAACTGTCATCCACAAGGATGATGGCTTCATGAAAGTTTTATAATAAAAACCGGCAACAAAAATTCGCCCGGCAATCGCGTTAATTGCAGCAATATCAAAATTAACCGATGGCCAGCAGTTCACAGATTTAGCGCTGAGGCCTTCATAAAGTTCGACCTGAGTTGCGCGTAAATTGGGTTCGCTACGCGGCCCCGTCTCCAGCTGAATGATCGCATTTGGTTCTTCGGAACCGCAGGTCAGAATACCGCGTGGGCGGTGAGTTTTAAAACTACGGCCAACCAGATGAACACCGTTTGCTATAAGAGCCGAAGCAAGTGTATCACCCTGAACCCCTTTATAACCTTTACCATTAAACGTGAAGTTAATGGTTTTAGAACGGTCAACCTGAGTTCCTTTCGTTGTACGGAACAGCTCGGTCATCACGCGCCCTCTTTCTTTTTAACAGGTGCTTTTTTAGCAATCGATTTTCTAGCCGGAGCCTTTTTGGGAGCAGCTTTTTTCGGAGCAGACTTCTTAACAGTAGCAGGCTTTGTTGTTGCTGCTACTGGTAAATCCGGCTTTTCACCTGTTTTATATACAGAGACAATTTCATTCGTCACCGTGTTGCGTGCAACATTAAACCAACGACGACATCCGTCTGAATGCACCCACCGTTCACGATGTACACCTTTGGTGTTCGTGCGCATAAAGACGTACTCCGCCCATTCAGCATCAGTGAGATCATCCGGGTTTTCTGGACGAGCAATGTGCGCCTCACCACCGTAGTGGTATTCGGTTTCATCGCGGTCACCACAGAAAGGACATTTGATATAAAGCATCCAATTAACTCCTTAGTGGGCTACACCAGCAGCACCGTGTTCATCCACAAGCGCACCGGTAATGAAGCGATCGATGGAGAATGCCGCATTAAGATCATGCGGTTCATCTTTTGCGATTGTATGCGCATAGCACCAACCTGCTCCTGGCGTTGCTTTAAAGCCACCCGTACCCCAGCCAGCATTGACATAGAGGTTTTTAACAGGCGTTTTACCAATGATGGGAGAAGCATCTGGGCATGTATCCACGATACCACCCCAAGACCGCATCATCCGCGTCCGAGAGAAGAGCGGGAAAAGCTCCATAGCCGAGGCCAACTGATCTTCGATGACATGCAGAGACCCGCGTTGGCTATACCCAACATAAGAATCAATACCTGCGCCCATAACCAACTCACCTTTGTCTGACTGAGAGACATAAACGTGCACGGCGTTAGACATCACAACACAATCGAGCACAGGCTTCATTGGTTCGGACACCAGTGCTTGAAGCGGATGTGATTCGATTGGCAGACGAATGCCCGCCATATCAGCGACAACAGAAGTATGCCCCGCGCAAGCCATAGCGATTTTCTTGGCTTTGATATCACCAAGAGAAGTTCGAACACCTTTGACCACACCATTTTCAATCATCATGCCCTGAACTTCACAGTTCTGGATAACATCAACACCCATTTCATCAGCACCACGAGCATAACCCCAGGCAACCGCATCGTGACGGGCAGTTCCGCCCCGACGTTGAAGTGTCGCGCCCATAACTGGGTAGCGGCTGTCTTTTGAAATATTGATAATTGGGCAAAATTCTTTTACCTGCTCAGCATTGAGCCATTCAGCATCAATGCCGTTCAGGTTATTTGCATTCACACGGCGTACGGATTCACGGACATCGCCCAAATTATGGGCCAAGTTCATCACACCACGCTGAGAGAACATCACATTATAATTCAGTTCAATAGAAAGATTTTCCCAGAGCTTCATCGCGTTCTCATAGAAGAGACCAGATTCATCCCAAAGGTAGTTAGAGCGAACAATTGTTGTGTTCCGCCCTGTGTTACCGCCCCCGAGCCAGCCTTTTTCAATAACGGCCACGTTTGTGATACCGTGCTCTTTGGCAAGATAATAGGCTGTTGCCAAACCGTGGCCACCAGCACCAATAATCACAACATCGTATTCAGGCTTCGGATCTGGACTGCGCCATTGGCGGGGCCAGTTCTGATGCCAGCTCATGGCATTTCGTGCCAAGCTGAAAATCGAAAAACGGGACATAGCCGTTTATACTCCTCTGTTAGTTGTCCACATCCTACGCCGAGTTACAAAACAGTTCCATGTACGGCGAAGACAAGATTATTGTATCCTTGCGACATTCTGATAACCTTCACGTTTAAAAGCGACGCAAATCATCCTGATGACTAATGCAACAGTTCTGTAACGACGCACGTTAACTAGGTTAAAGCCAAACTTTATGTCCATTAAGGGAAGTTCAGAATTTTGAATGACAAGACCACAGATTCATCCCTTTGTGTCGCATTTATACTGCTGCCGAACTTCACATTAACGCCCTTTTCTTCTGTCATCGATACTTTAAGACTTTCAGCCGATGATGAGGATTTTAGCCGCCCTTTAAAATGTAAATGGTCTATTATCAGTAACAAACCCGGCAAAGCAGTAAAATCCAGTTGCGGTGTCGAGATTACTCCTCAACAAGATACCACAGATCTTGGCCAATACGACTATCTTGTCGTTGTTGGTGGTTTATTGCACAAAGGGCCTCAGGCCGATCAGGAAACAATCAAAATCATACAAAAAGCAGCTGGGCTTGGCACCTCGATTGTCGGCCTCTGTACCGGAAGTTTTACAATGATCCGGGCGGGCCTGATGAAAGGGCGCAGATGCTGTGTTAGCTGGTACCATTACAACGACTTTCTCGAAGAATTTATCGACGTTAAGCCTGTAGCTGATCAAGTTTATGTCGTGGATGGGAATCGTATTACTTGCGCAGGAGGGGCAGGTGCGCTCGATCTTGCCGCATGGTTGGTTGAAAAACATCTCGGTAAAGCCGCAGCACAAAAAGCGTTACGAATTCTTCAAGTGGACAAAATTCGCTCGGCATCCTCACCGCAACCACAACCACCGATGATACAGATATCAAATAACGATCGTGTTCGAAAAGCCGTTTTAACTATGGAACAGAATATGTCGTCTCCTCTATCCGTAGAAGAGATTTCCAATCGGGTCAATATTTCTAAACGACAGCTTGAACGCACATTTAACGAACATCTAGGCATAAGCCCACAGGCCTGTTATCGGGATCTCCGCCTACGGCATGGGCTTTGGCAGCTGTTAAATACCGACAAAGCCATAAGTGATATAGCCGCAGATTGCGGGTTTTCGGACGCATCCCACTTTTCCAGGCATTTCAGTAAAACCTTCAAGCGTCCGCCCTCTTCCATTCGAAACGCCAAGGAAGAAGGCCATCGGATTTTAACTAATTTGCTCCCCGAAAATATCTAGATCACTCAGTTTTCCCAAAACCCACTTACAAAAAAAGCAGGCAACCCAAGGATTGCCTGCTTTTTTTGTTATTATCCATCGGCAAGATTAGGAGATACCGCGGATCCGGTCCGAACGACGACGCAAGATTTCAACCGTCGTCAACATGATAATTGAGAAAGTAATCAGGATTGTTGCAACTGCAAGAATTGTCGGACTAATCTGCTCACGAATACCCGACCACATTTGCAATGGGATAGTTCGTTGTTCAACGCCAGCAATAAAGATCGCCACAATCACTTCATCAAAAGAGGTCATCATAGCAAAGAGAGCGCCAGAAATAATCCCAGTCATAATCAACGGCATCGTTACTTTGAAGAAAGTATAAGTCGGCGTTGCACCGAGGCTAGCCCCTGCCTTGATTAAAGTATGATCAAAGTTACTAAGCGTTGCTGTCACGGTAATAACAACAAAAGGTGTTCCCAAGGCCGTATGTGCCATGATCAAGCCAGCATAACTTTGTGAAATTCCAATTTTGGAATAAAAGAAAAACATCCCTGCGGCGGCAATAATCAAAGGCACAATCATAGGAGAAATCAACAACCCCATAATGACGCCCTTAAAAGGTAGCTCTGAACGATTAAGTCCCAAGGCAGCAAGGGTTCCAAGAACAGCAGAGAAGAAGGTCGCAAAAAGCGCAACCACAATCGAATTCTTAATAGAATCCAACCAACGATCACTCGTCAGAAATGTTTCATACCATCTTAGAGAAAAAGCGTCAGGATCTAGAGTTAACATCCCTTTCGTAAAACTAAAATATGGTTCTGCATTAAAAGAAAGCGGCACGATAACCAAAATCGGCGCAATCAGAAAGATAAACACGGCCACACAAAACAAACGGAAGGTATAATACCAAGTGCGTTCCAGTGGTCCAGCATATGAAGGTATTGCCATAATCTCTATCCCAGCTTAACGGAGTTAGTACCAACGATACGGTTGTACACACCGTAAATTCCCAAAACCAACACCAGCAACATAACACCCAGTGCAGCAGCTAGGCCCCAGTTAAGTGATTTCTGCATGTGCCCTGCAATTGCATTCCCGATAAACTCACCAGACTGTCCACCAACGAGTGCAGGTGTAATGTAATAACCTATCGCAAGAATGAAGACGAGGATTGCGCCTGCAGAAATACCAGGAACCGTCTGCGGTAGGTAAACCTGCCAAAATGCAGTCCAAGGTGTCGCTCCAAGAGAACGCGCAGCACGTAAATAGCTTGGCGGTACCGTTTTCATCACAGAATAAAGTGGCAAAATCATAAACGGCAAAAGAATATGCGTCATCGCAACCACGGTTCCGATCGCATTATAAATAAGCTGTATACGCTGCTCATCGCCAATGATGCCGACCCAAACGAACAAATCATTCAATATGCCCTGGCTCTGTAACATTGCAATCCAGGATGTTGTCCGTACAAGTAAAGACGTCCAAAATGGCAGCAGAACAAGAATCATTAAAATATTTGCCGTCTTCGTTGGAAGAGAAGCCAAAAGATACGACACTGGGTAACCCAGTAACACAGTCATTGCCGTAATCAGCATAGACATCCATATCGTACGCCAGAACAGTTTTAAATAAATTTGCTCATCTGAATCAACAAAAGATACTTCGCCATCAGGAGAGGTCTCCATGTCAAAGGCGTTAATGTAATAAGAAGCAGTGAGTTTAGAACCAAGGCGTTTAATAACCTTCCAGTTATCAATATCACCCCATCCTTTTTTGATACTAATCAGGCTTTCTTTATAGGGAGCTTGTATCTTTTTATATTTACGTGCAGACCCCATAATGAGGCTACGCATACCACTTTGTTCATAGTTTAGACGTTTAGCAGCTTTACCGATAGTTTTCGCTTTATTTCCATCAAGAATATCTTGAGCTAAGGCTGCAAAAATAGCTTCATCAGGTAAAGACTGCTCGTCCCAATTCTCAAGAGCATTCGTTGTCAGCGGCATAAACTCATTTACGATTGGATCGTCGACACTTCGTATCAACATGTCACCAATCGGCGCGACAAACGTAATTAGGATAAAAACAACAAGTGGTGCCACTAGCATCAGGGCTTTAATTTTGTTTCGGCGCAATGAACGGTGCAGATCAGCTTTAAGTCGCTTCTGCTCTTCAGGGGCCAATTCGCCCGTTGCCTCGACTGATATCGACATGAAATTTTCCCAGACGTTCTTTGTGGCTCAACTATACAATAATTGATTTCACAAAAAGAAGTTCCCCGGTATCGGGTCCGTTTACTTATTGGACAGGTATCTTTTAGTAGATACTTTACGAATAAGGGGGAGCTCGAAAGCTCCCCCTCGTATCAAATGGCTTATTGAGCCAACCAAGCGTTGAAACGCTCTTTCAGATCATCGCCGTTATCAGCCCAGAAACCAGCATCCTTCTTAATTGGTGTTTTGAAGTTTGCAGGGTTAGTAGGCATGTGTGGGTTCATATCTACACCAGTCTCAAGGTGTGTAGAAATCAACGGAGCAGATGACTTACGTGCAGGACCATAAGAAATATATTTCGCTTGATCAGCCAAAGCCTGTGTCGTTGTGGAGAATCTCAGATAATCCATAGCAGCTTTTTTGTTTGGCGCATTCTTTGGAATAACCCAGCCATCAAGCTCAAACATCTGACCGTCCCAGATGATTGTGAAAGGTTGATTTTCAACAACCTGTGCATTGAAAATACGGCCATTGTAAGCAGAAGCAATCGTTACTTCCCCATCAGCCAAAAGCTGTGGAGGTTGAGCACCGGCATCCCACCAAACAACAGAATCTTTGATTGTATCAAGCTTAGCAAAAGCACGATCCACACCTTCTGGTGTATCTAAAACGTCATAAACTTCGCCGTAAGGAACGCCGTCAGCAACAAGAGCCCACTCTAGGTTAGCATCAGGTTTTTTCTCAAGTGCGCGTTTACCTGGAAATTTGTTCAGGTCAAAAACATCAGAGATTGTTTTTGGAGCATCACCAGTGAAAGCTGTGTTGTTATATGCAAACATCGTTGCATAAACAATTGTTGGAACAAAGCAACCACTCAGAGAACCGTCAACAAAATCGTCAAGCGCGGAAGAACCATCTGCACCTTTATCAAGATCGTTGTTGTAATCGATTTCTTGTGCCAAACCTTCGTCACAAGCAGTCAAAGCGTCACCTTCAAGGATATCAACAACATCCCAAACGCCGTTACCAGCTTCAGCCTGCGCACGCATACCAGCAAGCCCATTACCTGATTTATCTTCATCAAGAATTGTAATACCAGTTTTAGCGGTGAATGGATCACTATAAGCGCCACGTTGGCTAGCTGTATATGACCCGCCCCAAGATACAACTGTAAGACTGTCAGCAGCTTGAGCCGCCGTTGCTACAACCATTGAACCCAGCACGAGAGCTGTGGAAATTTTCAAAGTTTTCTTCATTCTTAATATGCCTCCCTAAGGCTTTGTGACCTTGTGTTTTAAACACCTCGTTATCTTCTGCTCCTACGAGCAAAAGATGGTCTTAAATATCAGGCATCAAGCGCCCGACAATCGTCAATACTCCACCCGATAGGAATGGTATCGCCTTGTGCGAGACCTTTCTTGTCAGAAGAGTTTGGAACTTTGACGATAAAATCATTGTGCCCACAAACGTTCATGCGAACCCGAATGTGATCACCAAGATAAATAACTTCCTCAGCTTTGCCCGAGAACATGTTCTGGCATTGCCCATCAACAGGGTTTAAGAAAACCCGTTCGGGGCGCAGAGAAAGAGTTGTTCCGTTACCCGCACCATCCGTATTGACATCCAGCGCCTTAACGCGATCACCATTATCAAGAACCACTTCGCAAATACCGTCTGCAAGGGCATCCACCCGACCAGTCAGTTTGTTGTTTTCCCCAATAAACTGGGCAACAAATGCATTTTCAGGCTTTTCATAGAGTTCCGTCGGCGGAGCAAGTTGTTGGATACGACCATCTTCAAAGACGGCAATCCGATTTGACATGGTCAGAGCTTCGGACTGATCGTGGGTCACATAAACAACTGTAACACCCAATCGATCATGAATATGTTTGATTTCATACTGCATTTGCTCGCGCAGATTTTTATCAAGAGCACCAAGAGGCTCATCCATCAAGACCAGATCAGGTTCAAAAACCAGAGCACGCGCGACAGCAACACGCTGTTGTTGTCCACCCGAAAGTTGAGCTGGGCGTCGATTTCCGAACGGGCCGAGTTCGACCATATCCAAAGCTTTTTGAACTTTTTCTTCGACTTCAGCTTTCCCCATTTTTCGAACTTGAAGTGGGAAAGCCAAATTCTCAGCAACAGTCATATGTGGGAACAGAGCATAGTTTTGAAAAACCATCCCGATTCCACGTTTATGAGGCGCTACATTATTAATAGAGCGCCCATTGAGAAAGATATCGCCATGAGTTGCGGTTTCAAAACCTGCAAGCATCATTAATGAAGTAGTTTTACCGGACCCGGATGGGCCCAACATTGTTAGAAATTCGCCCCGGGGTATGTCAACGTTGAGGTCTTTAACAACCAAATTAACGCCGTCATAACTTTTTTGGACCCCATCAAAACGTACATACGCTTCGCTAGATGCGGGATTCGCCATAGCGCCTATTGCCTCGCTACCTGTTCAAATTTATCACGCAGTACACGTGTTTTTCATTAGCACACATTAGAAACACTAATTCAGAATGAATCAAGCGCTCACAGCATATGCATGCGCTAATTC
Source organism: Kiloniella antarctica (assembly GCF_042682825.1). Taxonomy (NCBI): domain Bacteria; kingdom Pseudomonadati; phylum Pseudomonadota; class Alphaproteobacteria; order Rhodospirillales; family Kiloniellaceae; genus Kiloniella; species Kiloniella antarctica. The sequence goes on from NZ_JBHUII010000004.1 coordinate 1,042,644, forward strand.
GTGAAAAAGTGCTTTTTAACTTATCTGATTCAAGGCTGGTTCGTTGGTATATTTGTGACTTAACAAGTCCTGCCTCCCTCATCCGATTTTATATCGGACTTTTTATTATTTTCTAAACAGATGATAACAACCTTCATGTGACTAGGTTGCCTTGATGCCCTTCTTCTGAAGGCTTATTCCTCTGCTAAGATAACTACCAAAACCTCAATTACGATGACCCATGAACATCAAACTGTCATGAATAAATGTGACATTAACATGAACTAATGAGACATAATAACTTATTTTTCGCCCAATCGCGACATTTTCATCTCTTCAAACGCCGACTGGCAAAATTTAATCCATAAGCCCCTATGTTCTACTCACTCCCCTATACAAGTTAATAGGTATTTATGAAAATGTATGGTGGCAAAGTACATGAATTTCAAAAATCTCGCTTTCAATTTTTTAGTTGAGGACCACATCTGTCTCTCACCCTAATAGAGTCTGAAACATAAAAGCCAAACGCATAGAAAGCTTAATAAAAGAGGAAGTTCGTATTTATAGAAAAATCTGGTAAAAAAACATCATATTCTTTGATATTCTGTGTCTCTTTGACCTTACCCATTAAGGCCACAATACCTTCGCATACTAATCAATGTGGCTTAACAACGCACCGCCGATTACACACCAAGTAAAACGGGCCACTGAACAGCTATTGAGTGGCCCGTGATCAAAGTAAAAAATCTATGACGCCCTTAAGCCTTCGATGAAGTTATCTACTTCTGTACGAAGAGTTTCCGACTGCAAGGAAAGCTCACTAGCCGCCTCAAGTACTTCACCAGATGATACGCCAGTTTGATTTGCAGCTTCTTGAACGGAGACAATGTTTGTTGAAACCTGCTGTGTACCTGCCGCAGCTTCTTGCACATTTCTCGAAATCTCTTGTGTCGCACTATTTTGCTGGTCAATTGCAGCAGAAATTGACGTCGAATTAGCACTAATACTTTTAATAATCTCAGCAATACCTTCGATGGATTTTACAGTTCCATCTGTCGCAGTTTGCATTTGATTAACCTGTGCCGAGATTTCCTCGGTAGCTTTCGCCGTTTGATTGGCAAGAGATTTCACTTCGCTCGCAACAACAGCAAAACCCTTACCGGATTCACCCGCACGCGCGGCCTCAATCGTTGCATTCAAAGCAAGTAAATTGGTTTGCTCCGCAATATCAGAAATCAACCCAACAACTTGGCCAATTTTTTGTGCTGCATCAGCAAGTCCTCTCACGTCTTCATTCGCGACATCTGCATCGCTCACTGCTTTTTGAGCAATATTTGTAGATTCTTCAATCTGTCGACTAATCTCATTAATAGAGGCTGACAGCTCTTCTGTTGCTGCCGCGACGGTTTGAACATTTGACGATGCATCTTCAGAGGCTGACCTTACAGTATTTGATTGTGAGTTGGCTTCCTCTGCGGTGGCAGACATAGATTGAGCTGTATGCTGCAACTCGGTCGCAGCAGATGAAACAGTGCCAATAATTGTACCAACAGATGATTCAAAACGATCAGCCATGTCTTTCGTTTGTTGGCGCTTTTCCTCTTCAGCTCGTTTTTCAAGCTCAACTTTTTCCTCAGCCATACGTTCAACGGCAATCGCGTTATCTTTAAAGATCTGTACAGCAACGGCCATGTCTCCGACTTCATCCTTTTGACCAACAGAAGGAATCGTCACGTTTAAATCACCATTTGCCAGTTTGTTCATTACTCCTGTCATCCGGTTAACAGGACCCGCAATTATACGGCCGGTTAAAAGCGCAAGAACAACTCCCACAATCAGAGCCGCAATGGAGACCACGACTGTAATAAGAACAGTCAGATCCATAGATTCTATTGCCCGAGGTCCCAATTCATCTTGCAGCGCCTTGTTCTCTAACTTCAGATTTTCCGTTTCTTCCGCAAGCCTCGGACCAATAACATCGAGACTATTGCTGATAATCTCATTTCGGCTACTGATAATATCGACAGTCTTCTTAAAAGTGGTAAGGTATTCTTTGGCAAACGCTGAAACCTCTGTTGCCAACTTCCTACGTGTAGGGTTTTGAAGCTCACTAAGCATTTCTTCCGAAAAAGAGCCAAAATCAATAAGTTCCTGTATCGATCTATTTGCGCTAGCCTCCGTATTATCAACGAGATAGCGTGTAGCATACAATCTGGCTAACAGTAAGTGGCGAAGCGTGTTTCCTGCTAAATAACTAGCTGCAGCATCCCCGTCCTCATAAGCACTTACCATGATTTGAGTCAGCTCTTTTTCAGCCAGCGGTCCAATTCTATTCATAGTCTCAACAACGTCATTTCGCTGTAACACCAGGGCTCTCACAGCTTCAAATGATTTTTGATACACTCGTATCTCTTCAGCCTGTTTTTTTAACAATTCAACGGCTTCAGGACGTTCAAATAATTGTCCTGATTCTTCAACTAACTGAGCTGTTATTTCTATTCTTTCAGAGACCTTTGCCGCAGATTCTTCGCTATTGGTTTTGATGTAATCTTTTGCAAATAAACGAGCCGTCAGCAAATTTGCCTGAATACGCCCCATTTGGTTTGTTTGTATGGCGTATGATCTATATTCCTTAAAGTGTTTTTCCGCCTCAGTTATTCCATTAAAAGATATGAAACCGACTATAATAAGGAGCAGTAATACCAAGCTTGAACCAAGTCCGATTTTCTTACCAATTTTTAAATTTGTAATAAAATTACCCGACTTCTCTGCAGATCTTTTCTCACCAGCACTATGGCTGTTAATTTCTTTGATATTACGCGCCTCGTCTATCAAGGCGCCTTTATTATTTTGCAATTCCATCAATCTTCCTTAACGAATCCCCAATCGGCTGCATACTATAGCATGCAGAAATTTTAATAATTCGTTAAAGGGTAAAACAGTTTATTTTCGATCCCAATCAAGTTCGAAATTAAAATGTCATACTAATTTTTCTTATAAATCAATTCATTAAACTTCGGGAACGACTTTACCTGGGTTTAATAATCCCTTCGGATCTAACGCCGTTTTAATCGTGCGCATCAGCGCTACTGCGCCTTCGCCGTGCTCACGTACAAGGTATTTTTTCTTCCCCAAGCCCACACCATGCTCACCAGTACAGGTTCCGCCAAAGCCAATTGCCATTTCTACCATTGTAGCATTCACCTCTGCGGCTTGGTCCATCTCCTCTTCGTTTTCGGGGTCGACAATAAAGAGAACATGAAAATTACCATCACCAACATGGCCAACCATAGGAGCAATTAATCCTGACGCATCAATTAAACGGCGGGTTTCTAGAATGCATTCCGCCAATTTGGATACGGGAACACACACATCCGTCGGCCACCCCTGACAATCCGTTCGTAAATTGATACCCGCATAATATGCATCATGTCTGGCCTGCCAAAGCTTGGTGCGGTCTTCTTGTCTGGTTGCCCACTGGAAGTCTCCACCGCCATAATCAGCCACGATTTCACCGACCCTCTCAGCCTGTTCCTTTACACTGGCTTCCGTACCATGAAATTCAAAGAACAGAGTCGGAGCAACGGCATAATTGAGTTTAGAATACTTATTAACCGCATCCATCTGCACATCATCCAGTAATTCGATCCGTGCCACTGGGATACCAGATTGCACAATTAGCATTACCGAATTAACCGCGGCCTCCAGATCACCAAAAGAACACACAGCTGAAGAGATTGCTTCGGGGATACCATAGAGTTTTAACTGTAGCTCTGTAATGATGCCCAAGGTTCCTTCTGAGCCAACAAACATTCTTGTCAAATCATACCCTGCTGAAGATTTTCGAGCACGCCCTCCGGTGTGAACAATTTCTCCATCTGCCATCACTACGGTAAGCCCCAGAACATTATCTCGCATCGTACCGTAGCGGACAGCATTGGTTCCCGAGGCTCGTGTTGCCGCCATCCCACCAAGAGAGGCATCGGCCCCTGGATCAATTGGAAAAAATAAACCTGTATCACGCAGGTACTGGTTTATCTGTTTTCTTGTCACCCCGGCCTGCACCCGGCAGTCCAGATCTTCATCATTAACCGCAATGATTTCAGCCATTTCAGATAAATCGATGCAAAGCCCACCAGCAATAGCGGCCACGTGCCCCTCCAAAGACGTCCCTGTACCAAACGGTACGACAGGACAATCATGCTCATGGCAAAGGCGCATAATTGCAGAGACTTCCTCAGTAGTGCGTACAAAGGCCACAGCCTCTGGCGCCATAATTGGATGATGAGATTCACCCTGCCCATGCCGATCACAAATAGCAGCTGAAAAGTTAAGGCGACTGCCTAATAGCTCAAGAAGCAAGGCCTTTAACGTACTATTAAGCCGCGTCGTATTTCTCATTTTCTCACCGTCATTTCGAAGAAGTAATCTTAGGTAATATTTTAAGGAAGCGTCCCACGTATTTCAAAATAACCCCGTTCAAACAAACGCATCACAGTTTAAACAAAGACATGGGCCGTAAGGGGCTTTGATGACATTAACCTAGCATGCAGAGTAAATTCCTGCCAATAAGGAACCTTGGAATTATTGTGTGAGGTTGTTTTTAGAATTTTTCTTACGGGAAATTTTTAGTGACATTTTTGAACTCATACTTTTAGCCACCATTATTACCCCATATTCTTTACCCCCTATTCTTTACCCCCTATTCATCAGGAAAAAACATTGCGAGAGACTGATCTATACCCCCCAATAAAGGCGTACCTTGAAAATCAAGGATACGAGGTAAAGTCAGAAATCAAAGACTGCGATGTCATTGCCATCAGAGGAGATGAGCAACCCGTTATCGTCGAACTTAAAACCAGTTTTAATTTAACCTTACTTTTTCAAGGCATTGATCGCCAGAGTATATCCGAAGAAGTATATCTGGCCTTTGCTGTTCCCAGTAAATTAAAGAAGACAAATCCTTGGTTTCGCTACAAACGTGACATCATCAAGCTTTGTCGCCGCTTGGGTCTAGGATTAATTACGGTTCGATTTACAGAAGAAACTCCAATAGATATCCAAATCCATCAAGATCCAGGTCCCTATATCCCCCGCAAAAACTCTCGAAGACAGCGGCTTCTCCTAAAGGAGTTCGAACGCAGGGTCGGTGACCCCAACCAAGGTGGTATAAACAAACGTGCCATCATTACAGCTTATCGCCAAGACGCACTCCGTTGCGCCGCTTACATTCACAGCCACACCCAAGCCACGGTTTCAGATATTCGCAACAACACTGGGGTCGAAAAATCATCTACGATTTTGCAAAAAGACTATTACGGTTGGTACCAGCGGATCAATAGAGGTGTTTACACGCTCACCCCCAAGGGTGAAGAAGCTTTGATCACCTTTTCCGATACTCTGACTACCCTTAAAGATCCGGTAAAAAATTTGAAAAAAAAGATATCACAGGGTAAAATGGCTAAAGAAAAAAAAGCAACTCCCTGATCGATATTTTGGTCTAAAAAAACAGCCCTTACCTATGATCAGAGTCTTAGGACATAGACCTGCCTCATTTGGCATATAGATAAGTAAAACTATGCGATATCTATTCAAATCTATAAAGACTCTAAAAATTCTGTTCTTAGCTGTCTTATTGTTACTTTTGGGCCCCGGATTTATTGTGTTTTCAGGCGAAATTGATCTTTCGACACCATGGAGCAAAGCAAATCATGACCGAATTGGCACGGCTCCTGATCCTGCAACAAACTCTGAAGCCATCGTTCAAGTGTATGGCGCCAGAACCTTTAGCTGGCGCGGGGCTTTTGCTGTCCATACATGGATCGCCATCAAACCCCAGAACGCAACGTCTTACACACGACTTGAAGTCATTGGCTGGCGCAAAAGACGCGGACTTCCCGTAATTTCGATCACCAATGATTGGCCCGATCGTAATTGGTTTGGATCTAAACCGGAAATATATTCCGAAATCAGAGGCCCCGAAGCTCAAACACTAATTCCACAAATCATTGAGGCCGCGAACTCTTATCCTTATCCGGAAAAATATGAAGCTTGGCCCGGACCTAATTCAAATACATTCACAGCACATGTTTTACGGCATGTGCCTGCAATGAAAGTTGACCTCCCCCCGACCGCGATTGGGAAAGACTATCTGGATGAAAGCAATAATTTTGTTGCCACTGCGCCCAGCAACACTGGTGTGCAATTCTCTCTTTACGGCGTGTTAGGAGCCATCCTATCCAAATCAGAAGGTTTAGAAATCAATATCTTGGGTTTAAATTTCGGATTGGATCCGGACAATCTTGCCCTAAGGTTACCAGGTATCGGTAAAATTGGCTTTATCCGTGATACAATAGAAGCAACGGATTGACTCAGCGCAACCAGCAGGCTAGTCCAAATGAAGAATAGAGCATTGACCTAAAAACAGTGACATTGCTACAAACGGCAAGAATGAAAACCAAAGGCAAAACTTAGACATTATGAGTATTTGGGGAAAAATTTTTGGCGGAGCCGCTGGCTTTGCTCTCGGTGGCCCTATTGGCGCTTTTTTAGGTGCCATGGCCGGGCATGCTGTCGATAAAATGACATCAGAGCCCGAAGAAGGCCAAGACAGCACCAAACAAATCACCTTTACCATCGGAGTCATCGTTCTCGGCGCAAAAATGGCCAAGGCTGATGGCGTTGTCACAAAAGACGAAGTTGCTGCTTTCAAACAAGTTTTTCGAATTCCTCCGGATGAGATGAAGAATGTTGGCCGCCTATTTGATCGTGCACGACAAGACGCCGAAGGCTTTGAGCCTTACGCACACCAAATTGGGCGTACTTTCAAAGATAATCCCGCTGTTCTCGAAGAATTGCTGAACGGCCTGTTCCACATTGCCAAGGCCGATGGAACCGTTTCTTCTGAAGAAATTATTTACCTGCAACGCGTTGCTGAAATTTTTGGGTTCAGCGAATTGCAGTGGGATCGTTTACACGCATCAAACATTGGATCTGATAAATGTGATCCTTACCGTATCCTCGGCGTTCAATCGAGTGATACGGATAAAGTCATTAAAGCAGCACACCGCAAGCTTGTTATCGAGAATCATCCAGACAAATTGGTCGCCCAAGGCATGCCACAAGAATTTGTCGACCTCGCCAACGAGAAGCTCGCAGCGATTAATGTTGCTTATGACCAAATCAAACAACTTAGAAGTTAAGAATAAAAATCAAAATGGCCCCTCCTTCACACCTTGTCGCGCTTAATAGCGCCGGACTGCGCTTTGGTACGAAAACTTTATTTCAGGATCTCTCTTTTGGACTGGCGCGGGGCGAAAAAGCATGCCTCGTCGGTCGTAATGGTACCGGAAAATCAACCCTGCTCAAGATCATGGCCGGACAACAAGAACTAGACGAAGGCCAGCGCTTTTTACAACCCGGCATTAAAGTCGCGTACCTGCCACAAGATCCTGTTTTTGATCAGGACGAAACGGTATTCGAGCATGTAAAAGCAGGTTTAAGACCAGAAGCTAGTGAATCGGACTACCTTGTTGATGCGATGCTCCTTCACGTAAATTTACCCGGTGACCGCCTTTTAACAGGATTATCCGGTGGTGAAGGCAGGCGTGCAGCACTCGCCCGCGCACTCATTAGCGACCCTGAAGTCTTATTGATGGATGAGCCAACAAACCACTTGGACCTCCCAACCATCCAATGGCTAGAGGAAGAGCTCGGAAAATTCCGTGGTGCCTTGATGGTAATCAGCCACGACAGGGCCTTTCTCAATCACCTCACGCGCCAAACTTTTTGGCTCGATCGCGGTAAAATCAATCGTCTCGGCAAAGGTTTCGAACATTATGAAGCCTGGGCCGACGAAATGCGCCAGAACGAAGAGCAAGAGCTTCATCGCCTTAAACGAAAAATTGTACGCGAAGAACATTGGTTACAGCGCGGCGTAACTGGCCGTCGCAAACGTAACATGGGTCGCTTGCGCAACTTACAAGATCTACGCCAAAAACGTCAGGAGTGGATGAAAGCTCCAGGCACAGCCAAGCTTCAAATTGATACTTTGGATACAGGTGGTGACAAGGTCATCACAGCCGAGAATATCAGTAAGTCGTACCCTCTCAAAGATGGCGGCACCCGTGAAATCATCAAAGACTTCAGTACCAAAGTGAAGCGTGGGGACCGTATTGGCCTTGTTGGTCCTAATGGTGCAGGTAAATCTACAGTGGTTAAAATGCTGTTGGGTAAGATTCAACCTGATAGTGGCAGTGTCAAACTTGGAACCAATTTGACGACGCTTTATTTCGATCAAAAACGTGAAGACCTCGACCCCAACAGTACGCTATGGGAGGCAATGTCGCCCGGTGGCGGTGATTCCATTATGGTTCGGGGACAACAAAAGCACGTTGTCAGTTACCTTAAAGACTTTTTATTCGACGAAGGTCAGGTTCGCCAACCTATATACACCCTATCAGGGGGCGAAAAAAATCGCCTTTTGTTAGCCCGTATGTTTGCCCAAGCCAGTAATCTTTTGGTTCTCGATGAGCCAACTAACGATCTAGACATGGATACGTTGGATTTACTGGTCGAGGTTTTGGATGAATACGATGGCACCTTATTGCTGGTAAGCCACGATCGTGACTTCCTCGACCGCCTTGCAACTGCTATCTATGCTGTTGAAGGAGACGGGTCTGTCGTTGAATATGCGGGAGGCTATAGTGATTATCGTAATCAAAAAGCTCTCGGCGTTGATTCCGAAGGCCAACCGCTCCTAGATACAAGTACCATTAAACCTAATAAAAAAGAGAACCTATCGAGTTCAAAACCTTCAAAATCAGTTGGGAAACTAAGTTACAAAGAGCAACGCGAGTTAGACTCGCTCCCCAAGATGATGGAAAAACTGAACGAAGAAGCAACAAAACTCGAAGCAGAAATGGCTGACCCACAGCTTTACAGCACAAATCCTGAACGTTTCCAAAAAGCAACAGAACTGTTTGGAAAAGCTCATGATGATCTTGCTTTAGCAGAAGAGCGCTGGCTTCAACTCGAAGAAAAACAAGAGAGTCTAAAGTCTGGCAATGCTTAAGAACATCAGTCGGTAACGATAACTATGGAACAAGTAGATTGCATCGTCATTGGTGCTGGTGTGGTCGGTATGGCTTGCGCCAGAGCTCTTGCAATGTCTGGCCGCGAAGTCATCGTTATTGAAAAAGAAGCCATGCCGGGCACAGAAATTTCAGCACGAAATAGCGGCGTCATTCACGCAGGCATCTATTACCCCACAGCAAGCTTGAAAGCAGAGCTTTGCCTTCGTGGGAAAGAACTACTTTACCCTTATTGCGTAGACCATGCTGTCCCACACAAAAAATGCGGTAAGCTCATCGTCGCGACTTCCAAAGAAGAAGAACCAGCCTTGGAGCGTATCAGGCTTCTGGCTCACGCTAATGGTGTTGAGGATCTCTCCTACCTCACCTCAGAAGAAGCCCAAGAGCGCGAACCAGATCTTAAGATTACAAAAGCCCTGTTTTCTCCTTCCACAGGCATCGTCGATGTCCATAATTTAATTTTGGCATTCCAAGGCGACCTCGAGAATCACGGCGGTATGATTGCGCTCAATACACCGGTGCTTAACGGTGAAATTACAGATCGCGGAATCATTCTAACGACCGGAGGAGAAAGCCCTATGACGCTCTGCGCTAATACGGTCATAAATGCTGCAGGGCTAGGCGCAATAGGACTGACACAAAAATTAAAGGGCTTTCCTGATACTCTTATCCCTCGACTGTACTATGCCAAGGGAAACTATTTTAGTTTAAACGGTAAATCACCGTTCCAACATTTGATTTATCCAGTACCAGAGGCTGCCGGCCTCGGGGTGCATGTGACTTTAGATCTCGACGGGCAAGTCAGGTTTGGCCCCGACGTAGAATGGACACAAGAGCTTGCGTATGAAGTCGACCCCACGCGGGCAACTCCTTTTTATGAAGCTATACGTCGCTATTGGCCCGCTCTGGAAGATGGTGCATTAACCTCCGATTATTCAGGCATCCGTCCCAAACTTCAGGCCCCCGGCGAAACGGCTGTAGATTTCGTCATCCAAGATCATCATACCCATGGCGTTACCGGATTGATTAACCTTTTTGGTATCGAATCTCCCGGCTTGACGTCTTCCATGGCAATCGCAGAACGGGTTCTTTCTATCAAGAATTAAATCAGGTGCTCGCGTCAAGACAGGCGTGAACAGTCCCAATCCTGGTCGCGCCAGATAATCTCTCTCAGACCTCATCCAAGAGGTATCTGTAAAAAAGTCATGCTTCATAGTAAAAAAATGAAAAATAAATACTTTTAATTTGGCATGTATTTTTCTCATAACAGCATACCTTTCGCACACAGTACAACTACACGTTACTAACTATTACCAGTAGTTAGACCTTCTCTCCCTTGTTCTTCAAACTGGAATTTGTCATAGTTAAATGAGTTTTTCTCATGGAAAGAACAATGCTTCGACGCCTCCCTCCCCTTAACGCCTTAAAAGCGTTTGAAACAGCCGCTCGACACCTTAGCTTCACAGAGGCGGCGGAAGAGTTACATGTCACGCAGGGAGCAATCAGCCGGCAGATCAAGACTCTGGAAGATCACTATCAAATACAGCTTTTCCAACGACGACACCGCGGTCTGGAATTAACAGAATCTGGGCAAAAGTTATTACCCGTTCTCAGCGAAGTGTTTGATCGCATCCAAAGTGTTTCAGAGGAACTTACGGGCTACAGTCAAGACTTAACAATCAAGGTCCTGCCTTCATTTGCCGTCAGATGGCTCATTCCTCGGTTATCAAAATTTCAGGAATTAGAACCAGATATAAATGTAAGACTAACCACCGCTTGGCACACTGTGGATTTTGACAAAGAGAATTATGATGCAGGAATTCTACACAGCCATCACTTAGTTCCAGGTTTGCACAGCACAATCATTACGAACGAATGGATGACACCAGTTTGTTCACCTGAGCTTTTGAATAAGCTACCCAAACCACACAATCCAAATGACCTCAAACATCTAACTCTTCTTTTTTGCGGAAGCGGCTGCCTGGAGTGGGCGCAATGGTGTATGGAAGTAGGCACGACGGAAGTTGACTCAAGTGTCGGTCAATCATTTGACACAACAGACAACGCACTTCAAGCTGCGGTGAGTGGCTTTGGTATTGCCATGGGAGACATTTCAATGATTGAAAGCGATCTTAATACTGGCCGACTGCACATGCCGTTTCCAGAATATGCCACTCTTGTTGGTCACTACCACCTTGTCTGCCCAAAGAGTAAAGCCAACAAACCCGCCCTAAAGAAATTCAGGAACTGGTTGCTCGCTGAATCAGCCGAAATCACAGCAAACACACTGATGCTAAAAGAGCTGGAAGAACGATATGCAAATCAACCGTAAATTCCAATCTCCCAACTATGGTATCCGACCAAAGGAAAAAAAAATTGATACCCTTCTGCTTCATTACACCGGGATGAAATCCGGGCAAGAGGCCCTTGATCGTCTCTGTGATGACCAATCTCAAGTCAGCGCACATTATCTCGTAGAAGAAGATGGGTGTGTTTTCCAAATGGTCGATGAAGAAAACCGGGCTTGGCACGCTGGCTTGGCGTCTTGGCAGGGCGAAAGCGATATTAACAGCTGTTCCATTGGCATTGAAATCGTTAACCCTGGTCACGAATGGGGGTATCGCAACTTCTCAGAACCCCAAATGCGAGCTCTAATCGAGCTTTGTAAAGAAATCCTAAATAGGCACCCTATCCCACCTCAAAGAGTTCTTGCTCATTCTGATGTCGCCCCGGAACGCAAAGAAGATCCCGGCGAATTGTTTGATTGGGGGCGCCTCCAAAACGCTAATATTGGCCTCTATACAAATAATATTTCAAGTCAGAGTGATATCCACAAAGACAATTTTTTACAAAAACTTAGCGCGTATGGATATTTTCTAGACCTACTATCTCCAGAACATCCCGCATCGATTGCTGCTATAATTGCCTTTCAACGTCACTTTCGCCCCGACAAGCTAGATGGGGTTATTGACCAAGAATGTTGCGAGATATTGAGCAATTTACATTCCCAACTTGACGCCCAGAACAATCCGACCTAACTGTACCCCGTCAGACGGTCCGACAGGCTGCTCTTTTTGGCAGGTTCGCCTGAACCGAAAAGGGAGGAAAGTCCGGGCTCCACGGGAATACGGTGCCGGGTAACGCCCGGCGGGGGCGACCCTAGGGAAAGTGCCACAGAAAGCAAACCACCTGTAGGTTGTAACTCTATAAGGGTTTCAATAGGCAGGTAAGGGTGAAAGGGTGTGGTAAGAGCGCACCGCGCGGCCAGAAATGGAAGCGGCATGGTAAACCCCACCGGGAGCAAAACTAAATAGGGTCGGCAGGTTCACAAGGCTTCGGTTTTGAGGGATCAGGTGCTTTTCCGCATCGTCGACCGGGTCAGTTGCGAGAGGTGTCCAGCGATGGGCATCCCAGATGAATAGCCTTCCGTTGTCAAAAGGCTTTGGCTTTGCGACAAGCGACAAAACCCGGCTTATGACCGTCTGACACTTTAATTAAACAATCATTTCGTTCCTGATATCGAGTCTATACGTCTTCGATAGAAATAAATATCAGCATCATTCAACTCATTGCCTCAGAAAAAACTTAAAATCTTCATCGCTTCGGGTTGTTTAAGGACCTGAATAACAAGATGATTTGTCATTGAATATGCCTTGAAAAATAAGCAATTAACGATGTTTTAACCATACAATCACAACGTGCCAAACCATTGACACCCACCAGATCCCATGCTATCCCATAAAATCCCATTTGTGACCTAAAATCATCCATTTTGGACCAAATCGGGAACAAGCCGGATTAAGATTGCAGCGGTGTGGTCTTTCCAGACCAATGTTGGTCAATTTATTTTGAGGCGAATTCAAGTGACCTTTTTTATAGGTACATTCGAAAACAAGGTAGACAAGAAGGGCCGCGTTTCGGTTCCGGCTACCTTTCGCCAAATGTTATCTGACCAACCCTTCCAAGGTATTGTTATTTTCCGGTCCTACCGTGCTGATGCTTTAGAAGCTGCGGGTATGGACTTCATGCGCCGCCTCCACAATAGCATGAGTTCGAGCCTCGACCTCTTTTCTGATGAGCACGATGATCTTGCAACTGCCATTCTTGCAGATTCTCATCAGTTGTCCTTTGATGGCGATGGCCGCATTCTTTTACCACCCGCATTGATCGCCCATGCCCAAATCACCGATCGCGCTGCTTTTGTTGGCAAAGGTGATATATTTCAAGTCTGGAATCCTGTGTCCCTGGAAGAAAAGAAGCAGGAAGCCAGAGACAGAGCGAAAGCGAAGAAACTCACTATTTCTTTATCGGATGCATCTACCCCTCGCGGCAGTCGTGAAGGAGAAAATGGGTGATGAATTTTTTTCATCTTTTCTCCGCGCCTCAACCATGTTTAGCCCCGGTTGACAAAACATCATCAGATCAAGAACCATCAAAGAATTTTAATGCCCAGCAGGACGGCCATTACTCCGTCATGCTGTCAGAGATCATAACAGCTCTGGCCCCGAAAGACGGAGAAATTTTCGTTGATGGTACCTTTGGCGCAGGCGGTTATAGCCGTGCCATTGCCCAACAAGCCGATTGTAAAATTTACGGCATCGACCGTGACCCAACTGCACACGAAAGTGCTAAGGAGCTTCCAGAGGTCAAGGCCGGAAAGATCACAACTCTTTCAGGATGTTTCGGAGATATGGAACACCTGTTGTCAGAAGTTGGCACGACCAAGGTTGACGGTATCACTCTCGATCTCGGTGTTTCTTCCATGCAGCTTGATCAAGCAGAGCGTGGCTTCTCATTCCAAAATGATGGTCCCCTCGACATGCGCATGGATGGTCCGAATTCCGATTTGCGCCAACCTGCCTCACACGTGGTCAATACCTATGGTGAGAAAGAAATTGCCGATATTCTTTACAAGTACGGCGAAGAAAAAAAATCACGGTTGATTGCGAGAGCAATCGTTACTGATCGCGTTGAGAAACCTTTTGAGACCACATTACACCTCTCAGAGCTCATTCGTCGAATTATTAGAACCAAGCCTCGTAAAGATGGCAAAACAATTCACCCTGCAACACGTTCATTCCAAGCTCTTCGTATTTATGTGAATGACGAGTTGGGTGAATTGGAACGTGGGTTAATCGCAGCCGAAAAACTGCTTAATCCTGGTGGCCGTCTCGCGATTGTATCTTTTCATTCTCTTGAAGACCGGATCGTTAAAAACTTTTTACGCGAACGCAGTGGGGGGATGTCGCTGGGCTCCCGTCATTCTCCGACGGTTGAGCCCGCGGCGTTGCGTAAACACCCCTTCACACTTCCGACGAAAAAAGCACTCGCTCCATCCGACAGCGAATGCCATGAAAACGCGCGATCCCGTTCGGCCAAGCTTCGTGTTGCGATCAGAACTGACACGCCCTATGAAGCGGGAGGACAAAAGTGAAAAATTTCGTCCTTACGCTTTGGATCGTTGTTGGTGCAGCTTGTGCCATTGTTCTTTTTCAGGTCAAACACGAAGTCACGGACCTTGAAGATCAATTGGCCTCTGTTGAACGTAAGATCAAAAGCGACAAACAAGCCATCCGTATTCTTCAGGCAGAATGGAGCTATCTCAACCGCCCGGAACGTCTCGCCAGATTATCAAGCCAGTATCTTGATTTAAAACCTCTGCATCCATCTCAAATTATTACTGTACAGAACATCCCCACACTTGACAGGGAATTAGAGGGCGGAACAGATATTAAGTTGCCAGGCGCCGCGACCAACGCGAGTGTGGAGGCAAGCCAATGAGTGACTGGCGCGAAGATAACAAACAAGGTCGCCTGACCAATTTAGCAAGTCCAAGAGCTCCAAAGGCCGTTATTACGCTGGATGGGCGCGTTCGCCATGCCCTTGAAGTGGGACGCACACGTCTGATTGTGGCTGGCACTTTAATGGCCATCGCTTTCGCTATCATCTCGATCAGACTGGTTGACCTCACCCTATTACAGGGGCCAAAAAATAGTAACAAGACAACACAAATCATCGACGAAGCCCCCCCGGTTCAAACTGTAAGAGCCGATATTGTCGACCGGAACGGCATCGTTCTCGCTACAACCTTACCCACGGCGTCACTCTATGCAGAACCGCTAAAAGTACCAAACCCAGAAACAACGGCTCGATTACTCGCCGACATTCTGCCTGAGATTTCACAAGACAAACTACTAAAAAAACTTACATCTGGTCGCGGGTTTATCTGGATCAAACGCAACTTAACCCCACGCCAACAATATGCCGTGAATAGCCTTGGTATTCCTGGCCTGAACTTTGAAACAGAACAACGTCGTTTTTATCCTCACGGCAAACTCGGGGCCCACGTTATCGGCTTCACTAACGTTGACAACAAGGGTTTGGCCGGGATTGAGCAGTCCTTTGATAAAGCCTTAAGAGAAAAGCCTGAACCTGTAGAACTTAGCATCGATCTTCGTATTCAACATATTTTGAATGAAGAGATGTCCCGGTCTATGAAAGAGTTCAATGCCATTGGCGCAGCAGGCGTTGTCATCGATGTCGATTCTGGCGAGATCATCTCATCAGTTTCTCTTCCAAGCTTTGACCCTGGAAACCCAGGCACTGCCACTGATGATTCCCGTTTCAATCGTGCGACCCTTGGCATTTACGAAATGGGATCTACCTTTAAGATCTTAACATCTGCGATGGCTTTGGATGAAGGGGTTGCCTCTATTTACGATGGTTACGACGTCAGTAAACCTATTCGTGTTTCCCGGTTTACCATTAATGATTACAAGCCTTTAAAGCGTTGGTTATCTGTTCCAGAAATTCTGATTTACTCAAGTAATATTGGCACGGTCCAGATGGCACTAGAAGTCGGAACCGAGGGCCAAAGAAAATACCTCTCCAATTTTGGATTGTTACGCTCGGCTTCAGTTGAAATCAGCGAAGTTGGTACCCCGCTTGTTCCGTCGCCTTGGCGGGAAATCAATACCATGACAATTTCCTATGGTCACGGTATCGCAGTCAGCCCTCTACAATTGAGCTCCGCTATCTCAAGCGTTGTAAATGGCGGGAATTTAAAACCTGCCACTTTCATCAAACGCGCACCCGCAGATCTCCCCGTAGGGCGGCGCGTTATCAGTGAGAAAACCTCAGCATATATGCGGGATTTAATGAGACTGGTTGTCTTACACGGATCAGGCAGGAACGCGAACGCTCAGGGATATCTCGTCGGCGGAAAGACAGGTACTGCGGACAAACTAAGAAACGGACGCTATGTGAAGAATTCACGCGTCTCATCTTTTGTCGCGGCCTTCCCCATGAACAACCCCCGTTATGTGGTTTACGTAATGGTCGATGAGCCTAAAGGCACGAAGAAAACATTTGGATTTGCGACAGGCGGTTGGGTTGCAGCTCCCGTTGTTAAACGCGTCGTCGAACGTATGGCCCCCTTACTTGGAATTGAGCCTGTGCATATCGAAGATGCAGATATAGGTGGCAATACTATTTTGAAAAAAGCCAAGGCCCGCATGGAAGGACGAAAGATTGCGGCTAGATGATTTGCTGTCACAGTTACCAGAAAACTATCGCCCCATTGAAAACCATGGCAACGGGGATATAACAGGCCTGTCTCTCGATAGTCGGAAAATCAAACCGGGTTACCTTTTTGCAGCACTCCCGCCCTCAACCGATAGCGGCCTTGATGGTTGTGACTTTATATCACAAGCTTTGAAAGCAGGTGCTGGCGCTCTTCTCGTCCCAGCAGGAAAAGACATTTCAGATTGTGAACCGCAGGTTCCCGTAATCACGAGTCCTAATCCGCGACAAGTCATCGCCCTTATGGCCGCAGCTTTTAGTGCACAACAACCTGAAAATTTAGTCGCAATTACAGGCACAAACGGTAAAACCTCTGTTGCAACCTTCACCCGTCAAATTTGGGAAAAACTGGGACATAAAGCAGCCAGCCTCGGAACACTTGGTCTTTACCCGCCTCAACCAAACGCGCCTGCAGCTCTGACAACACCTGATAGTATTGAACTCTTTACCTGTTTAAAGGGTTTGAGTGAACAAGACTTTACGCACCTCGCTCTTGAGGCTTCAAGCCACGGCTTGGATCAATACCGTCTTGATGGTTTAAAACCAAAGGCCGCCGCTTTTACCAACCTGTCACAAGACCATCTCGATTATCATAAAGATATGGAGAGCTACTTACAGGCTAAATTACGCTTGTTCGAAAACCTACTGCCAGAAGGTGGGACGGCTGTTCTCAACGCCGACATGCTGGAATTTGATCAAATCCGGAGCATCTGTGAAAAAAGAAAACACAAAATCATCAGCTACGGCCATAATATTTCAGATCTTCAAGTTGTCGAGCAACGTCCAACAACAGATGGCCAAGAGCTTAAGCTTTCTCTCTTTGGTAAAACCACTCATTTAAAATTAACCCTTACCGGAAGCTTTCAGGCGGGCAACATTATGGCTTCCGTTGGCCTTGCCCTCGGATGTGGTGCCAGTCTCCCGGCAATCGTCGATACATTACCAAAACTTTCCGGCGTTCCGGGTCGGGCAGAAAAAGTTGGCACATCAGCCAAAGGCGGAACCGTTTATGTTGACTTTGCCCACACACCGGATGCGGTGGAAGCAATCATCAACGCCCTGCGACCACATACTCGAAAAAAGCTATCAATAGTCGTTGGTTGTGGCGGGGATCGGGATCCAGGAAAACGCCCTCTTATGGGTGGCATAGCAGATAAATTAGCTGATCGCGCCTATATCACAGATGACAATCCTCGATCAGAAGATCCTGCCAGTATTCGTGCGCAGGCCATGTCCGCGGCCCCCAACGCGATCGAAGTTAACGACCGTCGCAAGGCCATATTTAAGGCTGTTTCGGACCTTAATGACGGAGATCTCCTTATTATTGCCGGAAAAGGTCACGAAAGCGGCCAAATTATCGGCGATAAAGTACTTCCATTTGATGATCGCGATGTAGCCCGAGAGGCAATCGCCGCGACCCTGCAAGAAGAAAACAGTGGGACAGATATTAAGAATGAGACGGGAGTAACGAATGGCACGTGAGGTTCTTTGGACAGCTCAAGAAGCAGCCGATGCCACAGGAGGCGAAAACACCTGTGATTGGCAAGCCACGGGCTTATCCCTCAACACAAGGAACCTGGAAAAAGGAGACCTTTTCTTTGCTTTGCAGGGACCAAATTTTGATGGTCATGATTATGTCGCAGATGCTTTTGAAAAAGGAGCATCTGTCGCTGTCGTTGAGCGCCGCCCAGAAAGATTGAGCGAGGATGTCTGCCTCCACATTGTTGACGATACTCTTGGCGCCTTAAATAGGTTTGGCGCGGCAGCCCGTGCCAATAGCACAGCCAAATTTATTGGCGTTACGGGCTCTGTCGGCAAAACCAGTATCAAAGAGATGCTACGCCACTGTTTAAGCAAACAAGAGGTTACCGCTGCCAGCGCCGCCAGCTTCAACAACCATTGGGGCGTTCCACTTAGTTTGGCACGCATGCCACGCAATGCAGTATACGCTGTAAATGAAGTCGGCATGAATAGCCCCGGTGAAATCAGGGAACTTTCAAAACTCGTCCGTCCTGATGTCGCGATTATCAGCACAATCGAAGCCGTTCACTTTGAGTTCTTCAAATCCATAGAAGAAATTGCGCAAGCGAAATGCGAAATATTTGAAGCAATGGACAACAGTGGTGTCGCAGTACTCAACAAAGACCATCCGCTTTTCGAATTAATGGCTGAGAGTGCAAAAGAAAATGGTGTGCAGAATATCATTGGTTTTGGCGAACACCCACAATCAGATGCAAGACTTATTGGCTATGAACTTTTCGCAGAATACAGCCGTGTACAAGCAGATATCAGTGGCTCAGTCGTAGACTATACGATCTCAAACCCAGGATTTCACTGGATACTCAACAGCTTGGCAGCCCTTGCCGCTATTCAAGCCATCGGAGCTGATGTTTCAAAAGCCGCTGCGGATCTAAGCACCCTGCACGGGCTGGCAGGTCGTGGAGAAAAAACGTTACTCGCCCTTGAAAATGGGGATAGTTTTGAACTTATCGACGATAGTTATAATGCAAGCCCGGTTTCAGTCCGCGCCGCTATTAACGTCCTGGCAAATGCAACACCACGCGAATCTGGGCGCCGGATTGTCGTTCTCGGCGATATGTTGGAACTTGGAAGTAAATCACGGAAAATACACGCTGATCTAGCTGGTCCCATAAATGTTTCAGGCATTGATCTCGTATTTACTTGCGGAGCACACATGGAAGCCCTACACGAAGCCCTGCCAGCTGAAATACGTGGCGTTCACAAAAAAAATTCAACCGAATTAGCCGCTATCATTGCTGACATCGTGCAGGCTAATGATGTTGTCTCCGTTAAAGGGTCATTGGGAAGTAGAATGTCCGTAATTATAGATCGCTTGAAAAATATTTCCGCAAAAAATAGTGGAGGACAGACATAATGTTGTTTGAAATTTTCCTTCCCCTTGCTGATGAATATTCAATTTTCAACGTCTTTAGATACATAACCTTCCGAAGTGGCGGCGCTGTTTTAACCGCATTGCTCATTTCCTTTATTTTTGGGCCCCGCATCATCCGTATGCTCAAAAACAAACAAGGTGAAGGTCAGCCTATCCGTGATGATGGCCCAGAAAGCCACCTTTTGACAAAAAAAGGCACCCCAACAATGGGGGGAGCTTTAATCCTGCTTGCATTATCAGTCTCAACTCTCCTTTGGGCAAATCTACACAACCCCTTTATCTGGATTACTCTCTTTGTCACTATTGGTTTTGGCCTAATTGGCTTTGGAGATGACTACTTAAAGCTTACAAAACGAAATACCAAAGGGCTCCCTGGTAAAGCAAAGCTCTTTACTCAGGTTCTAATTTCAGTTCTCGCGACCTGGGGAATTATGGCTGCAAGTCCAGACGGCATGAACACCCATCTCGCCATTCCATTCTTTAAAGACTTGATGGTTAACCTCGGTCTTTTTTATATTCCTTTCGCTGTTTTTGTTATGGTCGGCGCCTCCAATTCGGTCAACCTGACAGATGGCCTTGATGGCCTCGCCACTGTGCCTGTCATGATTGCCGGCGCATGCTTTGGCCTTATCACCTATCTGGTCGGGAACACCATTTTTGCCGAATACTTGCAAATATCTTATGTTCCAGGAACAGGAGAACTAACCGTTTTCTGTGGTGCTTTAGTTGGCGCATGCCTTGGTTTCCTTTGGTTTAATGCCCCACCAGCAATGGTCTTTATGGGAGATACTGGCTCATTAAGTCTCGGCGGCGCACTTGGTGCTATCGCCGTTATCACCAAACACGAAATTGTTCTGTCTATTATCGGCGGTCTTTTTGTTCTCGAAACAGTATCGGTCATTGTCCAAGTCGTTTCGTTCAAAACCACGGGCAAACGAGTGTTCCGAATGGCTCCTCTTCATCATCATTTTGAGAAAAAGGGGTGGGCCGAACCAACAGTTGTCATCCGATTTTGGATTATCTCCATGATTCTAGCCCTTATCGGCCTCGCAACACTTAAGTTGAGATAAGGAAATAATGATTGATCTGAGCACATACATCCGTTCCCAAGACAAAAAGGTCTTTGCCGTTTTAGGTTTAGGTCGTTCGGGTCTTACTGCGGCTTGTGCGCTCGCTCAATCTGGTGCCGAAGTGTGGGCATGGGATGACAATATTCAGGGTCGAGAAAAAGCAACTGATGCTGGCCTCAAGATTGTTAATTTAAATGACTGTGATTGGGAAAAGGTTCATAGTCTGGTCATGTCACCTGGCATTCCTTTGACACATCCGAAACCTCATCCCGTTGCAGCGGCCGCTAAAAAAAACGCCGTCGAAATCATATGTGAGGTCGAACTGCTTTATCGCGCCTGCCCTCATGCAACCTTTGTTGGCATAACGGGTACCAACGGGAAGTCAACGACGACCAGTTTAATCGCTCACATCCTCAAAACTGCTGGTCAGAAAGTCGCTGTTGGAGGCAATTTGGGCACTCCAGCCTTAGAACTGCCCGACCTTGACCATGAAGGTGTCTATGTATTGGAGATGTCGTCATATCAGCTCGACCTTCTCGAACACCTCGTTTTTGATATTTCACTCTTTATGAACATCAGCCCAGATCACCTCGATCGACATGGAGATATGCAAGGCTACATCAAAGCCAAAAAGCATATCTTCGACAGACAAACAAAATCTCAAACCGCCATCATCGGCATTGATGATGAAGAAAGTCGTGCTGTTTTCGATCAGATCAATGTTGAGAGCAAAATTAAAACAATTCCAATTTCAGGGCATATTCGATTGGCCGAAGGTGTTTTCGTTAGCCAAGGGCACCTGACTGACGATTGTTTCATCCCGACAAATACTACAGCAGAAGAGATCGTTGACTTAAACACAATTGAACGTTTGCCTGGTGTACACAATCACCAGAATGCAGCAGCAGCTTTTGCAACGTGCCGTTCTCTCGGATTGTCTAACGCAGAAATCATTTCCGGTATGGCATCTTTTCCTGGCCTGGCTCATCGTCAAGAGTTGGTCATGATTAAGAACGGCATCCGTTACATTAACGATTCAAAAGCGACCAACGCAGATGCCGCAGCTCGCGCCTTGGGCAGTTACGATAACATTTACTGGATCGCTGGCGGCCTCGCTAAAGAAGGTGGCATCGAAGATTTAGACCCGTATTTCAATCGTATTCGCCGAGCCTATCTCATTGGTGATTGCGCCAAAGATTTTGCTACTCAACTCGACAAAGCCGTATCCTATGAACTTTGCGAAACGCTGGATCGCGCCGTAAAAAAAGCTGCCAATGACGCAGCACAAGACGGCTATAAAGACGCAGTTGTTTTACTTTCACCCGCCTGTGCTTCATGGGATCAATACCGCAGCTTTGAACTTCGCGGCGACCATTTCAAACAATGCGTAAATGAAATTGTAAGCCCTTCGGGTGCTCGCAATCAGCACGGGAGTATCGCATCGTGAGTACCTTCTCAAGAATGGATACTTCAGTTGTTGGCCGTTGGTGGTGGACTGTTGATCGCTGGAACCTTGCAGCACTTCTTGTCCTTATGGGCTTTGGCGCTTTACTTATACTCGCGGCCTCCCCTGCCGCCGCAGATAGAATTGGTGTAGGAACGTTTCAGCTTGCAAAACGCCACTTCCTACTTCTACCCGCTGCAGCCGCTTTTATGATTGGTATTTCTCTTCTACCCGTTAAAAAAATCCGACGTTTTGCAGTTTTAGGTCTGGGCGTAACTCTTTTATTATTGCTCGCAACTTTGATTTTAGGCGTAGAAATCAAAGGCGCCACGCGGTGGATCAATCTACTTGGTTTTTCTCTCCAACCCTCAGAGTTTGTGAAACCCTTCTTTGCTGTGACGGTTGCCTGGATGCTTGCCAGCGCCAAAACCGATGAAGGTATTCCCGGAACCTGGATTGCCATAGGTATCTGGCTGGTTGTGATCAGTTTGTTGTTGATGCAGCCGGATCTCGGTCAAACCGTTGTCATTACCGCGATCGGGGGCGTTCAGTTATTCCTCGCCGGGCTATCAATGATGTTGGTTGGCGTATTTATATTTCTCGCCGCTGTTGGTTTGATTGCTGCTTACTTTACTTTACCCCATGTTACCGCGCGTATTGATGGTTTTCTAGATCCAGCTGCTGGTAGCAGGTATCAGGTTAACCGATCTATGGAGGCCTTCAAAAATGGTGGCCTTCTCGGGCAAGGCCCGGGCGAAGGCACAGTAAAATCTCAGCTTCCGGATGCGCATTCTGATTTCATATTCTCTGTTGCGGGTGAAGAACTTGGTTTGATTGCCTGTCTTATCATTGTATCTCTTTTTGCCTTTGTTGTGTTGAGAGGCTTCAGCCGATTGTTGGAGGAAAACAATTTATTTGTACTCCTGGCATGCACGGGCCTCTTAACCCAATTTGGTCTTCAGGCAATTATCAACATGGCATCCGCCATTCATCTGATTCCAACAAAAGGCATGACACTGCCCTTTATCAGTTATGGTGGCTCCTCACTTTTGGCACTTTCCATTGGCATGGGGATGGTACTCGCCCTCACCCGTAGACGACCACATGGAGGGTTAGAAGTATGATCCTAAAAAATACTCACATTGTTTTGACGGCTGGGGGTACTGGTGGACACATGTTCCCTGCACGCGCCCTTGCAGAAGAGCTTCTAAATCGTGGACACAAAGTAAGCCTCATCACCGATGCCAGAGGGCAAGGGTTTGGTAACGACCTCCAAGATGTTACTGTTCACCGCGTTTCCGCAGGGGGTGTCGCAGGCAGTGGAATTGCACGTAAAGCCATGAGCCTTTGCAAGTTGGTTTTTGGAACACTTCAGGCCAGAAAATTACTGCGCACTATAAAGGCTGATGCCATCGTTGCCTTTGGTGGTTATGCATGTGTTCCAGCCGCCCTAGCGGGAAGTCAACTTGGCATCCCTCTTTATCTCCACGAGCAAAATGCCGTCCTTGGTCGTGCAAACAGATTACTTGCAAGAAGAGCAAAAAATATTTGCACTTCTTTTCGGTCAGTAACCCACGTTCCTACTGGCCAAGAGAGTAAAATCTCCCTAACAGGAAACCCTGTCCGGCCAACGATCATGGCGTTACGGGAAATTCCTTTCAGCACCCCAAAAGAAAACGGTCAATTTAATATTCTCGTCACCGGGGGAAGCCAAGGTGCATCCGTTTTTAATACGATTGTTCCAGAAGCCCTTACTCTGCTACCGGAAGAGTTAAAAAAACGTCTGCATGTCAGTCAGCAGGTCCGCGGTGAGGGCTCTGAGAATATTGCTAAAATCTATCATTCAAACGATATTTCAGCCGATCTGAAGCCCTTCTTTGATGATATGCCTGAACGATTAGCCAAAGCTCATATCGCTATTTGCAGATCAGGGGCCTCAACAATTACTGAATTAGCTGCAGCTGGGCGGCCGGCAATATTGGTCCCCTACCCACATGCAACAGACGATCATCAAACAAAAAATGCCTGCGATTTTACCGATGCTGGGGCCGGTTGGCTTATGACCCAAGCCTGTCTTGATGCAAAAAGCTTATCTGAACGTTTAATTTCCCTTTTTTCACACACACAAATTCTGCAAAGAGCTGCATCTTGCGCCAGCGAGCATGCCATAACTGGCGCCGCAAGCAATTTGGCTGATGTCATTTGTGGAATCCAAACAAATAATGGAGACGAACCATCAACAAACGAGAACGTTTCAACGGGTGCGGCAGCATGAAAGGCATGCCACTTGATATAGGTCCGCTACACTTTGTCGGCATTGGCGGCATTGGTATGAGTGGTATTGCAGAAATCCTTCATAATTTGGGTTACCAGATTCAAGGAAGCGATATCGCTGAATCTGCCAACGTTCTTAGGCTTCGCGAAATGGGTATAAAGATCATGATCGGCCATAAAGCTGAAAATGTTCAAGATGCTCGGGTTGTCGTGGTTTCATCCGCGATAAAGTTGGACAACCCTGAAATAGAAGAAGCACGCAACCGATTAACCCCCATCGTTCGCCGAGCAGAAATGCTGGCTGAATTGATGCGTTTTAAATCTTGTGTAGCAGTCGGTGGTACACACGGAAAAACAACAACAACTTCCATGATTGCAGCTCTACTGGACGGTGGTAAATTTGATCCAACCGTGATCAATGGCGGTATCATTAACGCCTATGGTACCAACGCCCGATTGGGGGATGGTGACTGGATGGTGGTAGAGGCCGATGAAAGCGATGGTACTTTTATCAAGCTTCCCGCAACCGTATCCGTGATCACGAACATCGACCCCGAGCACATGGAATTTTACGGCTCCATCGAAGCGTTACACGAAGCCTTTGCGACTTTTGTCACCAACATTCCTTTTTACGGATTCTCTGTCTTGTGCATTGATCACCCGGTGGTTCAGTCTTTGATTGGTCGTATAGAAGATCGCCGTATTGTTACTTATGGATTTAGCCCACAAGCCAAGTTCCGTGCAGTGAACGTGCGCACAGAAATCACTGGCAACGTTTTTGATGTCGTGATTTCCAAAAGAAATGATGAAGAAAGTCGGACCGTAGCTGACTGTCGCCTCCCCATGCTCGGCAACCACAATATCCTCAATGCGTTGGCTGCTATTTCAGTCTCAAGCGAGCTGGGCATGAGCGATGAAGGAATTCGCACTTCTTTAGCAGGTTTCAAAGGCGTAAAACGACGCTTCACCAAAACCGGCGAAGTTAACGGGGTCACAATTATTGATGACTATGGCCATCACCCTGTTGAAATTGCCGCCGTTCTTCAGGCTGCTCGCCAAGCTGTATCGAAAGATTCACGGGTAATTGCAGTTGTTCAGCCTCATCGTTATTCCAGATTATCTGATCATTTTGAAGGTTTTTGCTCCTGCTTTAATGATGCCGATCAGGTTATCGTTTCAGACGTTTACACCGCCGGAGAAGACCCCATTGAAGGGGCTGACCGCGATAGTCTCGTCAAAGGCTTACGCACCCGAGGTCACAGAAACGCAATAGCTCTCCCGCACCCGGATGATCTTGCAAGCATCGTTGCTGCCTCGGCCGAACCGGGCGACGTTGTGGTTTGCCTCGGGGCCGGAAGTATCTCAGCTTGGGCGCATGATCTTCCCAAACAACTCCAGTCTCTGAAAGAAAAACAGGAAGGGGCAAAGTCGTAACTCATGATCGAGAATAGCCTTCCAGAAAACCACCTCATACACAGGCTGCCAACAGTTAGAGGCAGCTACAAGGCCGACGCGCGTCTTGGTAAAATCACATGGTTTCGTGTGGGTGGCCCAACGGATGTGCTTTTTACTCCGGCAGATCAAGACGACCTCGTCCATTTTATCAAAAACAAACCGGCTGATGTCCCGGTAATGGTTATCGGCGTTGGCTCAAACCTTCTCGTCCGCGATGGTGGTGTGACCGGCGTTGTTATTCGACTTGGCCCTGCCTTCTCAAAGGTCGAGAGTGACGGTTCTCAGATAATAGCAGGAGCTGCAGCGCTTGATGTCAAAGTTGCAAAGACTGCGTTGAAATCCAGCCTTACAGGGTTAGAATTTCTTTGCGGCGTTCCCGGAACCATTGGCGGGGCTTTGCGTATGAACGCCGGGGCTTACGGCCGAGAAACCAAAGACGTACTCCTTTGGACTGAAGTAATGGACCCCGAAGGTAACATGCATAAGTTCACGCCCGATCAGCTTGGGTACAGTTATCGGCATTGCAATCTAGACAGTGATTGGATTTTCTTAAGCGCTTGTTTTCAAGGCGAAACTGGTGTCGAAGAAGATATCGCCACGCGCATGAAAGAAATTCAGGATGCGCGTGGAAGCACCCAACCCATAAAGTCCAGAACGGGTGGCAGCACATTCAAGAACCCTGAAGGCAACAAAGCTTGGCAACTTATCGACAAAGCCGGTTGCCGCGGACACCAAATCGGCGATGCACAGGTATCAGAACAACACTGTAATTTTCTCATTAACACTGACAAAGCCTCCGCAAGTGATTTAGAGACCCTAGGGGAAGACGTCCGTCAGCGCGTCAAGAACACATCTGGGATTGATCTTCACTGGGAAATAAAACGCATTGGCGCTCCATTAAACGCTAAGAATACGATAAGGAATAAAAATTTATGACCTGTAACGTTGCATTGCTCAAAGGTGGTTTTTCAGCTGAGCGGGACGTATCCCTTGCCAGTGGAGCCGCCTGTGCCAAGGCTTTGCAAGAGGCAGGCTATAACGTAACCGAGATTGATGTGAGCAACGATATACCCTCGTTAATTTCTCAACTCAAAGAAGTTAAGCCTTCTGTTGTCTTCAACGCGCTTCATGGCCAGTGGGGCGAAGATGGATGCGTGCAAGGCCTTTTGGAATTATTAGAACTACCTTATACACACTCTAACGTCTTAAGTTCAGCGCTTGCCATGCACAAAGAACGCGCCAAAGCTCTCGTTGAACAAGTCGGTGTCAGAGTTCCCGAAAGTAAAAGCATTATTGCCAAGGATCTTGCTCTAGGCGACCCCCTACCTCGTCCTTATGTAATCAAACCTTTGAGCGAAGGCTCATCCGTCGGCGTTCATATCGTGTTTGAAGGCGACAATCATATAGCAACTACACGTAAAGAATTAGGGTTCCAAGGCGATATTATGGTTGAACGCTATATTCCAGGACGCGAACTAACAGTTGCTGTTATGGGAGATCGCGCACTTGCCGTAACAGAGCTATCCCCGAAAGAAGGTTTCTATGACTATGAAGCCAAATACACGGATGGAAAAACAGATCACATTATCCCCGCACCACTCCCAGAAAAAATTTATCAAGAAGCATTAGATGCAGCATTAAAATCCCATCAAATCCTCGGTTGTAGAGGTGTCAGTCGGAGCGATTTCCGCTATGACGACACACCTGGAGGCGATGGCGGACTGTATTATCTGGAAACCAACACTCAACCTGGAATGACCGACCTTAGTCTGGTTCCTGAGCAAGCAAAATATATTGGCATTTCTTTTCCCGAACTCTGCGCATGGATGGTCAAAGACGCCCTTCGGATCAAGGAGGAGCAATGAGCAAAAAAACTGTGACAACCAAACGTCGCCGTAATCGTAAACAAAAACGAAGTAAACTTCCCTTTGGCGATACCAACTGGCGACGAGTATTTATCGGCACAGGTATTGGCTCGATCTTTGCTATTGCCTGCTTGGTGACCGTACTTTGGACCAATGGATGGATACCGGGACAAATCAACCTTGCCGTAGATGATTTTCATGACATGACGGCCAAGGCAGGTTTATCTGTGGAAGACGTATTGGTTGAAGGCAGAAAACGTACCAATGCAAAGGCAATCCTCAACAAGCTTGATGTCGAACGGGGCACACCTATACTGTCTTTTTCCCCAGAAGACGCAAAAGCAGAAATCGAACTTCTGCCGTGGGTAGAATACGCCATCGTAGAACGTCGTCTCCCCAATGTGATCTATGTTCAATTGACCGAACGACAACCTCTCGCTCTCTGGCAACAAGAAGGCGTCTTGCATGTCATTGATCAAAACGGTGCAGTCATTCCGACGGCAAAGGCAAAAAGATTCTCGACCTTGCCGCTCATCGTTGGTCCAGATGCACCTGATCATGCGAAAGAGATACTTGCCCTCATCGCAAGTGAACCCGATTTGGGAACGAAGGTAAAAGCGGCTGTTCGAGTAAGTGGCCGCCGTTGGAACATTCGTCTTAACAATGGCGTTGATGTTCAGCTTCCCGAAGTGGACCCAACCGACGCATGGTCATTTTTTGCACGTATAGAACGCGAAGAAGGTGTTCTGGAACGAGATGTTATACTCGTAGATTTACGTTCCCGCGATCGCCTGATCGTAAGAACCTCTGGCGGCTCCGCTAAAGACAGAAAAATTAACACAAAAGGAAAAAAGACCTGATGTTGATGGTTCATTTTAACCAGACACACACAACTGACCTTTCTGACCAGAAAGGATGCCGCAAATCATGAAGCGGAACCCGGGTGCAATCAAACACGGAACCGTTGCTGCTATCGATGTCGGTAGCAGTAAGGTCTGCTGTTTTATCGCCCAGATAGACGGAGATTCTCCTCCTAAAGTTATCGGCATTGGCCAACAAGCCAGTCATGGTATGAAAAGCGGTAATATCGTTGATATGGAAGCGTTGGAAGATTCCATCCTCAATGCTGTTCATGCTGCGGAACAAATGGCCGGTGAAACCGTCAACGCACTTTTGGTCAACCTCTCAGGTGGTGCACCATCATCGCATAACATCAATCTGGAAATTGCGATTAATGGTCACGAGGTCACCGATACAGATCTCAGACAGGCCCTCGAACACGCCAGCCAGGTCCAAGGTCCCCAGGGTGACCCTGAACAGGGGCGACAGCTTATACACTCGCTTCCAACCGGCTTTACTCTTGATGGTAATCGCGGCATTAAAGACCCTCGCGGCATGCATGGCGAGATGCTCGGTGTCACCATGCACCTTATTACAGCTGCGACAAATTCATTACGAAATCTAACGACCTGTATTAAGCGTTGTCACTTACAGCCCATAGCCTTTGTTCTTTCACCATACGCCTCTGGATTATCCTGTCTCGTAGATGATGAGATGGAACTCGGCGTTACCTTGGTCGATATGGGTGGAACAACAACTTCAATCGCTGTCTTTAGTGAAGGCAAATTAGTATTTTGCGATGTCATTCCCGTTGGCGGACATCACGTTACCAACGACATCGCGCGTGGCCTCTCTACCCCGGTTGCTGAAGCCGAACGCATGAAGACACTATATGGACACGCTGTAGCAACAGTGACCGACGAACGCGAAATGATTGATGTTCCCCAAGTTGGTGAAGCCGCAGGCAGCCAACCTCAGCAGGTTCCCAGATCTCTTCTTGTTGGTATCATACAGCCCAGGTTAGAAGAGACCTTTGAAATCGTACGCTCAAAATTGGAAATGAGTGGTTTCGATAAAGTTGGTGGAAGACGCGTCGTCCTTACAGGTGGCGCCAGCCAACTGCCCGGTCTACCAGACTTGGCCAGCCTCATTTTAGATAAGCAAGTACGTATAGGCAGACCTATACGCGTTTCCGGGTTAGCAGATGCAACAGGTGGTCCCAGCTTCTCAACTTGCAGTGGCTTGTTAACCTACGCAACCATCTCTCATACTGAGGTTCAAAGTGAAAAAACACCCGAAGAACCTCAGCCTCAGAACTTCGTAAATAAATTTGGAAGATGGTTTCGTGAAAATTTTTAATAAAAAGTTAGGAATTAGCTCGACTGATTCCACAACTTTATAGTACAACTTGACAAACGAGTTCGCCGAGTCGGCGCCCAATGGAGGTTAGTAATGGCTTTAAATTTAGATGTTCCCCCAGTTGAATCCGAACTGACCCCCCAGATCACCGTAATTGGTGTTGGTGGCGCAGGCGGTAATGCTGTTAACAACATGATCCAGAGTAATTTAGAGGGTGTTGAATTTCTTATCGCCAATACCGACGCTCAGGCGATTGCTCAATCATCCTGTGATCGCACTATTCAGCTCGGACGTAATATCACACAAGGCCTTGGTGCTGGGTCACGACCAGACATTGGCAAGGCAGCCGCTGAAGAAGCCATGGACGAAATCCTTGGTCACCTTGAAGGCTCTAACATGGTCTTTATTACCGCTGGTATGGGCGGTGGCACAGGAACAGGTGCCGCACCGGTTATTGCAAAATCAGCCCGTGATGCAGGCATTTTGACTGTAGGTGTTATCACCAAGCCCTTCCATTTCGAAGGCGTACACCGTATGCGTCTTGCGGAAAAAGGAATTGAAGAGCTTGCGCAGTATGTTGATACGCTGATCATCATTCCAAACCAAAATCTCTTCAGAATTGCCAACGAAAAAACCACTTTTGCCGACGCCTTTAAAATGGCTGATGACGTACTTCGCTCCGGTGTTAGTGGTGTAACAGACCTTATGGTTATGCCTGGCCTCATCAACCTCGACTTTGCCGACATCCGCGCTGTAATGACGGAAATGGGCAAAGCCATGATGGGTACAGGTGAAGCAGAAGGTGAAACCCGCGCTATGGACGCTGCTGAAGCTGCGATTTCCAACCCGCTTCTTGATGAAGTCTCCATGAAGGGTGCACGCGGTGTGTTAATCAACATTACCGGTGGCCCTGATCTCACACTATTTGAGGTCGATGAAGCCGCTAATCGTATTCGTGATGAAGTAGATCCTGAAGCTAACATCATTTTTGGATCAACCTACGATCCAAACATGGAAGGCACCATGCGCGTTTCCGTTGTTGCAACAGGCATCGATGCTGAATCCATCAAAAATATCCGCCCGGTACAGAGCAAAGAGTTCCAGACACCTCCAGCACCTTTGAACGTGACGCCAGAGCAGGCAGGAGCTCAACCAGACCAAACGATGGTTTCCCCAACGGAACACGCAGGTCCTGGTTCAATGTCTGCTCAAGCAGCGCCTGCAGCGTCACAACAACCACTCGCCCCTGCCGCAAGCACAGCGCCACAGCCCATTATTGAAACTGGACCTTCGCAAACAAGTATTGAATCTGCAATCACACGCAGCGATGCTGACGGTCAACAGATAATGGCATCGGCCCCTCAAGCTGAAATCAAGAACGATACTTTCGTTGCTCCAACTCCAGCGACTGTTACCAACCAGAAACCAGCTATACCACAGCCACAACCTCAAAAAGCAGATCCTTTTGCGGCAGCGGCCTTGGCGAATGGAACTGACCGACACGACGATAATGCAAAAAAGGGTCGCGGACTTTTTGGTCGAATCACTGGCGGTGCAGCTCGGGCACTTCAGGCAGCTACCCAAAGCGAAGAACATGACGAATTACAGATTGGCTCAACTGTAGCGGCACCCGCCCCAGTGGCAACAAGTGCGGTTCCAAAGCCGACCGAATCGCCGACAACAGGTAACAGCCAACAACCTCGTTTGACTGGCTTGGACCCAAATGATCGCATTCAGTCAGCTTCCAGCGACGAAGATTTACTGGACATCCCAGCATTTCTGCGGCGTCAAGCCAACTAGGACAATTGTTTCAGAGTACGTTACATTTCGTAACATATTGAAACAAACAGTGATTTGTTAGAAACAAGGGGACGAGCTATCGTTCCCTTGTTGCATTTTATCGGGTGTACAATTTAGCTGCATAGCTCAGTTTGCTTCCGGGGGATTAACTAACAAACGAAGCGTGCTCATGAAAACCAACATCACTGCCAATCGCGTCCAAAAACAAAAAACACTCAAGAGCGCCATAAATTGCTCTGGAGTTGGACTGCATTCAGGCGACAACGTTATCATGACACTTCACCCTGCCGCACCTGATACCGGTGTCGTTTTTCGTCGGACAGATGTTGCAGGTAAAGGCGCTGTAATCCCAGCGACATGGGAATACGCAATAGAATCACCTCTTTGCACAATGCTTGTAAAAGACGATGTTAAAATAGGTACCATCGAACACCTAATGTCTGCTCTTGCAGGGTTTGGTATCGACAATTGTTATATTGACATCAATGCTTGTGAAGTTCCCGTTATGGACGGAAGCTCTTCGCCGTTTGTATTTCTGATCGAATGTGCTGGCATACTAGAACAAAATGCCCCTAAGCGTGCTATTCGCATACTCAAAGAAGTTCGCGACGAAGAAGATAACCGCTCTGGTAGCCTTAGTCCAAACGAGTGTTTCTCTGTAAGTTTCGAAATCGACTTCGAAAGTCAAGCTATCGGTCATCAAGAACTTTACATGGAAGTCCGCGCTGATCGTTACAAACAAGAAGTCAGCCGCGCCCGTACTTTTGGCTTCTTACATGAAGCAGATCAACTTCGCAAAATGGGACTTGCCCGTGGCGGTTCTTTAGATAATGCAATTGTGATTGATGGCGACACAATCATGAACGAAGGCGGTCTTCGTTATGGTAACGAGTTTGTCCGACACAAAGTTTTAGATTCCATCGGTGATCTCTATCTCGCGGGCGCTCCAATTGTTGGTCACTACCATGGTGTACGCACAGGACATGCCCAAACCTACCGTCTTGTTAAGAAATTACTCGCTGATAACAGTGCTTGGGAATGGGTAACTCTTCCTATTGAAGATACAGTCTCTCATAGCGCCTCTTATACCGTCCCACAAAGAGCAGCAGCAGCCAGCGTCTAAGCAAGGCACACTTATTAAAAAGAGCCCGGTTTTACTGGGCTTTTTTGCTTTTTTCTTTCTAGCAAAAAAATTATTTTACACCTTTCCAGTCAAGATCGGCTCAGTTCTCTTGAGGACCGGATAACGAAGCCCTATAGTGCTTTGACAATTCAGCCTCAGGTAACCAAAATCGCGAACAAAAAGAGTAGCGTAATATGAAATCCGGTCTATTTAGACAGTTAATTGCAACTCCCCTTTTCCGTGCGACGCTTGCACTGTCATTGATTGCAACACTTGCGGCTTGTAGCTCAGATGAAAAGCCCGCGTACGTCGAAAGGCCGGTCGAAGAACTCTACAGCGCCGCCAACAATGCTTTAAAAGCAGGTGAAAACCAGGAAGCCGCCCGCCTCTTCGACGAAGTTGAGCGGCAGCATCCTTATTCAGTTTGGGCCTCCAAAGCACAGTTAATGGCTGCTTATGCTCTTTATACTGAAAACCAATATGACGACGCCATTAGCGCTTTGGATCGGTTTATTGAACTTCATCCTGGCAATCGCGATACGCCTTACGCCTATTATCTGAAAGCCTTGAGTTATTACGAACAGATTTCAGATGTCGCCCGCGATCAAAAAATGACTGTTGAGGCATTAACTTCTCTCCGTGATGTGGTACGCCGTTTCCCAGAGAGTAAGTACGCCCGTGATGCTCAGTTAAAAATCGACCTCGCCAATGATCACCTCGCGGGAAAACAAATGACCATTGGCCGTTTTTACCTCAACCGTAAAGAATACCTTGCAGCAATCAATCGCTTCAGAACCGTTATTGGTCAATTTCAAACCACAACACATGTTCCAGAAGCCCTTCATAGATTGGTAGAGGCCTACCTCGCTTTGGGCATCATTGATGAGGCGCAAGCAACAACGGCAGTACTAGGCCATAACTTTCCCGGCGACCGCTGGTATGAAGACAGTTACGCTCTATTAACCGGACAAAATCTTGAGCCTGCAGAAAAAGAAGGCTCATGGATTTCTGAAGTCTGGGATTCAATTCTTTAATGGCTCTATAAATGGCAGGTGAGCTGTGCTGCTCAACTTAACGATCAACAATGTGGTTCTCATCGACCGATTAGAGCTCGCCTTTGATCAGGGGCTTTGTGTCCTCACGGGCGAAACAGGTGCGGGTAAATCAATACTATTAGATTCTCTCGGTCTTGCATTAGGTGCACGAGCAGAATCAAGGCTCGTGCGACAAGGCACAGATAAAGCAACCGTTAGCGCTGTTTTTGATCCTGCTCCCAGCCATCCGGTCTTTGACCTCCTACAAGAAAAAGACGTCATTCTCGAAAACGAGCTTCTGGTATTTCGACGCGTCCTAAATTCGGACGGCCGCAGCCGTGCTTATATCAATGACACCCCCGTATCTGCCAACCTTTTGAGGCAGGCAGGTGATCTTCTAATAGAAATACAAGGGCAATTCGAGCAGCGCGGCCTTTTGGACCAAAGCAACCACCGGAACCTTCTAGATGCTGCCAGTGGTAACGATGAATTACTCTTAAAAATTAATACCCTATGGACGCATTGGCATCACGTTCGAAAAGAACGCGCCGAGGCTGATGAAAAACTTGCTCAAGCTCAAAGAGAAGAAACATTCCTTAGACACTCACTCGAAGAGCTTGACGCTCTCACACCAGAGGAAGGCGAACTCGATACCCTATCATCCCAGCGTCAACTCCTGATGCATAGTGAAAAGCTGGTCCAAGCGATGAGCGCCTGTACACAAGATCTTACGGGTGAAAATGGCGTTGGTGGGGCTGAAAATGCAATTTCAGGTGCACAGGGGCATCTTCTCAACATTCCGGAAAGCGCAAGAGAGCGCCTTCAACCTGTTGTGGACGCTCTGGACCGGGCGACCTATGAAGTTCAAGATGCTCTGTCATCTTTGACAAGCATTTCAAATGATTTAGATCTCGATCCAGCAAAACTTCAAGAGATTGAAGAACGGTATTTTTCATATCAGGACCTCGCCCGGAAACATCGTGTTGAGCCCGAAGAGCTCCCGCGGATAAGAGAGACCGTTGCGCAGCAGCTTTACCTGATTGACACGGGTAACGAGCACTTACAAGAGCTTGACCGTCGTTGCGAAAAAGCACGCGACGATTATGTCCAAGCCGCGGAAAAGCTAAGTAAGGCTCGGCATAAAAAAGCCATGGAGCTGGACAAAGCAATTAACAGCGAACTCCCCCCCCTCAAACTCGAACGTGCTTCTTTCAAAACGGGCATTGAAATCCAGGCCGAAAAAAACTGGGGCTCTCATGGTTGGGACCAGGTTTCATTTCTTGTCTCAACCAACCCTGGATCCGCACCCGGCCCACTTGGTAAAATAGCTTCGGGAGGCGAACTCGCACGCTTCCTCCTTGCCCTTAAAGTCGTAATGGCCAAGGTCAGTCCAATCGGCTGTCTGGTATTTGATGAGGTTGATGCAGGTATTGGCGGAGCCACGGCCCATGCCGTGGGCGAGCGTTTAGCGCGTTTGGCTGAAGAACGTCAAATTTTGGTAATCACCCACAGCCCTCAAGTCGCGGCAAAGGGCAGCCAGCATCTCATGGTCGCGAAGTCGGCAAAAGGCAAACAAACAACGACAACTGTCTTTGCCCTTACAGACCAGCAAAGACGCGAAGAAGTAGCCCGAATGCTCTCAGGGGCTGAGATAACAAATGAAGCTAGATCCGCAGCTGATAGCCTTTTAGGATAAGTACCTTGAACGACAAAAACCAAACATTCTCTCTCTTTGATCCAGAGACAGAAGGGCTTACGCCTGAACAAGCTACACAAGAGTTGGCAACTCTAGCCAAAAAAATTTCCAAGCACGACAAGCTTTATTATCAGCAAGACGAACCCGAAATTACGGACGCAGAATACGACATTCTTCGCAGACGCAATACCGCGATAGAAAAGCATTTTCCCGAGTTGGTTCGAGACGACAGCCCAACTTCCAAAGTCGGCGCCCCCCCCTCTTCCGGGTTTAGTAAAGTTAACCACAGCGTCCCCATGCTTTCGCTAGGAAATGCCTTTGATGACGGAGACGTTGCTGAATTTTTAGCACGTATTCGACGCTTCCTCGGCCTGAGCAAGGACGAAATCATTGAAATTTTTTCAGAGCCAAAAATCGATGGGCTATCATGCT
This sequence comes from Kiloniella antarctica, assembly GCF_042682825.1. Classification (NCBI taxonomy): domain Bacteria; kingdom Pseudomonadati; phylum Pseudomonadota; class Alphaproteobacteria; order Rhodospirillales; family Kiloniellaceae; genus Kiloniella; species Kiloniella antarctica. The sequence continues at coordinate 1,078,602 of NZ_JBHUII010000004.1, forward strand.
CTATCCGTTACGAAAAAGGAGTTTTGGTTCAAGCAGCAACCCGTGGTGACGGCGCTGTAGGCGAAAAGATAACAGAGAATGTAAAAACCATCGCCTGCATACCACACCATCTCTCAGGATCAGGCTATCCCGATGTTCTCGAGGTTCGGGGTGAGGTATATATGCGGCGCGATCGCTTTAGCGAACTTAATACCAATCAAACTTCCATCGGCGGAAAACTCTTTGCCAATCCACGGAATGCCGCGGCAGGTTCTCTACGCCAACTCGATCCATCCATCACCGCCGCACGTCCTCTTGATTTTTATGCCTATGCTTGGGGCGAAGTCTCTAAGCCTCTCGGTAAAAGTTTAACCGAAGTCCGTGCCAGCTTCAAAAGCTGGGGCTTGCCTGTTAACCCAGGAGAGCTATGCACCTCCCAGACTGAGGTTCTGGATTACTATCGCAATATCATGATGGACCGACCCGATCTAGAGCATGAAATAGATGGTATTGTTTACAAAGTTAATCGCCTTGATTGGCAAGAACGTTTGGGCTTTGTCAGCCGCGCACCACGCTGGGCCATTGCCCACAAATTTCCCGCTGAGCAAGCCATAACACGCCTCAATGAAATCACCATACAAGTTGGACGCACAGGCGCACTGACACCTGTCGCAAATCTTGAACCAATTACAGTCGGTGGTGTTGTCGTCTCAAGAGCCACGCTTCATAATCGGGACGAGATCGAACGAAAAGACGTCCGCGAAGGTGACAGCATTGTTATTCAACGTGCAGGCGACGTTATTCCTCAAGTCGTGGAAGTTCTACTCGACAAACGTCCAGAAAGCTCCATTCCTTTTGCCTTCCCTGATCATTGCCCCGAGTGCGGCTCCCTCGCCATTCAGGAAAAAGACGAAGTCGTCACCCGGTGCACAGGCGGGTTGATATGCCCAGCCCAGGCAGTAGAACGCTTGAAACATTTTGTCAGTCGAAATGCTTTTGATATCGAAGGTTTGGGAGACAAACAAATCAAGTTCTTCTTTGAGCAGGATCTGATCAAATCACCCGCAGATCTTTTCACTCTCTCACAAAAAGATAAAAATACCCTCACACCCTTGCGTAACCAGCCAGGTTGGGGGAAACAGTCGGTAGAAAAACTATATAATGCCATTGAAGCAAAACGAACCATTAGCTTGGACCGCTTTATATACGCCCTTGGCATTCCTCAAATTGGCCAAGCAACGGCCAAACTTCTTGCTAAGACCTATGCAACTTTGGAGCACATAGAAGAAATAACAAAGCTCGTACACGACCCCGAAAGCGACGCTCTCTCCGAACTCCTTGCAATTGATGGTATTGGCGCGTCCATGGCAGGAGATCTTATTGCTTTCTTTGGTGAACCCCATAACCAAGAAGTTATTTCAGCTTTAAAACAGCACTTAACAATCGAAGAGTTTGTGCTTCAGGCCAGAAATGATTCACCTGTTACCGGAAAGACAATCGTCTTCACGGGTAAATTTCAAACAATGTCCAGAGACGAGGCCAAGTCTAAAGCCGAGAGCCTCGGTGCCAAAGTTGCAGGATCCGTCTCCAAGAAAACAGATTTTGTTGTTGCTGGAGCAGATGCCGGATCAAAACTTAAGAAAGCGGAATCTCTTGGCGTTAGCGTTCTAAGTGAAGAAGAATGGCACACGCTCGTTAGTTAACTATTTTTCACCAACGTTTTTTATCAAACTAAAAGAGATCTGTATCTATGTTATCAACGCAAGATACAGCTTTAAAACATACAAAAATCACAACTATAACGATAAATATATTTCACTTAATGTATTTTTAGTAATTATCCCCTCAAACTACCAATGCTCGTAATATACACCTAGATCATGTGCCTTTTGCCAAAGATACAGTTTGTAGGCGTCGAGACAAAACCGTGGTCATTTCTGCCAATTTGACCTCTCACACCTGTTAAGGAATGGTTCTGTCATGTTGAATTTCAGTGTTTTTAAAAGTATAAAAATTAGTATGCGTATAAGCTTTATTGCTGGCTTAGCCGTGTTAAGTCTACTTATTTTGGGAGGGACTTTTTTTTCTGGCGACAAGCTGGTTGGAGAAGCCTTTCATGATCAATCTGAAAACGAGAAACTAGCAACGCTTACAAAAAATATTGAGATCGGGACCCTTCAAATGCGTCGCCGAGAGAAAGACTTCCTTCTCCGTAATGACCTTAAATATGCGGCTCTCTATCTAGCTGAAAAACAACATGTATCAACCGCACTTGGTGAGCTGTCGGGGTTAGAAATGGCTAAAAACCTTCATGGTGAAATCGAACGACTGCAAAGCAATCTCGAAGTCCATGCCAGTCAATTTCAAAAAGTTTTCGACCTCACTAAGGTCATGGGATTGGATGAAGAAAGCGGGTTAAAAGGTGATTTACGTAATGCGGTTCACCAGATTGAAGAACAATTAAAAAGCGCCAATCTCGAAGTACTGACCATAAAAATGCTGATGATGCGCCGGCACGAAAAAGACTTTATGTTACGTGGACAAGAAAAGTACGTTACACGAATTAACGCCAGACAAACAGAATTCCTTCAAACCCTAGATACTTCCAACCTGTCAGCCTCTCAAAAAAAACAAATCACTGAGTTGTTAGAGGCTTATGTCACAAAGTTCACTTTGTGGTCTCAAGCCTTTATGCAAACTCAATCCGAAGTTAAAATACTAAGCTCCATATTCAAACAAATGGAACCAGATTTTATCACTCTTTTTGACACTGCAGGGATCGGTTTAGAAAAAGCAAAAACGGATTTGAATACTGTTCGTGATCAAACGAAATTCATCACCATCATTGTTGTATCCATTTTATTACTTAGCTCGATTCTTTTAAGCACGCTGATTACAAGAAGCATCACTGTGCCGCTTGGGAAAATAATAACAGCCATGAGACGCCTCGCAAAAGGTGATCAATCTATTGAAATTATTGGACTCGAGAGAAAAGATGAGATGGGTGAAATGAGTCGAGCCGTCCAGGTCTTTAAAGAAAATTCAATTGAAATTGTCAAATCCCGTGCGGAAAATGCTGCGCAGAGGAAAGAACAAGCTGATGCATTAAAAAACGAGCTCTTATCTATTGCCGATGATCTTGATCGAGAAATTAAGGATGCAGTCCAAGGCGCCAACCTTAAATCATCAACGATGAAAGAGGCTTCTTTGGATATGAGCAATGTTGTTCAACAGCTATCGGGAAGAACCAGTTCGGTGGCTCAAAGCACCTTCAAAGCAAGCGAGCGTGTTCAAGCTGTAGCCTCAGCTGCTGAAGAACTTTCATCATCAATAGGAGAAATAACCCGCCAGGTGGAACAATCAAACTCCATCACCCTTAAAGCTGTCGGGGAAGCTAAAAGTACTGATAAAACTATCAGTGACCTCGCTTTGGCTGCCGATAAAATCGGAAATGTCGTCAGCCTCATTCAGGACATAGCAGAACAGACCAACCTTCTGGCCCTCAATGCGACCATCGAAGCTGCCCGTGCAGGCGATGCAGGAAAAGGATTTGCTGTTGTCGCATCTGAAGTTAAAAGTCTCGCAACACAAACAGCAAAAGCCACCGAAGAAATCAGTGGCCAAGTTACTGCTATTCGTACAGAAACAGAGGAAGCTGTAACCGCTATCCGATCCATTGCAGGCACCATTACCGAAGTCAATGATATCGCACAAACCATTGCTGATTCAGTAGAACAACAAGATTTGGCAACCAAGGAAATCAGTCAAAACGTTCAAGAAACAGCAACAAACACCACTGAAGCTTCTTCCGAAGTGGAACATCTTGCAAACGAAACCAAACAAGTAAGTAAAATATCCGACCAAGTCGTCACAAATGCCAATGAGACTTCTGAATATATTGTCGAGTTGGAACAACGTATGGCAGAAGTCCTCGCCAAATTGCGCCAGTCGGCCGTCGGAGATCAAGCGGAAACCACAAAGCACCACGGCCCTTGGGAAGCTTCTCTTATTATCGGCACCAATAAACTTAATGTGGAATTAATTGATCTGTCTGATATTGGAGCGAAAATCAGCCCCCTTGCCTATTTACCTGAATCGGCCCACAGCATTGAAATCACAGGTCTCGAATTAGAGATTAGTTTCAAAATTATGGAAGGCACACCATCTAGTGGTCTTCTGATAGAATTTAGCCATACTAATAGCTCAAAAGAAGAACTTCACAACTTCTTAGAAAAACAACTGGCTACGAACCAAAGTCAACGCGCGGTGGCATAATCCGCTCATCTGCATAGCCTCAATTTTGTTTATTATTCAAGATAAGAGGCTATGCTTTTTAACTTAAAACGTCCTGGGCAATCATCGGTATATAACATTAATTTATAACGTCATCGCTCTCTTTAGCAGAACGACTTCTTATGATGTCCAGTGCCTGTTGCCATTTCTTAACCACTTCAATTGGAGTGCTTCTTGAAAATGCAAGATATAAGTCGAACGTGCCGATATCTGCAACTCTTCTGATACGAGTCAGCGGAATACTTTCGGCTTCTAATATGAACTGTAAATAGTTTCCATCAAGTGCCAATAATTCGTATCTATGATTGATCAATCTCAAAATAGCTTTCCGCGTTGTTTCGGAATGATCTAGATTTTTGAATCCCATTGAGGTGAGAATTTTTTCCGCTGCGCCTCCACGTTGCACACCGATACTCGGCGCAATCTTGGCTTGACCCAACCTTTCTTCATTTTCTCCAAAGTATTCATCTCCGCTGAGTTCAGATGTATAAATACCCATATTTACAGTCTCGATAGGACCAACCCAGTGAAAATCAGATTCCCTCGAAGGAATACGTACTATAGAATAAATACCACTATTTTCTCTCTCCTTTGCATACTTGTAAGCTCTCGCCCAAGGTAAAAAAGAAATAGAAGGCTCAACACCAATCTCATGGGCCATCTTCTGGATCATTTGACTGGATAATCCCTGTAATTTTCCATCAACCTGATAATTATAAGGAGGAAAATTCTCCGTATATATAGTTTGGGAGTATGCAGGCGCTAAGAACAGGCTCAACAGCAGATAAAATACAGCTCCATATCCACATAATTTCATAGACACCGCCAATTCACAGTAATCGTTCTCTTTGACCCCAAGGTCATCGCAGAGACTTCAGATTATATCAAAATTATTTTAACTTGTGTTTAATAAAATTATCTTCAAATTAAGTCTTTGTTATTTAATAATAAAATTACTCCACAAGTATAATTTTTCTTTCTGTTCACGGCTTGGCTTACATGGCAAGTCTGATAAAATGCAGCATGGAAGCAAAGATAAAAAGCTACGATAAAGATTTCAAAAGTCACAGCCACAGTACATTTCACCAACTGATAATCCCCCACAAAGGAGAGTTGGAGCTGGAAGCGGAACAGTCGTCTGGAATAGCCAGTATTGATCAAGTCGCTATTATTACGGCCAATGACACCCATGCTTTTCGTGGATTACACCCCAACAGCTTTACCGTAGTCGACTTTGACTTTACCGATGCCAGCTACATGCCAGAGCTTAACTCACTTTGGGATCATGCGCACAATCAGATATTGTTTTCACTCGACGAAGGCTTATTGAACTTAAGTCGGTTTACTGCGCTAGAGTTAGAACAACACGGACTCACTTCTATTGGCGAGCAAGGGATCAAGTTGTTCCTACTTGCTCTGGCTGATAAAGCTTCAGTCGTAGGAGACCAGCTTCCAGAGAAACTCCAAGTTGCTTTAAAATTTATAAAAGAAAATCACACGCGGTCCCTCTCCTCAAAGGACATCGCGATGACAGCCTGCTTATCCGTCAGCCATCTCCATTCTTTATTTCAAAATTTCCTGGGATTTTCACCACAAAATTTTCAAACGAGACTAAAGCTGGAGCGCGCACGACAACTGGTACTTGGCAGTAACCTTTCCCTTTCTCACATCGCCCAAGAAGTAGGTTACTCGGACCAAAGCAGCTTCAACCGTGCCTATCGAAAGCTTTATGATTTGGCTCCGGGGAAAGAACGGAAAATCTATCAAAATCATCAATAGCGGAATTTGAGTATAAACAAAAGGAACCCCAGACAAGACACTCCTGCCAAAGTGATTAGAATGCAGCCATTAACTTTGGGCTAATGAACATGACAGACACTTCCTCGACAAAGATACGCGCAACCCTTATTGGGGGAATCGCCATACTGCTATGGGCTCTCCTTGCGCTCTTTACCACATGGGCAAAAGGCATTCCGACTTTTCAACTTTTGATGTCGTCGTTCGCCATTGCCTTTCTATCTGGATTGTTAATATTAACCCTCCAAGGAAAAGACAAGCTCTTGAAATTAAAGCAACGACCTTTGATCTGGCTGATATCGGTTGGCGGTTTGTTCGGCTATCATCTTTTCTACTTTATCGCCCTCCACAACGCTCCCGCGGTAGAGGCAAGCCTTATTGCATACCTCTGGCCACTGTTAATCGTATTTTTTTCAGCCTTGCTTCCTGGGGAACGCCTTTATTGGTTCCACATTGCAGGAACATTATTAGGCTTGGCCGGCGCGGTTCTAATTGTAACCAAGGGACAATCCTTTTCACTGAACCCAGAATATTCCTTTGGGTATCTCGCAGCCATCACTTGTGCATTAATCTGGTCTGGATATTCTGTTCTTAACCGAAAATTTAACCATGTGCCTAGCGAGGCCGTAACCGGATTTTGTGGTGCAACAGCTTTACTAGGACTGATATGTCATTTGATAACCGAGAGCTGGGTAACGCCAAACCTCATACAATCAGTTGCTATAATAGCCCTTGGCCTCGGCCCCGTTGGTTTGGCATTTTTTGTTTGGGATTACGGAACCAAACACGGAGATATCCAAGTGCTAGGAGCTCTTTCCTATGCCGCCCCACTCCTAAGCACTTTAGTACTGATCTCAACTGGACTGGCTGAGGCAAGTTGGACTATCGCGATAGCCTGCCTTCTTATCGTTGGTGGCGCACTCTTAGCGTCAATTAAAATACTGAAGGCACATAAGTCTAAAAAAATCGCTCAACATACGACCAAAATTCGTCACGATAAATGAGCACAAAATTCGCCGCTAAAGGTCATAATTTATCCTTCTAATACAGCAGCAACGATAGCCTCCGGGCGGTCTTCCTGCATCAAATGCCCGGAGCCGGGTACAAGTGTGATCTTCCCACCAGTTAATCTCTCAGCCAGCTTTTTTCCTTGAGCAAGTGGAAGCCAATTATCTTCTTCTCCCCAAAGAAGCTTCACGGGACAGTCCATTGCCCCATAACGACCGGAAATTTCATCCGTATACTTTTCATCCATTTGTGCTATTTGCCGATAGAACGCAGGCTTACCAATTTTTCCTTGCCACGGCTTCATATAAATTTCAAGAGCTTCACCATCGAGTTCTTTGAAAGCAGCACTTTGTAAATAAGCCTTAAGCATAGCGTCGTGCATATAATCTGGAACCTTTGCAAAAGCGTCCTCAAACTGGCGAACATGTTGAACAAAGGAAGATCCCCACGGCGAAAGAGCGACAGGATCAATCAGTGTTAGGCTCGCATACGCCAAACCGTTTAAATAATGAGCCCGTAAAGCTGTTGCCCCACCAAAATCATGGCAAAGTACTGTAGGGTGCGAAATTTGCCACTCCTGTAATAAAGCAACTAAGAGTTCATTTTGCACTGAAAGAGAAACATTCTGGCCAGTCTTCTTTTCTGATAGGCCATAACCGATCAAGTCGAAAAAATAAATGCGCCACCGATTAGCAAGAAGCGGAGCAATCCGTCGCCAGACCTGAGATGAAAAGGGTGTCCCATGGATAAGAACCAAGGGATCCCCTTCTCCCATAACACCCCAAGCAACAGTCTGACCGTCAAAAACAAATCGTTGATCAAGCTTTAACATCCGTGAGTTTGAGAAGCGCAACACTTACTCTGCCCTTTAACAAAACCCAAACATGAATGTAACGAAAGAAAGTATGAGGACTCAGCGCAAACAACTTTCTCTGCTTTCTGGTCTGGTTTTTCAAACCAACGAGTATCATCCATCCTTGCCGCCAATATGTAAGTTTTTCCCAAAACATTTAACATTGCTCACATCCTTTCAAGATATTACTCTCTTAAATATCAGGGTATTCTTGTTACATATCAATTCAGGAAAATTTCATAAATGTTAGTTTTTCTTACATATAAGAATGCGTAACTTCCCCTCCCTTTCCAGCTTGAGGGCCTTTGAAGCCGTTGTCCGTCATAACAACCTTACGCACGCGGCAAACGAATTGAACGTAACCCATGCCGCAGTCGCCCAGCAGATCAAGCGTTTAGAAGAATGGTTTGGTATCACACTGTCACGTCGGGAAGGCCGCGGCGTTGTGCCAACCGAAGCTGGCTTACAATTGGGTATAGAACTAAGTAAGAGCTTTGATATTATTGATGACGCTGTAAATGACCTGAAAAATAGCACAGAGCACCGCCCCTTAAGGATTACCTTAACCCCCACCTTTACAAATTTTTGGTTGATGCCCAGACTTTGGGACTTTCGACAAAAACACCCTGATATAGAGATCCTTCTCAACGCCAACAGCGAAGTCGTTGATCTGCGTCGGCAAGAGTATGATCTCGCCATCCGATACGGAAACGGAAATTGGCCTGGATTTACAGTGGAAAAACTGATGGGCAGTTATGCCTCTATTGTCGTCGCTCCAGAACTTTTAAAAGACGTCACCATAAAAGAGCCTCAGGACATTACCAAACTCCCCTGGGTTTGCGACATTGACGATCGTCATTCAGAATGGAACCACTGGCTGGAACATCACGGCATTGCATTCAAAAAGCACCATGCAAAGATACACCTGTCAGGATACCTCACACGTGACGCCATTCGCGGCGGTCAAGGAATAGGCGTGCTGCCCTCTAACTGGGTCAGCGAAGACATAAAAGACGGGCGACTTATTGAGTTATTTAGCTTAAGTAGCGGCAAAGATACTGGGTACCATCTGGTTTACAAAAAGGGAGTGGCTCCTCATCACCTACATGTTTTCCTTCAATGGATCCGGGCACAGAACCAGCTAGATTGTCTATCCTCCAGACAGCCGAAGTAAACGTGTAGTCTGTCATCAAGGCAAGCATCAGAGCCTTAACGACAGATACATGTGATTCTAAATTAAATTGACTTTGTTGCGGCTTGGAGCCACGCCTGATGCTCCGCATCAAGTAAAGGTGTTAGTTCTTCTCGTACCCAAGCATGATAATCGTTCAGCCATTTAATTTCGCTCGCACTCATAATCGATGGCTCGACAAGGCGTAAATCAATTGGGCACAGTGTAACCGTCTCAAAATCATAGAGTGGTATATCCAAGCCAATCATTTTTCCAGCATCACGTACAATAATCAGGTTTTCAATGCGAATACCATATTCACCCGCTTTATAATATCCAGGCTCATTGGAAAGAAACATCCCAGGCTCTAACGCTACAGGTGATGACGCCTTTGCAATGCGCTGTGGACCCTCGTGTACACCAAGGAAGCATCCGACACCATGGCCCGTGCCGTGATCAAAATCCAAACCAGCATCCCACAACGGACGCCTTGCCAAACTATCAAGTTGCATTCCGTTTGTTCCTTTGGGGAACTTTGCCATAGCTAGTGATATATGGCCCATCAGTACCCGTGTGAAACGATCCTTCATTTCTTCGGTCGGAGATCCGATAATAATGGTACGCGTAATATCTGTTGTTCCGTCTAGAAACTGTCCACCAGAATCGATCAAGAAGATCTCATTCATATTTAAGGAAATTGAGCTTTCATTCGAAACCTTATAATGGCACATCGCCCCATTGGGTCCTGCTCCAGATATGGTGTCAAAAGAAAGATCCTTGAACATGGGGACGTCTTCCCGGAATGAACGCAGTTTGTCTGCAGCTTCCATTTCCGTTACAGGATTATCTGTCCCGGCACGCTCAATCGCATTTTCGGTTACCCATTTCAGGAATTGAACCATTGCAGCACCATCCCGAATATGTGCCGCACGAATGCCATTGAGCTCCGTGTCATTTTTCCGGGCTTTCGGTTTCATCACCGGGTCCATGGCACGCACCAGCTTGGCACCATTTTTTTCCAACAAGGAAGTAATACGTTCCGGGCACGTTGCAGGATCTACCAAAACAGACTTGCCTTTTTGAGCAAAAGCAATCAGACGACTTTCAAGAGCGTCCGGTTCAGCTACTTCAACCTGATTATCTAGTGCAGAAAGTGTCTCGCTGGTAACTTTTCCACCATCAACAAACCATTGAACAGACCCGTCGGCATGCACGACAGCAAACGACAACACTAACGGTGTATGATCCACATCTTCGCCACGTACATTGAGCAACCAGGCCACAGAATCCGGCAAGCTCAAGACTGCACAATCGGCGTCACTGGCATCTAGCAGCTTGCCAATCTCTTCGCGTTTTTCGCGAGAAGATTTTCCTGCATACTTTAAATCATAAGGCATTGACTTCGTACAAGGGCGCGCAGGTTGATCTCGCCATACCGCGTCCGCTGGATTACTTTCGACAGCAACCAGTTCGCCCCCTGCCTTTTCAACACCTTTACGAAGTATGTTTATTTGATTTTCACTTTGAAGCCATGGGTCATAAGCAATACGCATCCCCGCCTTTACATTCTCACTCAACCATTCATGAGCAGGCTCATCGATAAGATGTTTATAGGCGAACAGGTCCTCAACCACTTCCTGCCGCACTTGGATCGTATAACGTCCATCGACAAAGATGGCTGCTCGATCCAAAAGCGTAACGGCCAAACCGGCTGACCCTGTAAAACCGCTAAGCCATGCCAGCCGCTGAGCCTGTGGCGGCACGTATTCTCCTTGGTGTTCATCGGTTCTTGGAATCACAAACCCATCGAACCCGTCTTTCTTGAGCTGTTCGCGCAGCGCATTAAGTCGAGAAGCATGACCGTCAATCACCGATTCAGGCATTTTTTCTTCCTTATACAATATACAATTTAATTTTCAGCACATTACTCAAGCAGCGAGCATGAAACAACACATGGTTTTGCATAACACTATATTGTGAAATATCAACTAGTTATAACAAAAAACCTCAAATCATACCCAAAATGCATGGCTCTGTTGCAGAATCACCGCTACCGAAAAATAATTATTTCGCTAGATATACTGCAACAACACAGCGGCAAGATACAAGCAATAGCGGCCGCAATAAACTGATCTAGGAGATATGATCATGAGAGAAGATAAATTTGTATTCGCGGCCAGCGAAATCGCTAACCAGCCTGTACTCGTTACCGTGGCCCCGCATCGTTACACAAGAGCCTATCGCATTTACACTGCAATCGCTGGCATCACTAAAAGCTTCAAAAACTACATGGAGCGCCGCGCAACAGTAAATCAACTTTGGGACCTCAATGATCGTGAACTTAGCGACATTGGCCTCAGCCGCGGTAGCATCGAAGCAACGGTAAACAGCCTATACGTTGAAGCAGCTGAAAAAGAAGCAAAAACTTTCGAACCAGGTTTCTCTTTCCTTTCTTCTTCAGATTTTGTTTCGAATAAACCAACAAGCAAAGTAGAAAACAACAGCAAGACAGCCCGCGCAGCTTAATCCCCCTTTTGCTTGCAGCACTGCCTTGTTAAAAACGCGACGGAATTTCGATAGAATTTCCGTCGCGTTTTTTGTTGCCTGATCTTTGATCAAAAAATCGTAAGATCCTTGAGATTCAAAACAAAAAAACAGCCGTACTTCAAAAGATGTAACTTTCGAAATACAGCTGTTTATAACCACAAGAAAATTATCTCTTATCGTGATAAAACCAATGTCGCCCACTCACCAAGGTGTAATTCACGAATAACCTTAAGGCCGACGGCCTCATGCGCTTTAACAACTTGGTCCTGCTGCTTGATCAATAGCCCAGAAAGCACCGCTACACCGCCTTTTGTTAAATTCTTTTCGAGAGCGGACGCCATCATACAAAGTGGTTCGGCCAAAATATTGGCTGCGATCAAATCGAAAGGCGCGCTTTTCGATACTTCTGCAGCATCATAGCCATCACCACAAATTCCGGTAATTCCAGAGACTTTATTCAAGTCTGCGTTTTCCAGCGCAACCCGAACAGAGTCTTCATCTATATCCACCCCAAGAACCGGACAATCCCAGAGGATCTTTATCCCCATGGAAAGAATTCCAGAGCCACATCCCATATCCAGCGCAGAACCAACCTTCCGTTCAACTGCCAGATCAGTGAGAGCAATCAAACAGCCTTTGGTGGTATCGTGCTGCCCTGTTCCAAAAGCAACATTAGCTTCAATCAAAAGAGGAATGGAGCCTTCAGGAGGCGTATCTTTGACGTGAGATCCGTGGACGAAAAATTTACCCGCAACAATCGGCGGCAGTGCCTTTTGACTTTCCGCAACCCAGTCGATATCCGGCAATTGTTCGATTGATGCTTTCGGGGTTACCCCGCCAAGAATTTCTGCTGTATTGGCAAGAAGCTCATCGATCTGTTTTTGCGACGGTTGCCCATCAACATAGACCTTGGTTTCAATCATGCCTGCAGCATCGGGGTTTGTAACAACGATCGCCCCGTTCAAGGGTTCAAGGGCAAGCTCATAGACAGCAAGCTGCGCCTCGGCGATGTTTAGGGAAATGCACCAAACTGCTGAATTATCTGCTCTCATTACATACCTGCCTGTTCAGCTGGAACAACAAAGTTACTCAACACTTTTTTGCTGCCAGCTTTATCAAATGAAATCGTGAGGCGCTCACCTTCGACGGAAGCGACCAGACCATAGCCAAACTTTTGATGAAATACTCTTTCTCCACGACTAAAGCCACTCTTGCTTTCAGAAATTTTTTGCGCTGCTTTGCGGACGAGTTGAGACTCCCCGCTAGAATAGCTTCGTGCCCGTTGCATACCCGGACTGCCACGATCATTATCTTGCCACTTGCTTGAACCAAAGCCGCCATAAGAGGGCTCAAGCGGCGCAGAATAAATTCCGCGATCACTTTCCCGCTCAATATGTTCGTGCGGAAGTTCATCAACAAATCGCGAAGGTATCGCCGAGGCCCATGAGCCATGCATGCGTCTGTTGGCAGCAAAGGAAATAATCGCGCGCTTTCTTGCCCGCGTTAGCCCGACATAGGCCAGCCGACGCTCCTCTTCCAGTCCTTTGAGCCCCTGCTCATCCATCGCGCGCTGGTTCGGGAACAAACCCTCTTCCCAACCCGGTAAGAACACCGTTTCAAACTCAAGTCCTTTAGCGCCATGAAGCGTCATAATGGAAACCATATCCTGTCCGGTCTGGCTATTGGTATCCATAACAAGACTGACGTGCTCAAGAAACTCGGCCAGACTTTCATACTCGCCCAAGGCATTGATCAATTCACGTAAATTTTCGACCCGGCCCTTGGCTTCTACCGATTTATCATTTTGCCAAAACTCCAGATAACCGCTTTCTTCCAAGACAAGGTCGGCCAATTCAGAATGCGGCATATCATTTTTCAAGCCCTGCCAACGCTCGACCTGAGAAACAAAGGTTGCCATTGATTTTCGTGCTGCAGGACGAAGTTCATCAGTTTCAACAATTTCCCGCGCAGCCTTAAAAAGGGAAATTTCAGCCTGCCGAGCATAACTGTGCACAATCCCCAGTGCAGCAGGGCCGAGTCCTCTTTTTGGCTTACCAATACTGCGCTCAAACGCCAAACTGTCATCCGCCGAATTAACAAGACGCAGGTAGGCCAAGGCATCACGGATCTCTAGACGCTCATAAAAACGAGCGCCACCGACAACGCGATAAGGTATCGCCAGAGTGAGAAAACGTTCCTCGAACTCACGGGTCATTGCTCCCGTGCGCACAAGAACCGCCACCTGATCAAGCTTTTGTCCGTTACGTTGCAGATTTTCGACTTCTTCTCCGACAAATCTTGCTTCAGCTTCACCATCCCACAAACCACGAACCCGGAGCATCTCACCATCATCATCATCAGTCCAAAGGGTTTTACCTAAACGTCCCTCATTGTGACTGATAACAGAAGAAGCTGCGGCAAGAATACGGCCTGTAGATCGATAATTGCGTTCAAGACGCACAATTTTGGCGCCCGGAAAATCTTTCTCAAAGCGAAGAATGTTTCCAACCTCTGCGCCGCGCCACCCATAGATAGACTGGTCATCGTCCCCAACACAGCAAACATTCTGATGCCCCTGAGCCAAGAGACGCAACCAAAGATACTGTGCGACGTTAGTATCTTGATATTCATCGACCAAAATATAATGGAACCGCCGATGATAATCAGCAAGCACATCAGCATGGGTTTGGAAAATCACCAAAGTGTGCAGGAGTAAATCGCCAAAATCGCAGGCGTTGAGTTCCCTCAGCCGCTGTTGGTAACTTTTGTAGATCCCATGTATTCGCCCGCCAGCAAATTCTTTTGCCTCACTCGCTGAAACATGATCAGGCGTTTGTCCTCGATCTTTCCAGCGTTGAATGGCCCCAAGTACGGATTTCGGCGGCCACTTCTTATCATCGAGATTGTTCTCTTTCAGCAGCTGCTTAACCAACCGCAACTGATCATCTGTATCGATAATGGCAAAATCGGAACCGAGGCCAACTTTTTCAGCATGCGCACGCAGCATTCTCACCGCTATGGCATGAAAGGTTCCGAGCCACCATCTCTCTACAGAGGGTTGATTAAGTATTTTAGCAACCCTCTCCTTCATTTCCTGAGCGGCTTTATTTGTAAAAGTCACAGCCAATACCTGCCCTGGAAAAGCTTTACCCGTCGCAAGGATATGCGCCAGACGTGTTGTTAAAACACGGGTTTTACCAGTTCCGGCACCAGCAAGTACCAGTACAGGGCCATCTGTAGCCTCCACGGCCTCTAGTTGAGACTCGTTCAGGCCTTCGACATAGGGCGGTTGCCCATCGATTTGAGTTTGCGATTCGTCCATCATAAGGGGGGTTATAGCGCGTCCAGCCAAGAACCTCATCCTCTTTTACGACTAGATCTGGAAAACAATCATACCTTTATGATAGGAATAGATTTTTCAAGATTCCAAGACAGACTCCGAACAGGATAAACAATGCCACGCATTACTGAGCGCCACGCGCTACTTTCAGAAACTCCAGGCACGCAACGGGTTGTAACAATTCATCGCTATGGCAGCGATACTTCAGGCAAAAAAGCCTATGTACAAGCTGCTCTTCATGCCGATGAGACACCCGCGATGGCAGCTACTCACCACCTTCTTCAACAACTGGAAGAAGCGGACAAAAAAGGTCTCATCAAGGGCGAAATCGTGGTCTTACCTTACGCCAATCCGATCGGCCTCGACCAATTTCAAGATGATCAATTAATGGGGCGTGTCCATCTCGGCGGAGAAGGCAACTTTAACCGCGGGTGGTTTGACCTCACAGAAATGACCAAAGACCGCCTTACTGATCGTTTAACCAATGATGCAGACGAAAACGTCGCCATTATTCGTAAAGCGATGCAACAAGCCCTTACGGAAATAACGCCCGTTACCGAGTTTGAAAGCCTGCGCAAGCTTTTGGCAAGTGAAGCTGCAAGAGCAGATTTTGTATTCGACCTCCATTGTGATGATGACTCCCTTCCTTATCTTTACATATCAGACCTTAACTGGCCTGATTGTCAGGACTTTGCCGCCGACTTTGGGGCAACAGCCGTTATGATGGCAGAAAATTCCGGTGGCGGCAGCTTTGATGAAGTCTACACCCGGCCCTGGGCTGAGCTTGGACGTCTTTATCCCAACAACCCTATCCCTCAAGCAACGATGTCAATGACAGTCGAACATCATGGTCGACCCGATGTATCAGATGAAATCGGTGCTCAGGACGGTGATGCCCTTTTTAAATTCTTTATCCGACGTGGGTTGATTGAGGGCGACGCAGGTCCCCTTCCTAAAGCTCTGTGTGATGCAACAGGAACCGATGCCTGCGAAATTATTCAATCGCCCGGTGCGGGGTTTGTGACTTATTGTATGGATCTCGGCACAATCGTGAAAAAAGGAGATCAGGTCGGTACTTTAATTGATCCAACCGCTGAAGACCCGACTAAGGCCCGAATACCGATTTTTGCTGGAACTGATGGTATTTTCTTTACCCGTCGCCAACACAAAGCTGTAAAACCCGGATCAGTTGTTGGAAAGATTGCAGGAACAGAGTCTCTCAAAGCGGGTTATCTTCTCGAAGACTAATCCTTCATGAATCATATACACGGCATTGGCTTTTATACACACGCCTGAAAAGGTAATGTACAAAGCTAATGCCCCGTATTTCCGGGAGACACTCCATGTCACAGAACATCTATGACAAACCTGATTTTTTTATTGGCTACAGTCAGTTACCTCGCTCTGTACACGGTCTTACTGGTGCACCGGAATGGCCGGCTATTCGCGCGCAGCTCCCTGACTTGAAAGATAAGCGGGTTCTTGATCTAGGCTGTGGGTTCGGTTGGTTTTCCCGGTGGGCCAAAGAGCATGGCGCCACTAGCGTCCTTGGGCTTGACCTGTCAGAAAAGATGCTTTCTCGCGCCAAGTCAGAAACTCACGATGATGCAATAGAATACGAAGTCTCAGATCTGGAACAACTTGCACTCCCTAAAACCGTATACGACTTCGCCTACAGCTCACTTGCTTTTCATTACATCAAAGATTTCAATAAACTCGTTGCGACAATATTTCAGGCTTTGGTTCCTGGTGCGCAATTTACCTTCACCATTGAACACCCGATATTCATGGCTCCAACCAGTCCCGCATGGTCAAATGACGACGAGGGTCAAAGGATCTGGCCCCTAAACCACTATTCAGTAGAGGGGGAAAGAAAAACCGACTGGTTTGCCAAAGGTGTTATCAAACATCATCGTACGCTCGGCACAACGCTCAACACCCTCATTACAAATGGGTTTGAAATCCGGCATGTTCAGGAATGGGCACCGACCCGAGAACAAGTATCTCAATATCCGGAATTGTTGGAAGAGATAGACCGGCCGATGATGCTCTTAGTCTCGGCACAAAAGCGATAATTTTCGGAGGGCAAGAGTTCAACATGCCTTCCCCTCTTCGCGCCACCTCTTCTCTATATAGATACGATAAATATCTAGGGCCATCTGACTCTAGATCTCTCCACGTTCTTCTGCGCGGGCTTGTTCCATGGCTTTTTTATAAGCCAAGGCCACATCATGCTCGTGAATAACCCCTTTTAAAATTCCCTCAACAGTGTTGTTCACGACAGGAATATAGACCTCTCCGCTTGCGCCATGAGCCTGTAAGGCTTGCTCTATGTTTGCGGTTTCTTCCAGTTGAACGGCTTTGGTTCGAGCTATTTCCAGTGCAGTAATGTCTTCACCTTTTTCTTCTTGTAGATCAAGCCCGTCGGCGAGATCCATAAAAGAAATACATCCCTCCAGGCGTCTGTTTTCATCAACAACAAACAGTAATCCCAGTTTGGTTTTTCGGATTTCACACCTTACCGTTGTTAGGTCGGCATCGGGAGTAATGGTGGCGACATCGCTGTGAACCATTCCCTTAATTGTCATCGTCCGCATGAGACTTGCTTCTCGCCCCCCCCGGATTTGAACACCGCGTCTTTCAAGTTGCCACATAAAGAACGACTTGCCATGAACCTGCTGGGTAATCACCGATGATAAAGAAGTTGCAATCATCACGGCAATAGTTAGCGCATAGTCGTTTGTCAGCTCAAAAATCATCAAGATAGTAGAGATCGGTGCGCCAAGCACAGCACCCGCTACAGCACCCATACCAATAAGTGCGTAGGCCCCGGTTCCAGAAGACAATTCAGGAAATATCGATGATACAATAATTCCATAAGCTCCACCAACCATAGCCCCAAGAAACAAAGAAGGTGAAAACACGCCACCAGAGAACCCACTACCAAGCGAAATTGCTGTCGCAATGGTCTTAAGCACAATTAATACCAGCAACAACCAAAGAGGATAAAGCTCGGACAATGCAGCATCGGTCGCCTCATAACCAACGCCGATAACATGGGGAAAGGCGAGCGCCATCGTTCCCAAAGCCAGACCACCAATCATTGGTTTTGCCCAAAAAGGAACTTTAAGTTTTGTAAAACTGTCTTCGGCAAAAATCACCGCCCACATAAAGGCGATTGCAGCAAAAGCAGAAACAATCCCCAAAAGGGCAAAAGCAGGAAACTCCCAAAACGACGAAAGTGACATCGCATTAGGTAAAATGAACGCCGGGAAATCACCATAATAAATACGGCTGATAATCGTCCCCACCACCGAAGCGATCACAATAGGGGCAAAAGCAGAAATTGCGTAATGCCCCACGACAACTTCAAGAGCAAAAAACACTCCCGCGATAGGAGCGTTAAAAGATGTCGCAATCGCCGCAGCCACGCCACACCCAAGCAATGTTCGAAAAAGTGAATAACCAAGATGTAATCGTTTTGAAAGCCATGCGCCAATACTGGCTCCAAGATGAACGACAGGTCCTTCACGACCAACAGATGCCCCAACCCCCAAGGAAAATGCCGAGGCTAAAGCCACACGAAGGCCCGTTTTCAAAGACATTCGCCCCCCCTTTAGAGCCGTTGCTTCAATAACGTGAGGCACACTCTGAGGTCTTCCATCTGGAAGGAAATAACGAATAAAAATTCCTACAATTCCTCCGCCGACAACAGGCACCATGAGGATTTGCCACCAAGGAAGATGAGCAAAACCTTCCGTGATATTTGGACCATGAAAACCATAAAAAAGATTCTGAATAAAATCAATGAAGTGACGGAATCCAACCGCAGCAAACCCAGATGCAGCCCCGAGGATAACGGCCAAGGCGGATAAAATCACCTGCTCATTTTTAATGAATTGCTGGGTTTGAAGTTTTAAAGATTGCCGCCGTCCACTGTCTCTAGACATACGTCACTCCAGCTTCAGTGTTGAGGCCTCCTTTTCGTAGATCTCGTTCCAGCAAGTCCAATTCTGGCTGCACTTCTCGTGAGCCATTTTCTTGCAAGTGAACTTCTGGGAAGCCTGTGTCTTGTAAGATCGTGTTATCTAGCACAATTTCTTGTTTCAGTTTCGAAGGTTTCAAGAGCGATCTATTTGTTAGACCAATTATTAATATTTAGATTTTTTATTGCCACTTGGAAAATATCTTCCAAAAAAAAGTTTCGTTCGCGGGTAATTTATTACAATTCTACTCATTTACATCTACCAACAGAACCTTCAGCGCAGATTTTCTTACCATCCACCCACGTTGCGCCGGACAAATCTGCTTTTGTAAGATCAGCCCCCTTTAACTTTGCCTTAGTTAAATTTGCGCCACGTAACATCGCCTTATACAACCGCGCTCGCCCAAGGTTTGCTTCTGTAAAATTTACTCCCGTCAAGTCCGCCTTGGTAAAATCGGCTTCAGGAAGAGAGGCTTTAGTAAAATTAGTCTCAATAAGGGAAGTACTAACAAACTTGGTTCTAAAAGCTGATACATTTTGCAGATTTGCATTATTCATGGAGCCACGAATGAAGCTTGTATCACGCAAACGACCCGATGTGAGATCTACTCCATCGAAGTTAAGCCCATCCATATTACATCGCTGCCAATTCACTTCTTGGGCTGGTGGGTCAGTACAAGCTGCGGCCGCGGGGAACGAAACAAGAAAAAGACCAAGGGTCAAGGCGGAAAATTGGAGAATATTATTCATAGTTTTCATGTTAGGAAAATTGCCCTTAACTTTAAGTAAATCAATGTTCAATTTGTTATTTAATATCTCGCCCAGACCAAGTCTGCTGTTAAATAACTTAGAAAGCAATTTAATCTCCCCATGACATAACCGACCGCCCGATATGTAATGGTAAGGGTAAGGAGCGTTGTAATTCTAAAATTTTCTCCAAATTATCCAGTAACTCTTCCGCCATAGGGCACGAAGATCTATTCTCTAGATCCACATGAACAGAGATCCACTCAGACGTCGCAGCCAGATAACCTTCGTCGTCATTGTAAAGGGAGTGGTGATAACTCAGCTTCTTATGATCAAACCCCAATAAGCGGGTTTCAACCCGCATCCTAGAGTTATGGTGAAGTTCCCGGATATAATTCACATGGTTTTCGACAACAAAGGTCGAACATTTGGTACGATCGCGATAAGCAGGGTCAGCTCCAAAAAAAACCAAGAACTGGTCCGTCGCATCACAAAACACCCTCATATAATAAGACACATTCATGTGGCCGTTATAGTCCAACCAATCTGATGGGACTTTTCCTCGGTAAGAGACCAGAGGATTCACTTCTTTAAGTTGAATGTTCATTAACTACACTTTCGAGATGTGACCTATTTACACGGATTACTGAAGAATCCGCACGTAGTGTTACAAGGTGATAAATATTAAGAAAACATTACATTATTCAGGATTCGTAGACCTATCTTTTATAAAGATGCCCTAATATCAACGATCAGTGATGCAAAAATGCAACATATAACTTTATCGGCATCACTTTTTTCTTCTTATTACTGGTTTTAAAAGGAAGGCTGTGATACTCAACCATAATAAGTCTGTAACTCTGTTGATACACTTGGATATTTGTGTGTATAGTTCAACTAAATTATAGGCTAAAAAATAAGAAGCTGTTCGCTTAAAGTTTGCAGGTTAAAATCGGGTTATATATAACTTGTAGATCATAAAGGGGGACATCTGTTGAACCAAACTGATGTAGAAACAATGATAGGCGAAATGTCGTGGGGTTAGGTATTTTGTCCGAGATTAATTCTGGACTTATAAAACGATTGTCTGCTTTTGCCGCTGTTGCAATTTTTGTAACAGGATGTGCAAGCCAGCCAAATTCAACTCTGCAGGACGAGGCTTCTACAAGCCAGGACGAGCAGTGGGCACAAACCGAAGGCGCGACAGTAGCCGATGAAGCTGGGAACGATCCCATTGAAACGGTAAATCGTTTCATTTTTGCTTTTAACGACGCTGCGGACACCCTCATTTTTCGGCCCGTTGCAGAAGGGTATCGTTTCCTGATTCCTTCTCCTATACGTGATTCTGTACGAAACTTTATCCGCAACAGTTATTCTCCTGTTATTCTCGCAAACGATTTGCTTCAAGGCGATATCGAAAAAGCCGAGAATACTTTTGCACGTTTCCTCATTAACACCATTGCAGGTGCTGGTGGTTTAGCGGATGTTGCCGGCCAAGCTGGTCATGAATATCATTCTGAAGATTTTGGCCAGACAATGGGGACTTGGGGTGTATCTGAAGGTCCCTATCTTGTCCTCCCAATTCTCGGCCCCTCAAATCTTCGCGATGGTGTTGGCCTTATTGGCGACGCCCTGCTCGATCCTTTGACTTACATTGCCAAGACTGAAACTCTTCTTACCCGTAAGATAACTGACGGTGTTGACAAAAGGTCTCGCAATATTGAAGCGGTCGATGAACTTAAAAAAGATTCTATCGATTTTTATGCTCGTGTTCGCTCTCTCTATCACCAAAAACGTGTAAACGAGATCAACGACGGTGACGCGGACCCAACCCTTGCCCCAGGCCTAACCGAGATCTTCCCAGAAGATGACGATCAGGTCTCTGATCTGGATTGATAATGAAACGGTTTTCACGTCTTATATCGAATACAACTGCCCTCCTTGTGGGGGCAGCTTTGTCTCTGGCAATATCAACATCTGCCAGAGCTGATGATGCAGGTCTATTCCTTCAAGCCCTGCAAGAAAAAGCTGTTTCTCAGTTAGCAGACGAAAGTATTTCGGAAGAAGAACGCGAGAAGCAATTCAGAACACTTCTTAACGAAAATTTTGACATAAGCGGCATAGCTAAATTTGTTATTGGGAAATACTGGCGTAATGCCGAGGATGGTCCCCGAAGCGAATTTACGACAATCTTTGAAGATATCATGGTTCAACGCTTCTTGCCGACCTTCTCTCAATATGCCGGTTCTGATTTTCAGATTACAAAAGTTGTAAAGAAAAAAACTTTTTACATCGTCTACAGTAAAATCAAAACCGAGAGTGGCGAACCTGCCCAAGTTCTCTGGCAGATAAAAAACAAAGAAGAAACTGGCTTTATAATTACAGATATCGCAGCTGAAGGAATTAGTCTGCGCAGTACCTACAAATCAGACTACACCTCAGCACTTAAAAGCTTAGACGGCGATCTATCAGCTCTAAACGGGAAACTTCGACAGAAGATCAACTCTGGCGATTTTGTTCCAAAGAAAAGCAGTTAGTACGGTCGCTTCTTAGAAAAATACGTAATAAAAAAGCCTTGGAGTGAATAT
>NZ_JBHUII010000004.1:1100941-1292818 GCF_042682825.1 Kiloniella antarctica
TCACTCCAAGGCTTTTTTATTACGTATTTTTTATATAATTATTTCGTAAAAAAATTATATAAAAAAAGAGGACGCTGACGTTTACAGCACCCTCTTTAAATTAAAAACCCAACTCTGCTGGTAAGATAAACTTACCTTTTCAGAGGTTTGTATTTAATTCGGTGAGGTTGATCTGCCTCGGAACCCAGACGACGCTTGCGATCCGCTTCGTAGTCTTCATAGTTACCTTCGAACCAAACAACCTGACTATCGCCTTCATAAGCAAGAATATGTGTTGCGATTTTATCCAAGAACCAACGATCGTGCGAAGTGACAAGAACACAACCGCTGTAATCAAGAATTGATTCTTCCAGTGAACGCAATGTATCAACATCAAGATCGTTTGTAGGCTCATCGAGCAAAATTACGTTTGCACTCTTCCGCAACATTTTCGCGAGATGCACACGGTTACGCTCACCACCAGAAAGTTGACCAACTTTCTTTTGCTGATCACCTCCCTTAAAGTTAAAAGACCCCACATAAGAACGGGATTGATAGGTATGTTTGCCAATTTCGATAACATCAAGTCCGTCAGCAATCTCTTCCCAAACTGTCTTCTCAGGAGAAAGTGCGTCTCTGCTTTGATCGACATACCCAATTTCTACAGTATCACCGACATTAAGCGTACCATTATCTGGCTGCTCCTGTCCGGTAATCATCTTGAAGAGTGTTGTCTTACCAGCACCATTGGGGCCGATAATACCAACGATTGCGCCTTTGGGAATTTTGAAGTTCATATCTTCAATCAAAAGCCTGTCACCAAAAGCTTTGCTGACATTAGTGGCTTCGATAACAAGATCACCAAGACGTGGAGCCGGCGGAATAACGATACGGCCGGGATCAGGCGCCCGCGTGCTCTCTTCTTGCACAAGTGTCTCATAAGCTTGTAAACGAGCCTTAGACTTTGTCTGACGCGCTTTAGAACCCTGACGCACCCATTGCAATTCGTCTTTAAGATATTTTTGTTTAGCACTCTCTTGTTTTTCTTCAAGAGAAAGACGGCTTGTTTTTTGTTCAAGCCAACTCGAATAGTTGCCTTCGTAAGGAATACCTTCACCGCGGTCGAGCTCTAAAATCCAGCCCGCTACGTTATCAAGGAAGTATCTATCGTGCGTTACGCAAACGACCATACCCTTGTACTCTTCAAGAAAACGCTCAAGCCAAGAAACAGATTCTGCATCTAGATGGTTGGTCGGCTCATCCAGAAGCAAAATATCAGGGTTTGAAAGAAGAAGGCGACAGAGAGCAACACGACGACGTTCACCACCCGAAAGCTTGGAAACATCCGCATCACCTGGTGGGCAACGGAGAGCGTCCATGGCAATCTCAACCTGACGATCTAGATCCCAAGCATCTTTTGCGTCAATCTCTTCCTGAACTTCGCCCTGCTGTGTAATAAGATCGTCCATCTCATCTGGGTCAACTTCGGCAAACTTGGCGCTCAGTTCTTCAAACTTCACCAACAAGGCTTTCGTTTCAGCAACACCCTCGAAAACATTCCCAGCGACATCCTTAGCCGGATCCAGCTCGGGTTCCTGAGATAAGTAGCCAACTTTGACGCCATCCGCGGCGCGAGCTTCACCATTAATCTCGGTATCAAGGCCTGCCATGATCTTCATAAGTGTTGACTTACCTGAACCATTAAGACCTAAGACACCAATTTTGGCCCCAGGAAGAAAATTCAAGTGGATATTTTTCAGAACCTGTTTACCACCAGGATAGGTCTTAGAAACCCCATCCATTTGGTAAATATACTGATATGATGCCATTCGGCGCTCCAGATTTATCGTTAATATTGTGTGCATAGTAATGCTTGATGCGGTTTTACCCTAACAATCTTACCTGTGCAAACCCCTCCAATTTTGAAAGCCTCTTTTACAAGCTATCAAAACACTTCTTACACAATCCATCATGCACGAAAGAAGCCCTCAAACGGATTGAAACGAGCTTCTACTTTCCAACTTCTAATAACTTTGGTGATGTAACCAAGGGCAAATTGACCCCAAAAATCGATCCCTTTGAACTTGATTCAACCAGCTCCAAGCGTCCGCCAAAATATCCAACAATCTGGCGAGAAATACTCAACCCCAATCCAGTGCCATGCGGTTTATCAGCAAGGCCTTCTCGACTTTGGTGAAATTTTTCAAAAATATACTCTCTGGCACTCCAAGGAATACCTCGACCATTATCCGCAACGGTAATGACCATCTCATCTGCAGTGCGAGAAACAGTGACTTTAACCCACCCTTGTGTATGACTACAAAACTTCACAGCGTTAGATAAAAGATTGACAATAACCTGCATCAATCGGTCTTTATCGCCCTTTATCATAGGTAGGTTCGGGGCAAAATCGACATCTAGCTCTATTTCCCTTTCGTTCAAAATCGCCGTCATAGTATCCAATGAATTTTCAACGATCTGAGGGACATCAAGATCTTCCACGACCCATTCCATTTGACCCGCTTCAATCTTCGCTAAATCGAGTACTTGGTTTATCAAACGGGTCAGGCGAACACTTTCTTTGACGATAATTCCCAAAAAACGGTTTTTCTCATCATCTTCCAAATCAGGATGATCACAAAGGATCTCGCTAAAAGAACGAATAGACGTCAAAGGCGTTCGAAGTTCGTGACTAATGGTTGAAAGAAACTCGTCTTTCAGACGATCTAACTCCTGTAAACGCACATTTGCCGCACGTAATTGCTGAGTGGTCGTTTCCAGTTCTTGTGATTTTTGCTCAAGGTTTTGGCTGTACTCGATAACTTGGGAAGTTTCATCAAGAATTTTCATGACCTCCTCAATGCGAACAACCTCCCCTTTTACCACTGAAGATATCATCACCCGTGCAGAAGCAGAGCCAATGGCTCCGGCCAAAAGGCGTTCTGTAAAATTGACAAGATCTGCATCGGCAGTTGCAACTCTACGACGTTCTAACCCTCTGTCACGAAAGTACCCGCTATAGGCACGATCAGCCCGCGCACGCCCCAAAAACCTGACCAGCAAATCAAACAACTCATCGACCGATGCAGATCCTTGCCAAATCTGAGATTGTGGACTCTGGTCAGCATAGCGATAAACATCAACAAACAGGGCGCCCTGAACACGCTCCAAGGCAGAGTGCTTGGTATAGAGCGACACACATATGTAAGCCCCAACGTTAAATGTCGTCGTCCAGAACAGCGCGTGCGTTAAATGATCCAAGCCCTGTAACCCGAACAATTCATAAGGACGAAGCATCTCAATACTAAAAGGACCTGCAGCAATAAAAGTTATGGGTAACAGGCCTGACTTTGCAAAGGACGGCAAAAGAAGTGTATAGGCCCAAACAACAAAACCTAGAGAAAGCCCTGTCATTGCTCCCAAACGATTTCCGCCTTTCCAAAACATTCCGCCAAGCATAGCAGGGGCAAATTGGAACACCGCCGCAAAGGAAATCAATCCAATTGTGACCAGAGCGTCACTCTCCCCAAGGAACCGAAAATAGGCATACCCAAACAACTGAATGAGGATCATGCTACTGCGTCGAACAAAAAGCAAAACCCCCGTAAAATCACTTTTTTCCCGTAACCCTAGCCACTTCCACCGCAACAACACTGGCATAACCAAGTCATTACAAACCATTGTGCTCAAAGCAATTGTTGCAACAATAACCATACTTGTTGCAGCAGAAAGTCCGCCAAGAAAAACGAATAACGCCAAAAGCTCCTGCCCATGAGCCATTGGTAAAGTGAGGATAAAAGTCTCCGCATTTACATGGCCGTCTGGGAATTGTAACAGACCACCCAAGGCGATAGGTAAAACAAAGATG
This sequence comes from Kiloniella antarctica, assembly GCF_042682825.1. NCBI lineage: Bacteria > Pseudomonadati > Pseudomonadota > Alphaproteobacteria > Rhodospirillales > Kiloniellaceae > Kiloniella > Kiloniella antarctica. Next base: position 1,104,789 of record NZ_JBHUII010000004.1, read on the forward strand.
TTAATCGCGAGAAGGTATAGCGGAAAAAACCAAACGCCCTTACGCAGTTCAGGTTCATTTACATTCTCGACCGCAATAACCTGAAACTGTCTTGGCAAACAAACCGTTGCCACCATTGATAACGTTGTAAGAGTTACCCACGTTATATAGGATCCCTCTTTTTGAAACGTCATCAGAGATAAAAGTTCGGGTCGTTGCGCAGCCTTAGAAAAAAGATCGCCAAAACCGTCATAAATACCAAAAGTTACGAAGACACCAACGGCTAGAAAAGCCAGTAGTTTGACCACAGATTCAAATGCGATGGCCACAACAACTCCGTCATGATGCTCGCTGTTATCAATATGTCTGGTCCCAAAGAGAATGGCAAAAATAGCCAAGACCAATGCGACCCAAAAAGCAGTATCGGCGACCGTTGCAATCGGCGGAGAATTCAACGGTATAATCACTTCAGGATATTGCTTCAGTACGTTAAAACTGGTTGCTACTGCCTTAAGTTGAAGCGAAATGTAGGGAACGATCCCAACTACTGCGATTATCGTCACCAACACGCTCAACGGTGTGCTCTTGCCATAGCGAGAAGAAATAAAATCCGCAATGGACGTAATACGATGAGCTTTGGTTATGCGAATAATTTTTTTAACAACCAACCACCAGAGAACGAAAACAAGTGTTGGGCCAATATATATTGGTAAAAAATCCAGGCCACTCGACGCTGCTCGTCCCACTGACCCATAAAAGGTCCACGACGTACAGTAAACACCTAGAGAAAGGGCATAGACATAAGGGTGAGAGGTTATCCCCGCCCCTCTTTCTGCACGTTTATCAGCAAAATAGGCAATTGCGAACAACAAGAGTAAATAACAGATTGAGGAAAGAATAATGATCCAATCAACGAGCATTAGGATCTTCTCCCGTAGAATCTGAGTGGTCCTCCGCAAACTTCTCGCGGCTATCTTCTTTAGGATTCAGGACATCATCAACAGGATAGGGCATAATTTCGGCGCCCCTTTCTTGATCAGAGAGACCATGCCTCTCTCGGCCTTTCCACGCCGACCAGGCTATCGCTGCAATAATGCCTCCCCAAGCAAAAAACAAGTACGCTACCAGTGACGGAAGGCCGAAAAAAAGCTCACCTCTGTTGAAGATGGATAGAACTAAAGGACTAAAAAGAAACAACGCCAAAAGGAATAGCGCAATGCTGCGCTCTCCTTTTTCACCAGGACGACTCACGCATCCTCCTTCCAAGGACTAAACACACGAAACTCTTAGGATAAAAGATTGCATCACAACCTAGGCCGGACTTTCCTCTACCCCAAGATGCTGTCGAACTAAGCGAACAATATCTTTGGTCGAAAACGGCTTGGTTACGAAGTCGTCTGCCCCGAGTTCCATCCCCTTTAATCGATCTACATCACGCCCTTTTGCGGTCAATAAAATGACTCGGATGTCACGCCATGCCTGATTTAAACGCACTGTTTTTAAAACTTCAAAGCCATCGCGCCTTGGCAGCATAATATCAAGTAACATCAGATCTGGCGGACGGCTTTCAACCATGCGCAAGGCTGCATCGCCATCGCGTGCAATAAAAACTTCAAACCCGGCCTTCTTCATAAGAAAGCTTAATGAGTCGACTATATGCGGTTCGTCCTCGACCACGAGAACCGTATGAGGCATTTGCTGCCTTTCTCTGCTATCCGGTTATCTCTTCTATTTCCCTGTGGTGCTTACATTACAGCGAGCGTCGCCACTTTGCCAAGGCGTGATTTCTTAAGCTCATGACAAAGGTCGTTTATCCGCCTAGCAATACACTGTCAGGATGGGTAAAATCCAAACCGTCGGCATAAACAACGTGCCGGGCAAAAGATACTTCACACCCCAAACTAACGGCAAAAGTGTTTCCTGCCTGACCAACCATAGTCCCCGGTTTTGTCACTGTTTTTGAAATAGAAAAATACACACCTTGATCTTCTGCTCGTAAAGAATGGAGATTCACCCGCCCCGGCTTCAAAAATGCGTCCTGGACACCCCATTCAGGGGAAAGCACGCCGTACCTTGGAATACGTAAACCCGACGCACTGAAACGTTTTGAAATCTGCCCCGCCAGATCCACACGGATAAAATGAAAAGGCACACCTTCTTCATCAGGTTTTTGCAAAGTGGTCAATCGATGACAAACCTGCTCAAAACCGACCCGAAACCGCCGCCGTAAAAGATCAATATCGTGGCGTAACTCCAACGCAGCCTCACGAAACGGTGTATAAGGCATCATAAGAGCCCCAGCAAAATAACTCCCTAGAGCTTTCAGGCATAAAGCCTTAGCTTCCTCACTGGTGGCGTTCACTTCTAAAAGTGTCTTCTCGAGAATATCAGCATAAGCAACTTCTGCGATTATTCGCGCCATACGAAAATTTAGAGAACTTACCGAGAGCGTTTCCATTAATCGCAGCACGCCACCATCTTCACCTTCGAGCTCCCACATCCCACGCTTTAAGGATGAATGGGTTGTAACAGAGACAACTTCGACCCTAATTCCAAGTTGACGATCCAAATACCCAGCCAAGGCATCAAAAAGCCCGTAAGGTTTAGGGTCACCCAACCGTTCCCGCAACTGGTTAGCCGCTTGTTCCAAGTTGACAAAGTAATGATCATTGGCAGACAGCATATCGACCACTTCATCTGTCGGTGTCTCACTTAAAGCCGATGATTGGGCGGACTCTCCATTAATAAAGTCGAACAGCTCCCCTATCATTAAGGTTAGCTTCTGACTTTCGTCGACGAGAACAGTTGTGAAGCGCTCTCGTTGGTGATCAGATAGATCATCGTTGTCTTGTAAAATTTCCGCAAAGGAACGAATTGACGTCAGCTGCGTTAATAATTTGTGGCTAGTTTCGGTGAAATAAGGGTCAGCAGATATGACTTCCCTTGCTTTAAGAGTGTCTTCCCGCGCATTTCTAAATGCCCGATAAAGTTTTAACAAAGCCCTACTTATTTCAGGATGAACAGCAACAAAGTCACCCAATGCTGCACCATCTGGCTTTGCCCGATCAAAAAGAGAATCAGAAAAAAGCTCATTCAATGCGGAGAGTAAACGCGCCTCTTCTCCACCTGACAGCTCTCCTTCCTTGATTTTAAAAGTATCCTCTAATCTTTTTTGTAGTTTTCTCGATAAGGGCCGTTGGTTATGTTCAACCAGGTTAAGATACGCCGCGGAAATACCGAGCTGCGTCGCCATTGCAATCTGAGTCAGCCCTATCTGCCCTCTTAGGTGTCGGATTTTTCGACCCGCAAAGATCTGACGCGCCATAGAATTTACAACTTTCACAAACATTACACTTAAACATAAATATATTTACAAAATTTGTAAAACCAAGCAACGATTTATTGCCTCATCTCTCACTGAGTTCTAGTGTTTATATACAGCCAAACAAGACGATATCTGTGTTCAACATTGATAACTTAGGCTTACTAGCCTTTATTACGCCCTGTCACATCTGCATGATATGAAGACGACATATCACACTTAAAACGATAAAACGGGCGACAAGAATCTTTGGTAACGGGATGAGGGGAAAATGTATTTGACCCCAGAAGCCTAAATTTTCAACCAAAGAGATAGGTGATCTGATTACCGCCAATATCGTAATCAGTGAAGCTCTATCGACTTTACTTAAGCAAGAGAGACACGCCTCTCTCGTTTTTTTATTTCTGCACCTAATTACGCATGAAACAATTCTAGAAAAATTGTCCAACTGCCATATAAGCAACAATGCCGACAGTAGAAACGGCCAAGAATAAGTTTACAGCAAATCTCTTTTTGGGACTTTGTATTGCCGAGATAATTTTATCTCCTCCCCAACACCAAATACAGTTGGTCGGAAAACCTCCTACAATAAAAATGAGACACATCACCAGCCACTGCTCCCAAGCGGGTGCTTCTTGATTGGTAAATTGTGCAAAAACGGTCGTCGCCATCAACCATGCCTTGGGATTCATTGGATGAACAATTAGACCGTTCAAATAACCAACAGGTTTGAGTGTTCTATCGCCTGTGCCCTTACTCATATCTGACATCGCTATCTTCCAAGCCAAATAGAGGAGGTAACAACTGCTTACTATCGTAATCACGGGCGCTAAACCTGGAAAGCCATCCAACAAACTTGTCACCCCAAAAGCAGCAACTGCCAGAACCAAAAAGAACCCGCTCTGGACACCGAAAGTAAAGGGCAACGCACGCCTAAAACCCAATGTAGCCCCCGTTGCCATTAAAATCATGTTTGCTGGTCCAGGCGTTCCTGACATAACCGCCGCAAAGATTATGGCCGGTAAGATATTTTCTAGAAACATAAGCGTCTCTCCTCCATCAAATTTTGTTTCTCAAGGATTACGCCCCTGTCTCGTAAACATTAACTTACCTTGCATTGTTCAATGAACAATTGTTATATTGTTCCTATGACAATATTATCCCTGATCTCCCAGCAATCTCCGACGAATGGACAGAAATACCTAAAGCTCGAGACCTTGTTTAAAAAAGCGATCAGCGACGGCATACTTAAACCCGGAGAAAAACTCCCTCCCTTGCGGGTGGCGGCTTGGAATGCCAAGTGCAGTTTGGGAACCATGTCGCGGGTCTATACGTCTTTAGAGCGTAAAGGTCTTGTTGCAGCAGAGGTTGGACGGGGAACTTTCGTACAGGAAAAATCAAACATCGGCGCCGATGTTATTCTTCCGAACTCATCGAGTTCTCGGAATAAGACAACAATATCAGATAATGGATTTATCGACCTTGGCATGAACGCCATTGCTAACGACTGGGGAGAGAACCTAGTCCGTTGGGCGTTACGTCGCGCCTCAGAAAAAGCTTCATCTCTAACTCTGATGACCTATAGAGATGGCTTTGGTGATCCTGCACAGAAGCTATCGATGCGAAATTTCCTCCCCGTCCATCTTCAGGATACCACGGACGAACGCATTCTTATCACTCATGGTGCGCAGAATGGCATTTTTACCGCCTTGAGCAGGTTAACTACTCCCGGTGATACCGTCTGCATAGAACCCCTAAGTTATCCGGGAATATCAGCAGCCTTATCCCAGTCAGGTCTTTCTTCCGTTATCGTTGAGACCGATGACAAAGGCATTTGCCCTCAATCCTTTGAAAAGCTTTGCCAAGAAGGAAGAATAAGAACCTTGGTCACCACTGCGACCGGGCATAACCCAACATGCATAACAACGCCACTTCCCAGGAGAAAGGAAATTGGCGCTCTCGCAATGAAATATAACATCCTCATCATAGAGGATGACATCTATGGCTTTTTATATCCTGAAGCACCACCGCCTTATGCGTTTCTTTATCCTGAAATTTCTGTTTACCTAACTGGTCTTGCCAAACGAATCACCCCCGCGTTGCGTATTGGATTAGCGATTGCGCCGCCGCACATCACCATGCTGATGGCGCAAGGTATAACCGCTCAGACCTGGATGGTCTCGCCTATTTTGGTCACTGCCGCGATCGAGATTTCCGAACGCAATGATGAATTGTTGACCATCCCCAGCACCATCAGCGCCCAAGCAATAAAACGTGCCGAACTTACACAACAAATCCTCAAGAATAATGTCACATCAATCAAAATTTGCCGTTCTCATGCTTGGATAGAATTACCCACGACAATCTCAGTAGAAATTTTTGTTAAAAGAGCTAAAGCAGCAGGCGTTAATATCATGGACGGGAATCGATTTGCCAACAAATCCAACGCAGGTCGCCACAACATACGCCTCTCGATTATGGCCCCCTCCAGAGATAGTCTACTCAAATCCGCTTTGATAAAACTGGATGCTATTCTTTCGACCCCAAATGAAAATTTTTATGAAATGCTTTAAAACCTAGAGTAAACTCAAAAAACGTATTATTTTCCTTTTAGATCTCACACGGTTTAATTTATATATACTTATATAAATCAATTATTTTGAAATAAAATCCACAATTATACAAAAATAATAAACTATGTACTAAGCACATACCTTGCAAATACTTACAATAACAACAAACCATACGATATCGTAATTGATAATCATTTTCAATAATGATGTTTTTTGAAAATTTACTTGATATTTCTTCTAATCAATTTACATTATTGGAAAGATTCTAAAGTAGCGCACATTTATTATTTCAGGATTTTATTCCTTTTTATCATTAATTCCAAGCGAGGACCCCATCATGAAGGGCGACAAAAAAGTTATTGAGCACCTAAATACAGCTTTGACTCATGAGCTTACGGCTATCAATCAATATTATCTGCACTCCAAGTTGCTCAAAGATTGGGGCGTAGAAAAGCTCGCTAAATTTGAATACAAAGAATCCATTGAGGAAATGCATCACGCTGACAAGCTTATGGATCGCATCCTTCTTCTTGATGGCTTCCCGAACCTCCAAAGCTTGAACAAACTCAAAATCGGGGAAGACGTTGAAGAAGTTCTGAAATGTGACCTCGCTGGCGAACTCGAAGCCGTTGAAGTTTACAAAGCAGGTATCGCGCATTGCGAATCTGTTCGTGACTACGGAAGCCGCGACCTTCTTAAACAAATTCTGGTTGATGAAGAAGAGCACGTAGATCATATCGAATCACAGTTTGAGCTTATTAAACGTGTTGGTATTCAAAACTACGTTCAATCTCAGAGCCAATCTGACGAAGACTAAAACTTCGCCAAAACACTTTAAAAGGCTGGTACTTAATTGTATCAGCCTTTTTTTGTGCCCAATCAACAAGTGTTTAAAAAAACTCCCTCCCCTTACGTGTCACCCATATTTATTTGTTCCCCAACATTGCGGCTTTCTCATTCTTCTACAAAAATATATTTTCAAAATTGCAACTCATTCTCATTCGTGATAAGTATTGCGAATAATACTCAACCGCTCTTGTGTTTCGCAAGAGCTCCAAGCTTATCGCCTCGGCTAACCGCTTCTGCGAAATGCCCAATTTTTGAATGGGAATAAAATGAGCAACGCTCTAAAAAAAGCCGCTCGTATAGCGAGCACTGTAACTGTCCTGTCTGTACTTGGCGCAAGCGCTGCCTATGCAGATAAAGTCGATACTGACAGTGTCATCAAAAACTATGCCGACATTGCCCTCGCAGGCTTTCAGGATTCTTTAACATCCGCAAAAGCTCTGGACACAGCGATCGACACGCTGGTTCGTTCTCCATCAGATGCATCCCTAAATGCCGCCCGCGCGGCCTGGATCACGGCCCGTGCTCCTTATCAGCAAACTGAAGTTTATCGTTTTGGTAATGCGATTGTTGATGATTGGGAAGGCCGTGTGAACGCCTGGCCTCTTGACGAGGGTCTAATTGACTACGTTGATACATCATATGGTGACGAGTCTGATGAAAATGCGCTTTACACAGTAAATGTTATTGCAAATTCAAAGCTCTCTGTGAACGGTAAAGAGATCGATGCAACAGCAATTACGCCAGCGCTCATTTCTGAAACCCTACACGAAGCAGAAGAAGTTGAATCGAACGTAGCTACTGGTTATCACGCCATTGAATTTCTTCTCTGGGGACAGGACCTTAACGGTAACGGCCCTGGTGCTGGTAACCGTCCAGCAACTGATTTCGATGTTGAAAACTGTACTGGTGGCAACTGTGATCGTCGCGCCCAGTACCTTAAATCCGCTTCAACACTTCTGATCTCTGATCTGGAAGAAATGGCTGCAAATTGGGAAACCAACGGTAACGCCAGAACAAGCCTTCTAAAAGATCCTTCTGCAAGCCTGTCAACAATCTTCACGGGTATGGGCTCTCTCTCATACGGTGAACTTGCTGGTGAACGTATGAAGCTAGGCCTTCTTTTGAACGATCCGGAAGAAGAGCACGACTGCTTCTCTGACAACACCCACAACTCTCACTATTTTGATCAGATTGGTATCCGTAATGTATACACTGGTCACTATCGTCGCCTAGACGGTTCAGTCGTTAGCGGTCCTTCTATTTCCGATCTCGTTAAAGAAAAAGATGCTGCAGTTGATGCAGAACTTCTTGGTAAATTGGATAGCACAGTATCTTCCATGGCGAACATGAAAGCACGGGCGGAAAGTATCGAAGCCTATGATCAAATGATCGGCGAAGGTAATGTCATCGGCAACGCGACTGTACAGGCAGCTATCGATGGTCTTATCAATCAAACACGCTCTATCGAACGCGCGGTTGTTGCACTCGGCCTTTCCGAAATCGACGTTGAAGGTTCAGATAGCCTCGACAATCCGAACTCTGTCTTCAATTAGGATATGATAAAATATGAGTACTGCGACCAAGTGCTCATATTTTTTTACATAGATGTTGTGGTAAAGCTATGGGCAATTCTGTTTTAGAGTTGCCCATTTCACGTATCCTGCAAGAGAAATACTCAACAATGGCTTCATCTCTCAGCAATACAATGATCCTATGTGGCATCGTTTCAATTGGTATAAGTATGTCAGCCGGAGTCATTGCGAATACATCAACGCGCTACCAAAGAGATGATTTAAGTGAAACTGATCAAGTGCGGGTGTCTTCAGTAACGCAACCGACGAAGGACTTCTCCAAGGCAGAAAAGTTTGAACAAAAATCAGCTGGTGCTGCCACATCCAAGAAGCGCGTGAATAAAAAATCTTTTTCCCACTCTTCAGGAAATTTATCCTTTGAGGGTGAAAGAGACTTTAAACTTGGCAATAGTCTTTTTAAGAAAATATGGATTGCTTCCCCATCTTCGACCAAGGCATCTGATGGCCTCGGACCGCTTTTCAACGCACGCTCTTGCCAACGATGCCACTTGCAAGATGGTCGGGGACATCCTCCGGAAAGCAATCAGGACATTGCCACATCAATGTTCCTTCGCCTCTCGGTCCCGCCCAGAACACCAGAAGAGATTATCGCAATAGAAACAGGGACGGAGCTCCGTATAGCAGAACCAACCTACGGCGGCCAACTTCAGGATCAGGCGGTAACAGGCTTACCTGCCGAAGGAAAAATGCGGATCTCATATCAAGAAAAAACGGTTCACCTTAACGGAGGAGAAACAGCTTCGCTTCGGGCGCCGAGCTACCGCGTGGAAGAGTTGGCGTACGGCGCTTTAGATTCCGAGGTTATGTTATCTCCCCGTATTGCACCGCCCATGATCGGGTTAGGGCTGATAGAAGCCATTCACGAACAGGATATTCTCGCTCTCGCAGATCCCAACGATCACGACGAAGATGGTATTTCGGGCAAGCCAAGTATGGTGTTTGATCATGACCATCGCGAAAAAATCCTTGGACGGTTTGGATGGAAGGCCTCCAATAGCAGTATTCATATACAATCTGCCAACGCCTTTGCTGGAGACATTGGTCTATCCACTCCGGACGTACCGGTCCCATGGGGCGATTGTACCATTAATCAACCGAGCTGCCGGTCGCAGCCGCATGGTGATCAAAAACATCTCGGCGATGGCGAAGCACCAAAAAAAGTACTCGATCTCGTTGTCTTCTATTCGAAAAATCTCGCGGTTCCAGCCCGACGTAATGTGAACGACGCCGAAGTCCTCGAAGGCAAAGAATTATTTTACACTTCAGGCTGCATTGGATGCCATCAACCTAAATATGTTACACGCCGAAATGCTGGCCAAAAAGAACTTTCGTTTCAACTAATTTGGCCTTACAGCGACCTTCTCTTGCATGATATGGGCGAAGGTTTGGCAGACAATCGCCCCGTTGGTGATGCCTCTGGCCGGGAATGGCGGACCGCGCCACTCTGGGGCATTGGCTTGACCGAAACTGTAAATGGACATACCTATTTCCTTCACGATGGAAGGGCACGTAACTTGCTCGAAGCAATACTTTGGCACGGTGGCGAAGCCCAACCATCCCGAGACACCGTCGTAGATATGGCACCCACAGAGCGTCGCTCCTTACTTAAATTTCTGGAATCTCTTTGATGTTAAACATACGCATTAAATCTCCCCAAAAGATACTTTCCCTCTTCACTGGGATTTGCCTGTTGCCAATCTCCGCGTTTGCTCAAGATCAAATCGCCGATACAAAAACATCCCCTGATTTCGGCCCAATGATTCAGCAAATGATTGAGTACTCCGTTCTCCCTGGTTACGAGGCTTTACAAAATGCCGCTGAGCGCGAAAAGAAAATTATCTCAGAGCTTTGCCATAACCCTACGCTAACGAATTTGAAAAAAGCCCGCAGCGATTACAAAAATCTTGTGAGTGCCTGGTCAGCAGTAGAGATGTACCGCTTTGGCCCTACGATAAAAAATAACCGCCAAGAAAAGTTGTTCTTTTGGCCAGATCGTAAATCAATCGGCCTCAAACAAGTACGTAACCTTATCTCTTCAGAAGATCAAACGGCCCTTACTCCTGATACTCTCCAGGGCAAGAGCGTTGCTGTGCAAGGGTTACTCGCCCTGGAATATGTGCTTTTTGGCAAAGGGTCCGAAGCCCTCTCAATCGCAACACCTGCAAGTTATCGTTGCACCTACGGTCTTACTATCAGCAAAGCAATGAGCATCACGACCCAAGAAATTTTAAAAGGGTGGTCAGAACCTAACGGTTATGCCGACTTAATGTACAATACCGGTCCCGATAATGCTGTCTATCGATCAAAGGGCGAAGTGGTTCAAGACTTCCTTCGTGTAACCAGCGAGATGATCCAAAGTGTCCGATCTTTAAAACTTCAGAACTCGATCAAAGATGAACCTGCAAATTCAAAACCAAAACGCGCGCCACTTTGGCGGTCAAACTTAACAATTCATGCCATAAAAGAAAACCTGAATGCTGTAGTCCAACTTTTAAACACTGGTGGTCTCGGGTCTCTTACGCCAAGGTATACAAAATCTCTAGAATTTGAAATTGAACAAGCAAATAAGTTTCTGACAAAGCTAGAACAACGACCAGAACCTTGGCCAGAGCTCGTAAAACAAAAAGAGGCCCACGATACACTTGCCTATCTATTTATTCCGCTTGATGGCGCCAGAAATGTGACAACGGATCTCATTCCTGCAGAACTTGGACTGAGCTTAGGGTTTAATTCACTCGATGGAGACTAACCGCCGACAATTTATTGGAAAACTCCTCGGCAGCTTTGCAACAGCCGGGATATTTTCTAATGGTGTTTTCCCCCTTGCCGCAATTGCAGACCCTTCCTCAGATAATCCTGCTAGATTTATTGCAGCCAGAAAAAATATAGCAGGACAATTTTCTGCCGCTGTCCTAGACGCTCAAGGCAACCTAATTTTCAGTGAAGATCTGAATGGTCGAGGGCATGCCACTGCAATTTCGCCTGACAAGAAATTAGCCGTCGTCTTCGCCCGTCGTCCTGGTCGCTTTGCTCTTGTCCTGGATCTGATAAACCGAAACAAACGTACCGCCATCACACCGCCAGATGGGCATCATTTTTTCGGTCACGGCTTTTTTTCAAACGATGGACGGTTGCTTTATGCCAGTGAGAACGATTACGAAAATGAACGTGGTATTATTGGAATTTACGATATCACAGCTAACTTTATGCGCGTTTCAGAAATAGAGACCCATGGCATTGGCCCTCATGAAGCGCTGCTAATGTCCGACGGCTCAACCATCGCCGTAGCCAATGGAGGTATACTGACTCACCCGGACTATCCCAGACAAAAATTGAACCTCTCCACTATGGAACCGTCTATTAGCTACCTTGATGCCAGAAACGGGAAATTGATATCACAAGCCAGTCTGCCCCGGGAATTTTATCAACTTTCACTTCGACATATGACCGAAGCAAAAGGTGGTACTATATGGATAGGCGGACAATACGAAGGCAGTCCAACCGACCAACTTAATCTGGTTGCCTGTCATCAACGTGGCAAACCATTAACCCTTGTTTCATCCCCTAAAATCTATGACGGGATGAAGCACTATATCGGATCGGTCGCAGCAAACGCATCAGGGACTCTTGTCGCAACCTCAGCTCCACGGGGGAATACCATTGCAATATGGAACAATGACAGCGGAGAACTTGTAAGGAAGATCCAACGGCAAGACGCTGGTGGTGTAGCAGGGTTTGGTGAAGATTTTGCAATTTCTGATGGGCTAGGAAATCTATCTGTTACAGAAAAAACCATCCATCAAAATACTGATTTTGCTTGGGATAATCATCTAACCAGCCTCTAATACTTCAGCAACAATCCTCGTTTACTTAGCCTCTCCCTCCGTTGACCATCGTTTTTTAAGAATCTTCTTGTTACACTTTCCTTATCGACAACGTGGCACAAAACAGGGAGATCAGGATACATGCTCGTTTCCATTCCAAATATTTTAAGCAAAGCCAATCTTTCTAAAATAAATACTTTGTTGGAACAGGGGCAGTTTAAAGACGGAAAACTCACTGCTGGTTGGCATGCAAAGCTTGTCAAAAACAACCAACAACTGACAGGAAATGACAAGATTACCCGGCAGGCTATTGCCATATTGAATCAAAGTTTGCAAAGGAGTGCTCCATTTTCAAGAGCCACCCTTGCTCGAAAAATGCGTCCCCCGCTTTTCAGCAGATATGAACCCGGCATGTCTTATGGTAATCATATAGACGATGCCGTTATGGGTGCTGATCGAGGCTTCAGAACAGACATATCCTTTACTGTATTTTTGAACGATCCAGATGAATACGATGGTGGAGAACTCGTTATGAACAGTTCTGTCGGTGAACAGAAATTCAAACTTCAAGCGGGCTCAGCAATTATTTATCCTTCCACAACTCTCCACAGAGTTGCACCTGTCACCAAAGGAACGAGGCAAGTTATTGTTAGCTGGATCCAAAGTTTAGTGCGTTCCGCGGAACACCGTGAAATCCTTCACGATATAGACACAACTCGGCGCGCACTTTTCGAAAAAGAGGGAAAATCCACCGCGTTTGACCTCTTAAGTAAGAGTCACGCCAACTTACTTCGACTTTGGGCAGAACCATAAAAAATTTAATTTTTATATTTAAGATAAAAAAGTGGCTGCCTAAAAAGGCAGCCAAAGTTGTCTTGGGGAATTTAACAAGTAAATTAAACCGTTAATAATGAGTGGATCGTGTCTTTCAGTGCTAAGCGTTCCTTCTTAATCTCAATGATGTGGTCATCACTCAGAGTTTCGATTTCACTTTCATGCCGATGTACCAGTCGATTGACCCGGTGGTACTCATCCGCCAACTTTGCGAAATGCGCATCAGACTGCTTCTTTGTGTGAATGCTATCTTTGTATTCTGGAAATTCTTCCAAAAGTTCATGCGGTGTATGCTGAGACATTTCCACTCCCTCATAACTGTCATCTACAATTATGAGATTAAAGGAGCGGCATGATACGGACATTGACTTAGGTCAACAAGGGATTGAAAATTTGCCACAGAATGAAGAAGTTATATTCTTCCCAAAACATTCTGCACGACTATTTTTTATCTTAATTTAAGGCAATACCACCCAGGAGCATATCCACATCTTTGCCATTCCCGGCAAGAGGAAGCACCAGACTCTCAACCTCAACAATTCCAGGTTCATCACCAATGTAAGGCAACACAGTACGTACGGGTTCTTTTTGCTCAACCACCTTGCGATAAAGATCAAAAATCATACTCGGTGCGACTTGGCTAGGAATTTCACTCACTCTCAATCCTGTATACTTACCGCGGGTGATCGCATCTATTTTGGTGCCAATCAAACGGTATTCAAAATCGAGAGGATCGTTATGTACATCAATTAATTCACAATAGGGCAAAATATGTGGGATACTTAATGGCTCGATATTTTGTCGACCAGGCAGTCCCGAAACAGGGAACAAACTTTTCCAATAGCGCAACAATTCAATCAAATGCGCACTGTCGACCCCTAAAGGATTACAAGCATCTAAAACACGTACCACGAACAGCCACCAAAAAAATTCATCAAATACGATACGAAAAACAAGCTTTCTTATAACACACTAAAACAATCCTATTAAAATTTAATAATTATCAAAAAAAATTTAAGCAAAGAAGAGCTAATTTAATAAGTTTCATAGCCCTGACTTTATAAATCTATCAGACCACTTGGCTTATAAACCATCAGATAAAACACGAAAATAATTGCGGGGAAGGCAAGCGAGCCCAAAACGATCCAGTACATATTCATTCGCCAATATTGTTGCGGCAGCTCACCCCCCTCCTCTAGGCAACGTTTAATAATACTTCGCATTTTGATTTGTAGCCAAATCACTGGTAACCAACAAATTCCAGCAAAAAAATACAATCCAAGACCCCAATAAATCCAAGTATCTGTAAGATCATATCCCCCCAAATGGACAAGACATAATCCGCTCAACAACTGAATAATTACTGAAGGTGTCGTAAAAAACCAATCCGCAATGACAACGTGACGTATTGTAAAATACATAACCCTGAGGTCTTTGTTCCGATTAGCCATAAACATGTAAAAAGCACTCCCAATCCCTGTACCAAACAGAATGGTAGAGCTGATAATATGAATCCACTTTAGAAGTAAGTATTCCATGTAACCATTCAGGCATAGCCCGTTAAAAAATAATAGTAAAATCAACTACCTTATAAACTTGTTTCTTCTCATATTCCTCGTTTAATATCACCCATCAATAAAATCAATCTAACTCTCCCACACTCTTATATCCGAGGTTTTTGGAGCCAAAAATGAACCCGAATGATCCAATTTTCAAATCGGTTTTTGGCAAAGATTGGGACAATCTGCCCTCCGTAATGCAAAAACACTACGCCGTTCGTCCAAATAGTGATGACCAAGTTACGGTGAAGGGTAAACTTGACATTAAAATCTCTCGCTTTGTTAGCTTAATGGCAAGGTTCACAGGAATGCTACTCGCCCATTCTGGAGATGCGATCCCCGTCACCGTCATTTTTAGAAGCGACGATAAATCGGATAAAAACCGATCGCGGCAATCCAAATCATTCTACTTTGATCGAATATTTCACTTCCCGGATAAAGGCGATATTACCTTTCGTTCTCGCATGGAGCATGTGAAAGACAATATCTTAATCGAATTTATGCGCTTTGGAATTGGCTGGAAGTTAAGCTATCAATGGGATGGCGAGAAAGTTATTTTACAGCACGAAGGATACGTCTGGCAATTATTTGGCTGGATGATTCCAATCCCGCTTTCTCTGATTATGGGCAAAGGTTATGCCGAAGAAGTGCCATTATCAAAAGATCGTTTTTCAATGTGGACCCACGCGAACCACGGCTTATTTGGCTCAACATTTGGCTATGCTGGCGAATTTAAAGTAACGGAAGTTTCATGCAACGGTCAGTATTAATTCTTGGTGGATACGGCAATTTTGGTAAACGCATTGCTAAGGCTCTCACTGCTGATGGTATCTGCGTTATCATAACGGGAAGAAATAAGGCGAAAGCAGAGAACTTCTGCCAAGAACTACCAAAGGGCTTAACCAACTCAGCCTGTTTTGATGTTACTGAAAATTTAGAAGCTCAGTTAAAAAAACTCAAGCCCGTTGTCGTTATCAATACTTGCGGCCCTTTTCAAAACAGTAACTATAGCGTCGCAGAAATCTGTATCGACCAAAACGTCTCTTACATCGACCTCTCAGATGGCAGAGATTTTGTTACGGGCATCAACACACTACATGACAAAGCCACAGCAAAAGGCATTGCCGTAATTAGCGGCGCCAGCACCGTACCAGGGCTTTCCTCAGCGGTCATCGATCACTTCAAAGATGATTTTTCTGAAATTAAGAGCATAACCTACGGCATTAGCCCCGGACAAAAAGCTGAACGCGGCCTCGCCACAACTCAAGCCATTATGAGCTACGTTGGTCAAAAATTTCGCACTGTCAAAGGTGACAATACTGAACGGTTCGGTTGGCAAGATATCTATCGACAGAAATATCCTAAACTGGGCAGCAGATGGATGGCCAACTGCGACATTCCTGATCTTGACCTCCTACCCGAGTATTATGGAATTAAAAGAGTTCGCTTTTCTGCAGGTCTTGAATTGAGCGCAATGCATTTGGGTTTATGGGGATTGTCATGGGTTATACGTTTAGGTCTCCCCGTAAAATTACAAAATCATGCCCACTGGCTTCTCAAAGTAAGCAATTGGTTCAATGCTTTAGGAACATCTGATGGTGGAATGCACATCATCCTCAAAGGCAAAGATCAAGCCGGAAAAACTCTTACCAAGAAGTGGTTTATCATAGCCCTTAAAGGAGATGGTCCTCAAATCCCAACGATACCCGCAATCATTCTCGCAAAAAAAATCGCCCATAATCAATCAAACCTAATTGGTGCAATGCCCTGTGTTGGATTGGTCTCATTGGAAGAATATCTTCATGAGCTCACCCCCTATAATATCAAAACTTATAAAGAAGAGACTTAATAATATGGCGTTGTTCTTTGTAGTTTTTGATAAAGTAAATACTCTTCGACAGTATTAAAGATTGAAAGGACAGAGAATGAAGCTCGTAAAAGCAACGGCAGATGACCTAGAGCTACTCTGTTCCATCGCAAATAAGGCTAAGGGTTACTGGGACTACCCGCAAGAATTCCTTGATAAATGTCGTGTGTATTTTGAGCAAGAATTTACGATAGAATATTTAAAAAAATCACACACTTACCTAATCCAAGTCTCGGGGAAAACCATCGGCATGGGGACACTGTTACTGGATGGAAAAGAAGGCCCTATGATCGATCAGTTTTGGTTGCTCCCCGAGCAAATTGGCAAAGGCTATGGCAAAGAAGCGTTCGCTCTTTTAACCAACAAAGCAAGGAGACTTGGTTGGAGTTCCCTAACAATAATTTCAGATACCTATGCCGAAGGTTTCTATATCGCAATGGGCAGTAAACGGATAGGAGAACTTAAATCCGAAGTTCGGGACAGTATGCTACCCAAAATGTTTTTAAGCTTAGTATAAATCCTTCACGCACAGAGTACTATAAGCCCCTAACTTACACCCTCTTTCATATAAATTGAATGGAAGGATTATTGGGATTGCAGGCAAACCAGTCCGTTATGTAGTTCATCAACAACCGGACCCGGCGTGGCTGTATTGATCCTGCTGGATAGACGATTTGCAATGCTGTCGGTGTTGGAGCGAAGTCCTGTAAAATTGGCACCAGCGTCCCCGTCTTGAGATCATCTTGTATATCCCACTCTGATTTCAAAGCGATCCCGTGTCCCGCACGACACCAAATGCGTACCAAATGCCCATCATTGACAATACGGTTACCACGGACAGTAAATTTTTGTTCTTTTCCTTGAACTAAAAACCGCCACGCCTGATCCACATGGCTACCAAAACGCATCACTATACAGTTGTGGTGGACAAGATCTTCGGGGTGCTGTGGTGTACCATGCGTGCTTAGATAATCTGGGGAGGCACAAACCACACGGCTGTTATTGCCAAGCTTTCTGACCTTCAGAGTACTGTCGGACAACGCGCCAAGACGCAGAGCCAGATCAAGACCTTGCCCAACGAGGTCGACATAACCGTCCGTCAATGTCAGGTCGATATTCACTTCGGGATGCTCACACATAAACGCGTCCAGCAAAGGGACAATTCTGTTGTGACCCAAATCTATTGGCGCACTGATATGTATTGTACCAGAAATTTTCTCAACGCCCAGCTTGATACGCGATTGCACCTCATCTGCTTCTGCCAGTATACGGCGCGCGCCCGATACCAACTCTCTCCCCTCATCCGTGAGACTGATCGACCGCGTGGTACGGGTCAAAAGACGGGCCCCATAATAAACTTCAAGGGCAGCAAGGCGCTCTGAGACGCTTGCAGGCGATAGACCAAGGTCTCGCCCTGCTGCCGCCATTCCGCCCTTTTCCACAATGCGTAGAAAGAGGGTTAGGTTATCCAAATCCATATCATTACATTTCTATTGTTCGGATATTCCAAAATATCATTTCGAATACTGCTCAATTATCAGGACCATTAGCAAGTGCTATCTATTGATCACGAAAGGAGACGCCTTATGCAACTTGACCATATTACCATCCGTACTCGCAACCTTGTGGCTACACGCGACTTCTTTCTCAGTGTCTTTGATCTGGAAGAGCGTAATCGTCCTCGCACTATTCAACGTATTCCTGGTCATTGGCTCTACGCAGATGACCAACCCATTATTCACCTGATTGGCTCTCACGGCCACGGAATTGATGGAGCAGCAGAAGCCTTTGATCACGTTGGCCTACGCTTAAAAGGCTACACCACGTTTCGAGAGAAACTCGACCTTCTTGGCATCCGTTACAGTCCTATGGATCTCCCTGAAATAAACGAGCGCCGACTTTTTTTTCGGACCCCTTGCGGCCCTCTTCTCGAAGCCGTCTTTAGTGAACCCAGTCCAGACTGACTTCTGATATTTATTGATGATTAAGGAAATACCCTATGACCCGTTCTCTTTTCCAGTCTCTGGATCTTGGCTCAACAACAATGCCAAACCGGATTGCCATGTCACCCATGACCCGCGCACGCACGACCCAACCCGGTGATGTTCCAAATGAACTTATGGCAGAGTATTATGCACAAAGGGCTTCCGCAGGTTTGATCATCAGCGAGGCCACCCAGATATCACAACAAGGCCAAGGCTATTCCTTTACACCCGGCATCTTTTCTCCAGCTCACATTGAAGGCTGGAAGCTGGTCACCAATGCCGTTCACAAAAAAGATGGCAGGATCTTTTTACAGTTGTGGCACGTAGGTCGCATGAGTCATGAGAGCTTTCATCCCGATGGTAAACCTGTTGCTCCTTCTGCACTTTCCCCTGATGCCCAAGTTTGGATCGTAGATCCAAAAACGGAGAAAGGAAACATGGTGGATTGCCCGCTGCCCCGCGCGCTCGAAAAAAGTGAAATTGCCCACATCGTCAACGACTTTCGTCAAGCCGCAGCCAATGCCATTGCCGCTGGATTTGATGGCGTCGAAATCCACGGTGCCAACGGGTATCTTATCGACCAATTCCTCAGACGCTCTTCAAACCATAGAACAGACGAATACGGTGGTTCACAAGAGAATCGTATTCGCTTTCTGGTCGAGGTGGCTGAAGCAGTTGCTGCTGAAATCGGAGCTGAGCGCACAGGTATTCGCCTGTCACCTTACATCACCCAGCGCAACATGGCCGATGACGAAATCATCGACGTCATCCTCAAGTCTGCAAAAGAGCTTAACCGCATAGGCCTCACTTACATTCACCTTTCAGAAGCTGATTGGGATGACGCCCCAACCGTGCCCGATCAATTCCGGCACGACCTCAGGGCGCTTTATTCCGGCAAAATTATTGTCGCAGGAAAATACACCAAAGAACGTGGAGACCAAATAATTGTCGAGGGTCTTGCCGACATCATCGCCTACGGTCGCCCTTTCATTGCCAACCCAGATCTGCCCCACCGTTTTTATAATGATCTTCCTCTCGCAGATTTTGATGGCGGCACACTGTTTGGTGGAACGGACAAAGGTTATAGCGATTATCCATCCTGGAAGCAGGCATCATGACGCTAACGAGTGAAGAAATTTTACGTGGCCACGGCAATCACAAGATTGGGACAGAGCTTGTTCATACCACAGATGACATACAAATCTGGCACCTACGGCTTGAACCCGGAGAAAGTATTGCCCCACACCGCCATGATCGACCCTACTTTTGGACCGTATTATCGGACGGCACCGGGCAGTCACGCTTTGACGATGGACGCAACATCCCAATAATTTACCGTGCGGGAGACACACAACATTTCCCAGATCTTACCCCTGAAAATGGATTTGTTCACGACCTGACCAACACCGGTGACAGCCCCTTGGTTTTTGTCACCGTCGAATTTAAAACCAACACATATGCCCCAACTCATCGCATTCAAAAAACTAAAGGAACAAAGTTATGAAAGCAGTTGCTTTAACTCATTACCTCCCAATTGAAGATCCGAACGCATTTTTTGACACTGAGCTTGAAAAACCAACCCCATCTGGCCATGACATTCTCGTCAGTGTAAAAGCCGTCGCTGTCAACCCCGTCGACACCAAAGTTCGTGCCCCCAAAGACAAGATAGAAGAAACCCCACGTGTCATTGGTTATGATGCCAGCGGCATTGTTGAATCTATTGGTGAGGATGTCAGCCTGTTCAAAGTTGGCGATGAAGTATATTACGCTGGCGACATTACCCGTTCAGGTACCAATGCTGAATTCCAGTTGGTAGATGAACGCATTGTTGGACACAAACCGAAGTCCCTGTCCCATGCACAATCTGCAGCATTACCCCTAACCACCATTACAGCCTATGAAGCTTTTTTTGATCGCCTCGGGATTGATATCAACGGCGCAAACAAAGGCGAAAGCATTCTTATTATTGGTGCAGGCGGCGGTGTCGGTTCCATAGGTATCCAGCTTGCCAAACGCGCTGGCTTAAGCGTGATTGCAACAGCATCTCGCCCTGAAACCACCAACTGGGTCAAGGAGCTTGGGGCCGATCATGTTGTTAATCATCGCGAAGATATGGTGGAACAGGTACGTACACTTGGCATGAACCACGTGGATCATATTGCCATTTTCAACGACATGCGCCATTGGGAAACCGCAGTAGAACTCATCCGTCCCCAAGGTGGCATTGTCACGATTGATGATACGGATTTGCCAATGCCTATGGCTGGTATGAAGGTGAAAGCCGCCAGCTTGCATTGGGAGTTCATGTTCGCACGAGCCATGCACAATACGCCTGATATGATTGAGCAACACAAACTACTGAGTTATGTAGCTAAAGAAATTGATGCAGGACACATACGCACAACGGTTTCTGATATTCTCTCTCCCATTAATGCAGAGAACATCCGTAAAAGTCATGCCCTGATCGAAGCCGGAAACGTTAAGGGAAAAATCGTACTGGAAGGCTTTTAAGCAGAAGATAAAATTCACCTAAAACTACGGCCTGCTTTCCTAAGTGGGCCGTAATTTTTAAGTAATCGTTTTTAATTTATTCGCCCCAAAAACTATTCCCTAATCTCGTACGAAAAAACATCCTGAACCGGACACCCAAACACATAGGAAATTTGAAAAGCCAGCTCCAGTGATGGAGAGTACTTGGCTTTTTCAATGGCCACGATTGTTTGCCGAGAGACTCCCGTTTTTTCCGCCAGTTGTTTTTGAGTCATCTCATCATGGTCAAAACGTAATCGGCGAATGTTGTTGGTGATCTGGCCTTTGACCATCTCATAATCCCCCGCGGTAAAGGAAAAATTTCACGATGTCTCCAATAATATTGGCAATGAACATCGAAAAAATGATCAAGAGGAAAACCAACGCAGGCGCGAGGACGTCCAGCGCCAAAACACCCATGGACACCATAAATCCAAAGCTGAAAACCAACAGAATGATCTGCATGGACTTGAGGTCGAACAACTTGTCCCGCTCATCATTCATCATGGGTTCATAGTCCTTGATGATGATCGAATGGATAATAGTAAAGAGGATATGCACCACAATACTGACAACAATGCCGCCGCCAACAAGAATAAAGAAGCTTTTCCCGATCAGGCGATAACTATCCGGACCGTTCATTGCTCCGTCTTGGTAGAGCTCGAACATATAAAACCCGAATACCCCAAACATTATGAGCGTGGTTATCAGAGAAACACCAACTCTTCTTTCCTGTTCTGACATCAGTATCATCTTTTCATAATTCGTTTTGAGTCTGTTCATCATCATTCGACACATGTCTTATTTTTCTGACTCAATGTCTAATAAACATAACTTAGAGTCAAATATATTTGACTCATCTTTTCATTATAGCCAAAGTGCACTCCATAGAGCTCTCATGACAGTTAAAGGATAGATTATGGCACCAACGGCTAAATTTTGGGATCGAATGGCAAATCGCTATTCAAAATCACCCGTCGCTGACGAAACTTCCTACCAAAAGAAATTACAAATCACCCAGGGGTATTTCAAACCAGATATGGAAATTCTTGAACTCGGTTGCGGAACGGGAACAACGGCCATAATCCATGCCCCCTTTGTAAGGCATATCCGTGCGGTTGATATCTCTTCAAACATGCTCAAGATAGCTCAAGACAAAGTCGACAAAGCAGACATTCAAAACATCACCTTTGAACATTCAACCATCGAAGATCTCAGCATTCCTGACCAGTCAATGGATGCCGTCTTAGCAATGAGTGTTCTCCACTTGTTAGAAGATAAAGAAGCCGCCATTACCAATGCTCATCGGATGCTTAAACCCGGCGGTCTCTTCATTACCAGTACAGTCTGCCTGGCCGGAAGCATGGGATGGTTCAAACCCGTCGTCGCAATTGGAAAAATCTTTAATCTTTTACCCTTAGTGAAATTTTTCACCCCACAAGACCTAAGCAAGAGCCTGAGCAATGCCGGATTTGAAATTGACCACTCTTGGCAACCGGGAAAAGGAAAATCTGTGTTTATTGTCGCGCGGAGAATCAACTAATTTTGCTATTTATTTAACAGATCTAACCTCAAACCAAGCACCTCTACGTCTCGAACCATTCGATCGGGTAACTCTTCCAAAATCTGTCTCTTGACCAATTAGGACAATTGCCCTAATGATGATTAATAGGTCAAGCGTCCTAATATGCTATTTCGACGAGAGAATGTGTTTGATGAGTGATGGCAAACCAACCCGTGACTACATTATAGAAGCAGCGGATCAGTTGTTTTATCAGCAAGGGTACGAACATACGTCCTTTGCTGACATTGCCGCCGCCGTTAGGATTTCGCGTGGGAATTTCTATTATCATTTCAAAACCAAAGACGACATTCTCGACGCAGTGATCGAGCTACGTTTGGCAAATACTCAAGATATGCTGGAGCAGTGGGAAATAACCGGACAATCCCCCCAAGACCGCATCAAACACTTCATCAACATCCTGATCACGAACCAAACCAAAATCATGCGATATGGATGTCCGGTTGGCACCCTGAGTACCGAACTGGCCAAAATGGATCATAGCGCTAAAACCGACGCAAGTAAGCTGTTCACGCTATTTCGAACATGGCTCGCCCAGCAATTTGTCTTTCTAGGTCATGCTACAGATGCAGATAATTTGGCAATGCACCTTCTCGCCCGCAGTCAGGGCGTCGCCACACTGGCAAACGCCTTTCGAGATAAAGAATTCATAGCCCAGGAAGTTACCCAGATGAACGAATGGCTAAACAAATACTGCCCCTCATAAGCAGTCGCAAATCTTGAATCCACGTCTTATCAACTTGTAAGATCAAAAAGAAAGATATCCAATGTTTGTCATCCAACTAAAATTTTCAGACAATAAAAGCCAAGCCAGCCAATTCATGGATGGCCACAAAGAATGGATCAAACAAGGCTTTAATGACGGGGTATTTCTTGTTGTCGGTAGCCTGCAACCCAATCTTGGTGGCGGTATTCTAGCACATGCCACCACCATGGCAGAACTTCAAAACAGAGTAAGCCAAGATCCCTTTGTAGCACAAAACATCGTAACCACTGAGATATCAGAGATCACACCGGCCAAAACGGATGAGCGTTTAAAATTTCTTCTCGATGAAAGCATTGCCACATAAGCTTTCTCTGACTTTAAGTTGCAATCGGCTTTGACCAACTGGAAAAAAACAAATGAGTACAACAGTAACAGGCCCAGACGGAAAAGTACGCTGTAGTTGGGCGAGGGCGGCCCCGGAGTTTCCCGACTATCATGATACGGAATGGGGTTTTCCTGTTGGTGATGATCAACGTTTGTTTGAAAAGATATGTCTGGAGAGTTTTCAATCCGGTTTAAGCTGGCGCACAATTCTAGTTAAGCGAGAAAATTTCCGTAAAGCGTTCCATCATTTTGATTACGACAAAGTCGCTCTTTTTAATGAAGAGGACATCAAAGTACTGCTCCAGAATGAGGGTATCATTCGCCATCGCGGTAAAATCGAAGCCGTTATCAACAATGCAAAACGCGCACAAGAAATAGTAAAATCCGAAGGCTCACTTGCAGCCTTCCTTTGGCGCTATGAACCCGATCCCAAAACGCACGGTAAACCACAGACGCAAACGACCTCACCAGAATCAATCGCTCTCTCAAAAGAACTTAAAAAACGCGGCTGGAAATTCGTCGGCCCCACAACAGCCTACGCCTTTATCCAAGCCATGGGTCTGATCAATGATCATGTTGAAGGCTGTATATGCCGGGAAAAAGTTGAGCAAGCTCGCAACAAATTTAACCGTCCACTTTGAGCCAATAAATAAAAGCGGATAAATACGCCACTCAAGTAATAAATTTAAAGACCTCAATGAGCACCCAATCAACACACTTCATCCACCTGAACAAAGACTGGAATGCAGATCCAAATGCACCTGCTTCTAAGCTAATAGTGGATGGCACAGATCTAATATTGAAGTTCTTTATAAACCACTTTGTATTTGAAGAGTTTAATGAAAACGACGTTGGATATATTCGTTTTCACAACTGTACACGGTACAAATTTACTCAAGTGAATGATGAAGGCTGGTATATGGGGCAATGCAGGTTCAGTTTGTTAGCTCCATCATGGGGAGAATTCTATCATGTCAAAGGTGACTTCAAAGAACAGGAACAAAATCATCCATGGACGTTTTTAGAAAAGAATGAAGGTGATCAGAACAATTATCTGTTTTATTTCAGGGATGAAACATTTGAATGCAGCGCCAAAAGATACTCATTCGACTTAAACAGCAAAAATATGTTGAGAAATAAAGAGATCGAATTTGATTAATTTGATCAAGAAGAATTGGTGGGCCCGGCAGGACTTGAACCTGCGACATCTCCGTTATGAGCGGAGGGTTCTAACCAACTGAACTACAGGCCCACTTGAGCGCCTAATGTTGCTCAGGCGCTCCGAATCTTCAAGTGTTAAATGTTCGATTCTGTAACAGAATCATAAAAAATTTCAGTACACTAAATATACCCGCGTAATATCAGGCGTACGAAAGCCGCGCCGCGCCATAGGAAACGGTTTTTGTAACGGGATCGACCCGCATTAAATCCTCTCCAACCAGAACCGGTCCGGCGAAGGATTTTTTCACTTCTGCCAACAGATCGTCGCGATCACTGTTTGGGGGCACAATATGAGTAAGTAATAAGCACTCAACGCCAGCCTGGGCTGCAACCTTACCCACTTCATCGGACAGGGTGTGATATCCTGCAACAGCAGCGATAGTATCAGCGGAGCGTATTCCTTCGACAACGTGCATTTCGCGATGAACAAAAACTTCATGAACCAATAAATCAACGCCTTTGGAAGCTTCAATCAAAGCAGGACAATAGGTGGTATCACCGGACAGGGCGATCTTTGTTGTTACCTTTGTTTCCCCATTTTTTTTCGGAGCTTCAAAGACAAAGCCAAAAGCCGGATCAATGGGTTGGTGATCCACAGCGATAACATCAACAATCACTTCATTAAACTGCAATCGCTCACCAGCTTTGATTTCGGTAATATCCAGTTCCAGTGCGGCCGTAGAGGGACGGCGTTCGTGTTTGATGCGCAGGTCCAGTTCTTCTTTCCAGACGGCCATCAAACCTTCGACAAATTTAACCGTTCCGGTTGGACCATAAATCCGCTGAGGTTTTGTACGCCCCTGATGCCAAGCAGAAACGATCACCTGATAGATATCGATAACATGATCGGAATGCAGATGGGTGAGTAAAATGGCATCAAGTTTGGCACCTGATGATCCGGATCCGACCAAGCGCTGGGTAACCCCAGATCCGCAATCAATGAGGATTTGTGTTTCGCCCTTAACACCAGCATGGCGAATAAGTTGTCCTGCCCCATAACGCTCCGTATGTACCGCAGGGCATCCTGTCCCTAAAAGAGTGATATCCATACTTCTGCTCTCCTAACTCTACCTAAACAATCGTATTCTCTATTAGCTTTAGTTCTCGCCTGACACCCTTACCCATTCAGGATATTACGCCGAACTTGCAACTTATCTGTACTTTGTACCCAGAGAAAGTATCAAACGAAACTAGTTTATTTTTGCGTATACCACTTTGAAATGCTCCAACACCAAAACGGTATCCCCATCAAAGGTATTTGATGTTTCCTCTGCGCGCCGGTTAAAGAATTTAATATGGGCTTCTCGCCATTCTTCGTAGGAACCCTCCCCTTCGGCCAAAGCAAAATCCATCGGAACATCGCGAAAAGGAGATAGGGTCACAGAAGTTATTTGGATCAAACAATGAGGTATGCCCGCAAAGTCTGTCAGGATGTGATAACTGCCCTCTTCTGGTGGCACTTCATTATCAGCTTCATAATCAAATAAAGTGCCGCAGGTCGCCGTTTTCACACCCGAAAGCACCAGCGCCAATAATTTATCCGCAAGTTCAGCACTGTCCCCGAAGGACCAGGAAGAAAAAGAGGCGTTCCAGTCCTCCATCGGGATATGATCCCCACAAGATTTCCAAAACGCCTCTATCATTTTTTTACGCGTGCTTTTCGGGCTTTCACCCATTAGCCGATGTCACCCTAACCAGGCAACGTCCGTTAGGTATCCAAGAAGCTACGTAGTTTACGTGAACGACTTGGGTGCTTGAGTTTACGCAGTGCTTTCGCTTCGATCTGACGAATACGTTCACGTGTAACCGAGAACTGCTGACCAACTTCTTCCAAAGTATGGTCGGTGTTCATGCCGATACCAAAACGCATACGCAGTACGCGCTCTTCACGTGGTGTCAAACTGGCGAGAACACGGGTTGTGGTCTCACGCAGGTTTGACTGAATCGCAGAATCCAAAGGAATAACAGCATTTTTATCTTCGATGAAATCACCGAGATGACTGTCTTCCTCATCCCCAATCGGGGTTTCAAGCGAAATCGGTTCCTTGGCAATCTTTAGGACCTTGCGCACTTTTTCAAGCGGCATGCCCAGACGTTCTGCCAATTCTTCCGGCTGTGGTTCACGGCCAATTTCATGAAGCATCTGACGGCTGGTACGAACCAGCTTATTGATGGTTTCAATCATGTGAACAGGAATACGGATTGTCCGGGCCTGATCCGCAATAGAACGGGTAATAGCCTGACGAATCCACCATGTCGCATAGGTCGAGAACTTGTAACCACGGCGATATTCAAACTTATCAACCGCCTTCATCAGACCAATATTACCTTCTTGAATAAGATCCAGGAACTGAAGGCCACGGTTGGTGTACTTCTTGGCAATAGAAATCACGAGACGAAGGTTGGCTTCAACCATTTCAGTCTTGGCGCGGCTGGCTTCTTTTTCACTGGTCTGCACGACTTTAACAGTCTTGCGGAACTCAGGAATCGGCAAACCAACTTCGTCAGCAACTTTGGAAATACTGCCGCGGATTTTGGTGATATCCTCGGCATAA
This sequence comes from Kiloniella antarctica, assembly GCF_042682825.1. Taxonomy (NCBI): domain Bacteria; kingdom Pseudomonadati; phylum Pseudomonadota; class Alphaproteobacteria; order Rhodospirillales; family Kiloniellaceae; genus Kiloniella; species Kiloniella antarctica. Next base: position 1,132,150 of record NZ_JBHUII010000004.1, read on the forward strand.
CGCTCTGCAAATTTTGCCCAGCCTTTACCAGGATAACCTTTAATTTCTTCAAGCCAATTCGGATGCAACTCACTCCCGAAATAGGTATCAAGAAATTCTTTACGCTCTACGCCTGACTTTTCAGCAAGGCGAAGAAGTTTGCCCTCCTGAGACATCAAATTTTTGTTGAGGCCGTAAAGTTGATCCATCATTTGTTCGAGACGATTGGAGTTAAAGTGAACCCCTTCCATCAGCTCGATCATTTCGTTTTTCATTTTGCCGTATTTTTTCTCGACGGCATCAGCAACCTTTTCACCAGCAAGCAAAGATGTCAGGCGTTTATCCTGGATTTTGCTCATTTTATGCTGATGATCAGCAATACTTTCCAACATTTCAAGAACTTGTGGCAGAAGAGCTTCTTCCATGGCAGCGAGAGACATGTTGTTCTCTTCGCCATCATCGTCGTCGTCGTCTTCCTCAACCTTGGCAGCTTCGCCTTCTTCACCTTCAGGCTTGGCTGGCTTATCGTCGTCATCATCGTCGGTGACTTTTGCGCCGGGTTGAGAGACGAGTTCGTCATCAACATCAGCTTTGTCACCAGCGCCAGATTCTTCGAAAGCAATATCATCATCGTTCGGGCCGCTACCGTATGTAGCATCCAGATCGATAATATCTCTGAGAAGCAGGTTTCCTTCCATCAAACCTTCGCGCCAGTGCAGCAACGAACGAATGGTCAAGGGGCTCTCACAGATCCCACCGATCATTTTATCGCGACCAGCCTCAATACGCTTGGCAATCGCAATCTCGCCTTCACGAGAAAGGAGTTCCACCGTCCCCATCTCACGAAGATACATCCGAACAGGATCATCGGTACGCCCGACTTCCTCTTCTTTGACATTACCAACGACGGCTTCGTCGGTTTTTGCCTCTTCATCGACAGAGTCATCTGATTCTTCGTTTTCGACAACATTAATACCCATCTCAGAGAGCAGGGCCATAATGTCTTCGATTTGCTCGGAAGACATTTCATCGGAAGGCAATACTTTGTTAAGCTCGTCATAAGTGACGTAGCCAACTTCTTTTGCCTTCGCGATCATCTTCTTGACCGTCGCTGATGTTACATCCATCAACGGCGCATCAGAAGTTTCTTCACGAGTTTCTGTGCTTTTTTCAGCGTTTTCGGTCGCCTTGGTTACCATTTAACCTTGTACCCCAAATAGCAATTCAGCACGCCAGCCTATTCGATCAATAGTCCACGTGCCCTCTCCTAACGCTCATTGACTGTCTTCGTAAGCATCTGGGTCATAACTATCTAAATCGATAGCCACCCCAGATACTTCCTGCCGGAGTTGCTTATGCGCCTCCAGCTGAGTCAATCCCGTTTCGTCCATATTCGCCGCAAATTCACGACTTTGAACTCCCTTATCCTGCTCTGCCTGTTTTTCACGGAACATAGCCGCAATATGCGTCACGCCATGCTCAGCAGCGGTGCTGTCTGTAGCTGGTCTCGCAAATTTACCGTGATCCAAAACAGCGGGGCTCAAGAGTTCATCCAATAATCGAGAATATCCCTTATCGCACAGTTGGCATTTAAGTGCCTCTCTGTCAAGATCTGGGTCTCTTACAATCGCATCGACAAGATCTTGCAACACGACATTAAAATCTTGGCTTGGAAGCCTCAAAGTCGCCAGATCCTCTAGGTGTTTGGTCAATACGCCAGGGTGATTTACCAGCGTTGCCAGCAAAAGTTGTTCCTGACGCCGTGCTAATAATCTTGGAGACACGCTCGCTCTGGGTATCCGTGGGTCAGGATTGAACGAATCCTTTCCCTTGCCACGTGCGCCCCCTCGGCCAACTCCCCAAGGGGTCCGATTCTGGCTTTTGTAATTCTGCTTATTATAAGGCTGGTTGTACCCCTGATAAGCGTTCTGTTGATAACCGCCCCTCGGATTTTGCCCACCCCCGGAATTTCCGCTCCCTTGATTATTACTTGCACCAGTCAAAGCATCAAAGCGGCGGAACATATCCTTTTGGTATTCAAACTTTAAATCTTTATCAACAATAACACCGATTTGTTTGCGTAGCTCAGCCTTCAGTGCTGCCCGCCGTTCAGGTGTTTCAATATCAACGCCTTCAACGGTTTTTCGCCACAACATTTCGGATAGAGGGCGAGCCTGAGAAAGAAACTCACGCATAGTTGCGGAACCTTGAGTTTGTATAATACTGTCGGGGTCCTCCCCCTCAGGCAGCGTTACAAACTTAAGGGACTTCCCGGGCTGAACAATCGGCAAAGCTCTGTCGACGACACGGTAAGCTGCACGAATACCTGCCGTATCCCCATCCAGACATAATGTCGGTTCTGACACCATGCGCCAAAGTTCTTGAATCTGATCCTCGGTCACAGCCGTACCCAGGGGTGCCACGGCAGCCGGGAAACCAGCCTGAGATAATGCAATCACATCCATATAGCCTTCAGTCACAATCACTTCACCCATGTCGTGAGCGGCCTGTCGCGCATATGCCAGATTGTAAAGAATCCTGCCTTTGTGAAAAAGAATCGTTTCAGGAGAATTCAGATACTTTGCCTTACTATCCCCAAGGGCACGGCCACCAAAGGCAATAATGCGGCCTCTACGATCCGTAATGGGGAACATTAACCGGTGATTAAAATATTCCCAGAACTCATCTCGTTTAGACCCATCAGAGCTTCCACTGTCTTCATTTTGTTTAATGACCCCAACATCAACCAATTGTTGATCATCGATCCCACGTGCATTCATCGTCTTACGCAGCAGACCACGTTGCATAGGCGCCAACCCAAGACGGAACCGATTAACGGTCTCAGCGCGTAATCCACGACGGTTTATATACTCGCGGGCTTCCTTGCCTTCACTGCTTGCCAGCTGCTCTTCAAACCAGCGCGCCACATCTTCCATGACATCGTAAAGGCTGGCGCGTTTTTTTGACTTCTCAGCTTCTTCTTTACTGGCCTTGGGAACCTGAAGTCCTGCCTGATCTGCCAAACGTTCTACGGATTCTGGGAAAGACAGTCCCTCTGTTTCCGTCACAAAGGTGATGACATCGCCATGGGCACCACAGCCAAAGCAGTGGTAAAACCCCTTATCATCATTAACGGTAAAAGAAGGGCTCTTTTCATTATGGAAAGGACAAAGGCCGCTAAACTCTCGGCCTCGCTTGATCAACTTGACCTTGCGACCAACCACACCGGAAACAGGCACGCGGGCGCGCAGTTCATCCAAAAATTCTGGTGTGAATGACATTGAAAGTCGTGTTCCCAACCCGTCGTCCCTTAGATCCTAGAAAAAAACTTACCACAACATAGATTTACCACAGCATAGATTGTGTCTCTAGGTGAAGGCACACAAATAATACGATGATATCGGAATATAGAGCAGAAAAGAAAACAGAACCCGATGGTCACCCATGAGTTCTGCTCTTATTAAGTCGTCTTAAGTAATTTTATACCAGCTTGGTTTTTACAACCGCACTTGCTTTACCAAAATCCATTTTGCCAGCGTACTTACCTTTTAGCGCGCCCATAACTTTTCCCATATCTTTAATGGAATCGGCCCCAAGCTCAGCGATAAGATCTACAACAATCTGTTCAACTTCTTCCTCAGACATTTGCTTTGGAAGAAAGCCTTCAATTATACCGATCTCGCTTTGCTCGCGCTCTGCAAGTTCTGTACGACCAGCTTTTTCGTACATTTCGATAGAATCTCTTCTTTGGCGGATCATCTTCTGGAGCATTTCCAGTACATCATCTTCACCGATAGGATCATGACCCTCGCCACGCGCCGCGATATCGCGGTCCTTTAGCGCTGCCAAAATAAGTCTAAGCGTTGAAATTGCTTGCTTATCTTTGTTGCGCATAGCGTCTTTGAGTGTGTCATTCAAGCTGTTACGTAGCATCATTTGCCCCGAACATGTTAGAAAGGAAGAGAACCTACTCCATAAAAAAGAAAATGGCAAAGATTCATAAATGCCATAACTACCTGTTATTAAACAATATTTTCTTTTTGTGTTTTTCTTGACCTCAAAGGAACTTATGCTTATACAAAGGCCTCAGCTATTAAATCGCTGACGCTTTCGTCTGCCTAGAGGACGCCCCATCCATGAGTACTATGAAATCGAATGAAACCCCCGTCTCTCAGACAGGGGCTGTTGATTCCGCATGCCAGCAACCCGCAGGAGCTACCGCCGCTTTGGTTTTAGCAAGTGGCCAGGTCTTTTGGGGGAAAGGTCTCGGAGCTGAAGGAGAAGCCGTCGCTGAAGTGTGCTTCAACACTTCTATGACTGGCTACCAAGAAATCCTGACCGACCCATCCTATGCTGGCCAAATCATCACCTTTACATTTCCACACATAGGAAATGTCGGCACCAACGATGAAGATATCGAGACGACTTCACCTTCTTCTCGTGGTGCCATCTTCCGTATGGATATCACACAGCCTTCAAACTGGCGTGCGACTCGTGGTTTAGACGCTTGGCTTAAATCTCATAGTTTAAGCGCAATCTCCGGGATAGATACCCGTGTGCTTACCCGCCTTATTCGTGACAATGGCGCGCCTCATGGCTGCATTGCCTATCACGCAGACGGAAAATTTGATCTGGAAGCCTTGCGTCAAAAGGCAAGGAACTGGCCTGGCCTGAATGGCATGGACTTGGCTAAGGATGTAACTTGCGCGCAAACATCCGAATGGAATGAAAAACGCTGGGATCTGGAAAAAGGATATCAAAACCTTTCCGACCCTGAGTTCCATGTGGTCGCTGTTGATTTTGGTGCCAAGCGAAACATTCTTCGCTCTCTTGCTTCTCAAGGCTGTAAAGTTACTGTGGTCCGTGCCGATGCGACAGCCAAAGAAATACTTGCCCACAACCCTGACGGCGTTTTCCTCTCCAACGGTCCAGGCGACCCTGCGGCAACAGGTAAATACGCAATCCCCATGGTGAAAGAGTTACTGGCACACGAAGATCTCCCGATCTTTGGTATTTGCCTTGGCCACCAAATTTTGGCGCTGGCGCTTGGGGCAGAAACCAAGAAGATGCACCTGGGACATCGAGGTGCCAATCATCCGGTTAAAGATTTCACCACCAACAAGGTTGAAATCACCAGTCAGAACCATGGCTTTATGGTGGACAAAGCGAGCCTTCCTGAAAACGTTGAAGAAACCCATATATCTCTCTTTGACGAGACCAATCAGGGAATTCGCCTTAAAGGGCGGCCGGTTTTCTCGGTACAGTATCACCCCGAAGCTTCTCCTGGTCCTCAAGACAGTCAATACCTTTTCAAACGGTTCCGTGACCTCATGGTAGCCCGCCGAAAAGTGATTGCTAAGTAATTTATTGTGGCGGCGCTGAGACAAAAGCGGCCGCCACTGCTTTAACAGACAGCTGAACAGCTTAAACGTCCTCACGGACCTTACATAAGCAAACAGACAAAAGATGAGCAAAGCAGAACATGCCTAAAAGAACTGACATCAAATCCATCATGATCATCGGTGCTGGACCGATCATCATCGGTCAGGCCTGTGAATTTGACTATTCAGGCACACAAGCTTGTAAAGCCCTGCGAGAAGAAGGTTACCGGGTCATTCTGGTCAACTCTAATCCTGCGACGATCATGACAGACCCTGGCCTTGCCGATGCAACATATATTGAGCCTATCACCCCGGAAATGGTTGAGAAAATCATCGAGAAAGAAAAACCCGATGCACTTCTCCCAACAATGGGCGGACAAACAGCTCTCAATATTGGCCTCTCTCTAGAACACTCTGGCGTTCTTAAAAAGCACGGCGTTGAAATGATCGGTGCCAAGGCTGACGTTATTGAAAAAGCTGAGGACCGCCTACTTTTCCGTACAGCAATGGAAAAAATTGGCCTCAAGTCTCCCCGTTCGAGCGTTGCACACACATACGAGGAAGCCCTTGCTGCTTTAGAAGAAGTAAAACTTCCAGCCATCATTCGTCCGTCCTTCACCATGGGCGGCACAGGTGGCGGTATAGCGTACAATCTTGAAGAGTTCGAAGACATTATCAAAAGCGGTCTGAAAGCCTCTCCGACAACTGAAGTACTGGTTGAGCAATCTGTTCTTGGCTGGAAAGAATACGAAATGGAAGTTGTTCGCGACAGCGCGGATAACTGTATCATCATCTGCTCAATCGAAAACGTAGATCCGATGGGTATCCATACCGGAGATTCTGTGACGGTAGCCCCGGCACTGACTCTGACCGACAAAGAATACCAAATCCTGAGAGATGCTTCGATTGCCTGCTTGCGTGAAATTGGTGTTGATACAGGCGGTTCCAACGTTCAGTTCGGTATGAACCCTGAGAACGGCGAACTTGTCGTCATTGAGATGAACCCGCGTGTTTCCCGTTCTTCTGCTCTGGCATCAAAAGCGACAGGTTTCCCGATTGCCAAAATCGCAGCCAAGCTTGCTGTCGGTTACACGCTTGATGAACTTAAAAACGATATCACCAAAGTAACTCCGGCGTCCTTTGAGCCAACCATTGATTATGTCGTCACCAAGATACCACGCTTCACCTTTGAGAAATTCCCCGGAGCTGAAGATTATCTAACCACAGCGATGAAATCTGTTGGTGAAGCCATGTCTATTGGTCGTTGCTTTGCAGAATCAGTTCAAAAAGCTCTACGGTCCATGGAAACCGGCCTTACAGGTTTTAACGAAGTCAACATTCCTGGTGCGGTTGATGGCAATGGCAACGTGGATAAGGATGCTATTCGCTCCTTCCTCGCCAAACCGACCAAGGACCGTATGCTGACGATTGCACAAGCCATACGTCACGGTTTGAGTATTGAAGAAATTTTTGAAGTCACCAAATTTGATCCGTGGTTCCTGCGTCAGATCGAAGATGTCGTGATCCTCGAAGAAAACGTTCGTAAAAACGGCCTTCCAAAAGATCGTCAATCTTTTCTCAATCTGAAAAAGATGGGCTTTGCAGACGAACGTCTGGCAGAAATCACGGGGCAAACTGAAGCACAAGTTTCTACGCTTCGCCGAAGTCTTGATGTTCTCCCTGTATTCAAGCGGATTGATACCTGCGCAGGTGAGTTCCCCTCAACAACGCCTTACATGTATTCTTGTTACGAAGGTGATGGGGTTAATCCCGCAGAATGTGAATCAGAGCCAACTGACCGTGATAAAATCATGATCCTCGGTGGCGGCCCGAACCGTATTGGACAAGGCATCGAGTTCGATTACTGTTGTGTTCACGCGGCTTATGCGTTGAGTGAAGCTGGGTACGAGACCATTATGGTCAACTGTAATCCGGAAACAGTTTCAACAGATTACGATACTTCTGATCGTTTGTATTTTGAGCCTCTCACAGGCGAAGACGTTATTGAAATTGCACGCAAAGAGCAGAGCAACGGCACCCTCAAGGGTGTGATCGTCCAATTTGGCGGCCAAACTCCTCTGAAGCTTTCTCAAGCCTTGGAAGATGCAGGCATCCCTATTCTGGGCACTTCACCGGACGCCATTGACCTCGCAGAAGACCGTGAACGTTTTCAGCAGCTCCTACAAAGCCTTGATCTGCGTCAGCCCGTCAATGGAACCGCAACAACAAAAGAAGAAGCATTCGCTGTTGCTGAGAAAATTGGTTTCCCAGTGGTTATCAGACCATCCTACGTTTTAGGTGGCCGCGCCATGGAAATCATTCATGAAACTGCACAGCTCGAACGCTATATCAACACCGCGGTTCAGGTATCTGGTAAAAACCCTGTACTTCTTGACAGCTACTTACAAGACGCTATCGAAGTTGATGTTGATGCAATTTGTGATGGTCAGGAAGTTTTTGTCGCTGCGATTATGGAGCACATTGAAGAAGCCGGGATACACTCTGGCGATTCAGCTTGTTCTCTGCCCCCATACAGCTTAGCACAAAACATTCTTGATGAAATTACAGTTCAAACCAAGAAGCTCGCACTGGCACTCAATGTGGTTGGCTTGATGAACGTTCAGTTCGCAGTCAAAGATAATGTGATTTACATCCTTGAAGTAAACCCACGTGCCAGTCGCACCGTTCCTTTTGTTGCCAAGGCGACAGGTAACGCAGTTGCTAAAATTGCTTCGCGCGTTATGGCCGGTGAAAAACTTGCCAATATTGATTTAATTCACGATCGCGGCGACCATATTGCGATTAAAGAAGCCGTGTTCCCGTTCAACCGTTTCCTCGGCGTCGACGTTATGCTTGGCCCGGAAATGCGTTCAACTGGCGAAGTCATGGGACTGGATACATCTTTTGGTCGCGCGTTCTTAAAGTCACAGATGGCCGCTGGCATTGATCTACCTCTCAAAGGAACGGTCTTTATCTCTGTAAAGGATCGTGACAAAAAAGTGATGGAAGCTTTGGCTGGTGACTTAATTGAGATGGGCTACAACCTTGTCGCCACCAGCGGAACAGCAACCTATCTTCAAGAAAAAGGATTCGCCGTGGAAAAAGTCCTTAAAGTTCGTGAAGGCCGCCCTAATATTGCCGACACAATTAAGTCCGGTGAAGTTCATCTGATTATCAACACAACCGAGGGTGCAAAAGCGATTGCGGATAGCTTTGATATCCGTCGTGGCGCTCTGGATACCTCTGTTCCTTACTTCACAACAGCCAATGGTGCGCGTGCCATGGTTGAGGCTTTAAAAGCAAAACACACGGGACTACTTGAAGTCGAGCCACTTCAGGCCTACTTTACTAATTCGTTCTAATTTAAACGACTCCCGATTCTCACCCTAAACGGCGGTGGAATCGGGAGTTGCTATTTGTATTAACGCCTGGAAACGCGAATGAGTGAAAAGTTCCCTATGACCAAGGACGGCCTCGTCCGTCTTGAAGAAGAGTTACGCAACCTCAAGGTTGTTGAGCGCCCAGCTATTATTCGTGCTATCGCCGAAGCCCGCGAGCACGGAGATCTTTCTGAGAACGCTGAGTATCACGCTGCGCGTGAAAAACAGAGTTTTACCGAAGGTCGCATCATGGAACTCGAAGCACGAATCTCGCGCGCTGAAGTCATTGACGTCTCCGCGATGTCTGGCTCTACAGTGAAATTTGGTGCAACGGTTACTATCGCTGATGAAGACACCGACGAAGAAGCCACTTACCAGTTGGTTGGGGATTTGGAAGCAGACGTTAAAGCCGGACGTATTGCCATCACCTCTCCGATCGCCCGTGCGCTGATCAGTAAGGAAGAAGGGGATTCTGTAGAAGTTAGAACCCCTGCTGGCGACAAGGGTTATGAGATCGTTAAAATCCAATACCTTTAAGCGTTTGATTTTAAGTGTGTATAACCCGGCACATCTACGATGTGCCGGGTGTTTTTGTTTAGGTAGGCTTACATAATGTTGCTTGAAAAAGAATTCTATTACATCCGCCATGGTCAAACCGACTGGAACGCCAAAGGATTAATGCAGGGCTTTACCGATATCCCTCTCAATGAAACCGGGCGGCAACAGGCCTATCAGGCAGCAGAAACAATCAGAGGCACCAACATAGCCACCATCTGCGCAAGCCCCCTTGGTCGCGCCTTGGAAACAGCTAAGATCCTCAATGAAGTTCTGAATTGCGAATTAATTATCCTCGACGACCTCAAAGAAGCCTGTTTCGGCGATCACGAAGGCTTGGTCGATGATGGTTGGTTTGCCGCCTGGAAAGACGGAGAGTTTACTCCCGGTGGCGCAGAAACCAGAGAACAATTTCTCGAACGTGCAACTGCTGGTATTAACAAAGCTATTGATCGCCCAGGCCCCGTTCTAATCGCCGCCCATGGTGGCCTGTATGGCTCCATCAAACATTACTTCGGCGTTAAGGACCACCAAGTGCTCCCTAACTGCGCGCTTGCCCATCACATACCACCAACGGCAACACACACAAGTTGGCAACGCCATTTTGTGAACGAAAGTTAGATACCTTTAACGTAAAGAGTCGACCCAAAGATTTTCCAATACCCTTGTTATCCTTTCCTTGGGAACTCGAGACAAAAACTCACGCATTGATTTCAATTACTGCTTGTATTTTCGAGACAATCAAGACAACTATCCACACGAAAATACTCTATGTAATTAAGGATAATTCCTGTGTTCAAAAAAATTGTTATCACTCTTTTCTTGTCTCTCTTTGTTTTTGGATGTAGCTCTTCTGGAAAATTAACACAGACATCAGCACTTACCTCTGAAATTGACCATACTGCGACCATCGTATTAAGCGTCTCAACGAATAAAGATGTTTCAGAAGATCAAGCTAAGGCCGCTGAAGATTTTGCTAATCGCCTGCAAGATAGATTATTTGGTAAATTGGTTAGCCGTGAAGTATTTACGGGAGTTAACCAGGATCGTACCAGTGCAAAATATACCCTTGACGTACACGTCTCTGGTGCAAAAAAAGTACCTACTGCTGCGCGTATTTTCTTTGGTGTATTAGCCGGATCAAACAATGTCACCGCAGAAGTAATCCTCAAAGAAATCAAAACGGGTGAAACCATTACCTCCTTCCAAGCCGAAGGAAAATCAGCAGCCCATCCCTTTTCATCCGAAAGCGGAGCGGACGATGCCATTCGGGAAGTAAGTGAACAGATCGTAACTGGCCTTCTTTAAAACAAAATCTAGGGCCAGAAACAAAACTTTCTGGCCCTAGATTTACAATAACGATGGATCGCGTTCTATTTATCTATAGGCCAAATACTTTCACAAGAAATGCATCCATCAAAGCCACTTCTTTGAGGCGTTCAAAACGTCCGGATGCCCCACCGTGTCCCGCTGACATATTGGTTTTAAATATCAGATGATTGGTGTCTATTTTTAGGTCACGCAACTTCGCCACCCATTTTGCAGGCTCCCAATAAGTCACGCGCGGATCAGTAAGCCCCGCAGTGATCAGCATGTTCGGATAGGCTTGAATGCTCACATTATCAACCGGCGAATAGGACTTGATGTAGTCATAGGCCTCTTTCCCTGCAATCGGGTTCCCCCACTCCGGCCATTCAGGCGGCGTTAAAGGCAAAGTCGCATCACACATCGTGGTTAGAACATCAACAAAAGGTACATCAGCGACAATGGCCTTAAAGAGATCTGGGCGCATATTACTAACCACCCCCATCAACATCCCGCCTGCGCTTCCACCGTGCGCTGCAATTTGACCTTTTGACGTATATCCTTCTGAAATTAAGTGCTCGGCCGCAGCGATAAAGTCGATAAAAGTGTTCTTTTTCTTCTCCATCTTGCCGTCGAGATACCAACCGTATCCCTTATCCGTACCGCCACGAATGTGGGCAATGGCATAGACAAACCCACGGTCAACCAGAGAATAGCTGTTACGCATAAACCCTGCTGGTATAGCGTTGCCATAGGAGCCATAACCGTAAAGCAATAACGGCGCCTTGCCATCCAGCGGTATATCTTTTCGATAGAGCAAAGATATCGGCACCAATGCCCCGTCGTGCGAAGGTGCCATCAAACGTCTGACTTCATACTCATCAGGATTATGCCCGCTTGGGATTTCATCTTCTTTACGCAGCACCCGCTCACGGCTTTCCATATCGTAATCGTAGACTTGGGCTGGCGTAGAAAGAGAAGAATAGGTAAAGCGCAGAGACGTTGTATCGAATTCATATCCCGCAGACATACCAAGACTATAGGCTTGCTCATCAAAAGAGATCGAGTGCTCTTGTCCGTCTGAAATTCGCGTAATGACGATCCGAGGCAGTCCTTCAACGCGTTCAAGGCGCGTCATATGATCTTTAAAAAGGATCTGGGTCAGGATTAAGACACCGGGTTGGTGCGGAACCAAATCTTTCCAGTTATCACGCGCAGGTTTATCAATGGCTGTTTCGCAAATTTTGAAATCAACAGCACCATCCGCGCTCGTCAAAACTAACAACCGCTCACCATGATCTGTGACTTCGTACTCAAGGCCTTCTTGTCGAACAGAGACAACCTTTGGCGGCGTTGCGGGTTGATCAGAGGCGATTAAATGCACTTCAGAGGTTTGATGGTCATGGGCCAGAATCTGGATAAAACGACCGGACTCACTTTTGCCAATGCCTACAAAAAAGCCTGGATCAGTTTCTTCGTAAACCTGCACATCCAATTCTTCATCATCACCAAGCATATGGCGGAAGACTTTCGAAGGGCGATGATTTTCATCCAATACAGTATAGAATAGCGTCCTGTTATCTGCGGCCCAGACTACGTATCCGGAAGTATTCTCGATCAAATCATCCAGCTCATCGCCCGTACTAAGATCTCGAATTTTCAGGCTGTAATATTCCGATCCCTTTTCATCAACACTATAAGCAACATAGCGGTGATCGGGACTGTGCGAACAGCTGGCAATTTGGAAAAAATCTTTGCCTTCAGCCTCTTTATTGCCATCCAGCAATATGACTTCGTCACCACTTCCAGAAGATGGTTTGCGGCAAAAAATCGGATGTTGAGCACCTTCTTCATAACGAAGGTAGTAAAGCCATTGCCCATCCGGCGAAGGTACCGAAGAATCGTCCTCTTTGATGCGCCCCTTTAGCTCCTCAAACAGCACCTCTTGCAAATGCTCCTGATCTGCCATCACAGCTTTGCAGTAACCATTTTCTTGCTCCAAATAATCACGAATATCTGGAGAGAGCTTGTCAGGTTGACGCATAACTTCCTGCCAGTTATCGGCCCGAAGCCATGCGTATGGATCTTCCCTGCGTTCGCCATGAAGCTCATGGTAGAATGGTCGTTTCTCTGCTTTTGGGGCAAAGTTATTCTCTGAAACAGGGATACTGGACATGGTGGCTCCGTATGGGAAACAAAAAATTTCTGGTACAGAAGCAGTAAATGGTTACATCATAAGAAGAAACAAGAAATGCAAAGAGATTTTATGCCCTGACATAGAAACTTGGGTCAAGGAGAGCATCCATGAACAACGTGATTAACTTGAAACAATTTCGGAAAGACAAAGCTCGTGAGGCCAAAGCGTCCCATGCTGCCGATAACCGTGTTGCACACGGCCGCACTAAAACTGAAAGATTGATTTCAAATACAGAAAAAAAGAATAATTTAAAAAATTTAGATGACCATAAATTAGATAAAGACACTTAACATTTAAGTTCCTTCAGCAAAGTTTCAGGCCATCAATAATTTTCTATTGTCCTAGAGTGTACTCCAGCACCTAATTTATGTGTGTAATATACAGAAAGAAAAATTGATACCCTTTGAAATTAACTCTAGCGCGACCAGTTTTTCTAAAGAAAAGATCATAACACTTGAGCTATAGCACTAGACGATAACACACACTGGGCGATAACACTGGAGAGGCAAAAATGTACATCGGCGAACTCGCAAACCAAAGCGGCCTCTCAATTGATACACTTCGTTATTATGAAAAGATTGGCCTGCTTCCGAATACACCAAGAGATCAAGGCGGGCGACGCGTTTATCAGCCTCAGATAAGGGAATGGATCGGTTTTTTACAAAAACTGCGCGCTATGGACATGGGCGTAAAGGATATGGCTCGCTACGCCGCTCTTCGGGAAATTGGTCCATCCACGGCGCGGGAACGACGTAAAATGCTGGAAAAACAACGCCAAATCGTAGCGCATAAAATTGAGGAACTTTCTCTCTGCAAAGACCTGCTTGATTCCAAAGTTGACCTCTATAAAGAGATGGAAATCAACCAACCAGCAAGCTCCACTCCAAAGCGGATGCAAAAGCACCCAAAGTGACCAGTAGAAATTTACGAGTGAAGAAACTCACTGCGACTCGTTTTTGCAACACAAGCCAACAGCAGCAATCAACCCCATGAACTCAATAGATAAAGTCGTTTTAGATTCAGGATAAAATTTATATGATTTAAAATTAAAAAAGCGCCTTTTATCAGGCGCTTTCTACATTAGAGCATAAAGGCCTACTTTACGTCGAGTGATGCAACCCGCAGTTCGTCAGATTTTTCACGATAAAAAATATGACGACCGATTGTTGGGCCCTTATCAAAGGCTGTCCGCCATTTGGGGCTAACATAATCAGCGTGATACCAAAGAGCACCTTCACTCACATCCTCGGAAATTCCCCAATATACATAGCGTGCTAATTCCAGAGATTCTTCCCACGCCTCTTCATTGGCAATTTCATCTTTACGCCCATCACACCACCAAGAGAACTGACAGCGATTTAGCTTTTTAGAACCACCTTGCTGAACAACGCCACAGATTGTGGACGGGAAACGCTTACTTGAAACACGGTTAAGCACAACATGTGCAACAGCGCGTTTACCACTTGTTGTTTCACTGCGGGATTCAAAATAGATGTTTTGCGCAAGACATTCCAGTTCAGCCTCAAAACTTGCGTCTGTCGGACGCCGGCGTTCCAGTTCTGGTAATACTGCATAGTCACGTGCAAGAATCCGTACATCAACAGGTGAAATGAAATCACCTTCTGAAACCTGAACAGCTAATACATTTTGCTGAACGTCAGGTGCCAAAACTCCCGCACTAATAGCAAGAGCGAAACTAAATGACGATAGACCATACCAATGACCTCGGAATTGACCACGTAACCGGTAACCAATTCGTTTAATCTGCCGTAAACCACGTCTCATAATGTAAGTACCTCAGTCCAAGACTTATAACTTCAGCAGCTTTCGCAAGCCCGTGCCCACACAGATCAGATCATTGTGAGCGTCCCCCGATATAGGGATCAAAATAAAACAAACAACCCAGTGTCGCTTGTTAGTAACAAATCTTTACAAGATATTAACATCAAGAGTCAAAGAAATATTTATCATGAATTCGTGACAAAAACATATAAAAACACTTATATAGTTTGTTTTTATTAATTCTATACTTTATAATTACTTTAAATAAAATATAATTACTGATAACGAGAATATTCAACCATGCACGTATCGCATGTCTCCCATTCTCTCAAATGAAACACCCATGCATTTATTGTGATAAATTTATGACCGGATATAAGTAAAAATACCGACAATATAAATCATTGATATTATTTATTTTTTCATACCATTACATTAATATGTCATCTTTTTAAAATTATAAAATGTCATAAGTTTTATTTAAAACCGGCTTCGTGGCAAAATTATCACATCAAAAATATAAGTTAAAATTCATAAAACATTACTGAAATTTATTAATTTCATTACTTAAATAGTTAACAAACACCGTTTACGATAAAGGCCTTATAACTCATCGATTCACTCTCGACTTACCCTTACATAAGCACACATACTTATAGCTTTCCCTCCCCAAGAGTGATAAATCGCTTGGTACAGAACAATCGGGGAAAACTGAACGATGAACAAATTTGTCAAAATTGCCAGCATTACAGCTGTCGCACTCGCTATCCTTATCGTGGCTGGCTTTATCTTTGTCTATTCATCACTGGATTCAATTGTGAAAGCCGCAGTTGAAAGCATTGCCTCTGACATGACTCAGACCGAGGTCACCCTTAATGATGTTGAGATTTCACCAACAACAGGTCAGGGCAGCTTACGTGGTTTCACCATGAGCAATCCAGATGGCTTCAAGTCAAATGAAGCTTTCCAATTTGATGAAATTTCCGTCAAAATTGATATAAAATCGTTAACAGACGATGTTATTATCATCAATGAAGTAAGGATTAACGCACCTCATATTACTTATGAAGTCGGGCCACAGAAAAGTAACATTGATACCATCAATGAAAATACTCAGTCCCACGGCAAGAGCAGTGAAACAACCGCATCAAATGAAGACGCTCCTAAATTTATCGTTGAGCATCTCTATTTGAATGATGGCGAAATTTCCGTCGCAGCTGCGCCACTTGGCGACAAAACAATAGATGTGGACTTGCCAAACATTCACCTGAAAGACATTGGCAAAGGTGATCAAGGCGCAAGCCCCGCAGTTATTTTACAAGCAGCTTTTGGGGCCGTGACCAAAAACATAACCGGCGCGCTGGGATCTGTTGATTTAGACGGCCTAGCCAAAGGCGTCACAGATGGCGTTAAGGGTGTTGCAGACGGCGTAGTCAGTGGCGCTTCTGGTGTAACAAGTACAGTAGGTGATGCCGCTTCTGGCGCAACCGACGGCATTAAAGGTGCTGCGGATGGTGCAGGTAATGCCCTCAAAGGACTTTTGGGAGATTAGCCGCCCAACCTGTACCTAAATAATTACTATAAAAAATGGAGCTTTCGAGCTCCATTTTTTATTCCCGTTTTCTCAAACAAACATGCATTATCTTATAGTTCACCTTGCACCATTCACGCTTTGGGAGTACCTCATTTAAGAACAAAATTAAGTAAGGGCTGCACCCTTGGTGTTGTGCATACGAATGGCGGATTATACTTCACAGGTACAAATTGTCGGGGGTGGACTAGCTGGTCTCAGCCTCGCAGCGGCCCTCGGAACTGCGGGCATCAAAACCCTTCTTATCGACTTGGAACCAGAATCTTACGACACCCCTTTTGAAGAGGCCAAAGACAATAGAACCACAGCGCTTATTCAAAACTCTATAAATCTTCTCAAAGCGTGTGGTGCCTGGGACGGATGCGAAGATTACGCAACAGCGTTGACAGTTATGCGTATTGTTAACCTTCCTCGGGGCCAGCAAAAACATTCAAATTCAACGGACTTTGACTCCAGAGAAATTGAAAATTCTCCCTTTGGCTTTAATGTTCCCAACTCTGTTCTACGTCGCGTTCTTTGCACACGTTTAAACAACCTTCCGGAGGTAACCCATTTAACATCAACAAAGATGGAAAAAATGGCGCAGACATCCGAAGGATACCAGCTCACTCTATCTAATGACAAAAGTTCAATCGCCGCCTTAACTATCGGTGCTGACGGCAAAAATTCTGCCTGTCGCAAAACTGCCGGTATTAAAAGCATGTCCTGGTCATACCCTCAGACCGCCATCACCTGCTACATTGAGCACAGCAAATCTCATCAAAATGTTTCGACGGAAACACACTATCCTGCAGGACCTTTCACCCTTGTCCCAATGATGGGGAAACGCTCTTCAATTGTATGGGTCGAAGAAACACGTCTCGCAAAAAAATATCTCGCCCTTGGTGATGATGAATTTTCAGAGGAACTTATAAACAAAATCAAAGGGCGATTGGGATCCGTAAAGCTATTCGGCAAGCGCGGTGGATTCCCAATCTCTGCAATGCTTAGTGATCACTTTTATAGTCCTAATCTAGCTCTTATAGCTGAAGCGGCACATGCCCTTCCCCCAATTGCCGCTCAAGGATTAAACCTGAGTTTGCGCGATGTCGCTGTTTTAGCTGAACTCTTAATTGATCAAAACAAAGCTGATAAAGCCCTCAACGACATTGAACTCTTAAAAGAATATGACAGAGCTAGACGGTTTGATGTTGTTTCCCGTTTGGCCGCGGCCGATGGATTAAACCGTTTTGCCTCAAATGACAGCGCTATTCTCCACAAGGTGAGAGACATTGGCCTGTCCGCAGTTAGGAACTTCTCCCCCTTACGGCATTTAATGATGAAATCCGGTATGACATCCCCCTTAGGCACCCCAAGCCTGATGTCAGGCAAGGAAATAGAACGAAATCAGTAGATGTTTGTCGCAAAACAAACGGCTTATGACGCTCTAAATCGATGAGAGGAAAGCATATCCCCTTATGTTTAACCCCTTATCTTTACGATAAATTTGTTGTATAAACTCAACAATAGAATGTCAGCAATAGAATATCGGATGTCCGATCTTCACTTAACGCACGAGATTAAAAGAATAATTTGTACCTCAGGAGGTGATTGCCTTGGACTTGCGCCAATTGGAACTACTCTGTGCGCTTGCGCGCGAAAAGCACTTTGGGCGAGCCGCCAAGAACAGCAACATCTCTCAACCAGCTTTTTCAGCCCGTATTCGACAGCTTGAAAATGAACTCGGCGTGCCTATTGTCAAAAGAGAGCGAAGCTTTCAAGGCTTAACCACCGAGGGCGAACTGGTGGTGTCTACAGCACAACGCATCCTCGCAGAGGCCCGGACCCTAAAACAATCTCTCAGCCAAATGAGTAAAGGCCTTGCGGGGCACCTGCGCATAGGCGCTGTCCCCTCCGCAATGCCAATGATGTCATTGATAAAAAATCCTTTTTGTGACGCACACCCAAATATTACAATTTCTCTGCTTTCACTCTCTTCTGCCGAAATTCAGTTGGGCCTGGAAAAGTTTGATCTAGAAGTTGGCGTTACCTACCTAAGCGATGAACTTAGCTCAAATGTAGAAAGCCACGAGTTGTATCAAGAAGAATATTCCTTGATACACAATGCAGATGGCCCTCTCAAAGATCGCCAAACCATTACCTGGCAAGAAGCCGCAAATCTGCCCTTAAGCCTTCTGACAAGAGACATGCAATACCGTCGAATTATCGATAAAACGTTTGAAGAACTGGACTGTTTTGTGACGCCACACACTCAGACCAATTCCATTACCCAACTGTTACATGAAACCCGTTTTGGATCTACATCGAGTATCGTTCCGATCAGCCTCATTCATATTCTTAGAAACCTTGAGGGCGTAGTTGCTATTCCTTTATCTGAGCCACGCTTGATCAATAATATCGGCATGGTCATTGCTAAACGAGAGCCAAGTTCGCCAATAGCACGTGAATTTTTTAAACACACAAAACGTCAGGATGTTGAAAAACTTCTGCGCGAAGCTAGCCAGCAAAAGTAAAGCCACAGCTTCGGCAGATCACGTAAAATCCTGACTTGATAGATTGTTAATTTTATTGCGGTTAGAATAACAGAAGCTACGCAAACCCCGGAGAGATGTATGAGTGTCAAGGTCGCTGTAATCCTATCTGGCTGTGGTTTTCTTGATGGCGCTGAAATTCATGAAGCAGTGATGACACTCTATGCCCTTCAAAAGCTTGGGGCAGAAACAATTTGTTTTGCACCCAACATTGAACAAAGCGATGTCATCAATCATTTGACAAAACAAACCGTTCCCAACGAACGCAGAAATGTCCTTATTGAATCTGCGCGAATTGCACGGGGTAATATTACCAATTTAGCTGAATTTGATCCCAATAACGTTCATGCCATGGTCCTTCCTGGTGGGTTTGGTGCTGCCAAAAATCTTTCAAGCTTTGCGAGTGAAGGAGCCGAATGTTCCATTAATCCGGATGTTGAATCTGCAATCAAAGGCATGATCAGCTTAAACAAACCTGTTGCGGCCCTTTGCATTTCTCCCGCCGTTGTGGCCCGCCTTTACGACAGTCCGACCCTAACCATAGGTCAAGATACAGCGACTGCCCTCACGCTTGAAACCATGGGCGCCACCCATGAGACAACGGGGCATGGTGAAGTTGTGGTCGATCGGACAAACAAGCTGGTTACAACACCATGTTATATGCTTGATGCAACCGTTCCTGACATCGCCCGTGGTGCCGAAAATGCCATGGAAGTTCTGCTTACCCTTATCGACGACTAGCCCCAATCAATCTCCACGATAAACGAAATAAATGATCACATCTTCAGAGACCATCAAGCTGGATGAAAGCTGGAAAGTTGCCCTTTCTTCTGAATTTAACAAAGATTACATGCATAACCTTAAAGCTTTTCTCACACAGCAAAAAAAGCTCAACAAAACGATATTCCCAAAGGGGTCCGAATATTTCCAAGCTTTGAACCTCGCGCCCTTAGACAAGGTGAAGGTCGTTATTCTGGGCCAAGATCCATACCACGGCCCCGGCCAAGCCCATGGCCTATGTTTTTCAGTTCGCCCAGATATTCCAGTCCCACCATCTTTGAAAAATATCTTCAAAGAAATGAAGCAGGATCTCAACATAGACCAACCACAACACGGATGCCTAATTCCCTGGGCGCAACAAGGCGTACTGCTATTGAATTCCGTATTAACGGTGGAGCAGCACAAGGCAGGGGCACATCAAGGTCGCGGGTGGGAACTTTTTACTGACCAGATCATCCTCGCGCTCAACAAAGCACATGACAATCTCGTCTTTCTTCTCTGGGGAAGTTATGCACAAAAAAAGGGCGCTGTTATAGATAGAGACAGACATCTTGTACTGCAATCACCGCACCCGTCCCCTCTATCAGCGCACAGAGGTTTTTTTGGTAACGATCATTTCTCGCAAACTAACCAATATCTTGAACAATACAATAAGCAACCTATTGACTGGCAACTTCCGCCGAGTTCAGAAATTCATCTTGGCTTGCTTTAACCAAACCAAATGAAACGTCCTAGTCTCAACTGAATAAGGCGCAGTATTTTACTGCGCCTTATGACGACAATCTTAGCTTTAAACTGGTATGATTTTCAAACTTCGCTACAGCATGACCTTGAGTTAATCATATCCGAGTTACCGTGCCCTCGAGATCATCCATAGAAATATCGACCATCAATTGGTCCGCTAAATCTTCCAGTTTATCCCGTAGCATATCCACGGATACTGCTATTGGAATTGAAATATTTATTTCAGCACTGAAGATCCGTTCAGATGACATTGCTCCGTCGTTACAATCCGTCAACATCTCATTAATACTGATCTTTTTCTCGGCGAGGGCATGCGATATATCCCTTATGATACCAGGATGATCCGGCCCAATTATTTCAAGGCTCAACTCTCTGACCGGAACATCTGCTTCAACGCTATTTTGCAGTTCAATCGACAGGTGAAAGCTCTCACATTCAACAGCCTTCAGATCAGCCTCTAGCTGCTCTGTATTTTGTTCTGGAACAGATACACGAATTATACCTGCAAAATTACCAGATAGCTTGGTAATCCGGCTTTCGAGCCAATTTCCTTCCAGTTGTGTTATGATTGCAGACATATCATCTACCAATCCAGGCCGATCTTTACCTGTTACGGTCAGGATAATGGAATTCGCCATACTACTGCTCCTTTCAGCCATGTGTTATCTGTTCAGTATAATTCTTAATACTCCTTTCATTTGAACAAAAACGACTTTTATAGTGCTGGCATTGACATATTATTACAAGAAATACTTAACAACAGCTCTCACCAGATTGAATTGGTGGACAGGGATTTGTTCCATATGAACAATAAACACAGCAATCCCCGCTTTTCGGCTTCAACAAAGCGCTACAACCCTTGCAATCATAGAACCACTGGCAAGCATCTGTCGGCATCTTTTCTCGTTCGTTATGGCCACACTCAGGACAGGTAATTACAGAATAAGCCTCACTCATATCTGCTTACGCTTCCAATATCCATATCCCGCCATCCCCAAAAAAACGGCTAACAAAGGAAAGAGGATCATATCCAGATAAGCGACCATTGCGCCGATACCAAACGCTCCAAAAAGGATAACAAGTACAGGTGTCACGCAACAAATTGCTGTGACAACTGCCCCAGTGATACCGACTTTAAAAAATTTATTTTTATCCATGAACTCTCCCTACCAAGGAAGTATACGCTTCATTGGTAGGGATAAGAAGATCGCCAACGAAAATGTGATCCACAAACTGAATGGAATTCAGAACAAACAGCTCTATTCTAACTGTTTTCTCACATTAAGCAGCCTGATATTTACGAACATACACTTCTCGTAATTCCTGAAACCACTTTGGCTCAGGACGCCACCAATTCAGGTTATCCATCGCCGCCCCATCGTTAAAAGCAAAATTAAACCGATCACGAGAAGCAAGATCCAGTCTATCTTTGGCCTCAGTGACTACGGAGTTAAAACCACTATGAGACATGAACATTCCGCCTCCTTTGGGAGCTGATAGCCAATTTATGAGTACATAAGCCTGATCGACGTTTTGTGCCTCAGTGGGTATGGCCATAGTGCCTAACCACGCTAGGGCACCTTCTTTGGGAGCAACAAACTTGAACTTACTTTTTGAACTTTTCCATAGTTCCAAAGCAACTCCGTCCCACGCTTGTCCGACGACACAATTGTTTTGGGTGAAAGCAGAAGTTAAACCCTCTACATCGCTCCAAAATTGACGAATATAGGATTTGTGTTCAATAGCAAAGAGCAAGGCCTCACCAAAAACTTCTCGTGCTATCTCCTCGTTCACATAGGCCATATTAAGCCGCTCCCCCGTGCCATCAAGCATCAGAGCCATCGTCGTCAAGGCAGAATGGGGGCGCGCTGTAACAAGTCCTTTATTTTCAGGGAGCCATTGATCGGCCCAAGAGACTTGGCCAGCTTTATAGTCATGAACCGTACTATCAAAACACATACCCTCTGCGCCCCAACTAAAAGGCATCGCAAACCGTTGTCCACGGTAGATCGTATTCAGGTTGCTCGATTTTTCCCAAATAGTTGGCTGGATATGATCTAGGACCAGACGTTTTTCATCAAGGGGCTGTAAAAAGCCTTCAGCTACGTACCAATTCGTAAGGGATGTTGCTGTTGGAAAGACAAGGTCAAAGCCCTGCCCTTTCGTTGCTTTCAGATACAACAATGCCTCCGCATTGGTGTCAAAGCTGGTAACTGACAACTGTATCCCTGTGTCTTTTTTGAATTCAGAAATCATTTCTTTACTGAAATAATTCTGCCACGCAAATACTTCCAGTTCACCTGATAAAGCTACCGAAGGAGAGGAGAACAGAGGAGAGACGGCACAGGTTCCAACTAGGGCCGCAAACGATTTCAATAGGCCTCTGCGGGTGAAACTCTGTGCTGCTTGTTGTGTTTTTGTGTTCTTAAAAGCAGTGTTTTTAAACATGGACGGACTAATCCCCAAATGGAAACTTCTTTGGTTTACTCTTTAATCTTGTTAGGCCCCCTTAACAAAACATCAGATACCGGTTTTAAATATTTTAGAAATACTCTTTTATTAATGCGTAACCATCACCCGAGATCAGTCCCCAATACTCCATGACGGCGGAGATAAGCATAGTTCTCCACTCACAAAATTACCACATCAATCAACCAAGGTCTTTTTTCTCGACCCTCTTCGTCAAATAACTTGATCGGCCTTATGAAAAAAATGGCCGGGCATAAGCCCGGCCAAGTCATGTGGGGTAAGTTACTCAAAGAGCAACTACCTTTATGCGCCCTACCTTTCGGATCGGTCGAACACATAACTCCTAGACAAAGTCACGTTCATCAAACGCGTTCTGTCAAATTTCATTCAGCTGTCATTGTTGTTTTTATCCCGTTGGACAAAAACTGCAAAAAGAGCCAAAGCACCAGAAACAACCATTAACATCAAAGAGACTGCATTCAACGCAGGTGTCGACCCTTGTTTGAGGCGATCAAACATCGTGATGGTTAGCGGAGAGTCGGACCCAACCAACATCAAGGTTGTGTTGAAATTTTCAAAGGACATCAGAAAGCTGATAATTCCTGCGCCAATCATGGCCGGCTTAAGAAAAGGAAGCGTAATGGTTTGAACAGCTTCCCACTTCGTTGCGCCAAGATTTAATGCCGCTTCTTCCAGACTATTATCAAATTTTCTCAATCTCGCGGAGATCACCAATGTTGTAATTGTCGTTACAAAAGCGAATTGCCCCATAATAACAATAAACAAACCTGGACGCAGGAATTCAAAATCCCACCCAAAGCTGTCTTCAACGCCATTTGCAATTGAATTGGTGAAAATCAAGATCGAAATACCAAGAATAACGCCTGGAATAACCAGTGGCATCAAAGCAAACATGTAGAGAATGTTTTTACCCGGAAACGAATGACGCTCAAAAAGGAAGGCGTTACATGTACCGACAAAAACAGCGAGAGTAGTTACACAAACCGCGACAAACGCTGAAAACCCGATACTTTCCAAAAGTTGTGAATCGTTAAAAACACCAACTCTTGGCGCTTCAGTGCCTATAAACCAATCCAAGGTAAACCCGTTCCAAGGCATGGAAGGAAACAAGCTATCATTAAAGGCAAACACACCCACTACGATGAGCGGCGCACCAAGATAAAGAAAGAACAAGGTTATATATGCAGCATAAAGCCGCGTACTAAACTTTGATTGAGGTAAAGATGGGATCATAATCGTGCCCCTTACTTAACAGTATCGGCAAGTGTCTGACGGCTTAGCTTAAGGCCGACAAAAACAATCGCAGAAGAGAGGAACAACAATAGGAAACCAAAGGCAGAACCTGATTCCCAATTAAATCGGGTGATAAACTGGTTATAAATTTGTTCAGTAAACCACAGGCTATCCTTGCCACCTAGAAGAGTAGGCGTCAGATAATTTCCAAGTGTCAGCATAAAGACGACAATACAGCCAGACGCAATACCCGGCATGGCGTGAGGAATGACTATTTCTCTCAAGATCGACACGGTGTTCCCACCGAGGTCATAGGCTGCTTCAATCAAACTATCGTCCAGAGTGTCCAGAACGGAAACCAAAGGTACCACCATAAACAGCATGGAGGTATATACGAGACCAACCATTAATGTCGCATCAGTATAAAGAAACTCCACAGGACCATCGACCAGACCAATCCATTGGATAAAGCTACTGAGCACACCACTTTCACGCAGTAATATCATCCAGCCAAACGTTCGAACCAACTCAGATACCCAAAAGGGAATCAGGCACATCATGAAGAGCAGGTTACGTTTTTTCCCTTTCATCACCTTGGCGATATAATAGGAAACCGGGAAACCGATGATCAGCGTAATGAACGTGGCCAGAATGGACATCACCGCCGTTCGAACAAAAGTATTCCAATACAGCGGTTCTACAAAAAATTCAGTATAGTTCTGAAGACTAAAAGCATACTCGCGATATCCTAATTTCTCCCGCAGCGAGACGATCAACAAATCAACGTGGGGAAGAACAATCAGTAAGAACAACCACAGCAACAACGGCAGCATCAATAAAAAAGTACCAAGCTTTAATGTTGGCATTACAGAGCTTTGACCCGTTTTAGAAACAGCGATCTCGGCACTACTCATGCTGCTTTCTCCTGTTTGGAAGTTGCCGTCGCTTTATAAGATCGGGCTTTTTCAACGTTCCAACTCAGTCTCAAGTGTTCCCCTGATTTTAAGTCACTAAATGCTCCAGTTTGAGGAAGAGAAACCGTAACTTCATGACCCGTTTTTTGGTCACGAACTTGCGCACGACTATTTGCTCCATCAAAAAGCAAGTTCTCGACAACGCCCGTTAGGGTGTTCTCCCCATCTTCGATATGAGCCCCACTATCAGACGATGCACTACGTTCTATGGTAATGGCTTCCGGGCGCACAAAAAGTTCTACCTGCTCACCAATGTCCATAGATGAGTTGGTTCCTGATACAGCCGCAATAACCCCACCATCGTCCAAAGTGATCATCGCTTGATCACCATTTACGGATTCCACTTTCCCGCTCCAGCGATTGCTGTCGCCAACAAAGCCCGCAACAAAAGCGGTCTGCGGGTTGTAATAGAGATCTTGAGGAGAACCGACCTGCTCGAAACGACCTTCGTTCATCACCGCAACATTATCAGACATCACAAGAGCTTCTGATTGATCGTGCGTTATATAGACAAACGTCGTACCAACTTCATTCTGAAGCTGCTTAAGCTCTACCTTCATATGTTCGCGTAGTTTTAGATCCAGAGCGCCAAGAGGTTCATCCAACAAGAGAACTGCTGGCTCAAGGATTAAAGATCTCGCAATTGCAATTCTCTGACGCTGCCCGCCAGAAAGTTGGTCAACATTTTTAGGTCCTGCATCCGGCAAACTGACGCGTTCAAGTACATCGGCGACGCGTTTATCAATTTCTGCCTGTGGCATTTTACGACGGCGCAGACCATAGCCAATATTTTCTGCTACATTCATCATTGGGAAAAGAGCGAGATGCTGAAAAACCATATTTACCGGACGCTTATTCGGTGGAACTCCCAACATGGAGTTACCTTTGATAACAATGTCACCCGCTGTCGGTTCAATAAATCCCGCCAGCATGCGAAGTAATGTTGTTTTACCGCAGCCACTTGGACCGAGTATTGAGAAAAATGATCCCTTGGGGATTTCCAAAGATACATTGTCAACAGCTGTAAATTTCCCAAAGGACTTCACAATTTTGCGACACTCAAGATCCAGTTGATTGCTCATTTTCTTAAAACCTAGTTGATTACTGAAGCGCTTTTTAAATTATAAGCGCCAGTACCATTATTTATTATTTTTATGCCGAAATTTAGGGGTCGGCACTCTAACTTCGATCGCCTTTTTCGTCTTTAACGCTTTAGAAAAAAGGACCGTGGAAGGCATTTCCCCCAGCCTTTTTCAAGACCGGGGGAAGCCGTAACTTAATCGTAGAAGGTTGGCTTAGTTAGAAGCAGCCGCTTTCACACGATCCAGAACTTTACCTTCGATGGTTTCAAGTCCTGCAGGTACTGTTGGGTACCATTTGATATTGTCGAGATCAGCTTGTGGGAAGCTAGCCTGGAACTGTGCTTTTAGTTTATCTTCGGCGAACTCATCAGCACCTTTAGAAGCAGTGAAGTTTCCTGCAGCTGCTGTAATTTGAGCTGCAATTTCAGGACGCATTACAAAGTTAATCCACTTGTAAGCACCAGCTTCATTTTTAGTTTTCTTTGGCAACGCAAAAGTATCAATCCAACCAAGAGCACCAGACTTAGGCGCAACAAATGTTACATCGGCATTATCGCTGTTTAGCTTCCAGCCACCAGTGTCCCATGCCATTGCAGCAACAACTTCGCCAGAACGAACAAGGTTCAGCAGCGCATCGCCACCTTCCCAATAAGTTTTCACGTTAGACTTACAAGAGATCAGTTTCTCTTCAACTTTATTCATGATTTCTTGATATTTATCTTTATCACCGTATGCAGCAAATGGATCAAGACCCATTGAGAATGCAAAACCGATAAGCGTTGGACGCTTGAGGCGATAAGAAACTTTACCAGCAACAGCGTCGTTACAAAGATCGGTGTAATCTTTAACACTGCTTGCGGTTGCTTTATTCAAAACCAAACCGCTAGTTCCCCATATATGAGGAACGCCATAGACATCACCTTCGTAAGTCGTATTGCCTTTGGTTGCTTCCAACATAGAGCCAATGAACTGGCTGCTGTCGACTTTAGAGAGATCAATTGGCTTATAAATGCGGTGCTCAGCTTGCGCAGAGGAGATACGATCCTGACTTGGTTGTGCAAGATCAAACCCGCCGCCGCCCGTTGCGCGCAACTTGGAAATCATATCTTCGTTGTTAGATTTGGTAACCTTAACATCGATACCTGTTTCTGCTTTGAACTGTTCGATAACAGAATCAGGCGCATAACCACCCCAAGTAAGAAGTCTTAGTTCTTCAGCTTGTGCCTGGCCAGAAAATGCAAGACCAGCAATCGCGCTAAGGCCCAAAATAGCTTTCGTAGTACTCATAAAAAACCTCCGTGTTTTTTTTAATGCACATGTTCGAATGCGTCACGGGACCAATTTTCATCCCTATTCTCACCGAACAATAGCTCTCCAAGTCTGTTTTGATGCCCGGGAAGGGCATCATTGTAATGTAATATATACTTATAGAGCATGTATTACAGTGACATTGAACTTTGTTTGCAATTCCACTTTTTTAAGCGGTTTTACTTGCGGCTTTGTTATTTTGGAAATACTACACAGATAGTGGCATCACTTTAAGATCCATTATCGGATGCCTTACCATACCACTTTTAGATTAAGTTCAAGAACATGGCGAAATTTGCATCCGGCGCGTTACTCGAGGGCATAAAACTGGACCAAAACTCTCAGAGTCCACTTTACCGTCAGCTTTATATTGGCATCAGAAAGCTGATCCTTTCCGGTGACTTACCCCCTGGAACCAAACTTCCTGCAAGCAGAACAATCGCAACTGAACTTGATATTTCTCGCACCACAGTTATCAACACGATCGAGCAAATGATTTCCGAAGGATTTCTCGAAACACGTCGTGGTTCTGGGACATATGTTACTCAACGACTCTCAGAAATGACCGAATTCTATCAAACCTCTGTCGAAGACGACCCAGAATCCGGCGAAGAAGATCCAAATTTATGTCTATCCAAGCGCGGCCAAGGCTATGCTGATCTTCCTCACCAATATGAACCAGAGGGCATTTTCACCTTCCGCCCAAGCCAGCCTGCTTACGAGCTTTTACCACATGATATTTTTTCACGACTGACAAACCGATACCAACGAAAACCTAAAGATGAATACCTGACCTATTCTGACCGTGGTGGTTATATGCCGCTACGAGAAGCCATCTCCAGTTACCTTAAAGCATCAAGATCTGTTCGTTGCACGCCTGAACAAATCATAATCACATCAGGCACTCAAACAGCCTTAAACCTCGCCAGTCAATTACTGATAGATCCAGATGATTCTGTTTGGATGGAAGACCCTGGCCACACAGCGGCGCGATGTGTTTTTCAAGGAAGTGGCGCAAAAGTTGTCCCGATTCCGATTGACGAGCATGGCTTCAACCCTGCTCTTTGCCCTGAGGAAGAGAAAAATAAAGCCGTTAAACTGGCCTACGTTACGCCATCAAGCCAGCATCCACTTGGTCGTCGCATGCCTTTAACCCGCCGCATCAAGCTTTTGGAATGGGCACAACAAAATAACACTTGGATTTTTGAAGATGATTATAACAGCGAATTTCGCTATACAGGACGCCCTCTTTCGGCCTTGCAGGGGCTCGATAAATCCGGACGCGTCCTCTATGTCAGTTCTTTCACCAAAATCCTCTATCCGGGATTAAGGCTTGGCTATATGGTGGTTCCAAAGTCCATGATCGAGGCCTTTGCACACGCCTCAACCATTCTGCAGCGCTCCACCCCTCTTCTCACCCAACAGATTATTGCTGACTTTATTAACGAAGGTTTCTTTGCCACGCATATGCGAAAAATGCGCAAGGTGTATCACCAGCGTCAGCAAATTTTATTACAGGCCGCCGATAAATACCTCAAAGATCTCGTAGAGATTTCAGCTGTTGACCAAGGTTTCCACTGCAATGCATGGCTCCCCGAACACGCTGATCCGGAAATGGTGGAAACGACCCTCCGCGCCGCAGGTTATGCCGTTAATAACATCAGTTACTACTGCATGAAGCCGTATAAACGAAAAGGCATTATGGTTGGTTTCGCAGGAACCCCAGAGGATAAAATTCCAGAAGGCGTCAAGGGAATGGCAAAAATCCTAAGAGAGATACTCTAACCAACAGTATCTCTCTTTATCGATCAAAGCCCTAACTCATCAAGAAAAAGCCTTCTTGAGTCTTTTCAAAGCTTCTTCAAGCACCTCTATGCGTTTACTAAAACAAAAGCGTACGAGGTTATTCGGGCCTTCAACATCATAAAAAACACTGACAGGCACCGCAGCAACCTTGGCTTCGGTCGTAATGTAGTGGCAAAATTTTTCATCGCCGCCTTTATAGAGTTTACTGAAATCTGCCGTTATAAAAAACGTGCCATCGCTTTTCAGTACATCAAAACCAATTTCGGCTAACCCACTTGCCAGGTAATCACGTTTTTTCTGAAGATCCGCAGTCAAATTATTAAAATAACTTTGATCTTTAGCAAGTCCTGCAGCAACAGCCTTTTGCAGATTTGGCGGGGTCGTAAAGGTTGTGAATTGGTGTGCTTTGCTAATTGGAGCAAGCAGTTCCGGCGCCGCACAGATATATCCCACTTTCCACCCTGTCAAAGCAAAACTCTTGCCTGCAGATCCAATACGTACCGTTCGATCTCTCATTCCTGGCAAGGTAATAAGCGGGTAGTGCTCCCGACCGTCATAAATTTGGTGTTCGTAGACCTCATCACACACGGCATAAATATCATAACGAAGACAAAGTTCTGCCAAAGCTTCCAGCTCATCCCAATGAAACGCCTTACCTGTAGGGTTCATCGGACTGTTAATGATGATAAGTTTCGTATCTTGTGTTAACGCTTCATCGAGTTCTTCTACGGGGAGTTTCCAATCTGGTGCCGACATCCGAACAACCACAGGAATTCCACCCGCCCTTTTGATCAAAGGGAGATAACAATCATAAAACGGTTCGAGAACAACAACTTCATCGCCGGGTTCAATCAACCCAAACAGACAGTTTGAAAGTGCTTCAGTCGCCCCAGAAGTCACCATGACCTCTGTTTTCCAATCCAAGCTTATACCGTAAAAGCGCTTATCATGATCGGCAATCGCCTTACGTAACTCTGGCAACCCCATCATGGAAGGGTACTGATTCGGGCCTTCAATAAGGGCGTCTGCGGCTATCTTCCGAAGCTCAAGAGGTCCATCTTCATCGGGAAAACCTTGCCCAAGGTTAATGGCATCATGCTCCATCGCCAACTGCGACATAACTTCAAAAACTGTCGTACTATAGGATGACAGAACAGAATTGGCATCTTTCATGGCGTTGTTCTCCCGCTCTTGTTTACAGGTTGTTATGGTAACACCGTTGCTCGAAATCATGCAACGAATGACCGCAAGAATATTTCCAAATAACTTTTGTGAAGTTATTAATTTAGCTGAGAAAAACTGACTAATTCATCAAATAAAATCACTTTTAAAATTTTGAAATCTCCCCCACCTTACTTTCAGGAAACGACACCAAATATGCTTGGACACTTTGCCCCTTAAAGACAGTGCATTGCACATAACACTTACGGAGAAGCAGATGAATTCCCCCGCAGAAAAGTTCCCCACAGAAATTGCGGTCCAATCGCTGGAACAAAATGAGCGTTCCTTGGAAATCACCTGGTCAGACGGACGGATCTCGAACTTTCATTATCTATGGCTACGCGACAACTGCCCCACCGGTTTTCACCCCTCCACTCAAGAACGGTTATTCAATCTGACATCTGTAAGCGAGAACATCCACGCACTTACCAGTGCCTTTGATGATGGGGCGCTTTACGTCTCATGGTCAGAACATGAACATAAAAGTGCCTACCGCCTTGAATGGCTTTATGAAAATTCATATTCCCCAGACTTTAAATTCATCACAGAAAGTCCTGCAACACCATGGGGTACAGAAATTTTAAACTGTCTCCATGAAGTCCAATACGCAGACTTGATGCAAAACGATGCAGTTCTCTTCGATTGGCTGAGTGCTGTAAATAAATGGGGAATTTCGTACGTTAGAAATGTTCCTTGCACCGACGACGGTGTAATTGATGTTGCCAACAGGATCGCTTTTTTGAGAGAGACAAATTTTGGCAAGGTTTTTGACGTGAAATCAAAGCCCAACCCAATCAACAATGCTTATACTTCAGAAGCTTTACCACTACACATTGATCTCATAAATCAGGAAACCCCTCCGGGTTACCAGTTCCTTCACTGCCTGGTGAACGACAGTAAAGGGGGAGAATCAACTTACGCTGATGGCTTTAAAATCATCGAAGAGCTAAAAGCAACGTCTCCCGGTTCATTCCAAATTCTAAGTACCGTAAATGTTCCCATGCGTTATCATGACGGAGAAACAGATATTCAAACAAGGCATCCGATTATCAACGCTGATGAAAATGGTCGCTTGATTGAGCTTCGTTACAGTCCGCATCTCGTCAGTACCTTCGACATGGATGAGGACATGATGGACCGCTATTACCGCGCATTCCGCGAGCTCATGATCCTCATAAACGATGAACGCTTTGTCATTTCCATAAGAATGAAAGCTGGGGATCTGTGCATTTTTGACAACCGCAGGGTAATGCATGGCCGGCATGCTTTTCAAGCATCAGAAACTCACAGTGGTGGCCGTCATCTTCGCGGTTGTTATGTAGATCGCAGTGAATTTGAAAGCCGTTTACGGGTTCTTGGTAGACGCTATGACCAAGCGCCGTCTTCAAGGTAAACGAACACCCTCAACAGAATAAGTGGTCTGATCTTCTGGGAACTCACACTCAGAAGATTAAATCATGCCATCATAAAGCAACTTAGCCCCAGCGACGATCATCATGAAATAGCTGATCTTATAGAACAACTCCGGGGAGATAACGTTGTGCAGACGCAAGCCCAACCAAATACCAAACGGGACAATTGGGACAAAAATAAGGGACAGTAACAAGTTTTCCGACGAAAACTGTCCCATCCAGGCATAGGGGATAATTTTGACCTGATTTACGATCAGGAAGAAAGCCACGTTTGTTCCCACAAACAGCGTCTTGTCTAAGTTTTGTCTCAACAGGAAAAATTTTACAGGCGGTCCACCTGCATGGGCAATGAAACTGGTAAACCCTGCCACAACTCCGCAACCAACTCCCATGGGGGTTGATACCTTTTTTGCTACATCACGTTCCTTGTTCCCAACAAAGAAGCTAAGGCCAAAAAGCAACGTGACCATGCCTAAAAGAATTCGCACATTATCAGCGTTAACGTAACGAAAGGTCAGAGCTCCGATCCCGATCCCCGAAAGTGCTCCAACCACTAAAATTATTAAGTTCTTCCGATGAAAACTTTTCCGGTATGCAAAAATACTCAATATATCCATGCAGCAGAGGATCGGCAGCATAATGGCTGCAGCTTTGAAAGGCGCAATAAACAATGCCATCAAAGGAACTGTTAGAGCTCCCATTCCGCCTGAAAATCCGCTTTTAGAAATCCCCGTAATGAGCACGGCTACAGCAGCAACAACGTAAAAGCTGTACGGATTATCAAGAAACATAAAAAAATCATCCTCTGACAAAGTAATTCAGCAAGAGATAAAAGTGACTCGATGTAGAGTTATTAAGCAATAACCTAAACGACAATAATGCAAAGGAGTATTAGTGTTTCAAGAACTCATGATGAACATGTGCTCCCAACATCGAAGGGGCAAATTCAGACACATCGTTCAATAAAACATTCCATTTCGGACTTTGTTGCAACCGTTTTGCAACCCTACGGACAGTATCTAATTCGGAGTATTGGCTTGAGAAATTAGAAAACACCAACATTACGAAACGACAACTCAAAAGATAAGGCTTATTCAAATCTGTCCAGTCCATTTCCTGTTTTTTCATCACATTTTCAAGAACAGGGTAAGATCCCGAAATTGCATCAACCCGCCCCTGTTTAAGCAACCACACCGCTTGATTGTAATTAGAGGTCGAAATTTTTTTTATTTTATCATTTTCATCAATCCAGCTACCACTCGATGCGCCACGAACCATAGCAAGACGCAAACCTTCTATAGAACTGTTGTTCTTAATTTTTAGCCCACGAAGTCCGATCAGCAAAGTATCTAATGGCAATGTTGGGGCGACGAGGGTTACCGTTCCTTTTGAGGCTTGCTCTCGAAACATAAGCGAGAGGTCATAATTCCCCTTCTCCATCCCAAGTAATACTCTCCTTAAAGGAACCGCAGAAATCAGGATTGGACGCCCTAACTCGATTGAGAGTGCTTTAAAGTATGAAACAAAAAGTCCCTCTAGCTCTCCCTTGTCATTATAATAACTCCAAGGCTTTTCCAAAGGCACTGCAGCTTTCAGCGGAGCCCCATTAGCAAAGGCTTCGAAAGGTAAAATAAAGAGAAATACGAAGAGGATAGACAAGGGCTTTAGAAACAAACGAATCAGACTCAACCAATACTCAAATTAAAAAATATTTCACTATAAATGAGTACTATATAAATACATAAACCCCATAAAAATAAACAATATTTTATAATTTTTTAAGAATTGAGAAATATGAAACTATTATGACAGTAAGTTCTTACTCTAGCGTGCTCCGCGAGAAAAGAGTAAGAAAACGCAGTAGCATAAAAGAGAACAGCAATATATGCCCATAGAAAACGAGTATAAATTTTGCCTGCACGATCCCAAGGGTGAACTGGAAAAAATATTGTTAGCCTCTGACCATTTTAGAGCTAGCATCAAGCAAGGGTATATCCGTAAAGGGTCCAGAATTCGCGAATGGCATGATCACCAAACCAACTCACTACGCTATATTTATACTTACAAGCACCGGGTTGAAGATGATGTTATCGAAGTAGAAACAGATATCTCCAAAGAAGACTTCGAAAGACTTTGGTCCGTCAGAGAACGTGATATTGAAAAAAATCGTTTCAAATTCGTTGTCGATGGTTTGACTTGGGACGTTGATTTTCTCAAGAATCAGGACAAAACTTACTTTGTTATCGCCGAAGTTGAATTACACGAAGACGAACGTGATGTTCCCGAGCCTCCTGCAATTATCAGAGACTATGTTCTTGGCGGGACCGGGCGACATGATAAAACTCTCTCCAACAAACGTCTTTCTAATGTCGACTACGCTTTACGGGTCACAACTGCATTTCGAGAAGGAGAAGAAGCGGTGAAAAGTCTCTCTCAGAGAGCAAAAGCGTCCTAAGCCACTTTAAATCTAGCCTTTTCCGCGCGTATACGCTTAAGATGTATTGCACCGATTAATCAACAACGATGCGGTTTTCAAAAGCTTGACCTCTCCTGACATCAAAGTCTCACAAAACAAAAACACAACAGTTTGCCAACTATCCGGCTCTTGGCTCACTCAGGAACTGATCAAAATTCTTAAATCACTTGAGGCTATCAAGGGACAGAAAAGCGAAATTATCCTATTTGATCTTTCAAACGTCGAAACCATGGATACCGCTGGTGCACTCGCATTGTTGCAACAACAAACAGTGATTGAACGTGCAGGGGCTAAAAGCTCTTTTAAACACGCTCCTGATCACGTATTACAAATTATTTCGACTGTCGACAAACACAGAATAAAAGACTGCCCACCACCTAAAAAAATCAAAGGCCTCGTCGAACTTGTGTCTGGCACGGGTAAAAGTGTTTTTGAGATATGTCATAAATTTGAAGAACTCCTTAGTTTTCTTGGCCTTGTTCTCACTGCTTCTTTTCGACAAATCCTGAACCCACGTCGAATTCGTCTGACTTCGCTCGTCTCCCAAATGGAACAAATCGGCATTCACGCCTTACCGATTGTAGGCCTAATCTCATTTTTAATCGGAGTTGTTTTAGCCTTTCAAGGCTCTGGTCAACTAGAGCGTTTCGGTGCTCAGATTTTCACCATAAACCTCGTAGCAGTCGGTGTTTTGCGCGAAATGGGTGTTCTTTTAACAGCCATTATTGTCGCGGGTCGATCCGGCAGTGCTTTTACAGCCCAACTCGGCACCATGAAGGTTAATGAAGAAATCGATGCCATGCGGACAATCGGCCTGGACCCCATTGACGTCCTTGTATTACCTCGAATTTTTGGACTGGTCATTGTCCTCCCACTCTTAACATTTTATGCGGATATCATGGGACTGATTGGCGGGGCTGTCATGACCATGGTTACCCTGGACCTCTCTCTTTTTCAATATATACGGTATCTTCAAGACGCCGCCACGTTAGGCGATTTTTATGTCGGGATGTTCAAGGCTCCGATCTTTGCTTTTATTATCGCCCTGATCGGATGCCATGAAGGGTTACAGGTTAGCAGATCCGCGGAATCTGTCGGTCGTCAAACAACACGCTCCGTTGTCGAAGCCATTTTCTTTGTCATCGTTCTCGACGCACTGCTCTCAATTCTCTTTTCAGTTCTGGAAATTTAAAATGCCTGATGAACTGAAAACCAAAGAAGTTGTTATCTCTCTCAAAGATATCATAAACCAGTTTGGAGATCACGTCCTTCACGACGGGTTAAGTTTGGATATTCGAAAAGGGGAAGTTATCGGTATTGTCGGAGGGTCAGGAACGGGTAAGTCCGTCTTGATGCGTACAATCGTAGGACTTAATCAAAAAACAGCTGGGCAAATTTTAATTGTCGGAATGAACGTTGATGAAGTAAGTCCAAAAGAGCGCACCCAATTACACCAACGTATGGGGGTCCTTTTTCAAGATGGAGCCCTCTTCTCCTCTCTTACCGTTTCGCAGAATATTGAGGCTGTGATTAAAGAGCATACGAAGCTCCCTTCAAAATTAATTAGAGAAATTGCCGCCCTTAAAATATCTCTCGCTGGTTTGCCAATGGAAGCCGGAGACAAATACCCTTCGGAACTATCCGGCGGCATGCGAAAACGCGCTGGCATTGCCCGTGCTCTTGCTCTGGACCCCGACATTCTATTTCTTGACGAACCCACTGCCGGACTTGATCCTATTGGCGCAGCTCAGTTCGACCAACTCATCACCCGGCTTCAAGAAAGTTTAGGCTTAACCGTGGTTATGATTACACATGATCTCGACTCCCTGCATGCGATTTGTAACCGCATTGGTGTTTTATTAGACAAAAAAATAAAAGTCGGCACTATTAAGAACTTAACAAAAGAAGCAGATCCTTGGATCAAAGAATACTTTGGAGGGCCAAGGGGCCGGGCCGCCACAAGATCTCACCGTTGATATTACCAGTAAATTTTTAAAGTATAACGTAAAGTATGACCACTTCGCCTAATAAGGAAACATGATGGAAACCCGAGCCAATCACTTGATCGTAGGGGCCTTTGTCATTGCTTTTGCTTTGGGAGCAATGATTTTTGTTATCTGGCTGGCCAAGTATCAAGCGGATCGCGAATTTTCTCACTACAACATAATTTACAAAGGCAATGTAACTGGGCTTAAAGCAGGAAGTGCTGTGCGCTATAATGGCGTCAATGTTGGAGAGGTCATCAAAGTAGAGCTGTCGCCTGACAACCCTTCCGAAGAAGTCGTAATCCTACTCGAAGTTGTCGAAGACACACCAGTTAAGGTCGATACCACCGCGACCCTCCAGTTAGAGGGTATAACGGGCGTAAAATCGATTCAATTGACCCTTGGGAATATGGCTTCCGCCCCTTTAACGGAAAAGGGTCCCTATGGTCATCCCCTCATCAAGGCAAAAACCTCTGCTCTGGACGAACTTCTGAAAGGTGCGCCGGAGTTGGTATCCAATACAAATGTCTTGGTATCTCGCGGAAATGACCTTTTAAACGAACAAAATCGTGCGAGTATCGCTCAAACACTTAAAAATATTGAAGCCTTAACTAAAATTTTGGCAGAGAAAGAAAATCAAATCACAAGCTTGATTGAAGACACGGCAATGACAGCAAGTAACATGAAAGCTGTCTCTGTCTCTGTAAAAGAGCTAACCGAAGACTTACACAGCGGCAGTAAAGGTATTATTTCTAAAGCTGATCATGCAATCAGCTCCCTTGATTCTGCGGCAACGTCAATGAACAGACTCGTGAGCGAGAGCACACCGGAAATTAAAGTTCTGGTACAGGAATTTCAACAAACAGCACGCAGTTTTGCCAAAACGAGCGATCAGGTAGAAGCTTTAATTCGTGAAAATAGAGAGCCATTGCAAGATTTCACTTCTACAGGACTTTACGAATTCTCTAGCCTTCTATCTGAAACCCGCACACTTGTAAAAGACCTCCAGTTGGTCGCCAGCGAAATCGAGCGGGATCCGGCCCGCTTCTTCTTTGGTAACCAGCAGAAGGGTTACGAAACGACGGAATGATCCGATTAAAACAGTACGTTTTCAAAACATGAATTTTACAAATAAGTGGACAGAATGACTGACACTAGACAAAACGACAGACGTAATTTCCTTAAGCTCGTAAGCCTGCTACCTCTCGCTGGGGTTACGGCATCCTGCACAAACTTGATACCGGGTCAGGGTCCCCTTCCTGATCTTTATCGCCTTTCGCCCAAAAGTACCTTTGATCCGGACTTACCCACCGTCTCATGGCAACTGGTTCTAGAACAAACCGCTGCAAACGCCAGCCTGAATACGACAAAGATTGCATTACAACGCGAAGCCAATCAGATGGAATACTACGCCAATGCTGGTTGGGTCGACAAAGCACCAATTATGGTTCAAACTTTACTGGTTGAATCCTTTGAAAACACAGGAAAGATTATTGCTGTAGGACGTGAAACCATTGGTTTAAGGTCTGATTTTATTCTTAAGACAGAACTACGCGAATTTCAGACCTTGTACTTTAACAATACACCAACAGTACGTGTTGTGCTCAATGCCAAGATTGTGCAAATGCCCCGGCGGACAATTATTGGATCGCATAGTTTTGAAACCAACGTCCCTGCGCACTCTGACAAACTCGACGCTGTGGTCGCAGCATTTGATGAAGGTTTGGGAAAAGTGACAAAAAAATTGGTTGAATGGACTTTAACAACAGCAGAGCAATCTTATACTAAAAAATAGATCTCATCTTTTCAGGCTATTTAAACAGACAATATCTTATTCGTAAGTTTCGATGTTCTATATTGATTTTTCGATTTGCGTCAAAGGCTTATAACAGCAACCTTGGCGGCTTGATCCATAATTCAAGTAGAGATTAGAAACACTATGATCGTAAGAGACAAACCCAACGCTTTTATGCTTTTTTTTGTCGTCCAGGGATCCGTTGTTCCGGTCATCGCCCCACAGATTTTAATCTCTGCCTTTGTCGCAATAATCGTACACTTGGGGTACCTTTATCTTCCCTCTTTTATCCCTGACTTTACAGTTACACCCTTTGTATTACTCGGTGTTACTCTTTCTATCTTCTTGGGCTTTAGAAATCGTGCTTCATATGAACGCTGGTGGGAAGCCCGTAAACAATGGGGACAGCTGATCATTGACACCAGATCTATCGCACGACAGGCTCAAACTTATATCGTCGATGCCCCAACAGGCACGACATCACAATTAAGTTCTGGTAAGGCAAACAAATATCACCGCCGTATTGCTTTACTCGCGGTCGCTTTTTCCCATGCCCTTAGGCACCATTTACGCGATACAGATAGTACCGATGATATCGCACCCTTTCTCACAGAGCTTGACAAGATAACGATAAAGACGGTTCAACACATCCCCAACTTCATTCTCAACCTACTCGGCGCAGAAATTAGAACCGCCTTACAAAACAATCTTATTGGGGAAATATCAGCACGCAACCTGGAAGAGAGAATAACAGCAATGGCGTCAGTCCTTGCCGCGTGCGAGCGCATACATAACACTCCGCTACCTTTTGCTTACAGCCTTCTATTACATCGTACCGCTTACATCTACTGTTTTACGCTTCCCTTTGGTCTGGTCGCTTCTCTGGGAGTGCTCACCCCTTTTGTTACCGCCGTAATCGCCTATACCTTTTTCGGTCTGGATGCCCTTGGCGAGGAGCTTGAAGGCCCTTTTGGTACATCTCCTCACGATCTCGCCCTCAGCAGCATGTCTAAAACCATCGAGATTAATCTGCTGGAAACCCTCAGCGAGCCACATCTCCCTGCGCCTCTGTTGCCGAAGAAGTATAATTTATCTTGATATAGCTGACTATGAAACAACACTATCTTGCACAATAAAGGTTCTCACATATCAATCAACGGAGCTTAAAACTGTGTAAAACATCCTATAAATCGCTCTTAAAAAGAAGCCTATAATTGCCATATTAAAGAGATTTAAAATACGACCAGACTTTATAAATCTCTTCTCGGGCCAAAGCTGTGGGGTGCGTCAGCATTGAAAATTGGGTGATTGAAATTTTCTCGTTCCACGAAATTTTCTGCAGTTCTAATTGGTTTGCTAGATAATCTGGTAAAATCCCAATTCCTATTCCAGCCTGCACCGCACGCGCTTGAACGGGGACATTGTCAGAGCGAAAAACAATGTTTCCCGACAAGTTCCGGTCTCCAAAAATTTTCATATGGCGCATCGCCATGTAACTTTCATTGAAAGCAATCAGACTGTGAGAGGCTAGACCTTCCATCTCTTCGGGCACGCCATTTTTTTCAAGATACCCACTTGAGGCCCATAAAGAATTTTTCAACTCAAGAATATTTTCTTCAATAAGTCCCTGTACCGGATCACCTTTGACCCGAAAAGCTATATCAGCCTCTCTCTTATTGAGATCTTCAAGTTGATTTCCTGGCAGGATAAGAAATTTAATATCAGGTTCATCGTCATGTAACCTCCCCAACATTTCTGGCAACCAATAAAGCGCGAGGCCATCCGTACTGGTAATGCGTACAGGCGGATGCTCCTTCTTACCAAAACCTTCAAGATCCTTTTCCAGCCGAGAGGCTGTTTCAACAAGGGGTTCTATCCGTTTTGCAAAGAGCTTCCCATACTCTGTCAGACGCACACGTTTGCCATCGCGTTCCAGCAATTCCTGGCCAAGCTGAGCTTCCATACCAGCGATGCGCCGACCGACCGTTGGTTGGCTCACATTCAACACTCTTGCCGCAGCAGAAAGCCCTCCGGTTTTCACCACAGCTTGAAAATAGCGATAATCATCCCAATCGTTCATCTATTCATTTTTGAACTAATCTACTTCAAAAACAAATATTTTTATTGTTATTAATTTTTTTCTATTATGGGGTTCAACTGGGGCATCGACACACGGGAGATATTTTGCAGTGCAGGAACATCAATACAAATCAATGATAACGTGGACAGGCAACAAAGGATCAGGAACAAAGTCATACAAAGATTATGATCGTGACTATAATATTCTTATTGAAGGAAAACCTACATTATCAGGATCTTCCGACACTGCCTTTAGAGGCAATGCTGAACGACATAACCCCGAGGACATGCTGTTGGCATCGATTTCATCATGTCACATGCTGTGGTATCTTCACTTGTGTTCCGTCAACAAAATCATTGTAACCGACTATAGTGACCCCGCAGTTGCAACCATGGTCATGAACCCGGATGGTAGCGGACAGTTTGCTTCGGCAACCTTGTACCCTCACGTGACCATCACATCCGATTCAAATGTTCAAAAGGCGAAAGACTTACATCACGAAGCAAACAAGTTGTGCTTTATTGCACGCTCAGTGAATTTTCCTGTTGAACACGTCCCAACAATAAATTCGATACAAACTTAAACCTGAGACACAAAAATAAACGATCCGAAAACCACAAAATCAGTCGGCAGGCATTCTATTCCAAGCATCCAGCGCTGCAACTTTGTAGGCTTCGGCCAAGGTCGGATAATTGAAAGTATTTTCGACAAAATACTCCAGAGTTCCCTTGAGATTAAGAACCGCTTGTCCGATATGAATTAATTCGGTCGCGCCCTCACCAACAATATGAACACCGAGCAAACGACGCGTCTTTAATGAGAAAATCATTTTCATCATGCCATGATTAAGCCCCATGATCTGGCCTCGGGCCGTTTCCTGAAAATGACAAATACCACATTCATAAGGAATGCCTCGCTGTTGTACTTCTTCTTCTGGCATACCAACGGTGGACATTTCCGGAACAGAATAAATTCCATACGGAAAATATTCTGGCGCGTTGTGCGCATCTTGTTCA
Source organism: Kiloniella antarctica (assembly GCF_042682825.1). Classification (NCBI taxonomy): domain Bacteria; kingdom Pseudomonadati; phylum Pseudomonadota; class Alphaproteobacteria; order Rhodospirillales; family Kiloniellaceae; genus Kiloniella; species Kiloniella antarctica. Next base: position 1,173,253 of record NZ_JBHUII010000004.1, read on the forward strand.
AAAGCGTGACAAGCGACGATACGCCCCTGCTCCATAGAGGTAGAAGCGAGACTTGGAAAACCAATAACGTCTCCCGCAGCATAGATATGCTCGACCTCAGTTTGAAAATTCTCGTTCACTTTAATACGTTGTCTGTGATCCGCTTTGACCCCGGCATTTTCCAACGCCAGCTTGTCCGTCGCCCCCATGCGACCCGCTGAGAATAAAACCATGTCGGCCTTGACGATGCGTTTATTCTCAAGCGTTAGAATATTTCCACCGCCTTCGACCTTTTTAACCTCGGACACCCCCTGACCAAATCGGAAAGTGACATTTTGCTGGCGGAGGACGTGCATAAATTCGGCGATCAGCTCCCGATCAATAAAGTCCAACATCGTATCTCGAGGCTCAATCACCGTTACGGCCACATCCAATGCACTGAATATGGTCGCGTACTCTATTCCAATCACCCCGGCACCAATAACCGCCAACGAGCGTGGTAGGTTTTTCAACTCAATAATTTCATCGCTGTCGATAATGGTTTCACCATCGAAAGGAATGTAATCAGGTCGGTGCGGTTGCGTACCCGTAGCAATAAGAATTTTATCGCCATGAACTTGTGTGCTCTCGCCTTCTCCATCCACTATTTCAAGGACATGAGGATTTACAAACTTAGCCAGTCCCTGCGCCCATTCAACTTTGTTGCGCACAAACTGATGCTCAAGGTTATCAACCTCATGTTGAAGGGTCATATGAAGACGCTCAAGCAGATCATCCGCGGTAATGTTATCTTTCACCCGGTATGAACGACCATAGAACGCGCGCTCCCGCCAGCCAGACAAATTCAGTACGGTTTCCCGAAGTGTCTTACTCGGCAGTGTTCCCGTATGAACAGAAACGCCCCCAATTTCCGGGCTTTTTTCGATGACCAGTACGCGTTTATTCCACTTTGCAGCTTGAACTGCGGCGCGGCGTCCAGAAGGGCCACTGCCAATAACAATCAGTTCATAACGTTCCATATTTTCCCCCAGGGATTATTCATTCTGCAAAGTACAGGATTTATCACGATAGAACAAAAGGCCAACCAAACGATCGATCAAAATAAGATTTTCGACTTATAAGCTATAGATTCATAAATGGCGATTGACTGATATCAATAATTTGAAATTTTTTAAATAACTGAGTTATTTAATTTTAATCAATCGAAACCTAAGCGCATTATTAAGTGTACGAATTAAAGAGCTGCGCTATCTACGACATTAGTTAGCTTGAAACTTTTAAAAATTCGGTTGAAATTTTTAATTCCACCTCATCGCTAATCGCTGGTACTAAAAACGTAACCCCAAATTCTGATCTTTTGATAATTCCTCGAGCCTCAAATCCCAAAGTATATTTTCCCGTGAGAAAATTATCCGCGCCCCCATTGAAAGAAACGTCAAAAGTAACAGGTTTGGTCACACCTTTAAGTGTAAGATTCCCAATCATTGAGGCCTGTTTATCACCCGTAAGTTTTATCTCTGTACTTTCAAAATAAGCACTTGGAAACTCCTTGGCATTAAACCAGCTGGGCCCTTTGAGATCTTCAGCAAATGCCGAATTATTCACATCCAGACTATCGATCATAACCCTTGCCGAAAGACGAGCCTTCTCTGGATTTTCAGGATCAAAATCCAAGGATGAATCCAGACGATTAAAACGACCGATATAACTAGAGAAACCCAGGTGATTGATAGAGAAAATCAAACTGGCATGATCAGGATCGAGTGTGTAAGCACCACCTTTCCATTGTGAAATCTCGGCATTCTGTTGACCCGACGGAATCAAACTACCACACGCAACCAACAACAATGAAAGCACCAACGGCACCACGAACCTGCTCTTGAACAATATCTTTCCCTCGAATTATAAACACCGGTACCCTAAGAGCATGCCCCTAATCGGCCTAACAAAATATTAGCTCTAACCATTACTTGGGATCGCTTAAACTCTATCCTTTCAATTTCTTGTAAGCTGCCGCGGTATAATCATCGACTTCGATGGCAGTATCCGCGAGCGAATTTGCATCTTGTAGCTGCTTTAACTCTTCTTTGGAAATGATCCCTTTTTCCGCGGCAACAACTGGTAAATCTTCTCGATCAACGCCCTTTAAGGCACCAGTCTTTCGCGCCGTCCGAATACGTTCATCAAGGGGAGCAATAGCTAAAATTTTATAATAGGCTTCTTCCAATGCGCCCATGGCCTCATCAGTGTTTCGCGAAACCGCGATGTCTTTGGACAGACGATCACGGCCTTCTTTCTCACCCATAACCCGGCGGGCGAGCTCCAAGCTTTCTTTATCGCTGGGTCCATGCGCAGATCGTCCCCAAAAGAACAGTTTAAGGCGTAGCCCCGTTCCCAAAAAGCGTACAGGATAATTGTGCGTGATCGTGATCAACGCCTGTTCAATTTGTTGATAGGCATAAGCACAGAACCAATTGAGATAAATCTCATCATTTGCAAGGCTCCCCTCATCCTCAAACCTTTTCACAGCTGCCGTCGCCAGATAGTGCCATGAAAGTGCATCCGCCAAACGACCACTGAGAATTTCCCGGCGTTTTAAACTACTCCCCAACATCAACATGGAAACATCAGCCACCAAAACAAAAGCCGAGCTATATCGCGTTAAGAGTTGCTTGTGTCTTCTCGCAACAGGGGTGCCTTCAACTCTTATGAACCTTCCACCTGTTAGTCCATCAACTCCCGCACGGGCAGCATTACACATGGTGAAATTAATGTGCCCCCAAAAGGCTTCATCAAAAGCCGTAAGATCATTTTTTCCAACAGCTTCAAGTTCTTGAGGAACAAAGGGATGCCCCCGAATAGACCCTTGTCCAAAGATAATCATTGATCGGGTGAGGATGTTAGCCCCCTCAACAGTGATCGCGATAGGAATACCATCATAGGCCCGGCTGAGGAGATTTTTTGGCCCCCGACAGATTGCAGCCCCGCCGAGGATATCCATGGCATCAAGAAAAACCAAACGCATGTTTTCCGTAAGATAAGCCTTGGCAATTCCAGAAAGAACAGAAGGTCTTTCTCCTGCATCAACTGCAGCACAAGTCAATTTACGGGCAGCATCCATACCATAGGTCAGGCCTCCAATACGGGCCAGTCGCTCAGCAACACCCTCAAACCGTCCAATAGGTAATCCAAATTGACGGCGTACAGTCGCATAAGCTCCCGTTACCCGTGTCGCCAACTGTGCCGCGCCCAGAGATAAAGAAGGTAATGATACAGATCGTCCAGCAGCCAACGATTCCATAAGCATGCGCCACCCCTGACCAACACCGGCCTGTCCCCCGATAACCCAATCCAAAGGAATGAAAACGTCTTTACCTTCTATCGGGCCATTTGGAAAAGGAACCCCCATAGGATCATGCCGTTTACCGATGGCCATTCCTTTGGTTTCCCTGGGAATGAGAGCACAGGTAATGCCAAGGTCCTCTTGATCGCCCAACAACTCCGAAGGATCGTATAGTTTAAAAGCAAGGCCAACGACGGTGGCAACAGGTGCAAGAGTGATATAACGTTTGCGCCAGTTCAGGCGAATACCCAAAACATCCTTGCCTTCAAATTTTCCACGACAAACTACACCACTACTTTGTATGGACGCCGCATCACTTCCCGCTTTTGGCTCTGTTAAGGCAAAGCACGGCAATTCTTCGCCTTTCGCTAAACGAGGAAGGTAATATTCTTTTTGTTCTTTCGTTCCATAGTGCAAAAGAAGCTCAGCAGGCCCAAGAGAATTCGGAACCATCACAACCACAGAAAGAGGTAAACTTCGTGATGAAAGTTTCAGCACAACGGCGGAGTGCGCTTGCGCTGAAAAACCAAGCCCGCCATATTCTTTGGGAATAATCATTCCAAAAAACTGTTGTTTTTTTAACTCCTGCCAAACCTCGGGACTAAGATCTCTATTCTGCGCCGTTTTCCAATCATCAGTCATGCGACAAATTTCTTCGACCGGGCCATCAAGGAAATCCTGTTCCTCTGCAGTTAGCCCAGATACATCGAACTTACCAAGTCGTTCCCAATCTGGACGGCCAGAAAAAATTTCGGCATCCCACCAAACCGTCCCCGCATCAAGGGCGGTTTGTTCTGTTTCGCTTATTTTTGGAAGGCTCCTTTTGACTATTGTCATCAAACTTGATGTCAAAACGATCCGTCGAATATTGTGGATTCCAAATATAGCCGACAGTACTGCGATGAAAATCACAGCCCAACCCGTAAAGATGATCGAGGCTCCACCATAATGTCCTCCGACGATCAACACGAGTAGGGCAAAAACTCCCCCTAGAAATCCGTGTCCGACATATAGAAAGGAGACCATAACCAGAATGGCAAGAAGGATAACGATCCATAACATCTTACTTTAACTCCTAGTTTCTCAAGGGTTTTCCCGTTTTCAACATATGATTTACCCGCAGCAAGGTATCCGGATGTCGACAAAGAGCGTGAAAGGCTTTGCGTTCTAATGCAAGAAGATCTTCTTCGCTGACTTTTTGCGTCATATCCGTATTTCCTCCGCTGAGGACTTCCGACAAAGCAGCAGAAACAACCACATCGTGCGGTGTTGCCTTGCCTGACTTTCGAAAACCTTCTACCGCAAGGTTCAAAGCAACCGCCCCACTCTCTCCGGGTAGGGTAATTTCGACTGGTACTGGTACAGTATAATTTTCTGCAAGTTCAAGAGCTTTTGCCTTGGCATCGGCAAGCAATCGATCCCGGTTCATCGAAATGCCATCGCTAGATCGCAGAACTTTCATGTCGCGGGCTTCTTCCGCAGATTTTGCTACCTGAGCAAGACCGACCAACTCGAAGACTTTACTCACAGGGGGCATCGGTCCCTTTGGACCGTCTTTTGCCAACGCCCAACGACAAAGTAACTCTTTGCACCCTCCCCAACCGGGAATGATACCAACACCAACCTCGACCAAACCGGTATAGGTTTCGGCGTGAGCCTGCACTGCATCGCTGTGAAGCAGCAGTTCACACGCACCTCCCAAAGCAAGGCCTGAGGGAGCCGACACAACGGGAAAGGGCGCGAATTTCAAAGTTTTATAAGTATCTTGTCCCCGTCTGACCATATAGTCGATAAAAGGAAAGGCCCAAACCTTGGCGGCAAAAGCCATCAAGCCAATGTTTGCTCCCACTGAGAAATTGGAACCATCATTATAGACAACAAGCGCTTTGTAATCACTTTCCTTAATAATCGTCGTCGCCTTTATCATCATTCCAAGTGTCCATAAATTCAGAGAATTCATTTTGCTGTGAAATTCCAAACAAAGAACACCATCGCCAATATCCCATAAAGAAGCCGAAGGATTCTTTGCAACAGGCTCGTTACACGCTTTCACGTCTTCAAATTTTAGGACACCCGGTCGTGATTTTATCGGTGAATAAGTTCCTGTGCTCGAGAGGTATTCCCGTCGCCCTTGTCTGATTTTGTAAAAACCGTTGGATCCAGCTTTTACTAAAAATTCAGGAACACTCTGTCCGCTATCAGACAGCTTTTCGGTAAACCATGCGGTACCTATTTGGTCCAAAAGCTCAAAAGGGCCGTATTTCCAATTATAACCAAGCCGCATGGCCTCATCTATTGCTCCAATATCTTCTGATACTTGAGGAACAAGAGACGCCGCATAAGAAAGCGTCTCCGACATTACCGACCATGCATAACGTCCTGCAGGGCTGTTGTCTTCAAGTACTTTCCGTGGGTTCTTGTGGCCTGCTTTTTTAACAATCGCCACTTTAGGGCGCGAAGCTTTACTGTAAGTACCCGTTGCAAGATCAATGGCTTCTTTAACCTTGTCTGGGTTATCAGGTTTTAGACGGTAAAATCCCCCTTTCCCCTTGCGACCAGTATAACCTTCCTTGATCATATTTTTGATCAAGGAAGGTTCCTGATAAATCTTGTGAAAAGGATCATCCGCCTCAAGATATTTCGCCATAGAGCTTAGAACATGAGGCATTAAGTCCAAACCCACCATATCCAACAGCGCAAAGACACCCGTTTTAGGAATCCCGAAAGGACGTCCAATAACAGCGTCAGCAACTTCAATGGAAATCCCCTGATCGATTGCTTCAACAACCGCGCACTGTAACCAGAAAATTCCAATCCGATTGGCGATAAAGCCTGGCGTGTCTTTACAGCGAACCACGCCTTTACCTAGCCTTGTATCGCAAAAATTTTCAACCCGTGACATAAGGTCATTAGATGTCTCTTCACCGCCAACCAGTTCAAGCAGTCGCATGTATCTCGGCGGATTAAAAAAGTGAGAGATCAGAAAATCTTGGCAAAACTCCGCCGGCATTCCTTCGACCAGATCCTGGCGGCGAAGGGTAGAAGTGTTGGAGGAAACTACGGAACCTTTTTTTCGATGTTCATCAAGTTGTCGATAAAGCCCCTGTTTAATACCAACATCTTCAATTATGGCCTCAATAATCCAATCACACGCGTCCAGTTTATCAAGGTCATCTTCGGTATTTACTGGCGTGATTAACCTTGCATTTCTTTTACTCATCAATGCAGCAGGATTACTTTTAAGTAAGCTGTTGACTGCTCCACGCGCAATCGCACTCCGATCATCGTCATCACTTTGGGGGCGATCGAACAATAGAACCTCAATCCCAGCATTAGCGACCTGAGCCGCAATTCCTGCGCCCATTACGCCCGCACCAATGACCGCAACTTTCTCTATCAATGTCATTTAGCCGCCTCCAGAATGGTTGCGATGCCTTGCCCGCCTCCGATACATTGGGTCGCGAGCGCAAAAGTGCCCCCTTCACGTTTGAGAAGCTGTGCTGCTTTACCAGTTATACGGGCTCCGGTCGCGCCAAGAGGATGGCCAAGAGCAATAGCGCCGCCATCCAGGTTCACCTTTTCCGGATTGACCTCCAGATCAGACATACATGCCAAGGCTTGACTGGCAAAAGCTTCGTTCAGTTCAATAACATCAAGATCCTGTATGGTAATTCCAGCTCTGGAAAGTGCCTTTTTTGTCGCCGCGACAGGACCAATACCCATAATTTCGGGCGCACATCCTGCTACTGCAATACTGCGAATTTTTGCCAGTACTTTAAGCTCCTGCTCTTTCGCAAATTCAGCAGTACAAACAATAACAGCCGAGGCACCATCGGTCAGCGGAGAAGAGCTTCCTGCGGTAACACTGCCCTGCTCTTTAAAAGCAGGATTTAACCCGCCTAACCCTTCCTGTGTGCTATCGCCGCGAATACAACCATCAAGATCGATGATCGCTCCCTTGCCGTCTTCTATCGCAACAATCTCATCTCTTAGTTTCCCTGCGCCTTGTGCAAGAGTCGCCTTTTGATGACTCGCCAACGAAAAGCTGTCCTGATCTTTACGGGAAATACCGTATTTGTCGGCTACATTTTCCGCGGTTTCGCCCATGGATATAAAAGCAGGAGGAAAATCTTTTGCCAAAGTAGGGTTCAAAAGTGGGTTAAAACCCATCATAGGGATCCGGGACATTGATTCGATACCAGCACAGACATAAGCATTGCCCGCCCCCATTGAAATTGCCCCTGCAGCCATGTGAATGGCCTGCATTGATGAGCCACAAAAGTGGTTAACAGTGGCCCCCGCCACTGACTGAGGTAAATCAGCCAGAAAAACAGCCAAACGAGCAACATTAAGACCTTGTTCGCCTTCTGGAAAAGCACACCCCATAAAGACCGCTTCCAGCGCACTGCCTTCAATGCCTGTGTTACGCACCAAACCTTTGATAACTTGTGCGACCAAGTCATCGGGCCGCACCTTTGCCAACGCCCCTTTGTGCGCAAAATGGAAAGCGGAACGGGCGTACCCCGCAATTACGATATCTACCATTTATTTGTCCTTTGCTTTCTCATTTTGTTTTCACTTTGCCCTTTCAGGCGCTTTCGCTAGAGGCATGTTCTCATGTGGTGCTATTGACTTCTTCCTGTCTCAGTTCTTTTTTGGAAAGCTTACCAATCATCGTTTTTGGCAATATGTTTCTAAAATCAATCTCTCGGGGCATTTCCATCGGTGAGAGATATTCTTCTAGAAACGCCAAAAGCGCATCGTCATCAAGCTCTTGTCCTGCACGAAGTTTGATAAAGGCTTTTGGAATTTCACCATGATCTTGATCCGGAATGCCAATAACCGTGACTTCCTCTACCGCAGAATGACGGTTAATCGCTTCTTCTATGTTGCGGGGATATACATTGTAGCCATTATAGATGATGAGATCTTTGAGACGATCCAAAAGATAAACATAACCATCTTCATCCATATAACCCACATCTCCAGTGTGTAAACGACCTTCCTTTATTGCCCGGTCGGTTGCCTCTTTATTGTGCCAATAACCAAACATAACTTGAGGTCCAGAAATACAGAGTTCACCCTTTTCGCCTTTTTCCAATAGCGCGTGAGGCGCTTCTATTGCTCGGATTTCCAACAGCGTATCATGCAGAGGCAAACCAATCGCCCCTGCGCGGTTTTCTCCCTCTACTGGATTGCACGCACAAACAGGCGATGCTTCACTAAGGCCGTATCCTTCGACCAGAATACACCCCGTTATTTTTTCAAACTGGCGTTTTGCATCCAGCGAAAGCGGCGCTCCACCTGATATGCAATATTTAATCGAGGAAAGGTCATATCGATCAACAACAGGGGAGTTATTCACCGCGCCATAGATAGCAGGTACCCCCATCATCAATGTTGGTTTCAACCGATCAATTGTCTTGAGCATCTGTCCCAACTGAAACCGGGGCAAGAGAATGATCTCTGCTCCAAGCGCAATGCCCATATTAAGCACAGTCGTCATGGCAAAAACGTGAAACATGGGAAGAACACCCAGTATACGCTCTTGCCCAGGCATTGCGCTAGAGAACCAGGCAACGACCTGCTCTGTATTGGCCATGATATTTGCGTGGGTCAAGACAGCCCCTTTAGGTCGTCCCGTTGTTCCACCTGTATATTGCAAAACCGCAAAGTCTTCAGGTGAAACGTCGACAGAATATCCTCCCTCCATATCCCTTGCCAGATCCTCAAACTCGATAAATTCATCGCCGGAAGGATGTGTGATCTTATGGAACTGTAGAAGAGAAAAAAGGGTACCTTTAAAAGTCGGCATTGATTGAGCCAGACGGCAAACAACAATCTTTTTTAAAGGCGTGTCCTCTAGCTGTCTTGCCGCTTTATCACAAAGCTCTTTAACATCCAGCGTAATGAGAATTTCAGCTGCGCAGTCATTTAACTGGTACTCCAACTCCTCTGGTGCATATAGAGGGTTCGAGTTCACAACAACGGCACCAATTTTGAGAATAGCGTAATAACTTATAACAAAATAAGGACAATTAGGTAAGAAGAGAACAACACGATCACCTTTTGTCACACCTTGTCGTTGAAGTCCTGCTGCGACCAATTGCACCTGATCAAAAATATCCCGATAACTGTATTGTCGTCCCAAAAACTCTATGCAAGGACGCTCGCCAAATACCGACGTAACTTGTTCCAGATTCTGATAAATAGAGCTGTTATTCCTTTCTACGGGGTCATTGCGTAGAAGTGAACTTGCTGGACGCTGTCCCAGATTTAAGGATAGTGACATCAACTAACCTCGCTTGTTGTTGCATAACCGACAGAGACAACACCCTCTACCATCTCTGCTTTTTTGTCTTTCTTTAGATCAGATATAAATCCACGGACACGATCACGACACTCCCCAATATCGTGATAAAGTATCCCATGCTTTTCTGATTCGATCATCACCAACTCTTTGTTGTCAGTCCCAACCAGCTCAAACACCTTATTAATGCCTTTTGCATCGACTATCGGATCTTTTGTTCCCTGCAGAAGTAAAACCGGGCACCTTACATCAGGTAATTTTTCATGTAATTCTTCCCGTAATTTATGAAGTTCATACGCTGTTCGCACTGGTACGCTGTGATAATTCACATCGGGATTTTCGGATGGATGCTCACGAAAGATGGCACGTTCTTCCATTGCCGGAATCCAACTGGTTAACTTTTCATAACCCTTCGCCAAATGGGCGAGTAATAAATTTGGCGTTTTAAATTTCCACGGCACAGAAACCGCGACCACCCCAACAACATTAACAGGATCAGTTGCCGCAGTGAGAAGAGACAAGGTTCCTCCCGTTCCAAAACCTACGATAACAATTTCATCAACATAAGCAGATAGTATCTTTCGTCCGCGCGAAATCGATGCAGACCAATCCTGCCAATGCCTTTCTCGAAGATCCCAAGGTGACGTTCCATGTCCTTTTAAACGTACGCCAAGAGTAACATAACCCTCTTCAGAGAGTTCCTGTCCAAATGCGTACATTTCTGCTGGTGAAGCCAAAAGACCATGTACAAGTAGGATACCCACCTGCCTTTTTACCTCAGGCACAATAAGAAAAGGATCAGGTGATGCCGTTGCTGTTTCTTTGACGTTTGTCTCAATGTGAAGGGTTTTAGTGTACGTTTTCCGATCACAGTCTAAAGACAGTATCTCATCATTAAACAGGTGTTGAGCCATAGTCACCGGGTCAACAAAATCAGCTTCCAAACAGGCTTTTTTCACCCCAAAAACAGCATGTCTAACTGGCATCACCTCGTTGGCATATACCTTAATAAGATTTTCCAAGCGCACTGAATTATAACTATTCTCTTCGATGACAGAGTCATCAAAATAATAATACTCTTCGTCTTCGGAAACATGTTCATCACAGCCCTCTGAGGCAAAAAACTTATCGAGAGAAGCACAGTCTGCACCACTCCAAAGGTCCCAATAATTCTCTGGCTTGCTCAAGCTGCGATGAAGATGCGCGCCTTTATCCTTTTGGCATTCTTTGACAGCAAGATAGAGTGTCTTATGAAACAAGGTCTTTTCTATTTTGTTTTCATCTTGCAGAACAAGGTCTCTAATGATTGAAGACACCAAGTGATAAAGGTTAACAGTCACCCCTGCGTAAATGGCTTCCATATAATAATCGCGTAAACGGTTGGTTCCACGCGAACTGCACAGTTTAAAAATTCGTTCATTTAACGTATCCGGCGACGTATTCAGATCGAAGAAATCGTCTAGGGAATTAATTTTATTGAAGACCCGAGACAGTAATTTCTTTTCCCACCAGTGCCATACATGCTGAACCTCCAATGGTCGACTGACCCGAATATCCATATCACAGTCTTGAAGCAGAATATTTGCTTCAATTAAAATCTCCTCGACCATACGAGGATTGTTGCCTTTACTGAAATATTCAGCACTTCGACTAAGGATGTTGTCGCTTGCTCGCAGAGGATAAAACGTAATATTGGCGGGAATAATCTCTGTAGGCTTGCTCGCTACTGATAACAATTCTTCGATTGAATCCAATTCCAATGCACGTGCCCAACGACCGAGGCGATCATATTCTTTTTTTTCAAAAACAGACAAAACCCGTTGTTTAAATAAATCGACCATAAGAGCGAGAACGGCGGCCCCTGTATGATGTTTGCGTCGTTTTTGGGCCGTTGGCGAGAAGATACTGTATTCACCAGAGGGGCCGACCACATGACGATCTTTAACCATCCCCCCTTCGGGGAAAATAATAACCTTACGCCCTCTTAAAATCTCTCCGGCCAAAAAAGGAAGCAACCGAGGATGATCGTGCGGTACAGCTCCAACACCATAAAGAAAATTGGCGAAGGATTCACTCCCCCTAAAAAGCTCTCCTGCCGCCACGCACCGACAGTATTCACCAGTTGCTTCATGTATTAAATATTGGGGAATAATAGTTTCGAAACGAGCAAAGTGATTAAAGAGATAAATATCACCTCCCGGAAAACTATGCGCCTCATCGTGCAGCCGGATATTTATGCCCAAGCGCCTTCTCACAAGGGAAAAAGCCCGGACGCACCACTCATAAGTAGGTTTAAAGTTGAGATCTAATTCTGCCGTCATCTCCCCACCTAAGACATGATCCACTTCTCCCTGCGATAACCAGTCAGGTCGCTGAGGATAAGTTCTTCGGATCAGTTAATATATACAGTAAATTAGTACTAAAGGCCTCACTTGAAAGTCACATTTTTGAGATATCAAATATTATCCCAGTTCTTCGTTCTACAGTCAGTAAAACACATTACTGGCTAAAGTAGTATTAATAAGCGACGATTTCGCCTTAAAAAAAGAACAAATAAAAAGGAGCTGAAAACTCCAGCTCCTTTTTAAGGTATTAAAATTTATACGTGCTCGCTATCACTTAAATATAACCGCGTCCTTTCAAGTCAGCGATGACCTGATCGGCCATTTGCTCTGGACTAGTGTTATCACCAGCGAGAACAATCTCAGCATTAATGGGAGGTTCATAAGCAGAATCAATCCCTGTGAAGTTCTTGATATCACCTGCACGCGCCTTTTTATAAAGCCCCTTGGGATCACGTTCTTCACAAACCTCAAGTGGTGTATCGACAAAAACTTCGATGAACTCTTTTTCGCCCATCAGCTCGCGCGCCATACGGCGTTCGCTCCGGAATGGAGAAATAAAGGAAACCAGAACCAGTAAACCTGCATCGACAAACAAACTTGCAGTTTCAGATACGCGCCGAATGTTTTCAACCCTGTCCGCATCCGTAAAACCAAGATCCTTGTTCAGGCCATGACGCACGTTATCCCCATCAAGGGTGTAGGTATGACGACCTTCGGCAAAGAGTTTTTTCTCAACCAGATTGGCAACCGTAGACTTACCCGCTCCGGAAAGACCCGTGAACCAAAGAACGCAAGGTTTTTGCCCCTTTTGCTCGGCTCTGGTTGCCTTGCTAATATCCATTTCTTGCCAAACGATATTACGCGCCCGACGCAGACCAAAATCAATCATCCCCGCACCCACGGTTGAGTTGGTATAACGATCGATCAGAATGAAAGACCCAGTTTCACGGTTGTCCTTATAGGCATCAAACGGAATAGCCCGGTCCAAAGCCAGATTACAGACACCGACTTCGTTAAGTTCAAGCGTTTTTCCCGCCTGCTCTTCAAGGGTGTTTACATTCACCTTGTGATGTAAATCGGAGATAACAACAGGGACTGTGGTCGAGGCTGTCTTCAAAAGATAAGGCCGCCCCGGAAGCATCTCCTCATCCTGCATCCATAAGATGTGTGCCCGCAATTGATCGCTAAGTTCAGGAACGGCATCTGCTTTGGATAAGACATCACCACGACTAATATCGATCTCATCTTTGAGCGTGAGCGTGACAGCTTGACCTGCAATCGCCTCATCAAGATCGCCATCAAAAGTCACAATCCGATCGATGAGCGAGGTTTTCCCCGATGGAGAAACCGCCAGTTTATCTCCCGGCTTGATACGGCCGGACGCAATCGTTCCGCTAAACCCTCGAAAGTCCAAGTTAGGACGATTAACCCACTGAACAGGCATACGAAAGTCAGTCGCAGCAATGTCAGTTGTGACATCAACTGTTTCAAGATGACCTAACAGGGTTGGCCCATGATACCAATGCATTTTCTCGCTTGGAGAGATTACGTTCTCACCTTTCAATGCAGAGATTGGTGTTGTGATGATGTTGGGAATATCCAGTTTCTTGGCAAACTCCAGGTATTCTTCAACAACTTCGTCATAACGGCTTTGTGAATAATCAACCAAGTCCATTTTATTGACGACCAAAACAACATTTTTGATCCCCAATAACGACACGATATAGCTGTGGCGACGGGTTTGGGTTAGAACGCCTTTACGCGCATCAACAAGGATCAATGCAAGTTCAGCGCTTGACGCCCCCGTTGCCATGTTCCGCGTGTACTGCTCGTGACCGGGCGTATCCGCAACAATGAATTTCCGTTTCTCGGTAGAAAAGAAACGATAGGCGACATCGATCGTGATGCCCTGTTCACGCTCCGCTTGCAAGCCGTCGACCAACAAGGCGAGATCAATATCATCGCCCGTGGTGCCAACTTTTTTACTATCGCTTTCGATTGCAGCTAGCTGATCTTCAAAAATCAACTTTGAATCATACAACATACGACCAATTAGCGTCGACTTCCCGTCATCAACCGAACCACAAGTGATAAAGCGCAAAAGGCTCTTCTCTTCATGAGTTTTCAAATAAGCGAGAATATCTTCCGAAATTAATTTATCTTGATGGGCCATTAGAAGTAGCCCTCCTGCTTTTTCTTTTCCATAGAACCCGCCTCGTCGTGATCAATCATACGACCCTGACGTTCAGATGTTGTTGTCAGCAGCATTTCCTGGATAATTTCAGGCAAGGTATCTGCTTCGGACTCAACAGCACCGGTCAGTGGATAACACCCAAGGGTTCGAAAGCGAACTGATTTGAGTTCTGGAATTTCCCCCTGATCAAGTGGCATGCGATCATCATCAACCATGATCAAAATACCATCGCGCTTAACAACCGGCCTCTTCGCTGAATAGTACAACGGTACAATTGGAATATTTTCGCTGTAAATATATTGCCAGATATCGAGTTCGGTCCAATTCGAGATAGGGAAGGCACGAATAGATTCACCCGGCTTCACCCGTGCATTATAAGTATTCCAAAGTTCAGGGCGTTGGTTCTTGGGGTCCCAACGATGGTTTTCTGATCGAAAGGAAAAAACACGTTCCTTAGCCCGAGATTTTTCTTCATCCCGTCGAGCACCACCAAAGGCTGCATCAAACTTGTACTTATCAAGAGCCTGTTTCAGGGCCTCAGTTTTCATCACGTCGGTATACAAGCCAGAGCCGTGAACAAAAGGACTCATCCCCTTTTGACGACCTTCCTCATTCGTATGAACAATGAGATCAAAACCGTATTCCGCAGCCATCTTGTCACGAAAAGCGATCATTTCCTTGAATTTCCATGTCGTATCGACATGCATCAATGGAAATGGAGGCTTAGACGGATAAAAAGCCTTACGCGCGAGGTGCAGCATAACAGCTGAATCTTTACCAATGGAATAGAGCATGACCGGATTGCTGAACTCTGCAGCAACTTCACGGATAATATGGATGCTCTCAGCTTCCAACTGTTTCAAATGTGTCAGGTACGGGTCGCTCACCGTTATCTCCGAGTCCTACCAATAAGCAGGTAAATATATAAAAAGTATGCCCCTTAAGCAGCTAAAATCTCAACATAAGTCAAGACCGAGATGCAAAATAGAGCCCCCTTTATTCAACACTAAAAAATGAGATAATAATAATTACCTCACCACTGAATTTGTAATTTAGTACTTACAGAACGTTTAACAACATTAAAAGAGAAAAATAATTATTTAACACTAAAATTTTGATAAATTATCATTTTAAATTAACTTTAATATTTGAATAACTTAACTCAAAATCATTGTGCAAAAAATTAATTCAAAAATTAAACAATAGTAAAATTACCTTATATACATATAAATATTGTATTTAAATTTAACATCAAAAATCATTAAAACCACCTGTATTCGCTTGTGTAGACAGGTTATATAACTTTACGGCCTTGTCTATGAATTGAAACATATTATGACTTCAATATTCTTATCCACGGATTATCCTTATGTCAGCCAAACTGGCGTATGGGAGGAAAACAGAAATCAATCCTCGCCCTTTCCCTCAACTCCAAAAGGGGCGAATAAGTTACCTGCACTTTTTCTTGATCGTGATGGCGTCATTGTTAAAGAGGTCAACTACTTACAAAACCCAAAGGATGTTCATCTAATTCAGGCTGCAGCTGATATCATTGCAAAGGCCAACAAGAAGAAAGTTCCTGTGATCATGGTAACCAATCAAGCAGGTATTGCATATGGTATGTTTGGCTGGAAAGAATTTGATTCTGTCCAACGTCAACTTCATGACGACCTTGAAAAAGAAGGTGCTCATATCGATGCCGTTTTTGCCTGCCCTTTTCATCAAAAAGGAGATACTATATGGGGCGATCACCCAGATCATGAAGCACGAAAGCCTCAACCCGGTATGTTATTTCGGGCTACACAGATGCTAGACATTGATTTAGAGCGTTCTTGGATTGTTGGTGATCGGGCTTCTGATATAGAAGCAGGGCTTAATGCTGGTCTAGCTGGTGGTCTTCACGTTCTTACAGGTCACGGCAATCGTTCAGGCGAAGTATCCCTAGCCAGAGAGCACGAAACTGAACATTACAAAGTAAGAACGGGAAGCTCTATCGCCGATAGCTCGGAACTACCCATCTTTTTTGCCTAAGAATAAAACTTAAACTTCGTCTCTCAAACGATTTTCCGCGATCCCACAGAGATAGTGACCAACGGCAATGTGCATTTCCTGAATATGGTTAGTGGCATCTGATGGTACTTTGATACAGAGATCACAGACTTCGGCAAGTTTACCTCCGCTTTGCCCCGTAAAGCCCATTACCGAGATACCCATTTTCCTGGCCACTTTAGCCGCGGCTAGAATGTTTGCCGAATTACCGCTTGTTGTAATACCGACAAAAACATCCCCTGACTTGCCAAGGCCACTTAGTTGGCGGGCAAAAACTTGATCATAGCCGTAATCATTGGCAATCGCCGTCAATGCAGAAGTATCAACGGTCAGAGCGATTGATGGCAACGAATCTCGTTCAAGAATATAACGCCCGACAAGTTCTGCTGCTAGATGTTGCGAATCAGAGGCAGAGCCTCCATTTCCACAAAAAATAATCTTATTGCCCCGTTTTAACGCTTGAACCCATATATCTGCGGCATTTTCCATGACCTTTTCCAAAGCACCTAAGGCTTCAAAATTTTCAACAACGGTCTGGCAATAATTTTCAAATGACACAGTAGAACCCCTAAATAACGTCAATTCTTGGCACGCGTAATGAACACTTTATTCGATGTAACATCCGCAGCAAAATCTTTCCAGTAACCAGATTACGATTTCTCACGAATAGCCGCGAGACAGGTGCCAAGTTCCCGCAACCGTTCGAGATAACTGGTTAAACGTTCAGCCGTTGTCTCATCCGTAAGCTTTAAGTTTTCATCGAACTTACTTTTACAAAGAGGTAATACAAAATCAGGCGCAGCCAGAGGATAAGCCCCAAGCCCACCCAGGCTTTGTTTTAACTGTGCTTGAACTTTAACAGTCCCCATCGCCCCTGGGCTTGTCCCCATAATACCAACCGCAAGGTTTTTAAATATGGACGGTGATCCTCGAGAAGCCCAATCAATGGCATTCTTAAGAACTGCAGACAAACCAGAATTATATTCAGGAGTGACAATCAACAAACCATCCGCCTTCCCTATCGCCGCTTTGAATTCAAGCGCGACATCGGGTGTCTCTACCGCCTCAATATCTTCATCAAAAAATGGGAGATCAGAAATTTTATCAAACGCTTCAATCGTCACACCCTCAGGCACAGCTTTCATTGCTTCACGCAGAAGAGCTCGATTGTAAGACCCTTTGCGAAGACTGCCAACGACAGCAATAATGTGAAATGATTTTTCTTGGTCTTTCGAAACAGCCATAAAATTCCCCTAGGGCTTAAACCCTTTAAGTTTATATAAAACATTACTCCATGATTTAAGGGGGAACTGTGCTTAGATCAAGCTTTTCAGCAGTTGAAAGGCCTAGCTCTAAGAAAGCCGCCGAAAGGACTTCGGTGTCATTCCAGTTGTACATCGAAACCGCGTGGTCAAGTGACTCTGACTACTGAATCCGCAGATTTGGGCAACTTCTGTAAGAGAAAATTCATTCTCACCCAAAAGATCTTTGGCTTTTTCAATCCGACGACCAAGTACGTATTGGTGAGGACTTACCCCCACGGATTGTTGGAACATACGCGTAAAATGAAAGGGGCTTAGTTCTGCTATACCTGCCAGTTCCCCCACCGTAATTCCTCTATCAAGGGAAGTCTCAATAAAATCACGGACTCTTTTCAAGACAAATGGCGCTATACCACCGCGGCTAGGAGAGGGCGAGAGTTCCCGATTGGTATAGTTTCGCAACAAGTGCTGCACGAGTAATTGTCCAGCGAGAGACAGACTCATCTTGTCCGCATGGTTTTGCCAATCCAAAGGTATAATCACATCACGACATAAACGCTCGATAACAGGATCACTTATAAACGTCAGATCATGAAGCTCGACAAGTGCCGGATCAACATCATAACTTTCAGCTATTTGGCGATCGAACTCGTTTCGATCAAAATATAGATGCATAAATTGAAATGGCGCTTCAATGCTCCACTCAGATTCCACACCCGCTGGCATCACACAAACTGCGCCAGGATGACCTCTTCCAACTGAATGCTCCCCAAAATGACGACGTGTCTTCTTACCACCTTGGATATAATAACTTAGCGTATGATGGCTTGCGCGCTCATATTCCGCATAACTATCGTCGTTCATCCATGTCGCCAAGGACAACCCATGGCCAATATCTGTGGACTGACCAGACTTTGCACCTACTTCTAACAGGGTTTTGTATACGTATAGCTCTTCTGGCCGCATAACTTTTTACCTAATACTCAAGACGGCCAAGTTAACTGAGGCCCTCGGGCAAGTGAAGTAATCCTGTGAAATTAACCGCAAGAATATGAAATTTAGCACAGGTTGATGATATAACGCCCCTTAAAACTGCGCTAACATCCGACGAGATTCATCGCCCCCTTCATCATGATGAACAACAATGTATTTATATCAATGATTTGGAATACTACTGTGACCGCTCTCTTATATCTTAGTACAGTTTTAATTTGGGGCACGACCTGGCTGGCAATCGCCTTTCAAGTGGGAGATGTCATGGTAGAGGTTTCCGCTTTTTACCGCTTTGCTCTCGCCGCTTTTATTCAAATAAGCGTTATGCTCATTCTTGGTCGCTTAAAATGGGTCCCTCTCTCACAGCAAAAGTGGTTTGTTCTTCAGGGCTTATTCCTATTTTGCATTAATTTTCTCTTTTTTTATAACTCTGCCATTTACATTTCCAGCGGCCTCATTGCTGTTGTTTTTTCTCTGTCCACTGTTTTCAATATGGCCAACAACTTTATTTTTAACAGCCTAAAACCCTCCTCTCGATCCCTATTCGGCGCAAGCCTTGGCATTACAGGAGTTTGTGCTCTTTTTTGGACGGACCTTATCAACGGGGACTGGACCGGATCAAACATCACTGGCCTCTTGCTTGCCATTTGCGGAACCTACTCTTTTTCGTTGGGCAACATGGTCTCACAACACCAACAAAAACAAGGCAGAGATGTCCTAACCGCAAATTCTTATGCTCTCGTTTACGGGAGCGTCACCCTTGGCATCTGGGGCCTGCTCCACGGCTACACTTTCGAGCTGGAATTGACAACAAAGTACCTTGGCTCCTTACTTTACCTTGCCGTCCCCGGTACAATTATTGGCTTTGCCATGTATCTTAGACTGATAGGCCGTGTCGGCGCAGAAAAAGCCGCTTATAGCACCGTACTCTTTCCAATTGTCGCCTTATCTCTTTCAACAATTTTCGAAGGATATAACTGGACACCTCTTGCTCTTATAGGCGTGGGCCTTGCCCTTGCTGGTAACCTTGTAATCTTTGCAAAAAAGAAATCACACCCGGTCAAACAAAGTGCTCTCACTTAAACATTTCACTCAACAAAGACAAAACGCAGGAGCTTCTGGTCTGAAAAGCGCCTGCGTTTTTATGAAACACTCAACCTTGTGCTTACGGTTTCTCGCCAACGAGCCCCATACAACTGTCAAATGCACAAAGGAATTCATCCGCACTTTCCATTGAAAAACAAACCGGAGGTTTGATTTTCACAACATTGTCCAAGGGACCATCCGTAGAGAGTAGAATACCGCGGTCTTTCATCAGGTTCACCACGCGGTTTGCTTCAACCGTTGCAGGTTCCAGGGATTGAGCATCACGTACCAGCTCAACCCCGATAAACAGACCACGGCCACGAACCTCTCCAATTAAGGAATGTCGCCCCGCCATTTCCTTTAGGCTATTCATCATATGCGCCCCTACGCGGGCGGCATTGTTTTGCAAGCGTTCATCCCGCAGGACCTGAAGGACTTCAAGACCAATTGCACAAGAAACAGGGTTCCCACCAAAGGTGTTGAAATACTCCATCCCGTTAAAGAAAGCATCAGCGACTGCACGCGTGGTAATCACTGCCCCCAATGGATGCCCGTTTCCAATCGGTTTCCCCAATGTAACAATATCCGGTACCACGTTCTGTAGCTCAAAACCCCACATGTGGCTTCCCACACGACCGAAGCCAACTTGAACTTCATCCGCAATACAAAGTCCACCAGCTTCACGAACAGCATCATAAACCTTGGCGAGATATCCTTGCGGCAAGACAATTTGCCCTCCGCAACCAAGTAAAGATTCCGCAATAAAAGCTGCTGGCTTCCTACCTTCTTTTTCTAGCGCCCTGAGCTGTTCAATCGCCATATCGGCGTATTTGCTACCGCACTGAGGATCGTCTCCTTTGATCGGACCACGGTAACCATCAGGCATCGGGCAAATCTTCACATGATCAGGACAGCCCTTACCGCCTTTGCGATTAAACTTGTAGGGGCTGAGATCGATCAAAGATGTAAGATTGCCGTGATAAGCATGGTCAACAATGAGCATATCTTCACTATTGGTGTAATTGCGTGACAATCGAAGCGCGAGATCATTTGCTTCACTGCCGGAATTGACAAAAAAGCAAACCTCTAAAGGATCAGGGAAGGTCGATAACAGTTCGCGTGCATAATTTACAACATTGTCGTGCAGATAGCGGGTGTTGGTGTTGAGCACAGGCATCTGTTCGGCCGCAGCTGCGACAACACGCGGATGACAATGCCCAACGTGGCACACGTTATTCACCATATCCAAATAACGTTCACCTTGATCTGTATAGAGATACTGTCTCTCGGCTCGCGTAATTTTCAAAGGATCTTTGTATGACAAACTCAGGTTTGGACTGAGGTGACGAGCGCGTTCAGATCGAATATTTTTAGAGGTGCGAACCACGTCGCCTTGGCATTTGGTTTTCATCCCCAAGATAAGGTTCGGGCTTGGACAGACAGAAGCCCAAACATTGATTTCACTCCGCGCGGCCACACCACATACGTCATTTTTCATATCCATAAGGTCGAGAAGTAGTTGGAAATGCACATGTGGTGCCCAATTTCCATTCTCTGGATACGGTCCCAAAAATCCGATAACGTCTCCCTTTTTAAACTCTTTGCCATCTTCCCAAAGCTCAAGCGAAGTCCGGCTCAAATGCCCATACTTGGTATAGAAGACCTGCCCGTCATCCGTTTTATGCTCCAGAATAACCACAGGACCATAATCATAATCGCGCGTATTGTCATTGTGGACACGCACGATACCATCCAAAGGAGCATGGAGTGGCTCATAGGCAGCTAAGAAAAGATCAATACCCAGATGTACTGTACGTTTTTCGTCCGGATCGACCGTTTCAAAAAAGTCTCCCTTATAGACATCCCGGTCTTCGAGATAGCTTCCGACACCAACCGCGGCACCCGCCTCTTCCATCATCTTAAAGATAACATTGGTGGCGTCTTCAGCACTTCTTGGAATGCCTTCATCATTAACAGAAATAGGCGAAAGATCGAGAACCAGAACATTATCCGGGGAAAGATCATGTTGGACGATTGGCCCAATTTCATCTGCATGAGCTGAAAGCCATTGCACCAATTTTCGAGAACCTTTACATGCTTCCAGACCACAAACATCCCGAAAACGGTAATGCACAACCTTTGAGTTTATTTTCTCCATACAAGAGAGCAATCCCCGAACATCTTTCTGGCTGATCAGCAGGTATTCATTTTCAGGATCAGCGGCATGTTGCTGTGCCGCCATACAAATAGATTCAGCTAACCGAACACGGATAAGATCATAAAGTAGTGCAATCTCTTCCTCTGACAGTGGATTTTCAGCATGGTAACCTGATACGACATCACATGCCTTACCGATAGGATCACTTTGTCCCAACATTGCATAAGCGCAAGCCACCGCAAGTTCGCAAATTTTATGACTTTCAATGAAATCGCCAAAGTCAATCAGTCCACTGATGATGCCGTCTTCATCAACCAATATGTTATAATCATTAGCATCGTTATGTATGACTTGATTAGGTAATCGACTCAGTTTGCTGGATGTCTCTTCCTCGAACAAATTTAGAATATTCATCACAATATTCCTAGTCTGCTCGTCTTCAATCATATGCACAAATGCTCTATGAGCAGAAGCTTGGGCAACATCCCACAAAAACGAACGCTTGGCACCATTGTGAATAAACGATTTTAGGGCGACATCCATACGCCCCATCAGATGACCAATTTGAGTAAAATCGAGATCTTGTTTCTCTGCTGCCTTACTCCAAACCTCTCCTTCTCGCCAGGTCAATGCGCGAACAAACCGTACGTCACCTTTTGGGTCTGATATTTTACGGGTCACCGCGCCTTTATTATTTGTCAACATTCTGGGCAAAGGTAAATCTGGCGCTCTCTTGGCCAGTTCTTTTAACAATTTATCCTGTGCGTCTAACCAATTAAAATCTGTTTCCGGTGCATAGAGCTTCAGAACATAGGATTTACCATCAACAGTCGAAACCCGAAAATTTTGATCTCGTTCACTTGGTAAAGCAGTTGCTATGGTTTCCAGCCCGTAAAACTCCTGGAACAAAAACTCAGCTTCGCTCGTATTGTATTTATGAAGAGAACTAACAGACATTTACAGCACACCTTACCCAAAAACATTGATTCACTCGGGTTACTATAAGCAATTTTCATGGCGGCATCTTTCGCCATTATGCGCCTTCGATTGTTTTTATGATAGGTGCCTGATAGTCTCTCGCAAACTTCGGCCTTCCTCCCCTAAAACTTTAAGAATAAACTGCCATGCGTGAATTGGACGAAACAGATAGACAGATCATTCAAGTGCTCAGGAAAAATGCGCGCGAAACGATCAAGGGGATCGCTACGCAAACAAATCTTGCACGCTCAACTGTGCGTCACCGTTTACAAAAACTGGAAGAAGATCAAATTATCACGGGCTACCGTGTTGAATTAAAAAATGCGACGACCAAGGGGTTTGGCGCTTTTTTATTTTTAAAATTAAAAAAGACGCCTGCCGTCGACCTCATCGAAGAAATCTCAAGTTTTCCAGAAGTCCTTCGCTGCTATTCTCTCGCCGGGAACCCCGATTTATTAGTAGAAGTTCAAGCTCAAAGTACACAAGCCTTGAATGAAATAAGAAACAGGATATCGCTAAACCCTGTTGTCGCTGACTTACAGACTTCGCTTGTACTCAATCGAGAGCTCGACGCCTAAAGACTCTAATCGTCGTCCTTCACCAATCGACCTTCTTCGGCTTTAAAAAAGAACTGACTTGCAATTAACCACCCCTTGAGCGGACGCAGAGGAAGCACACAAGTCACCAAAATCATAGGTACAGTTGTGAGCAAATGTGCCCAAAGCGGTGGTTCTATTTTCACCTCGAACCAGAGAACAAAAATAACCACCGGGATACAAAACAACATCTGGATAAAAAATGCGGGACCATCCGCCGGATCAGCAAAAGAATAATCCAACCCACACGTATCACATCCAGGAGCGACCGTTAAAAAACCCTTGAAGATCTTTCCCTCTCCACAGCGTGGGCACTTACCTCGCGTTCCTGTTTTCATTGCGGGTAGCTTTGGATATTTTTTTTCGTCGGTGTCGATGTTTTGCATGTTAATTCCCAATTTTATCAACTCCCCTCAAAAGCCATCGAATGAGTAGAGTTAAATTTATTACATCTAAAATAGGGACAATTAACGATTTGCACGAGAGAAATCGAGCGCTTCACAACGTCGCAGCACCCGACCAGAAGACACTTACCCTAATTCAAAAGAGGTAACGCCATAGATTTTATCAAGTGGAAGATCAGGTTTTTCTCCCTTATACATCCGTGCAGTCTCAAAACTTTGCATCAGTTGAAAACGTTCCGCAAGCGCAAGTCCCGCTGCGTTAATTTCAGGTACGTCCAGAATAATCTTCCCGCCATCGACCTTATTGCACAAAGCGTGAAAAATAATCTCTGCAATCTCTGGGGTTTCCGCAAAAAGAGGGCCAGTTTTATACCCATCTGAATAGGGGCGAATAACACCATATCCTTGAATTTCGTTTTTTTCTATATAGGAAAATCCCACATGGCCTTCTTCGTTAAGCCAGGCTTTCATGAATGATTGTCGATTACCGGAAAAATACTTTTCATCAAAAACAATTACCTGCTGTTCAGGCAAAGACCGTATATCAACTAACGATTTTGTCGTCGGGAGATCCACAACGGGAGTACCTTCAAAGCGAATATTTCGGTGGGAAAGACGAAATCCTGATTTAATATAGTTATCCTGTTGGTCCACAACACCATCAAGCCCAATGATTCGATCTTCAAGGCTTGCCATCGCATGATTCCAAATTTGAAGTCCGTAACCTTTGCCACGCCATGGTTCTCGTACAATATAAAAACCGATAAACCCATAATCAGAGCCATATTTCACCGCAGAAATACAGGCAATGGGCTCATCATTAAAAAGACCGATATAAAACCCCGTCTTATCCGCTTGATAAAAACACTGAATATCACGCAAGCCGGGGTTCCATCCTTCTCCAGCGGCAAGATCACACAGAAACTGAACTTCGTCTTCCGTAACCAACCTTATCTCGAAATGTTTTTTGGATATCTCTTGTGTCACGAAATTAACCTTTTAGAGTAGTAAATTACGGTGTTAAGATAGAGGTCTGTCTGGCTTCATGCCATGCAGAAAGTAGCAAAAAAATGTGTCAAAATTTGGAAACTTCTCGGTCATGACCCCAAAAGAAATAATTCATCTCTCGCACTATAATGCCTGGGCAAACGAAACTCTTTACCTGGCTTGTTCACAGCTGTCCGAAACAGAATACAAATTAGAGCGAAAAAGTTATTTTGGGTCGATCCATAATACATTAAATCATATCCTTGTTGGTGATCGTATCTGGTTTGGCCGCTTGGAAAATGTTCTCGAAAATCTCGGGCTCGGTGACATACTGTACGACGACTTCAATAATTTGAGTTCTGCACGAACAATAGAAGATCAAAGGATCATTTCCTTTGCAGAGAAAATCACTCAAGCTCGCCTAGATGGTGTACTTGACTATAAAAACGTTGCCGGTGACTTTTATAGTGATCCCATGGACATTATAATACGTCATATCTTTAACCATCAAACCCATCATCGCGGCCAAGTTCACTGTTTATTAAGTCAAACAGACGTCCCTCCCCCCTCACTGGATATCATGTATTATATGCGCGCCAACGATTAACATCCTTGCCCGTTTTTATAATTAGTCGTCGACATATTAGTGCCTCACTCTTCACATGAATAGATCCATTTGCTCTGCGGATTTGTGAGTTTTTTGATACTGTTTTGGTACAGCAAAGCTTTCTGTATCAAGTTGACGGAGTGAGCGTCGATTGAGACCATATCTTTGCCGCGACAAGGCGAACCGATCTGCAATCAATTTAGCAAAAACGCCTTCCCCTCTCATCCGCTTGCCCCACCTCGCATCATAATCCTTTCCTCCCCGCATGGACTACAAGATCTTCATCACCCGATTTGCCCGATCTGGATAATGCATACGTAACCATTCCATCCAAAGATCACGAATTTCACCAGGCAGACGCAACAGGACATAGCTACAACTTACAGCTCCAGCACGTGCCGATAGTCCAAGAACACGCTCTATTTCATGGTCGTTTAACGCAGGAATGATCGGGGCCATCAAAACTGAAACTGGCACGCCCAAAGCTGTGAGCCTCCTTACCGCGTCCAGTCGGCGCATGGGCGTCGAAGCACGTGGCTCCATCGTTCGAGCCAGTTTGCGGTCAAGGGTCGTCACGGATATTGCAACAGAAATCAAATTCTTTCGGGCCATACGTTCTAAGATATCGGCGTCGCGCATTACCAGATAGCCCTTCGTGATAATTCCGACGGGTTGGTTAAAAGCTTCACAGACCTCCAACGCTTGCCGTGTAATTGTTTGTTCTTTCTCAATAGGTTGGTAAGGGTCTGTGTTTGCCCCAAAAGCAATAACTTTGCACCGATAGGACGCCTTCGACAGCTCTTGTGTCAAAAGCCGTGCCGCATCATCTTTAGCAAAGATAAGTCGTTCAAAATCCACCCCTGGTGATAGTCCCAGATAAGCATGCGAAGGTCGCGCAAAACAATAAATACAACCGTGCTCACACCCCTTGTAAGGATTAAAGGATAGGTCAAAGGGAATATCAGGAGATAAGTTCTTCGAAATTACCGAGCGACTGGGGTCTGAAAAAACTTTGGTCTTAGTTTCTTTGGCATCGTCCAGACTACCCCAACCATCATCAACACGTAGGCGTTCTTCACGTTCA
Organism: Kiloniella antarctica; assembly: GCF_042682825.1. Taxonomy (NCBI): domain Bacteria; kingdom Pseudomonadati; phylum Pseudomonadota; class Alphaproteobacteria; order Rhodospirillales; family Kiloniellaceae; genus Kiloniella; species Kiloniella antarctica. Next base: position 1,199,628 of record NZ_JBHUII010000004.1, read on the forward strand.
AACCGTCCAACTCTATTGGTTCGCGCCCCCCGACCACGTATTGCTGCCGGGTGAAGCTCACCTGTTAATTCCGTGTAATGTTGAACTTCGTCATTGTGCTTTTGCTGTCCCATTACGTAAGCTACCGTATTCGGAACAAAAAGTGAACATTATTTTTAATATCCACAAAATACTATCACTTTCAAATAGTTAAATAAGGGATATCAATCATCACAATAATCCAAACTGTTTCTTTCTCCACTAAGAAGAATTTCACCAGAGACAGGGGTTACTTTAATCAGCAATCTTAAAAATAGAAGTTCGGTTAAGAAAATAGCGGTAAAAAAGCCCCCCAATCATAGGAGTTAGATAGATTGGCACCTGATAAAGCGCGAGAAAAGGAAGTATCTGTTCAAGGTTTGTTAAGGGGATCGCTGCGGCAAAGAGGCCAAGGTTTCTATTTCCGGCGACCATACCAAAAGACAAAGATTGTCTTCGTGACATCTCCGGACAGAATTTTTCGATAATCATTCCAAAAAAAGAGAAACCCACCTGCGCCCCAAAATTCGCCAATAAGACAATGCCAAGCAGATACAAAACCTGCATGGGGTTCGTTTCGAGTATGTGGGTTACACCCCCCATCGCTGCGACGACGAATAACACCATAATCAAAGTACTTAAGCCGTCGAGTGCAATCTCATTCGCCTTAATACCCTCTTGGCCAAAAAAATTTCGAGCGAAGGCCGCAAGAAAAATTGATGCGCCAACGGTAACAATCAAACGAGAGAACAAAGCCCAGCTATCAAAGCCGATATCGTTCCCAAGGGTTATTCCGACCATAATCGGAGCGATTAGAGGTAAAATTAGAGTGCCTGCAATCGTTACATTAAAGACAAGTTCGGCATCTAATTTCAGAAGATAAGCCAGATTAGGTGCTGACCCCAAAGGAGGTGCACAGGCCATAAAAACCAAGGCCATATGCAATGGTAATGAAAGCGCCAGAAACCCCGCTAACCAATTCATCCCAAAAGGGATGATAACCATGAGAAGAACTAATGAAGCACACAAACCAATTGGTTTTCTGAGATGCAATATCACCCGGCCTAAATCAACCCTGATCATGGCAACTGTTATCAACCCAACAATGATGTGAGGTAGATAGGGCAAAAGGCTTTTACTTACTATTTCTGGTAAAATTACCCCAACGGGCAGACTTATTGCCAAGATCAGAGATGCCCGGGCGCCTATTTTCGAAAGTACAAAAAAGATCCCGTTAATGATCAACGGCATGTTATTTTCTCCACCATGTCAGAGCAAATAAATCCTGTACCCATTAAAATTACTTACCCCTATATGGGTTCGATCAACTTAGCTCGTCGGCTCTTTCGCACGGAAAGCCAGACTCCAAAACCGATTAACAACGCTCCGGCTCCATGATAATATTCAGGTTGCTCCCCCAACAAGAAAATGGCCAGAGTTGCCGCAAATATAGGGAGAAGGTGAATAAACTGTCCGGCAAGGCTGGCACCGACATGTTTTACACCTTCATTCCAACAGAGAAAGGCAATAATCGATACAGGTATTCCCGCATAAAATACGGCAAGCAGGTTGTTCTGAGTAAACTCAAGAGGCGCCGCGTCAATCCATCCCGGCATATAAAGCACCGTAAGAACGACTTCGCCAATGAGAACATTTAGCAGAATGAAGGAGAAGGGTGAAACGCCAACAGGTTTCCAACGCATCAGGGCAGAGTACAAAGACCAACTAAGAACCGCCCCAAGGATAAAAAAATCACCACTATTCAACGACAAGCCAACTAAATTTTGAGGATTTCCCCGAACAAGTAAGGTCAAAACGCCACAAAAAGAAATCACAATTCCCAGAATCTGAAGTGGCCGAATACGTTCGCGAAAAACCAAAAATGATATAGCGATAATGATAACGGGAATCATCGAGTTAAAAAGTGCAGCATTGGTCGCCGGCGTGGTTTGCAATCCGTAATATAAAAGAGTGTTAAAAGAAGCAACACTCAATAGCCCAAGAACAACCATCTTCCCTATAACAGGGCGATACAAATGCCAATCTTTAATCAAGGCAGGCACTGTAAAAGGTAAAAGGCAGATAAGAGCTATGGTCCAACGCCAATAGGATAAGGTTAGCGGTGAAATTTCTGTCGAAATCGCACGCCCGACAATAAAGTTTCCAGCCCATAAAAGCTGTGCTGAAATCAGGAACACAAAAGCCCAGCGCGGAGAAGACATACCAACCTCACTTTAAATAAATATTTGAATTTCAATATCAAACAGAACTCAAATTACAGTGAAGCTACGTCAAACCCAATTCGGCAGCAAGTAAGGAAAATTTGAACTCAATTATAAAGACCCTCGATCACAACACCTGAAATTCTAAAGAGGTCCAAACTCGGAACATCAGGTAATCGCTTCGGCTAAACCTTGTTCAAGATCGACTGGAAGGATCGTTCTTTCAGCAGGAAAAACACAGGTAATTTGCGTTCCTTTCCCAACTTCACTATCAATATTCAAGCGTCCATCGTGCAACTCAAGGAAACTTGCCGTAAGAGCCAAACCAAGACCAATTCCTCTTTTTCCACGCATCAATGCAGATGACCCTTGCGAATATAAATCAACAGCCTCGCTTAAGGAAACTTCGTCCATTCCTTTGCCAGTATCGTTGACCGTTAAACACACATTACCAACGTTATTCAACCCTGCCCAAAGCACAATTTCGCCACCTGGTGGCGTAAATTTCAGGGCATTTGACAAAAGATTGAGCATTGCTTGTTGAATAACCCTCATGTCACAAAGCAAACCAAGATTTTCAGGAACAACTTGCGAGGAAAGAGTTATCCCAGCCTCTCTTGCTTGATTGCTAACGACGCGCTCACAAGTGTCAAATAAGTCTTTAACGTTATGAGTATCTTCTTGTAACTCAATTTTACCCGCTTCCAACTCGGCAAGATTAAATATGTCATCGACTAATTGTAAAAGCTGAGACCCACTATCCTCTATCTGTCTTGCGTATTCCTTGTAACGAGGATTATCAAGCGGGCCGAACATTTCCTGAGACATAATCTGAGAAAACCCGATAACTGTGTTTAATGGAGATCGGAGTTCGTAACTCATATTGGAAAGGAATTGATTTTTTGACCGGACAGCCGATTGTGCTTTTTGTCGTGCTTCATCAAGATTTTGGGCAAAATTTCTGAGAAACTTAACTTGGCTTTCAAGCAGTGTTTCAGCTTCATTGAGTTCTTCAATCCTTAACTTAAGGATACTTTCATTGCGTTGTAGGTGCCGCAAATCATCCAGCCTCTTAAGGTTATGACGAAACTGATCGGCAGCCCGAGCAATATCTCCATACTCATCTTGTCGCTCCATTCCTTCCAATTGTCCAACATTCCGACCTTCAGCCAACATCCCCAGGGTTTTTGTTACACGAGAAAGATCAGCAACAATTGACGACGCAACACTCCACGCTAATCCACCGAGAACAAACAACCCAAGAGCCATACAGGATATAAAAAGTGGAATATAAAAAGAATACCGCTGTAAAAGAGCGCCCATATCCCCTTCGGTACGCTCACTGTAGTAATCAACATATTCCCCAAAAGCTTCCGAGATCTGCAAAAACCAGTCACTTGCCTCACGCATCTGTGTCAATGGAAGGTAATGCCCTCGATCTGTTAACTTTGTCGTAGATTTAATCACGAGTTGATAACGATCCAAACGATCAACCACATTAGCAAGATGCCGTTTTTCTTGTTCTTCCAGCTTCGAATCCTGGCTAATTTCTTCAAGCAACTTATGAATGCTGTTTAATTCTTCAATATAGGGTTGAGATGCTCTTGAAAATTGATCATTCAGAAAATCGTCCCCGGTTCTGGAAAGTAAAACAGAAAGGTTGCTATTCGCGTCAGTTAATCTTCGAAAGATCTCGGTTAAGTCAGAAAGCCGCCTTGCTTGATAATTTTGAGTTTGTTCTAAAGTCGCTCGCTCATCTTCTAATATATAGACCGCGAGCGTTCCCCCAAAAACAAAAAGAGCTACCGAAAACAATACAACAAGGTATATCCGCCACCTTAAATGAAGCCGGCTCAAGCCTTTATAAACAGGCCCCGCCTCTTCTCCTCCAGACTCTGACGGATCATTATTGAATTTGTCTAAAGAATTACCACTATAAACTGTCATGTCGAACACCAAAACACGTCAGAGACTTACCGTCGAAAAACATAAAAAGCGAATATCCCCTCGATATAGAATCTTGATAGAATCTTACATTTACCAAACATCAATTTTTTCAGCGAATACACTCAGAATGATTGAGTATTCATCAAAGATACACCCCTAAGATGTAAAAGTTATTAATACACATTTCATAGCTGATCTCTGAGGAAGGTTTTGAACTCAAGTTATTTTTGTTTCCCGTAAAGCCGTATGAATTGCCGTAAGAATATCCTCTGCTCGATAGCCAGCCTTTGCCATGACCCGCAGCCCATTATAGGTCACATTCAGGTTACGAGCATTTTCCATGAGGTCCTTTTCATTTAAATCATGGAATTGATCTGATGCTCTTAAGGCAACAAAAAAACCGCTTTCCATCCTTCTCATCATACGCTGACACTCACCTTCAATCTCCGTATCATGTGGTGCTTGATCTACAACTGAATTACAAAGAAAGCACCCCCGTCGATCACCCTCTATTTCAACGGCTAAAGCAATACTTTCCATCAACCGGGCAATCCTCTGCCCCCCCTCTGGAATGGTTTCATCCTTCAAAAGGTGTACCGCAGCAGTGATACAGGTTTTGTCGTAGTATTTTAACGTTTCAATAAACAATCTACGCTTATCACCAAAAGCCTTATATAGACTTCCTCGGGCAATTTGCATTTCTTCAAGCAGATCATTTAGACTCGCCCCTTCATACCCCTTGTTCCAAAAGACATTCATCGCTTTCTCAAGCGTACGATCTAAATCAAACTCACGCGGTCGTGCCAAAACGACACCCCTTTACAATCTAATAGCATCTACAAAAAACACTCTCAGAACCATCCTGAGCAAACACCCAAGTGAAAAGATCACGACTTTGTGTTTTTGACCAAACGGTTCCTAACCTTATATTACTCGAGACGCCGCAAAAAACAAGCGCGCGACAAATTAGGGACCAAACGGTCACATACTATTAGGAGAAGAAAATAATGAAGAAGCTATTCAAAATTGTTGCCGTTGCTGTGTTAGCAGTTTCAACATTTTCATTCGCACCCGCTGTGGCAGACAACGCGGTATCACAAGGTAATTTTGAAGGACGTAGTGACCATATTACAACTGGCGGCGTCGAAATTGTTAAGGATGGTCACGGAGGATATAAAGTTATCCTCGCCGATAACTTCTCTCTTGATGGTGCCCCAGACCCAAAGCTGGCATTTGGTAAGAACGGTATAGACAAAAGTACGTTATTTACCCCTCTACTAAACAAAACTGGGCATCAAGAATACAAACTCCCTGCTTCAATTGATCCTACCAAATATAATGAAATTTATGTTTGGTGTGAAAAATTTGACGTCCCCCTTGGCGTTGCTAATTTGAACTAGGCAAGTATCATTTAAATATTCAAAACGGCCAATCATCGCTGATTGGCCGTTTTCCTATAACCTTGATCACTGTCGAGGTTTTTGACTTTACGATAAGCTCAAAATTACAATTTCGATAAATCCACGTTACCTCCACAAACCAAAACTCCTACTTTTTCGTTTGATTCCGGTTTATAAGCGCCCGACAACAGCCCCGCCAAGGCTGTTGCTCCTCCAGGTTCTGCAACTTGTCTAAAGTTCTCCCATAACAAACGCTGTGCATCTGCAACATCCTGGTCTGAAACAAGAATCGATTTATTCACAAATTCTTGCGCGGCGTTATATCCAATTGCACCAATTGTACTTGCGCCTAACGCATCAGCAGCGAGACCTGAAACAGATATACCAATTGGTTGTCCAGCCTTTCGTGCAGAGTGCAGCGTCGCGGTGCCTTTGGTCTCAACGGCAATAACTTTTACTCTTCCGCGGTACCATGAAGAGACACCACCGATTAATCCCCCCCCGCCAACCGCAATGAGAAGGCTGTCCAACTCCGGGGCCTGTTCTTCGAACTCAAGACCAACAGTACCCTGCCCGGACACAATTTCAGCTTGGTCATAGGCATGAAGTAATTTGGCCCCAGTTTCTTTCTGTCTTGCAAAACAGGCATCAAGTGCTTCGGAGAAATTATCTCCGACGATATTAATCTTGGCTTTGTATTCTTCAAGCTTTGCTAATTTGGCTGATGAAATAATCTTAGGTACAAAAATTTCAGCGCGAAGACCTAGCTTATATGCCGCATAGGCAACTGCTGCACCGTGATTTCCGCCAGAGGCTGCAATGACGCCTGCCTCTGGCACGTCAGAAGAAAGAAACGCATTAAATGCCCCTCTTGTCTTAAAAGACCCAGCATGTTGAATCTGCTCAAATTTCAGAGTAACGGGCACATCCTCAATTAATTCACCAGCAGGCACTCGCAAAATTGGCGTCCGCCTGATGTGTTCACGAATGAGTTCATACGAAGTGAGAATGGATGATTGTGTAATCGATTCTGTCACAAAATTTGCCCTTAACTGATTATAAATTCTCATTAGCACAGGAATATGTAGGAAGAAATCTTCCCATTAAAAGAGTAGACGAAAATAACACGAAGTAACCCAGAACATTAAATATCACCTTGCCCAGTTACTTGCCATGCCTTTGCCAATAGATTTCTCTATATCATTGGCAAGTCTTACTATGAACAGAAACACCCAATGTTGATTATCAAGTTTTTGATGCTCAACCAAATTATGATAATTTCTCTTCCCCTGCCTTTACTGGTAAACGTAATATCTTCAAAGAAGGCGGCTGGATCTAAAAGGTAATTTTTTCCTAAAGGATTCTTGCTATGCACTTCGCCGTCACGTCTTCTAATATTCAGGCCTGCGCTATATTGAAGCCGCGGACCTCACCACGACTGAGGTAAATATGTACGAGACAGACAACATTGTCGCCCAATACATAGAGTTTCATTATGGCGATCAGTATTTTGGTGTGCCAAATTTTCCAGTTACCTGCGCGAAGATTTGTCTCGGCCACACAGCAAAAAGCATAAAAGAGAGAGCACTGGATCTTGGGTGTGCGACAGGGCGGGCTTCTTTTGAGCTGGCAAAATCATACAATCACGTAGATGCCATCGACTTCTCGACTCGTTTGATACAGGCACCAACTACCTTACAGCAAAAAGGGACACAGCGCTATGCCGTTCAAGATGAAGGTGAGCTTGTCGGTTATAAAGAGATCAATCTCGATGACTACGAAGGCTACAGCGAAATCAAAGACAAAATCAACTTTATGCAAGGCGACGCCTGTAATCTGAATGCGAAGTATACAGATTATGACCTAGTCTTTGCAGGCAACCTTATCGACCGTCTATACGACCCTCAAAAATTTATCTCTACAATCAAGGATCGTATCCGTGCAGGCGGGCATCTCGTATTGACATCCCCCTATACCTGGCTCGAAGAGTTTACCCGGCGCGATAACTGGTTGGGCGGCTACAAATCAAACACCGGTGAAAAACATACCACGATAGATGGGTTACGCGATGCTTTAGCCCCCGAATTTGAACTGGTCACACAGCCAGTTGACGTCCCCTTTGTCATTCGTGAGACACGACGGAAATACCAACACACGATTGCTGAACTCACAGTTTGGAAAAAAACGGACTAATCCCAACCAACAGACCACTGAAAAACAAAAGCCACCCCTGAGGCTTTTGTCATGACATCATGCCATGGGCCATAATCAATCATTAATTCGTTGGAACTCCTGTGGCCGGACGATATTTTTCCAATAAAACTTGGTATTCTTCACTGTTTAACACAGCCGAAAGAGCAAGATTGAATTCCATAACAAATTTATCTGAAACCGAGGATTTACTGAGCATATAATGCACTGGTTCTGAATTGAGCAAGTGGGGAAGCGGTGTAATCTCGCTTAATCTATTAGCCTCAATTGCATGGTGGTATCCAACAAACAAATCAGCGACGACAACATCAACACGTTTATCTAAAAGCTGATGAATACGTACGCTGGTACTTGCATTAAGCCTTAAGACCCCGGCCGCCAATGCGCGCTCTTTCTCCTTACCATATTCTGAACCGTACCATCCACCAAGCCCGGCAACCGTACGCAGACCGTTATCTATTGCATCCTTGAAATGATACTGCTGATATTTGCTATGATCCTCAACCCGTACAAACATGGCAACGGCCTCATTTCGGTATGGATTTGAAAAGTGGGCATAAGCGCTTCTTTCACCTGTAATTGACGCTGCAGGCATCAAATCAAGAGAGCCACTTTTGAGGAGCAATTGCGCACGTTTTGACGGGATCAGAACAAATTCAAACTTACAGCCTAATTCGGTCATAACCGCCGACGTAATATCAATATCCAGCCCCATTGGCGCTTCAGACTCCGATTGATATTGATAGGGTATATAGTCCGAAGAGTAGGCAATAGAATAGCTTCTTGCACAATCTGCTTGGGCCAAATTGCTGTAAAAAAAAGTTACAACGATGGCAATACACCAATATATACTCGAAGAAAAAACCTTCATTTATCAACCCTTTCGAATTTTTTTGCCGCTTTTTTGAGAGCTACAGCTTGGTCAAAAATTCTGTTGACGAAATTATAACAGGGATTGATTAACAACTTTTCTACAAGCTCTCTTTGAGCAATAGTAAAGGCGCTAAACTTTTGGAAAGTCCTTATGTCCACAGCACCCTTGAGCCAAACAGACTATAGTTACAGAACCGACCCCACAGTTCCAAAATTTGATGATCGTCGTCCGCTATTGGTTTACGACGGTGTTTGCGTGCTTTGCTCTGGGTTTATTAAGTTTGTTATCAAAAACGACAAGGATGAAAAATTTCAGTTTACCGCAGCGCAATCTAAGTTGGGCCAAGCACTTTTCAGGCACTACAATCTCGACACCATCAATTTTGAAACCAACCTCTTGATTTCAAATGGACAAGCCTATGGAAAGATGTCTGCTTTTTCCAATTGCACGAAACTCTTTCCCTACCCGGCACGGATACTCTCCCTCTCAGGCTTAATTCCCTCTCCACTGGACAATTGGCTTTATGACATGATCGCGCAAAATCGCTATAGTTTCTTTGGCAAAGATGAGAGCTGCTTAATTCCAACTGGAGATTTAAAGCAACGTTTTCTGGAATGAAAACCTGTAAGTCCCAAACCGACGTATTCCCTTAAGATCACGACAGAAGCATTTACAACTTCGACGCCCAGGCCTTAAGATCCCAACATAGTTCATGCAAATAGTGTCGTGGGGGAAATAGCGTGATCACCATATATGATCTGAAGCCCAAGTTTCAGAATCTGTTACGGCCGATTTGTTGTGGGCTCGTGAATAGAGGTGTTACTGCCAACCAAGTTACGATGTCCGCCATTGTTCTATCCGCATTCGGGGGGCTTTGGATTGCATTATCCCCTGATCAAAATCTTCCGCTTTTTGTGCTTCCTATTATTCTTTTCATCCGTATGGCCTTGAATGCCATTGATGGCATGATGGCGCGGGAATTTAATCAGAAAAGCAACCTCGGCGCCGTCCTCAATGAGCTTGGTGACATTATTGCTGATGCGCTGCTTTATCTACCGTTTGTGATGATTGCCGGGATTTCAGCGCCCCTGTGCACTGCTGTTATTTTGCTCGGCATCATCGTCGAGATGACCGGGGTAATCTCGGTACAAATTGGTGCCTCTCGCCGTTACGACGGCCCTTTTGGGAAAAGCGATCGGGCTTTTGCTTTTGGTTTACTGGCTGTTTTACTTACCCTTGATCTTATCCCCTTCGCCTGGATTGATTACTTTTTCTATCTGCTAATTTTTCTTTCCTGTTACACCATCATGAACCGCGCACGACGCGCTCTGGACGAAGCCGGACCATCAACATGAACTTTATCCAAGACTTACCTGTCCCCGAAAATTTGCTTTATATTATCGGCGGGGTGTTTGCCCTCCTCGCTATCGCAACAATCATCGTTGCCCTAATGCGTCACGGTAAAGCCCCTGAAGTCCACCTAGAGCTTTGGCTTCGAGTAAAGTCCTGGTGGTATATGATTTCAATATTCACCTTTGCTATTGCCATAAACCGAACGCTGTCTATTGTTTTTCTCGGCCTGCTTTCTTTTCTCGCCCTGAAAGAATATCTCTCAATGATCCCAACAAGGCGTGCAGATCGTCGTGTTCTTTTCTGGGCCTATATTGCCATCCCCATACAGTACTACTGGGTCTATGCCGGATGGTACGGCATGTTCATCATCTTCATTCCAATTTGGGTGTTTCTATTCTTACCATTCCGTATGGTCCTCAAGGGGGAGACCGACGGCTTTCTACGCGCAATCGGCACCTTAAACTGGGGATTGATGATGACAGTCTTCAGTTTGTCTCACGCCGCCTATCTTTTGGTCTTACCGGAAACAGCCCTTTCAACTGACGCGCCTGTATTTGACAAAAATGGTGCAGCCCTTTTGTTCCTTCTGGTGCTGTTAACCCAGTTCAATGATGTCGCACAGTATGTTTGGGGACGCCTTATTGGCGGTCCCAAAATCATTCCGAAAGTAAGTCCCGGGAAAACTTGGGCAGGATTTCTAGGGGGTATATTTTCAACAGCACTTTTATCAGTTGCCATATCACCGTTCCTCTCTCCCATGTCATTGCTCATGGCTGGATTGGCAGGCGCCCTGATTTCCTTTGCCGGATTTATTGGTGATGTAACAATTTCTGCGATAAAAAGAGACCTTGGCGTAAAAGATACTGGTAATACCATTCCCGGCCACGGGGGCTTACTCGATCGGTTAGACAGCTTAACCTATAGCGCCCCGATTTTCTTTCATTTTCTCAGATATTTTTATTACTAAACCATGCCAAATATATTACTCCGCGGCTTCTTTTTCTTTTTTATTGTGCGTCCTCTTGTCCTTCTAGGCTTGGGGTTAAACATCCGTAATCGTGCAGGGCTTCCAACAAAAGGGCCCGCAGTTATCGTCGCCAATCACAATTCCCATCTTGATACTCTCGTGATCCTTTCGCTATTTCCACTGGCCTTGTTACCCAAAGTTCGACCCGTCGCGGCAGCAGATTATTTTTTACGAAATCCAGTACTTGCCTGGTTTGCAACAAAGGTCATTGGTATTATTCCTGTTGCCCGATCTCAACAGGGCGGAAATCCATTGGCGCTTAGCTTCGAAGCTCTGCGTCGCGGTGAGATTTTAATCATATTCCCGGAAGGATCTCGAGGCACTCCAGAAGAGATGACCCGTTTCAAAAAAGGTATTGCCCTGATTAGCAAAAAATATCCCACCGTACCTGTGGTACCACTTTTCCTGCACGGCTTAGGAAAAGCACTTCCCCGTGGAGATGCTATTTTTGTTCCGTTTTTTTGCGATGTCTTTATTGGATCTCCACAAGCATGGCAGGGCGACAAAGAACAATTTATGCACCACCTTGAGGAGCAGATGAGCGACCTTGCAACTCAAGGCAACTTCCCTTTATGGGACTAATCAAAAATTACTTGATTTCTTTTTTATGGGGGTTCGCTGAGGCAACATTCTTTTTCATCGTTCCAGATGTATTCCTGAGTTATCTCAGCGTTAAATATAACCTAAAAACAGCAATAAAATCGGCTTTATTCACACTAAGTGGTGCCTTCATTGGCGGCGTTATTATTTATCACCTGGGGAACAGTTATTCCTCTGACATTATAGATTATATAGACATTTTACCCGCAATAAGTCCTGCAATGATTGTTACTGCCAAGGAGGACTTAGAGCAATTCGGAATACTAAGTATTCTTATCGGGGCCTTTAGTGGTGTTCCTTATAAAGTTTTTGCGGCTCAAGCAGGGCAACTTTCTATCCCGTTGATTTCATTTATTGCGATATTCATCCCTGCGCGATTGATCAGATGGTTTCAGGTCATCTTCATAGCGCAACTCATCGGAAATATTCTATTAAATCACGTCAGTAAGAAATTTGTTCTTTGGGCCTTTTTTAGCTTTTGGGTAATATTTTACAGTCTTTTTTTCGTGTTTATGCCCAACTGATTTACACCCCATTTAAACAAAGGACTGTTCGGGTTAGCAAGCTCAACAACAACAGAAAGATGGTGATGCCCAGAAAGGGTCATTCTTTCCATTAACCCAGCCTCATCCTGCCACTTTTCATGTAGATTATCGGACTGTTCATGGAAGGCTGAACTTTCATCATCTCCAACCGCAAGCAAGAGGGGGCAAATATTTTCACGGACCATAAAAAGTGGACTGAGGGCTATGGCCTCTTCGAAATCGAGCCCCAACTTGTTGTTAATCGATGTCTGGACAAGTTGTGACACGTCAAACAGACCACTGATCGCAATCGCGCTATGAATTGGAGAGATATCTTTTGGCAATCCATATGCCACCCAATCCGTCGTAAGCAATATTGCAACCAGATGACCGCCTGCTGAATGACCTGAGATTTGAATTCTATCGCGATCATATCCATATTCATCGGCATGGTGCCAAAGCCAGGCAAAACCCTGACGAATTTCTTCAACGATATCTCGCAACGCCACATCGGGGCATAAATCATAGCCAATCATGGCTACCGAAATACCTTTATCCAAAAATGCTTCCGCAAGAAAATTTGATTGGCTTTTATCCATCGCTTGCCAATACCCACCATGAATAAAGACATGCAAAGCGGCACCCTTTTCCCTCGTTGGATAGATATCGAGCTTTGCTCTCGGGCCAGTTCCATAAATTAAATCAAGATGACTGTTGATCTTCTCACGAAAAGCATTTGAACGCTTGTCCCAAAGGGCAAAGATATCAGCGAATTCTGGAATAGCGCCACGAACATTATAAAGGTCTTCGAGAATTGGATCGATGGTCATTTTCTACACCCCAAGGTATCTATGCTGCATGTCTTTATCTGACAAAAGATGTTCGGACGAGCCAGTCCAGACAACACGTCCTTTTTCCATCACATAATGTCGATCTGCAATCCGCGCCATAGCTTGAGGATGCTTGTCTATCACCAAAATAGCTTGCCCTGATTGCTTTAAATTGTGTTCAAGCACATGCCAGATTTCTTCCCGTATCAAAGGCGCAAGCCCTTCAGTCGCTTCGTCCAAAATCATAAAACTTGGATTGGTCATTAATGCCCGACCAATTGCCAACATCTGCTGTTCACCACCAGAGAGGGTCCGTGCGTATTGGCTTGCCCGCTCTCGTAAGCGAGGGAAAAGATCCATGACCTTCTCCACCCCCCAGGGCTCATCCAGCCCCGCATTGTTCGCAGCCGTTGCGACAAGATTTTCTAACACCGTAAGGTTAGAAAAAACTTGCCGTCCTTCCGGAACGTAACCGATTCCCATTTTCGCAATGTGATGACTGCGTAAATCCTGTATCGCCGTATCTCCGAACGAAATCGTACCTTTACTTGCTGGCGTTAGTCCCATTATCGAACGCACAGTCGTCGTTTTACCCATACCGTTACGCCCCATCAAGGTGACCACCTCGCCGCGCATGATCTCCAGATCCACACCGAACAAAACCTGACTTGGCCCGTAACAGGTTTCAACTCCGGAAAGTTTCAACGCCCCCATCAATATTCTCCCAAATAGGCACGACGCACAGCCGGATCTGCTCGAATTTCATCTGGAGTTCCCGTCGCCAACGCCTGACCTTTAACCAAAACAGTGATGACATCAGCGAGTGCGAAGACCACATCCATATCGTGTTCGACCAACAACATCGTGATATCGCCTTTTAACGGGCGCAGTAATTCCATCATCTGTAAAGATTCCGACTGCCCCATTCCCGCCATGGGTTCATCCAACAACAGCATGGTCGGCGCTGTCGCCAGCACCATTGCAAGCTCTAACTGGCGTTGCTGACCATGAGCAAGAGATGTTATAGGAAAATCAGCAAAATCAGATAGCCCGACACGTTTTAATATCTTCTTTGCAGGCGTTCTAAGACTGTGGTCCTTCCGCGCATCTTCCAAAAATCGGAAACTGTGGCCTTGTTGAGACTGGATCGCCACAGCCACGTTATCTTCTGCCGTAAACTCAGGTAACAGGCTGGTAATTTGATAGGATCTTTGTAGTCCCGTGCGCGCACGCTTATCCACCGACCAACGTGTAACGTCCTGACCATCAAACCGAACTCGGCCTGTGTCTGAACGTAATTCACCAGAAAGCTGAGCAATCGCCGTTGATTTTCCGGCTCCATTGGGACCGATCAGAGCATGGATCGTTCCCCGTTTAACAGAAAAGGTCAAACCATCGCTGGCAGCAATGGCACCGAAACATTTTGTCAGACTGATGACTTCGAGAATAGGATCAGACATTGCCATCCCCTTTCCCGATCAGAAGCCCATAAAGGCCCTTGCGAGCAAAAAGAACAACGAGAACTAAAATGGGGCCAAGGAAAATCATCCAGTGTTCAGTCAACCCAGACAAAACTTCTTCCATTAACAACAGAGAAGCCGACCCCAGCACGGCACCAAACAAGCTTCCCATTCCGCCAAGAATAACCATAATCATGATTTCACCAGAACGGGTCCAATGCATAAGACCCGGCCCAACAAATTCTGTATGATTAGCCGATAGTGCTCCTGCCAACCCTGCAATCATTCCCGATATTACAAAGGCCGTCAGCTTGTAACGATACACAGGGTATCCAAGCGCCTTCATACGAATTTCATTTTGACGACAGCCCTGAAGCACCATACCAAAACGACTTTTCACAAGTCGTTTACAGACCCACAGGCACAACAGCAACAAAACCAAACAGGTGTAGTAAAAGGTCTCACTATCATAGAGGTCCAACAATGGAATTTCACTGCGTTCCCAAATATTTAAACCGTCTTCTCCGCCGTAGGTTGGAATAGATATCATCAGGAAATACAGCATCTGAGCGAAAGCCAGTGTGATCATAATAAAATAGACACCCGTAGTCCGCAGACTTAATGCCCCAATCAGTAAAGCAAGCAATCCACTGACAAGCATTGCAAGGGGCCACTGGATCAGCGCTTGTGTTGTCCCCTCCCATTCGCCAGGCAGAAAACTGATCATAGTCACTTCATAACTGTGATGGGACAAAATCCCGATGACATAGGCTCCTATCCCGAAGAAGGCACCATGTCCAAAACTAACCATTCCCCCGTATCCCAAAATGAGATCAAGGCTGACAGCAACCAAAGCGTAGATCAAAACCCTGCTGGCGATATCAACAAAAAAGGGCTCATCCAGAAGATCTGCCACCAAAGGTAAAAAGAGAAGAATCGTTAATCCAATGCCCGAAACAATTTTTGTCCGTGCCCCTGCATCTGAGCCGATCATTTTTTCAAGAACCATTTTTCAGCCTAGCTCCCATATGCCTGGAACAGGCCGCGTGGTTTCCAAATTAGGACCCCAGCCATTAAGACATAAATAGCAACGGACGAAACTGACGCGGCGACAGTATCTGCCGCAGAGGGGTCCAGGATCTCGCGCATGATAGCAGGAAGAAATGCCCGCCCATAAGTATCGACCATCCCAACAAGAAGTGCTCCAACCAAAGCACCACGGATAGAACCGATCCCACCAATGATAATGACAACGAATGTCAGGATAAGTATTTTTTCACCCATTCCCACTTCAATAGCCAGCATGGGTCCGGCGAGAGCGCCAGCCAACCCAGCCAACATCGCCCCGATACCAAAGACGATGGTAAAGAGACGGTCAATATCAATGCCAAGAGCCCCAACCATTTCCCGGTGGGTTGCGCCTGCTCTAATCAACATGCCAATTCGGGTATGGATGATAAGATGTCGTAGCAACAGCGCAACAGCCAAACCAGCTGCGATAATAAATAACCGATAAGAAGGATAAGGCGCACCGGATATGAACTCGAGTGTGCCGGAAAGGAATTCAGGCGTTGAGAGGAAAAGTGCTTGTGGCCCCCAGAGTATCTTCACCAACTCATTAAAGAACAAGATCATACCAAAAGTTGCCAGAACTTGATCAAGGTGGTCTCGATTATAAAGCCTGCGAAGCACGGAATACTCTAGCAGCATCCCAGTTATTCCCGACGCCCCAAGTGCGGCAAGAATACCTAAAACAAAACTGCCGGATGCTTGGGTCACACTCGCGGCAACATAGGCTCCCACCATATAGAGAGAACCATGTGCAAGATTGATCAAAGACATAATGCCGAACACAAGGGTCAAGCCAGCAGCCATAAGAAACAGCATCACGCCCTGTTGCAGCCCATTAAGGGATTGCTCAAGAAAGAGCTCTATCGTCAACATTTATAGAAATTCCAGACACACCTGAGCCGGTTATTTGAACGCTCCCTCATTGATTACCAATAGAACTTTATCGGTTCTCAGAGTATCAGAGCAATAACCGGCTCTCGATAAGCTTACAGGTTACAGTCAGCTGCGTAAGCATCCTGATGTGCAGAGAAAACCTTCTCCACAATTTTGTTTGTCACAACATCACCTTCTTTATGAACAATCCGTACATAAATATCCTGTATAGGGTGTTGGTTAGCACCAAATTTAAAATCGCCACGAACAGAATTGAATTCAGCTTTGCGCAGTGCTGCCCTGAACTTGTCTTTGTCAGAAAGATCCCCATCGACAGCAGAAACTGCCGAATCAATTAACATTGCAGCATCATACCCCTGACTGGCATAAAGTGATGGATTACGGCCGTAAGTCTCTTTGAATGCTTTTACGAACGCGATATTTGCGGGGTTGTCGATGTCTTTGTTCCACTGGGATGTGTTGTAAACCCCCAAAGCTGCATCACCAACGGCCTTCAAAATACCTTCATCAAACGAGAAAGCTGGTCCAAACAAAGGAGTATCCGCACTCAATCCAGCTTGAGAATACTGTTTAACAAAGTTAATCCCCATTCCGCCTGGCAAGAAAAAATAAACGGCATCCGGCTTCGCAGCACGAAGATTTGCCAATTCCGCAGCGTAATCCACTTGACCTAACTTAGTATAAACCTCTCCCGCAACATCACCTTTATAGAAGCGTTTAAACCCAGCGATAGCATCTTTGCCAGCAGGGTAATTGGGGGCCATGAGATATACTTTTTTATGCCCTTTGTCTGTCACGTATTGGCCTGCAGCTTCGTGCAGATTGTCATTTTGCCATGCGACATTGAAATAATTTTCATGACACTTTTTACCTGCAAGGGCAGAAGGGCCGGCATTCGGGCTGATATAAAATTTACCCGCACGGGTGACGCTTGGTACGACGGCCATTGCAAGGTTGGACCAGACAATCCCCGTTACAATATCAACATCATCTTTTTTAATCATGCGTGAGGCAATTTGTTTGGCATTCTCAACTTTTCGCGCATCGTCAATTTCGATGACTTGAGTTTCGGCACCGCCAAGTTTGCCGTCTTTCATTTTCACGCCCAGCATAAAGCCGTCACGAATATCAATCCCAAGGCCTGCCCCTCCTCCAGATAAGGTCGTGATCATGCCAATTTTCACAGGATCAGCCGCTAGAGCTATAGGGGAAGCAAAAGTTGCACTCAACCCCAAGGCGCCAGCCAACATAACTGGTAACATGTTTTTTATTTTTTTCATTTTTATCCCCTTGTGAAACCGATCAGAGTAGAGCGGCCGATACGTTCCCAACTATTAAGCATGGGAACCTCCCAATTATTTTGCAGATACGGTAGTCTAAGCCTTGAGTACAGGCAACTTTTTATCCTGAACACACTGTTAGTGGAGTACAAAAAAAGAAGTATTACGACTGAAAAATAAAAAACAAATCTCAAATGAGTACTGAAGTGTTAATCACGTTCAAGCCGTATCAAATCTCTTTTGTGCAACTTTTCCCTGCAGATGCATAGGCGCCATGCAAAAGATGACCCCCGGTTTGGCTTGACCCACTGAGGTCAATCCTATATTGCTGCGTCAACTCGCGGAAATATATAGGCTTGTCTTGTATATTATACGCTATGAAAAGGGGGTTAAATAAAGACCCCGCCTTGATCTATTGCGCTTAATCCTTGTGTTGGACGTTATGTCTCCAAAAGTGCGGCGAAGAGCTAGATTGATCCAGGTATAGCCTTCACCATGCTTTTAAAGGACTTTCCTGCATGACTCAGTTTTCCGAGCTCAATATTATTGAGCCGCTTCAACGTGCAATCGACGCACAAGGTTTCACGGCTCCTACAGCTATTCAATCTCAAGCTATCCCAGCTCTTATGGCTGGCAAAGACGTCATAGGTCTGTCTCAGACTGGTGGCGGTAAGACAGCTGCTTTTGTACTTCCCCTACTCCAGCGTCTGGCTGAGAAAAAAGAGCGCTATGAGCCTAACCACCCGCAAGCTCTGATCCTTGCCCCTACACGTGAAATTGCCCTGCAAATTGGCCAGGTTCTTCGTGCCTTCACAAAATTCCTTCCTTTGCATTATACCACTGTTACCGGTGGCGCTCCGATGTTCCCTCAGTTCCGTGATTTAAATCGCGGTGTGAACATCTTGGTTGCGACGCCTGGTCGTCTAATTGATCATGTAAAACGTGGTTCAGTTAAATTCGATCACACAACAACGCTTATCCTTGACGAAGCAGATCGCATGCTTGATCTCGGTTTTTCTGATGAAGTAACCGAAATCGCAAACAGCCTGCCTAAACCACACCAGACTGTTCTTTTCTCAGCAACGATGCCTAAATCTGTTGATCGTTTGATCAGTAAATTACTGACAAACCCAGTTCGTATCGAAACAGCCAAAGAATCCACCACTGCTGCAAACGTCACTCAGCGTGCATTTTATGTCCATGGCGGCCAAAAACAGGCCCTTCTTGGTCACGTTCTGGATAAACACCCTGGCGAACGTGTTCTTGTTTTCATGCAAACAAAAGCTGAGTGTGATCGCTGGTGTGACGCTCTTCGTGAAGATGGTCGTCGTGTTGATGCGATCCATGGTGATAAGCAACAACGTATTCGTACGAAGGTCATGAATAAGTTCCGTCGTGGTGACATTGATGTTTTGGTTGCGACAGATGTTGCTGCCCGTGGTATTGACGTAAAAGACATTAAAGTTGTTGTGAATATTGACCTTCCAACGGATCCTGAAAATTACGTTCACCGTATTGGGCGGACAGGTCGTGCAGATGCCGTAGGTGATGCCTATTCATTCTGTTCTCCAAAAGAAATTGGCACACTCAAACGGATTGAAAAATCTATCCGTCAAGATATCACCGTTGAAAAGGATCACCCTTTCCACGTTGAAATCAGCAACCGTGATGCCTACTCACAAAAACCGGCTAATCGTCGCGGACGTTCCTTTGGCAAACCCGGTGGCGGGAAACCAGCCGCAGGTGGCCGTGGACGTGGTGGCCCAGCTAAGGCCCGTAACGGTACCGGATTTGGTGGTCGCCCTGCACAGAATGCAAACGGCGAGAACAGAGGCCAAAAAAGATTTACAAAACGCCAAGCTGCTTAATAACCAGGCGTTTATCCTCTAAGACATAAAAAAAGACTGTTCGAATATTTTCGAACAGTCTTTTTTTATGTGTAAAATTCTAATTTTAAAAATTTATATAATCAGTAAAGGCAACAACCATGTTTACGGTTTGCCCATCATCTGAAAGAGGAAGTAAGAGTGCATCCCCTTGGCGCAAGGAAGAAACTTCCGAAGATACGCCTTCTTGGTCAAAGACGGGGCATTTTTTTTCAGAGACAATTTTGTAATTGGTCATAACTTCCTCTGTGGTAGTGCCAAAAGCGTGTTCGTAAACTTGATGACCCGTCGGATCACAGCCTCGCGCACTGACTTCTTTTGTCCCAACCAGTCTGTAAGTAAAGTTCAAAGGCTCGTGTGTGACATCGACAAGAATGAGGCTCGACAGGAAAGGTTTCATTTCAATCGGATCAAGATCAGCACGGGAAGGCATAGTTCGACCGCGACGCTTAGAATCCCAATATTTATAAAACGACAATATATTCTTTGGACAATCATCCAAAAAATCCAATGCCGTAGATCGTTTGTATTCCTGCATCATCTTGTCACAATCATTCCGTAAAATACTGCCTCTTCACGCCTAAGCTCTATTGTAAATATATAGTTACATATTGCGTAGTCATCTATTCGCAATAGTACCTAGAGATTATTTTCCCATTACAAATTCTATGTTTGATACCATTTGATCACGTACTATAAAATATAAAGAATCGCTACAGGACTTGCCTAAAGAGCGCACTCCTGCTTCATTGGTATCATCCGACACACTTAAAGTTAATTTCGGCTCTCATGACACAATTTCTTCCCGTTTTATACAGTTTTCGCCGTTGCCCCTACGCAATGCGGGCAAGGCTAGGCTTACAAAGTAGCCAGCAACAATGTGAACTTCGGGAGATCGTCTTGCGTAACAAGCCTGCCCCCATGTTAGAATCCTCTCCCAAAGGCACAGTGCCTGTTCTCGTTTTGAATGATGGTATCGTCATTGAGGAAAGTCTCGACATCATGCTTTGGGCGTTAAAGCGCGATGATCCTGAAAGTTGGCTTGTGCCAGAGCGAGGCGACCTAGATTCAATGCTTACACAAATTAACCGATGCGAGACCAATTTTAAGTTCCACTTGGACCGGTACAAATATGCCCCACGTTATGAAAACGTCAACTCCTTAGAGCACAGAGAAAAAGCCGAAATGTTCCTGCAAGAGCTCAACCAGCAACTAACAGGCCCATCTTATTTATTTGGAGAAAAAAAATCCTTGGCAGATATGGCGATTGCCCCTTTCATCAGACAATTCGCCAATGTTGATCGTGTCTGGTTTGATAAAACGCCTTATCCGTATTTAAAAGACTGGTTGAATGAATTTCTAAACAGCCCGGCTTTTAAAAATATCTTGCACAAATATCCGGTTTGGCAAAAAGGCGATTCAGTTACTCTCTTCCCGCTCGCCCCCTGACAACTGTGTTTTATCTGTATAGTATTGACAAAAAGACCGCTAAGTCCCTAAATACAGCATGGTATTAGGTCGCCCCCGCGAATTCGATGTTGATATTGCACTTGATAAGGCCATGGATTTGTTTTGGACCCAGGGATACGAAAGCACGTCTTTACACAACCTGCTTTCAGCAACTGGCCTATCCAAAAGTAGCCTTTATAAAGTGTTTGGCAGTAAAAAAGAACTGTTTGAGAAATCCATCGACCGCTATTCAATAAAACTTCATACCTCTATGGCAAAGGGGTTAGCAACCAAAGCTTCGGGGTGGGCTTTTATTGAAGATATTCTTCGATTTATTATCCATGAAAAGGAGCGCGCAGCTGCACCCAGAGGATGTCTTCTGATTAATTCCATCAACGAATGGAGTGTCCACAATCAGGAAATACAACAACGCGTTATTGACCGCTTTTATACATTCGAAAATCTGTTTGAACAGGCTATTATTCGTGCCCAAAAAGAAGGCGCTATCCCGCAAGAAAGTAATTCCAAAGACTTGGCAGCCTTTCTGGTTTGCAGCATATCTGGCCTTAGATCCTCGGTAAAAGCCAAAAGCAGCTCAGAGAAATTAGACACACTCGTACAGTTTATCCTCTCGAGCTTAAAAGCACGAAAACAAACAGGACCAATTGGTCCCAATATTTAATTTTTTAAATGATTCATAAAAATAAATTTTATAGACAGAGCTTTTCTCGATTTTTTTTAATCCGGGTGCACAAAAGTACATGTCATGATATTAATCGGTATCAAAGCACCATCTGAATAAAGAAACAGAAGAATGCCCTCATGATCCGGGTAACCAACCAAATACAGATTGATCCCGACGAGCTAGAGGAAACCTTTATTCGCGCATCGGGTTCTGGTGGCCAAAATGTGAATAAAGTATCGACGGCAGTCCAACTGCGGTTTAATGCCAAAACCAGCCCTGCCATATCAATTTTTGTCTTCAACCGCCTTCAAATTTTGGCCAGCCATCTAATGACACAGGATGGTGAAATCATAATCACCGCCAACAGTCATCGCAGTCAAGATCGTAATAGACAGGACGCCCGCGACAGGCTCGTCGAGTTCATCAAAAAAGCCACCATTCAGCAAAAGAGCCGCCGCCCCACAAAACCAAGCCGATCCGCTAAGACCAAGCGTACCGACAAAAAGAAACAACGAGGTGCAATAAAAAAAGGCCGTGGCAGTGTTTCCAAATCAGACTACTAGCGCATAGGTTTGCGTAAGATCATAAAGAATTATCCATCTTGGCAATAACCCGAAATTACGTTGGCAACATTGGTTCCCAATGCCTCCATTGCATACCCCCCCTCCATAATGAAATGAGTTGGAAGGCTTAGTTGTGCAATCATTTGTCCTATCACAGAATAATCCGGGCTCTGTAATTCAAACCCTCCGACAGGATCATCAACGAAAGTATCAACCCCAAGAGAGATGACGAGTACGTCCGGGGCATAATGCTCAATTCGCCTGAGGGCCACCTGTAAAGCCAGTACATAAGAGCTGAAATCCGTACCCTTTGGCATCGGCAGATTAAGATTGTAACCTTTACCATCCCCTTTTCCAACTTCTGTCGCATAGCCCATCAAAAAAGGATACTCGTCTTCTGGTCGTGCGTGGAGTGATGCAAAAAAAACATCTTCTCGCTCATAGAAGATGTGCTGGCTACCATTGCCGTGGTGATAATCAATATCTAAAATAGCAACCCGTCGAGCGCCACCATCAAGATGAGCCTGCGCGGCAATAGCAGCATTGTTTAAGTAACAATATCCACCAGCAAGGTCACCCGAAGCATGATGACCTGGAGGACGACAGAGAGAAAATACGGCCTTCTCTCCACCTTGGATAATATCAACACCAGTCAAGGCGACATCGACGGCAGAACGAATTGCTTTCCATGTCCCTTCAACAATGGGGACACAAACATCAAATGTATAACAAGATAACATCGAATGAATAGATTGATTGGGTGCCTGTGCCATCCCTCTCATACCAAAGGTATAGGCTGTCGCATAGCCCCCGGGACCGAATTCTGCTTCCCACAAAGGATAAGCACGCTCCAGAAAGCTGACAAAGGCGGGATCGTGGACCTTGTAAACAGCCTCTAAAGAAAATGACTTTGGCACAACCACATCGTTGTGTCCCGCATTGACCAATGCTTCCATGATCATATCCATGCGTTCGGGACTTTCCGACATGGGGATCATCTCATCATAACGCATTTCTTTTGCACCAGCGTGATCACGGTGATCATCCGAATAGATAAGTTTCATCTCGTTACTCGCTTAATGTTCTGGAATTTTCGTATTTTTTTTGCCAAGCAAGGCAAAACCGATCCGCCGTAATCGCAATAATGGCCATACCAATTCCCGCAAGAAAACCAATCCCGAAATCACCTTTACTCAGGCCGATATAAACTTGTTGACCCAGGCCGTCAGTGCCAACTAAAGCCGCAATGACCAACATCGCAATGCCATACATTATTGATTGATTTAAACCCAACATGATATTGGGCATTGCTAAGGGCAACTTTACCCTAAAAAGAAGTTGCAAAGGTGAACACCCCATACATGTCGCGGCCTCAACAACCTCAGCCGAAACATTACGCAGCCCATACTCGGTATAACGAAAAGCCGGTACATAAGCATAAGAAATGATCGCAAGTATTGCTGTGAATTCCCCTATTTTAAAAATCATGACAATAGGTATCAACAAAACAAAAGGCGGCATTGTCTGTAAGGTGTCATTAATTGGCTGCATAAAGCGAGAGAACCTATCATTACTTGCCGCAAATATTCCTAAGGTTGTTCCAATCAGGAATGATAATGAAACAGCAATACAGCACAGATAAAGTGAAAGCAGTGCTTTTTCCCAACTGCCCGACAAGAGTAAAAATGCGATGGCTGCAGAAGTTCCCAAGGCAAGAGACCTTCCTCCCACTCTATAGGCAAAACCAACAATAATTACGACCATTGCAGGCCAAGGCATTTCAGTCAGCCCAATAAAAATAATCATACCGAACAACAGAGTCGTTATTGCTTTTGTCTGTTTTTTGGCTTTAAGGAAATAAGCAGCAATAGAGGCAACGATAACCATGAAGGCGGCCGTATGCCATATGGTTAAAGAGAACCCCCACGTAAACGGGCTAACGGCAGTATTCAATCCAATCTTCAAGGGCAACATAAAGAAAAACACAAAACTGTTTTTCAAGGTATCCAGCACTGGTTTGAAAGTAAGGACAAACCAACTAATCATTTCATTCAATGGTGTTGATGGATCCAGTACCCAGGCATCAGGCCATGTATTTAAGGCAGGAATTAGCTGGGCGCTAATAAGCAAGATAATGACCATTCCAGTGCTTCCGACCATCAATAGATATTTAAGGCGTTGATTTTGCACCTCATACTCATTGACTTTACGCACAGCAAGCCCACGTGTTATCCGGTCAAGCACCATTGCCAGTAAGGCAATAACTACACCGGCGACAAGACTTTCACCAAACTGAGCTTTGCGCATGGTGGATAATACCTCCCACCCGATATCAGCCGAGCCTCCTATGATGGAAGCAATGATGATCATGCTTAACGAGGCCATTGTTGTCTGGTTCACACCAAGGAGAATTTGCTGCAAAGCGCTGGGAAACCTTACTCTCCAAAACAACTGTAGAACTGTAGCACCAGACATTTGACCAGATTCAATAATATCTAACGGAACATTTCGCAATCCAACAATCGTGTTTCGAACCATTGGAGGAAAAGCAAAGATAATACTGGCGATGAGACCCACAACAGGTCCAAACCCAAATAACAACAGAATTGGCAGCAGATAGGCAAAAGCAGGGATGGTTTGGGTTATATCTAAAATGGGAACGATTATTCGTTCTGCGCGATGAGATAAATATCCAATCACCCCCAGAAAGAACCCAAGAAGGACAGCAAACGGAACTGAAATAGCTACAAGAGCTAGGGAGTTCATGCTTTCGACCCAAAGTCCTACGAATAATATGTAGGCAAAGCTGCTACCCGTAAAAATAACAAGAGCCGTTTTTCCCGCACGGTAAGATACCAGCATAAATACAAAGACGACAACGGTCCAAGGAAGCCATTGCAACAGTTCACGGACCCATCCCATAGGAAAATCCATAAGCCATGCTGTCAGCCGGAAAAAACCGGACGTATTTTCTACAAACCAAGCCATAAACCCATTGAGCAGATCTACGATCGGAAATTGATATGTCGCGGGGAATGCACTTAGATTTTGAAAGTAATCTTGTAAAAAAACGCACCCCAACGAGAAGAGAAAAATCCACAATCCATATAAAGATAAGAACCGTGCCAGGAGTTTAAAATTTCTATTTAAAAATGATTGCCTTGTATCGGAAATATTAACCATTCAACTCTTCCGCATTTAAGCCTGAATTCCTCTGATTGCTGGCAAGCGTTCGTATGATGGATGCCGGACTGACGACGCCAAGGTCTTGCCCGTCTTCTCCATGTACAGCAATACCTTTAGGATTTTGGTCCATTAGGGGAATCAAAATTTCCAAAGGAGTTTGATCATGAACACGGACAAGGCCAGATATATTTTTTTTGGTCTCATCAAGACATTGCCCCGAACGTAGAATTTTTATACGCGGCACTTCGCGTGTGAACTGAGCAATATAATCATCCGCAGGATTCAAAATAAGATCTTCAGGCGTACCAATTTGGATAATTTTACCATCCCGCATAATTGCCATTCGATCAGCGATCCTTAGGGCCTCGAGGAAGTCATGCGTTATGAAAACGATCGATTTACGCAGTACACGCTGAATACGTAAAAACTCATCCTGCATTTGACGTCGAATAAGAGGGTCTAGCGCACTAAACGGCTCATCTAGAAACCAAATTTCGGGTTCAACGGCAAGGGATCGAGCGATCCCTACACGTTGCTGTTGTCCACCCGATAAATGTTCAGGAAAGCTACCTTCTCGCCCTTCAAGTCCCACCAGATTAATCACACGTTCAACACGATCACACAACTGACGCGCAGGAAGCCCTTGGAGCTTCAAAGGAAACGCAATATTTTCATAAACAGTTAGATGAGGAAGCAACCCAAAACTTTGAAAGACCATCCCCATTTTATGTCGTCGAATATGAGTGAGTTCTTTCTTATTTTTTGTAAGCAGATTTTCAGAATCCAAAAGAATCTCACCAGAACTCGCATCAACCAATCGAGACAAGCATCTAACAACAGTCGACTTTCCTGAACCAGATAACCCCATGATCACGAATATTTCGCCATCATAAACATCAAAGCTTACATCAATAGCAGCCGGAATATGCGATTCAGTACGCATTCTTTGCGCTAAGGATTCCGAATCAAAATTATCTTCGAATGATTTAAACTCGGGTGATTTAAAATAAGCGTTCGAGTCCGGGCCGTATACTTTCCATAAATTCCGGCAAGATAATTTGACTTCACTTGAGGTTTTCACCGTCACTTTGCTCCCATAGGGTTACTGGAAAAGAAAAGCCAACCTCAACTGAGTATCGGCCTTTCGTTCTTCGTCAAATAACCTATTTAACCCACTCGCTCCATTTAGACTTATTTTGAATCATCCACTCATCAACCACCTCTGACAAAGGGCGCTTTTTTTGATCAACCGCGAGAATCATACGGTTTTGTTCTTCGTTAGAGATTTTAATTTTTTTGAATAACTCAGAAGCTTCAGGCCATTTTTGCGCAACCATTTTCGACTCAATTTTGACGGCATTAGCCTGAGCAAACCCACAAGCTGTATTGCGGTTTTGTGTCTCTTCAACACATTCGCCCTCTATCGGGTTCCACGTTACCCAATCGACATCAATTTCAGCAAACAGCCAATGCGGTTGCCAAAACATCATCAAAATAGGTTCTTTCGCAGCAAGCGCACTTTTCAACTCAGCCACCATGGCACCTTCACTACCGCCAGCAACCGCTACAAATGGCAGATCAATTGACGCAACAACATCCTTGGATCGTGTCCCCCAATCCGCTGGATAGGTAATCAGCCGCCCCTTTGGGTAAGTCTCTGCATTTGCAAAGGATTGAGCACAGTCATACAACGCCTGATAATTTGGCAGTCCAGGACATTTCTCTTTCATATATTTTGGGTAGATCCAACCTTCTTGTGGTTTAAGCCCAAGAGAGCCCCTAACAAGAATGTCCCCTGACGCCACAGCATTTGTGTAGGCATCAGTGATACTGTTATCCCAAAGCTCAGGATTAAGGTGAATTTCACCCTGTGCGATTGCAGTGAGCTGAGATAAACCACCAGCCGTCACCAATTCGACATTATAACCCTTTTTCTTAAGCAGTTCTGCTGTGATGTTTGCAGATAGATGTTGTCCGGTCCACTCATTAACGGCAATCTTAATTGGGTCTTTAGATTCAGGTACGTCAGCAATCGTAACTTGAGAAGCCACCATCGCTGACGTGACTATCGTCGCGGCAATGAGGCTTCGTTTAAAAGAAAAATTCATAGATATCTCCTGTTCGACTTTGTTATGCTCGGTTGGTTTCTAATAATGATTTCATAAGCATTTCCCGATCGTTCGCGTAATCTCTAGAGACGCGCTTCGAGCGTTGTGCGGTTTCCCAATCTGTCGCGGCAAGGAGCGGGGCATCCTCGGCCGGTGGTAATGTTTTTCCTCGGATTAAATCGGAAGCACGCTCTGCCAGCATGATGGTTGGCGCATTCAAGTCTCCTGCGGTTGCTTGCGGCATGATGGAGGCATCCACAACTCGCAAATTTTGAAGACCGTTGACACGGCAATTAACGTCAACCACGGCAGATACATCACTTCCCATTCGGCACGTTCCACAAGGGTGGTAGGCACTTTCAGTTTTATCTTTGATAAATTGATCAATGGCCTGGTCTGAAATACAGTTGTCTCCAGGTGCGAGTTCTACTCCTTTATAGGGAGCAAAAGCTTCTTGTTTGAAGATTTCGCGGGTCAGGCGAATACAAGCTCGCATCTCGAGCCAATCATCTTCATGCGTCATGTAATTAAAGCAGACCCGCGGCAAGCTTTCAGACCTTTTATCCCTCAGCCTTACCCAACCCCTGCTTTTTGAACGCTTCGTCCCAACGTGAACTTGGAACCCGTGCCCGTTCGCCAAGGTTTTTCCATCATACGAAATTGCCAAGGGAAGAAAGTGAAATTGAATATCCGGATAAATAACACCAGCCCGGCTTCGAATATGACCACCACTTTCAAAATGGTTAGATGCGCCAAGCCCCGTCTTGGTCAACATCCACTGCAAGCCGATGGCCGCTTTACCAAGTAAATTCATTGAATTATAGAGGGATACAGGCTGTAAGCATTCTTGTTGTAAATAGACCTCTAAATGGTCCATCAAATTCTCACCAACACTTGGCTTGTCGCAGACAAGATCTATGTCATGGAGTTTTAATTCTTCCGCTGGACCTATCCCCGAACGCTTTAAGATTGTCGGGGACATGATAGATCCCGCACTGAGGATTACCTCTTTTTGTGCGCGCGCGAAACAATCCTTACCCTTTCGATCAAATTGCACCCCAACAGCTTTTGTACCTTCAAATAAAATCCGATCTACCGTGGCATGGCTAATCACACGTACGT
This sequence comes from Kiloniella antarctica, assembly GCF_042682825.1. NCBI lineage: Bacteria > Pseudomonadati > Pseudomonadota > Alphaproteobacteria > Rhodospirillales > Kiloniellaceae > Kiloniella > Kiloniella antarctica. The sequence goes on from NZ_JBHUII010000004.1 coordinate 1,228,338, forward strand.
TGCCACGTTTTAACGCTGGTTTCAGGTAAGCGGTGGCAGCACTGCATCTCGCCCCCCCTCCTACCGACATTTCCATTGGGCCAAAACCTTCATGTTGCCGCTCATTCATGTTGGCACTCATAGGATAGCCCGCCTGCTCACCCGCTTTAACGAAGGCATGATAAAGAGGGTTTCTTTCCGTTCCTCGGGTCACATGCAACGGTCCGGATTGACCTCGAAGAGGTCCTCCGCCATTTACAGTTTCTGCCCGTTGAAAATACGGTAAAACGTTTTCCCAATGCCACCCTTTGGCACCAAGCGCACTCCACAATTCATAATCAAGAGGATTTCCACGGACATAGCACATACCGTTAATTGATGAGGACCCGCCAAGACCTTTACCTCTTGGTAAGTTCATGATGCGGCCATCTAACCCCGGTTCTGGCTCTGTTTTCATTCCCCAATTAAAACGTTTTGAATTCATGGGAATGGAAAGGGCTGCGGGCATGGCCACAAACAGAGATTTATCACTACCCCCGGCCTCAAGAACCAATATTTTAACATTTGGATCTTCGCCAAGCCTATGTGCTAACACACATCCAGCTGATCCCGCTCCGATGATAATAAAGTCATAGGCACCCTCATCCTCTGACTGTAAAATATTAGTGCTCATTGCCATTTACATCCGCTAACATTTTCAAGAAACGAAACTTTAAGTCACCCAATTATGACGTAATATTTCAACATTGAGACAGGTTGTTTCCAATATCCCTTGAAGCCTTTCGGCAAGAGAAAAGCATCACCTTTTTCATATTTCTCTTCAAAATCATCATTTTTTAAAATGACGTGTCCATCCAGAACGTACATGAATTCATCACAAGGATAGCTTTCATAATATTCGGTGTAAGGTGACGATCTCCAAATCCCCGAGGTGATTTTTTTCTCGGATCTTTCAAAGTAAACATGGTCTAACCCTTCGGGTGAGCCTTCAATTAATTTAGCAGTCTCTAACGGCCCATCAGGAGTTTCTATCCATCCTTTAGGACCAGTGCATGAAAATTTGATTGGTGTCGTCATTACGGCCTTCTTTTAAAATTATCCAGAGCAGATACACATGTACCTACACATCAAATGTCATAAAATCACTACAGATAAATCTGTTGATTGCCGAATTAAATATATTCCCTTATGGTGAATTAAAGTTACCATAAGGATTAAATAAATTGCGGAAACGAAGATCCTTAACGGCACTCCGGGCCTTTGAAGCTGTTGCACGAAATCGCAGCTTCACCCTTGCGGCTGAAGAATTAATTGTTACGCGCCCGGCAGTGAGCAAGCAGATCAAGCTACTCGAGAATGAGTTGTCCTGTACGCTCATTGACCGGTCGAGTAACAACATACAACTTACCCCGATCGGGATTGAGCTTTATGTCGGACTGCAACAGGCCTTTGACTTAATCTCAGCAACAATGGAGCGAGTTTCAAATCAAGCGAGGGTATCGCAGGGAATCAAAATTCTGGTGGAGCGTGACTTTGCCTCGTCATGGCTTGCAACCCAGATTGGACAATTTTTACTTCAATATCCTGGAATATCGGTAGAAATCACTGCTGAAAAAAATGGCCACTTCCGTATGCAAGAGGATTTTGATTTTCGTATTTTCTATGGACCGCAAGGAACTTACCAAAACGATTCATTACAAGAAAAAAAATTATGCCACTGGATCGACCTACCGCTCTGCTCTCCTGAATATGCGCGTACTCATATTACCTCACAGGGTTTTAGTGAGAACACTCACTTCCTACTGGATAAAAATTACAACCCTTGGGATGACTGGTTTAAATATACAGAATACGAGAACCCAGGAATAACAGATTTTGGAACTGTCTTTAATGAAACAACATTATGTCTTTCGGCCGCAATTGCAGGAGGGGGGATCACCATTGGCGATAGCTTTTTAGCCCTATCCGCCATCCAAGCCGCGGACTTAGTCATGCCTTATCGTTATGGATTAAAAAGTGTCGAAACCTATTCAATCTACCACCAGAAAGACGTCAAACATTCTACCGAAGAAGACATTTTCGAGAATTGGTTATTCAGCACAATTTCGATTTATCAGAATAAAGTTGATCAATACCTTTTAAAAAATGGCATTACCATTATTGATCGATCTTGAACCATTAAGGACGATGCCATTTAACAAAATATACTTCGCCGAACCAACACCAACACCAACACCAACACCAACACCAACCGTGCTGACAAAAAGAAACAACACGGTGCAATAGAAATCGGCCAGTACGGCGTACCCAAATCTGATTCTGTCCCTACCATCAACTGCTATAAGTGACTTGTACTGCGTCACTATCACTTCAAATAACCTTGGCTAAAGTTTGTGATAATCCCTGAGTTTTTCATAATCGCCTTCGCGCAGGAACTCAAACAGGTCACGTCGTTCATCTTCACCAACCCCAGCGGCTTCAAGCGTAGAAGCCCCTAAGCGCAAACTCGCTTCAACTGTTTCGGGTATGGCATGGGAGACCCCCAATCTCGTGAAATGATCCGCATCTTCCCAATCGCGCACACGTACATGCAAAGGAACGTCCGGATATAAACGTTTCATGGTCCGCACGACACTCTCTGCCGCCTTATAATCATCAAGCGTAATAACCATCAGTCGTGCCCGTACAGCGCCAACAGCCCGTAAGATCTCTGGTCGGCTCGCATCACCAAACAAAACATTATACCCATGTCTTCTGCCTTCAGCGACTTTCTTTGCATCCATGTCCACAGCAATACAGCTCACATCAACATTGCGTAACATACCTGCGACGACCTCCCCAACTCGACCGAAACCCGCTATAATTACGGGGCGTTCAGGCACAGGCTCAGAAGTTTCCATGGCATAGGAAGCTGCAGATTTAAGTTTATGAGCAATGATTTCGCTCGCCTTCACCATAAAGGGTGTCAGCGCCATACTCAGGACAATGACAGCTATAAGAGTTTCCATCATCCCTTCCGGCAAAAGACCAAGGCTATCTCCAAGAGTGAACAGGACAAAGCCGAACTCACCCGCTTGGGACAACAAAAATCCGCACCGAACTGCGATGGAAAGCGGGGTTTTCCAAAACTTTGCTAAAGCGATAATTACCAAAGCTTTGACACCAATTAAAACGATGGCGCCGAGAACAACCTGATCAAGATTAGCAACCAAAGATGCAGGCACAAACGACATGCCAACACTCATGAAAAACAGTCCTAACAACAAACCACGGAAAGGCATAATATCGGCCTCAATCTGTTGTTTGTATTCAGACTCAGACAATAATACGCCCGCAATAAAAGCGCCCATAGCCATGGAGAGCCCCACCAGTTCCATGATCCACGCGAAGCCAAGAACCAGAAGAAGCGCCATAGCGACAAAGACATCACTGTTCTTGCTATGAGCAATGGTGTGCAATAACGGGTTGATCGCAAAGCGTCCAACCACCAGGACAGAAATAAAAATCCCAATCGACTGGATTAGTGCAAATCCCATGGATACAGAAAATCGCATTTCTCCCAGCGCTAACAACGGTAATAGGATTAAGAGCGGCACCACGGCCAAATCTTGAAAAAGTAAAATTGAAAAACTAATTCGTCCCCAATGACTGGTGGTTTGTTGTTTGTCTGCTAAAATTTGGACTCCAAAAGCCGTCGAAGAAAGCGCAAGACCAAACCCGATCACCAACGCAGTTTCTTTTGCAAGACCGAACGCGAAATAGGCTAGCGCGGCGATGACTAATCCTGATATTGCAACCTGTAACCCGCCAAGCCCCAATACCAGTTTTCGCATCACCCATAAACGCTGGGGCTTAATCTCTATACCAATAAGAAAAAGAAGAAAAATTACGCCAAACTCACCAATATGACGCATGTAATTAGCATCATTTACCAACGCAAGTCCTGCAGGCCCAATAACCGCACCAGCAAAAAGATATCCAAGGACAGAGCCAAGACCTAATCGACTGAACAACAAAACCGCCACTACGGATGCCGCCAGAAGCGATACGATCTCAAGCATACTTATCCCCTATCTAATATTTAATTTATGTCGTCCATCGTGTGCAATTACCTCAGGACTCCACCCTTCGAATTCCTTTAAGGATAAAATCATCTTGTTAATAAATAAATATGGTTAACCGAGAAATTTCAAAAATTCATATCAAGTTGCTTTTTATTGTTTGGATCTGTCAGTTTTATTAAAATTATATGAGTTTCGCGGCCTCTCCCTTTGACCTCGATAAAGAAGCAGGACAAACTGGCCGCGTATAAAATATCCATGCTCATCCTTCCTAGCGAAAGACTATTCCCGTGAACCATAATTTCTCCCGATCGCAAACCATCCGTAAGCCTGTCTCTATTACCACCGGGGGTGTTGTTGCTGCCCAGCATGTGAAGGCTGCTGAAATTGGAGCCGCCGTTCTCGAAGACGGCGGCGATGCCGTAGACGCTGCAGTTGCCGTCTCTTTTGCCATGGGTGTTCTTGAACCCTGGATGAGCGGCCCTGCCGGTGGTGGCGCTATGATGATATGGCGGGAAGACGAGCAAAAAGGTTACGCACTGACCTATGGTATGAAATCCCCAAAAGCTTTAGACCCCAAAGCATTTCCCTTGGCAAAAGATGGGAAAGCTGCCGACCTTTTCCCCTGGAAATCGGTTGTTGATGACAAAAATGTTCAAGGCCCTCTTTCTATCGCCGTTCCCGGTACAGTCGCGGGAGCCTCGACAGCTCATCAAGCCTTTGGGAAGATGTCATGGCATGACTTATTACAGCCGGCAATCAAAGAGGCAAAAGCGGGTCTCCATGTCGATTGGTACGCTGCACTCGTTATTGCTTCAGCAACCCGGGCTCTTTCTGCCGATCCCGATGCAGCGGCGCTGTTTTTAGAAGACGGTCAATGGCCTACGATCGCGGGATGGACAGCCTTATCCGAAAAACGCATTAGCCTCTCCAAATTCGCAGACACTCTGAGTCAGTTGGCTGAAGCCGGGCCACAAGATTTTTATCGGGGTGATATCGCTGCGGCAATGGTCAGGGATGTACAAGACAAAGGCGGGTTTCTTTCTATGGAAGACCTCGCGAGCTACTCTGTTAACTTTGAATCGCCCCTAGAAATTTCCTACCGCGATAGTCGCCTGCTTGCGACACCGACCTTAACCGCAGGCCCCACACTGAAAGATACGCTTGGACAGATGGAAAACATGTTCACTCCAAGCGGAAAAAATCCAAATGCAGAAGCTTTCCAATCCTACGCAGCCGCTCTCAAAGCTGCTTATACACAACGTCTGACAACCATGGGAGACCAGGATGCACCCCATTCTCCTTCTTGCACGACCCACTTTTCCATTGTTGATCGTCACGGCAACATGGTGTCCATGACCCAAACCTTGTTATCACTTTTCGGATCACGTGTTATTTCACCCTCGACTGGGTTATTGATGAACAACGGAATCATGTGGTTTGACCCTGAACCAGGCCATCCCAATTCTTTAGCTCCAGACAAAAAATGCCTCATGAATGTCTGTCCTGTCATCGGAGAAAAGGGTAACCGTCGCTTCGCCATCGGCGCATCGGGCGGACGTAAAATTATGCCTGCTGTAATGCATCTATCTTCGTTCATGACCGATTATGACATGCCCTTGGAAGAAGCCTTTCACCACCCCCGAATGGATGCCTCTGGTGGTGATGCTATTATTGCCGATGAAAATCTTTCTCCTGAGATCATTAAGGCCTTGTCCCGCGACAATACGGTTGCGACCACAAAACGTACGGTCTTCCCTTACGCTTTTGCCTGTCCGGCAGGTGTGTTGAGAGAAAAAAATCTAAACATGGGATGTACCGAAATCATGTCTCCTTGGGGTGATGCGGTTAGCGAAAAAGGCGTCAACTCATGACAACTCGCGAAGTCACAATCCAAAAAGCAGAGACTTATTTTGACGATGGTACCTTTTTAAAAGATCTGTCACGGTTGGTCGCTGTGGAAACAGAAAGTCAAAATCCAGATCAACGTGATGAGCTTTATCGTTATCTTATAGAAGAGATAACTCCCTTATTGACGGCTATGGATTTTCAGACCGAAATATTTGTAAATCCCGACCCAAGCGGAGGGCCGTTACTTATCGGTGAACGTATTGAAAGCCCACAATTTGAAACTATTTTAACGTACGGCCATGGCGATGTTATTCGCTCACAGACAGATCAATGGCGCACAGGTCTCCACCCTTTTAGTGTCGTCGTCGAAGGTGAGAGAATTTATGGTCGCGGCACCGCGGACAACAAATGCCAACACCTGATTAATCTGGCTGCACTTTCGTGCCTTATTCAGGCCCGTGGCAACCTTGGATTCAATGTAAAAATCGTTATAGAAACCTCGGAAGAAACAGGCTCAGCAGGACTTGCAGATTTTTTTAAATCACATAAAGATCGCCTAAAAGCTGACGTCCTGATTGCCTCTGATGGTCCTCGCCTGAAACCAGACACACCGACTCTTTTTATGGGATCTCGTGGAGCAATCAACTTTGATTTAGAAGTAAACCTAAGAGAGAGTGCCAACCATTCGGGTAATTGGGGTGGGCTTCTTGCTGACCCTGCAATCATACTTGCCCATGCTCTTGCCACGATCACAGATGCACGAGGCCAGATTAAAATCGAGGCTTGGCGTCCAACAAGTCTGACACCAGAAATCCGCAAAGCCTTAAAAGGTCTGCCTGTTGGAGGAGGTCCCACCATTGATGAAGATTGGGGTGAACTTGATCTTGATCCTGCTGAACGTGCTTTCGGCTGGAACTCGTTTGCCATACTCGCCATGAAAAGTGGTATCCCGGAAGCCCCCGTAAACGCGATTTCGGGTCACGCCACGGCCCACTGTCAATTGCGATTTGTCGTTGGTACCGACGTCGACCAGATCTTACCCGCTCTGCGAAAGCACCTTGATGAGAACCGCTTTGCCAACGTTGACATTACTCCTGGGGATGACGCTCTTTTTAATGCAACCAGATTAGATCCCGATCATCCCTGGGTACAGTTTGTGGCTAATTCCATAACCAAGACCTCTGGGAAAATACCGCACCTTCTACCCAACCTTGCAGGATCTCTCCCAAACGATACCTTTAGTGATATTCTAAAGTTACCAACCGTTTGGGTGCCGCACTCTTATGCGGGGTGTTCTCAACACGCTCCAGACGAGCACATTTTAAAATCCATATCTCGCGATGGCCTCAAAAATATGGCGGGGTTGTTTTGGGATATTTCAGAAAAGAGCCATACCAAAACTTAACTTAAACTCAACTCACCATTGGCCAAATGTCGCACCGCGCATATCGATATTTCGTTGTGCGCGGGTCATTTGGATAGGGACCATCGACACTTGCGTAGAGAATATCTGCAGCAATAGGTTTAAAGCCATCGTAGAAATGATTAGTCGATTTTATCGCCAGGATTTTTTGAGATCGGGGATCTACGCCAAGATTGCTAAACAAACTGGGGTCAAAACTTTGGCTGCGGTTTGAATTGAGAATAACGGTAATCCCAAGGTATTCAATAGCAACTGAATCCCCCAACGGGACAATTGATTTACCAAAGTCCTGAGTAGCATCGCGGACAATTTTTAGCACTTTGACTTCTGCGTCAATCGGCGCACCCGCCGTATCAGACATCTTACTGCCAAAACGAAGTTTAAGTGTCGCGCCCTCACCCGCAGATATACAGGTTCGCACCGCCATTGGATCCCAGATGGTTCCCACGGCTGCGTTCTGTACATTGTTTTCAACGAGTGTACGGAGAAGAATTGTGGAATCACCCGGCACCCCACCCCCAGGATTATCCCAAACATCAGCGATAACAACGGGTCCATCAGCAAGAGACATAGCTTTTTTAACGGCGTCATCAGGTGGCAGAAACTCAGGTCGGGTCTTGCCCCTGAATGAATACAGCTCCTTGCTCAGGTCCTTAACCAACTGGTAAGGCTCCTCGGCGTTCTCTTCTGCGACAACAAAGATCTTTGTCCCCATGTCAGGGACATCACCCGCCATAAACCCATGAATAACTGACAAGGAAAGCACGCCATCTTTCCCTTCTAGCTCCTGTAATTTATCGACAAAGCTGCGCATTGGCTCCCGGCTTGTCGGCAATACTTCAATCATATTGCAATCAGCAACGTGAATCACGGGCTTGATCTCGCTTCTTACCGCGCGCAAAACCAGATCAACACAATCCTCGGCCCGCTCGACAAAGTCCGTATGAGGAAATTCTTTAAACGCCACCAGTATATCTGCAGCATCCGTTCTTTTTTGAGAAAGGTGACTATGTGGGTCCAATGTCGCCCCAATAATAGTATTGGGCCCGACGATATCGCGGACTTTCGAAAGCAGCTGTCCCTCGCAGTCCTGACAATTCTGCGAAACCATGGCTCCGTGCAAGCCTAAAATAACAGCATCCACAGGCATCGCGGCTTTTAGCTGTTCAAGAACCTCTTCTCGCAATCGGTTCCAAGTCTGCGCATTAACAATACCACCGGGTTCAGCCCAGGTGGCTGTTCCCTCTACCAGTTCCCAGCCTTCTGCTTGTGATCGGCGACGGCACACAGGGAAAACGGCACTGCAAAGTGTTGGTGTCTCAGGATGATCCCCGGGAGCAGCATAAAAGCTTTCCATAAAATCGCTTATATCTGCCCTTAAAGGAGAAAATGTATTCGTTTCTGTCGCAATAGATGCGCAAAATACCCGCACAAGGAAGCCTCACAATTATATTAGAAACCAAACGTATTGAAGTGAAAGGGAGAGGAAAAACCCTCTCTCCCTTTCTGTACAAAGCTTACTTTAAATAGCTCCGTGTATTGGCATTACCCAATTCTTTTTGGAATATCCCCAACAACGCAACCCCTTCAGCACCGAGTGTTTCTTCGATGTGTTTAAGAACAACAGGTTGAGCTGCTGCCTTGAACTGATCACGGGATTCAGCGGAAAGAGCTGTAACTTCGATTTTATCCTTTAGCCCCGCAAGCCCACGGTCAGACGCTTCGATAACGCGGCTCAGACCACGGCTCGCAACAACACATGAGTTCGCTGCATAGTTCAAAACCCGTTGTTCATCAGCCGTCAAATCATCCCAAAATGCTTTAGAAACCATGAAAGTATAGGGCGCAAAAAGATGATTGGTTAGCGTCATATATTTTTGCACTTCAGCAAATTTGGCAAAAGAAATGGTCGGGACCGGGTTCATCTGTCCATCAATGACACCTGTCTGCAGACCGGAATAAACTTCGCCCCATGCGAGAGGGTAAGCTTCTCCACCAAGAGATTGAATGATTTTCTGGTGTGAGGGCAACGTCATGGTACGGACACGAATACCCTTAAAATCTTCAAGGTTTTTAATCGCGTGTTTGGAATTAGTTACCGCAAAAAAACCGCCTGTGTCCGGGAAACCAAGCACTTTAACACCGCTCACTGTTTCTTCGATATCCTTGGAAAGCGCAGCACCAAAAGGACCATCAAATACATCATAAGTCGCCGCGTTATGATCAAAAGCAAAAGCCAGATTCAAGACATCAATACGTGGATAGTAGGATGAGATCGCCCCCGTTGATGTCAGAGTTGCCTGAATGACATTATCGCGGACAAGCTGAACATGTTCTTTTGCCGAACCAAGCTGGTTTGATGGATAGACTTCAACCTCGATTGAACCGTTGGTATCTGCCTCAACAATGTTGGCAAATACGGCTGTACAGGCATGAGCAGGGTTTTCAAACGGATCCATTTTATTATCATGGCCAAACTTAAGGACCTTTGGTCCCGCCATAGCACCACTTACACTTGCACAAAGTACGGCAGCAACGGCGACCGACGAAGCTACTTTTTTCATGAATTTCATTATTATGTCTCCCAATATTTCTTTTGATTTTGTTTCCCAAACTTAGCGACTGTTTCGACCTATTGATCACATACATCCAATAGGACGGGGAGCAATCGCCCTCCCTAATATCTGAGATCTAAGCGAACCCCAGCATGCGCGGAAGAGCCAAGGCAAGGTCCTCCCAAAAAGCAAAAATGAATAAAATTGCTACCTCTGCGATCAAGAAAGGCCACAGTTTTGCTGCAATTTTCTCAAGCTTTTCCCCCGTGACCGATGACAGTACAAAGAGACAAGCCCCTACGGGCGGCGTCATCAAGGAGATATTCAACGCGAGAACAAATATGATCCCGGCGTGGATTGGGTTTAAACCAACCTGCTCAGTTAGAGGAACTAAAACAGGGGCAAGCAGGATCAAAATTGCCGTAATATCCATCACCATGCCAACGGCCAGTAACATGCCTATAATCAGAGCAATGATGATGTATTTGTTATCTGAGATAGAAACGATGGCCTGTGCCAATTCTTGAGGAATGCGATTAAAGCTCAACCACCAGCCAAGAATTGCAGCAAAGGCGATAATAACAAAGATCACCCCTGTAATCCGGGCAGTTCGAATGAGCATCCCAATAAAATCAGGGACCGAGATTGAGCGGTATACAAAAACACCAATAAACAGTGCATAGGCCACGGCAATCGATGCGGCCTCCGTCGGCGTGACGATCCCCCCGAGAATACCGCCAAGAATAATGACAGGCATAAAAAGTGCTAAAATCGACGACTTAAAGATAGTCAAAAATTCGCGAAAGCTGGCTCGTTTATCTGCTTCGGGCAGGTTGTTTGCCTTAACGCCGATTGCAATAACCACCATGCAGACAAAGCAAATCAACAGTCCTGGCAGAATACCCGCGGCAAAAAGCCCGCCGATTGATACCCCCATCAGTGAGCCATAAACAACCATCAACCCAGAAGGCGGAATGGTCGGCCCAATAATTGATCCTGCAGCGGTAACCGCGCAGGCATAATCACGACTGTAGCCACGCTTTACCATTGCTGGAACCAGGGTTTTTCCAAAGGCCGCGGCATCGGCAGTCGCAGCCCCGGTAAGACCCGCAAAGAAAACAGATGCCAGCATGTTCGTGTGGGCCAAGCCCCCTCTAAAATGACCAACCAGCGTCTGTGCGAGCGAAACCAAACGGTGCGTAATCCCCGTATGATTCATGATCTCACCAGCAAGGATAAAAAATGGCATCGCCAAAAATGGGAAAATGTTTAACCCGTTGAACATACGGCTGGGCGCCAGCGCAAGAAACGATCCGCCTCCCATATCAATCAGTCCCAACACTCCGGCCAAACCAAGCGCAAAACCAATTGGCATCCCAATGAGGACCAGGACAACAAATGCTATTCCAACAATCATTGCATCACCTCATCATTTGTGTGTGTCATTACCTGCCCTTGATCTCTGAAAGCGACGAACAGGACTTGAAGCGCTGCGATCGCAGCTGAAACCGGAATTGCAGCAAAAGGCATGGCGAGTGTCATATCAAAGATCATCGCCTGACGGCTGCTGCCACCATTGGCAAAATCGATGCCGTACCAACACAAAAAAGCAAAAAGACAAAAGGTAAAAATATCAACGGAGAAGAGGCAAGTCCTCCGTAAAAACTTTGGCACCCTGTCAAGAAGTATTGATAAACCGATATGCTCTCTTCGGGCGATACCCGCAGAGATAGCCAATAACGCCGCCCATATCATTAAATATCTCGCCAATACTTCTGGCCAAGGGAGCTGCCAATGGAAAATATAACGATCCATCACACCTAACCAAACATCCAGTACGAGTAAGAGCATGAGTAATGCGACAAACCGTTCTACTATCCAGTTTAATTTTTCACTGGCCTTTGTCGCAAAATTTTTCATCCAACTCTCCAAAATGTAGCTTAATTACGTATAATGACAAGAATCGTGCCTTGTAAAGGCAAATTACGTAATTTAGCTTCATAAATTAAACAATATCTAAATTATTTATATAAATTGGAGCTGTTTTTTTAGAGTTTCATCAATTTGTGTAATTAAACTACGTAGTGTATTGTTAAAATTCAACATCACAGATAACAAAATGAATTAAAAAATCACGCAAGGAACATTAGATTTGATTGGCACTTTTGATCTCATCACAAAACTACGGAAAATGGATGGTAGCTTCAAAGCACGAGAACAGCAGGTTTCAACCTATGTCCTCGAAAACCTTGAAACGATCAGCCAAACCAGTGTCAGCAATCTTGCCAAGGCTTGCGAAGTTAGCGAACCCACCGTCATTCGGTTTTGTCGAAAATTGGGATGTGATGGTTTTAAGGACTTTAAGATCCAACTGGCTCAAAATGTTGCAGTCAGTCTTCAGTACCTATCGCGTTCAGAAAATCCAAGTACAGGAGCGTACAGTGCCATTGATCGAGTATTGAACGCCTTGGTTTCCACAACAAATTTTGCGCACAATCAACTTAACCCAGATGAGATTACAAGTGCCGTTGATGCCATCACCCAAGCAAAGACATTAATTTTTTGCGGAGTTGGCGGCGGCTCAACAACCGTTGCTTTTGACGCAGCCAATCGTTTTTTTCGACTTGGCATCACCTCTCTATCATTGAACGACGCTTATCTGTTACGGATGCATGCCGCTACACTTGGCCCTGAAGATCTTATGTTTTTTATTTCATCTACAGGAACGCCAAGGGCCCTAATTGATACCGCAAAAATTGCCAACCAATATGGCGCCACAACCATCTGCCTGACCCGCCCGAACTCTGAGTTATCAGAGATTTGCGCTCTAACAATCGGCATCGATCTTCCAGAAGATCCTGACATTTACAAACCCACGGCATCTCGTTTGGTTTTCCTCGCTATTATCGACATTCTTGCAGCTTCCGTTGCCCGAAAAATGCCGGACAAAACCAAAGAGACTCTCCGGCGTATTCGCGCCAGCTTAACCGCGCTGCACGGCAACACAGATCCCCAGCCAATTGGTGACTAAGCCTCTCTTTAGTACATCGCTTCTATTACACACTTTGCACTGAAAGATTCTTTAGAATGAGTTCTGAGAAAATCATCGAAACGCCCGCTGTTCTTATTGACCTTGAAGTGGCAAAAAAAAATATCACCCGTTTTCAGGAACACTGTGACCAATACAGCATCGCTCTACGACCTCATATAAAAACTCACAAACTCCCCTCTATGGCGAAACTTCAAATAGCCGCTGGCGCCGTTGGCATAACCTGTCAAAAAATTGGCGAAGCAGAAGTCATGGCGGATGCTGGAATTTTGGATATCCTCATTACCTACAATATTTTGGGAGCAAGCAAGTTGGCTAGGCTCGCGAAGCTGGCGAGACGGTGTAACTTATCTGTCGTCGCAGACAATGCGGTTGTCGTTAAGGGTTTGAGTCAGACTTTTTCTCAAGAAAAAAAATCTCTGGAAATTCTCATTGAATGTGATACTGGCGCGGGACGCTGCGGCGTTCAAACGACGGATGCAGTTGTTGAACTCGCAAAAATTATTTACTCGTCAAAGGGATTAACCTTAGGTGGCCTGATGACCTACCCTCCGATGGGAAAATCTCAGCAGGTGGAAAATTGGCTCAAGAAAGCAAAAGATGCCCTCGCCACTAACGACCTTCCCTGCCCAAAGATAAGCAGTGGCGGCACGCCAAATATGTGGAAATCCCAAGAGGTTCCAATCGCTGACGAGCATCGCTCTGGTACATATATTTATAACGACAGGTCTCTTATAAATACAGGTCACTGCACCAGAAACGATTGTGCTCTTAGCGTCCGCGCAACTGTTGTCAGCACTCCAACACCGGATCGCGCCATAATAGATGCAGGATCAAAGATGCTCACCTCAGACCTCCTTGGGATGAAGGGTTTCGGCTTGATCGTAGAAGCACCGGATGCACAACTCGTATCTCTGAGTGAAGAGCACGGGATCATAAATCTCTCAGAAAGCACCTGGCAGCCAAAAGTCGGTGAACTTATACACATAATTCCCAACCACGCCTGTGTCGTCACAAATATGGTGGATCATGTCTATTTAATTGAAGGGAATCGCATTGAAAAGACGCCCGTTCTTGCACGAGGCAGAGTTACATAGTTATTCTAAAAATAAGATGCTTTACGCGCAGAATTTTTACAATCGAAACTCTTATTGATCAACTACTTGAACGACCACGGAGCATGTAACCTTATTACAGTTCTACATCCCCTAAGAACTCATGACCTCCGGCAAAGTAACCAACGTATATCCGGCACTTTCAAGACGTTGTTTAACTCTATTCGCAATAGCAACAGCCTCTGCCGTATCACCATGCACACAAATGGAATGTATCGGTGTGTCTATACGCTTACCAGATGGCGTAATAATCTTACCTTCATCAAGAAAAGATAGGATCTGATCAGCAGATTGTTCTGGGTCGTGAATAACCGCATTGGGTTGAGAGCGCGGTGTTAAATTACCCTTCTCATCATACGTCCGATCCGCAAAGATTTCACCCGCTGTTGGCAAGCCAAGCTCAAGACCCGCAGTACACAGACACGACCCTGCTGTTGCCAAAAGAATAAGGGTCGGATCAATAGAGCTAATTGCCCGCGCGATTGCCCGCGACATTTCTATGTTTTCAGCTGCCATATTGTTAAGGGCGCCATGAGGCTTCACATGAGTAACACTCGTCCCTTGACTTTTAGCAACGGCCATCAAAGCGCCGATCTGATACACCATCATCGCTTCAAGTTCCGGCAGCGGGAGTATCATTTTCCGGCGTCCAAAGCCTTGTAGATCAGGGAAAGCCGGATGCGCCCCAACACTTACGCCTTTTTCTTTGGCCTTTCGGGTTGTTGTCGACATCACCAAAGGATCACCTGCATGATATCCACAAGCTATATTTGCAGAACCAATAACCTCCAACATGGCCGTATCATTACCAATACCGTATTTTCCAAAACCTTCGCCCATATCGGCATTCAAATTAACTAATTTCATTTTATTTCCCCTCTAGGTGGCCGGGGAAATGCCCGGACTTGTTTGCATCAACAACACCCCCGATCAAGTTGGCTTGGTAGAGCGCCTTTAGATCCATCACGCCTTCGCCAAAGTATTCAGAGATTGATTCGATAGCCGTTTGAATAACTAAACTCTGCTCGCGCAATGCGGCTTGAGCTTGAGACAAACTAACCAACTCAAAACGAATGTTATCACCAGGTACAAGTTGCCCTAAAACAGGAAGGTCTGCGGTAATAACCGTCGCAATTTTGGGATATCCGCCAATAGTCTGGCAGTCGACAAAGAGTATGATCGGTTGTCCGCTTCCCGGTATCTGGATAGAGCCTGGGACAAGCCCATCAGAGATCAGATCGCTACCTTTTTCGGGGCGCGGCAAAAGCTCAACGCCCTCCATTCGTATTCCCATACGATCAACATCAGGACTCACTTTATAGACTTCGTTTGAAAACTTGCCAATTTCAGATTCCGTGAAATAATCCTCTTGCGGTCCCAGCATAACGCGGACTTTTTTCACGTCTAAGTTTGGCGGAAGATTGACGATTTTCTCCATACCGTCGCGCGATGCATCCAACTTTGCTGTAATCTTATCTCCAGCTTGTAACGGCAGCCCGTTAACACCGCCGAGTTTTGCTCTGGCATATGTAGAATAACTCTCAAGGATCGGCGTGAGTTCAATCCCTCCCTCAACAGTAAGATATCCTGTTGCCCCAGATTCCAGTGAAGAAACTGAGAGTACATCTCCTTCGTTGAGATTGACCGTTTGCCAAGAAGAAAGACTCTGCTTTTCTCCATTTTCAGCCAACGTTAGTTCAGCAGTGATATTCCCGGCAAGTCCGAGACGAAGACGCCCCTTTTCCGCAACTACTTTTGGGCCAAGAAACCGGAATTCAATTGCAGGAACAAAAGGATCATTACCAACTAAAGCATTTCCAATCTGCATGGCAACAGAATCAGCAGCACCGCTTCTCGGTACCCCAAACCCTGCATAACCTCGTCGGCCTTGATCTTGAATGGAGGACACAATTCCTGGAGAAATTATTTTAAGGATCGCCCCCATCAAATCCCTCCCTTTTCCATAAGAAAAGATTGTGGGTTCAACTGACCGCTGTTCAGCTCACCCTGTAATTTTTCATACTCTGAGATAGAAATAGGATCAAACCGAACACGTCCACCCGGAGATAACAAACTTGGCTGCGACCATGCCGAATTAAAAAAAGGAACCGGGCACCTTGCAAGTAGATGCCAGCCACCCGGACTTTCCCAAGGATAAACGGCTGTTTGTTCATTAGCGATGCCAACTGATCCAGCAGGTACTCTCACACGGGGACTGATCCTCCTCGGGAACCGTAATCTTTCGTCAATTTCTCCCAAAAAAGCAAACCCCGGAAGAAAGCCGATGAGAAAAACGTCATAAATAAGTGAGCTATGAAGATCAACAACCTCTTGGGATTTCAAACCACTTCTTTGCGCAACATCATCCAAATCGGGGGCATATTCGCCGCTGTAGCAAGCTGGGAGTGTCCAAATTGGCCCTGCTCTCTCCACTTCACTCGCAGACTCTTGTGCCAGTGCAGCAACACGTGCACGCACCAGCTCATAATCAGCGATATAGGGATCTAAACATACCGTAAGAGAACGGCTGGCGGATATTACATCCAAAATACCAACCAATGCCCCCACATCAGTTTCGTCTTGTACTCGGGCACGCAAAGCACGCACGCGCCGCGCCCCCAAGGCCCCTTTTAGAGCCGGAAATTCAATCGTAAAGGCGCTATCACCCAATGTAAGGACTCGAATATCCACGTTAGCTCTCTTCGTTTTTCTTATATTGAACTACAGCATCGGGTACACTTCAACAACAAATCGTTATTGTTTTATTGACTATTTGTCAACAAAACGTCATTGTTGAATTATGCGTAAATGATGACACACGTTACTCGGCTCATTCTTCACGCAGAAATAAAGAGAAAAACTCGTATTTCCCTTCGTGTAATTCAGGAAAGAACGAGCCAATAAAAACGTGATGGCCATTATAAATAGAGGCCGAATTACAGAAACCCTGGGAGGTTTTCAAAATGAAAATGTTACGTAACTTCACCGCTGGTGTCGCAGTTCTTGCTATGGGAACCGTTGCGACCGCATCTGCAGATACTTGGGATATGCCTACACCTTATCCCGACAAAACATTCCACACCGCCAACATCATTGAATTTGCCAAAGATGTTGAAGCCGCCACAAACGGTGACTTGAAAATCAAAGTCCATTCAGCTGGCTCGCTTTTCAAACACCCAGAAATCAAAAATGCCGTCCGTAGTGGACAAGTGCCTATTGGTGAGTTCTTCCTCTCCCGCTTGTCCAACGAACATGCTGCTTTTGGCGCTGACTCACTTCCTTTCCTCGCAACCAATTACGATGAAGCTGGCAAATTGTGGTCCGCGCAAAAACCCGTAATCAGCAAGTTGCTCGACAAACAAGGCCTGATGCCTCTTTTCTCTGTTCCTTGGCCACCACAAGGTCTTTATACAAAGAAGGAGATCACTTCCGTTGATGACCTCAAAGGATTGAAATTCCGGGCGTATAACGCAACACTGGAAAAGTTCGCTTCTCTCACGGGTGCGGCACCAACACAAGTAGAAGTCCCTGACATTCCACAAGCCTATGCTACAGGACGCGTTGAAGCCATGATCACGTCTCCTTCTACTGGCGCAAACAGCAAAGCATGGGATTTCGTTTCTCACTATACTCATATCCAGGCTTGGGTTCCTAAAAACATCGTTGTGATCAACAAGAAGTATTGGCGCAAACTGGACGAAACCACTCAACAGCTTGTTCTTGCTGCAGCTGAAAAAGCTGAAAAACGTGGTTGGGCAATGAGCCAAGACGAAACAAAAAACAAAATTAAAATCATGAAAGACAACGGTGTGATTATTGTTAATCCACCTGCAGAGAAGCTGATGACAGGCTTGAAAGAGGTCGGCAACGGTATGCTCACTGAGTGGAAAGATACAGCTGGCAATGAAGGCGCAGAAATTCTGTCCTCCTACAGCAACTAATTTTTCCTGATGGGCGGTCTCTCTGTTTAAACAGAGGACCGCCCATACTTTATTAAGGATACTCTGCCTTCATTCGTACAGATATTCTTATAACATGATCGTCAGCTAAAGGTGAGCCCGACCATGCGACAGCTCCTCAATAAAATATACACCATCAGTGGATGGGCAGCGGCGTTTTTCATTGTCGCAATCTGTCTCACCGTCATGGCTCAGGTCGCACTCAACTTAGCTGACCGATTAAGCAGCATGATAACTGGCGAAGCTATCGGACTGACAATTCCATCTTACGCGGATTTTACAGGATTTTTCCTTGCTGGCGCATCGTTTTTGGCCCTTGCCTACACCCTAAGAGATGGTAGCCACATACGTGTGTCTTTACTTTTGCAGCATTTCTCTCCCAAAATCCGTAATTTTGTCGAAATCTGGTGCTTAGGCATAGCCGCAGTAATGGCATTATACTTCACAGTCTATACCGGATTTCTGGTTCATGAATCATTTATCTATAACGATTTATCCCCCGGCATAGTTGCCATACCGATATGGATACCCATGATGCCTATGCTCATCGGGTTATCCATTTTATCCCTTGCCCTTCTCGACGAGTTGATCTGCGTGCTCTGCGGTCACAAGCCGAGCTATGAAGGCAAAGGTGAGAACTTACTAGAACAAGATCATGCTGATCTTCACGCGGAATAAGGGGTCATAAAATGTCTGAAATTTATCTCACACTTCTTTTGTTACTGACCCTTTTCGCCCTACTTGGATCTGGTGTCTGGGTTGCCTTCTCCCTTTTTGGCGTTGGCCTTTTTGGCATGGTTGCCTTTACCGATGCGCCCGTTGGCGATGTCCTCGCCACCACCGCTTGGGGTGCGAGTAACTCCTGGGCTCTTGCTGCGTTACCGTTATTTATCTGGATGGGCGAGATTCTATTCCGCTCCCGCCTATCCGAAGATATGTTTAGCGGCCTATCCCCCTGGATGGGAAAGATCCCAGGTAAACTTTTACATGTGAATATTTTTGGTTGCGCCATTTTTGCAGCGGTATCCGGTTCTTCCGCAGCAACCGCAGCAACCATTGGTAAGATGTCCATACCCGAGCTATCCAAACGTAAATATCCCGAAAGCATGATGATCGGCACTCTCGCGGGTTCCGCAACTCTCGGACTTCTCATCCCACCATCAATCATCCTAATTGTTTATGGCGTTGCTACCGAGCAATCTATCGCCCGTCTCTTTATCGCAGGCGTAATACCCGGACTATTACTGGTCGCTCTTTTTGTCGGCTTTGTCGCCATTTGGGCCTTACTGAACAAAGACCAACTTCCGGATATCATCGAACAAATTTCTTTTGTTGAAAAACTAAAACGCGCCAAAAGTTTGCTCCCGGTCATCATTTTGATTTCCGGCGTTATCGGCTCAATTTATTCTGGCATTGCATCCCCTACAGATGCCGCCGCTGTTGGCGTCACACTCGCGCTTCTCCTATCGTGGTATACAGGCGACCTTAACAAGGCCTCCTTTATGGAAGGGCTTATGGGAGCAACCAAAACGTCCTGCATGATCGCCTTTATTTTGGCAGGAGCTGCCTTTTTGACTGTCGCCATGGGCTTTACAGGCATCCCCAAATTACTGGCGATATGGATTGGCGGCCTGGGCTTAAGCACTTACGGGCTTCTTGCAGCCCTTACCGTTTTCTTTGTCGTGCTGGGCTGTTTCTTAGACGGTATTAGTGTCGTTGTCCTCACCACATCTGTAATCATGCCACTGGTCGAACAAGCAGGCATAGATCCACTTTGGTTTGGTATCTATATCGTCATCGTGGTTGAGATGTCACAAATCACACCGCCTGTCGGCTTCAACCTCTTTGTCCTGCAGGCCCTAACGGGAAGAAACATACTGACAGTCGCGAAAGCAGCCCTGCCTTTCTTTGGTCTTCTGGTTCTGGCACTCGCTATTATCATTGCCGTACCAGAGATCGTGACTTATCTTCCCAACAACATGTAGACAGGATGATGTCACACCTTAGGCAATGTTTTAATCACTCACGAAAAAGGTCCGTTATGTCTGATTCAACCGACACGCCAAAACCACCCCGCCCGATTGTTTCTTCGGAGCACTTGGCGAGTGAACACGGTTGGCAGATGAGTGAATTGGAATACGGATTGATCATCGCCTTTAACGGCTTTTCACGCTGGATGGTCCGCTGCATGAATGCGGCGGGCCACCAGGATTTCAATCCTTTGGATGTTCTCGTGCTCCACAATGTGAACCACCGCAACAGAGAAAAACGCCTGAACGACATATGTTTCGTCCTCAATGTCGAAGATCCTCACACAGTCAACTACTCCTTAAAGAAGCTGATCAAAGCCAAGCTGGTAAAAGGCACAAAACGAGGCAAAGAAATCTTCTACTCCCCCACAGAACAAGGTGAAGAAGCCTGCTCGGAGTACCGTAAAATTCGAGAACTCTGTCTAATCGATCCTGCAGTCTCCACGGATTCAAAATCTGATGAAATCTCGCACACTGCTCAGGTACTACGTAGTATCTCCGGCCTTTACGACCAAGCATCAAGGGCTGCTGCCTCCCTGTAACTCTTTATTATAAAGCCCCAAACTCCCTATTTGAACAATTGCCACTTACGGCCAAGTAACCACAATCCCCATAGAGCAGCCTTGAACGTTTGCGCAAAGCTCTGAGTTGTTTTACGCTCAAGGCAAAAGAGGTGTGAAAACAGGCACACCCCGCAGCCAAAAGAGCTGCACCACAAAAAAATAGACCCTTGCGCTCCCCAAAAATTCAAGTCCGAATTTGGGTTGTGTATTTCAGTCTATTACGTCTGGGATGAAAAAATGGGATCCGCAACTAACCACGCAGTGCATGTTGAAAGTACTTTGCAAGCAAATGGTGCTGCCAAGCACGCCATTGCCGCCTCTTGGCAGCGATCAAAACTCCTTCACCAACTTCATCCCGATCACAAGCGTCCGCCAGAACGTATGTCTTCTCGCGAATTAAAAGAAGCTCGTGAACAGCTTGGCTCTCTGGTCAGCACCGCCGAAAGCAGTTTGGATAGACTGTATCTTGCTGTTGGGAATGTGGGTTGTTGCGTTATTCTCGCCGATGCCAATGGCGTCGCGGTCGACAGACGAGGCGCCGTAACCGATGATAAAACATTTCGCGAATGGGGATTGTGGACCGGATCACTCTGGAGTGAAAATAGCGAAGGCACCAATGGAATTGGCACCTGTATCGTTGAAAAACGCGCCCTAACTATCCACAAAGAACAACACTTCCACAGCAAAAACACCAACCTTTCCTGTAGCGCAGCTCCGATTTTTGACCACGAAGGCAAGCTCTTGGCAGCAATAGACGTCTCATCTTGTCGCGCAGATCTTACCGCAGAGTTCGCCAGGGTCATCTCTATGTCAGTTGTCGATGCCGCTCGCCACATAGAATCAGAACACTTTCGACAGTCTTTTTCCGATGCAGATATTATATTAACATCCTCTCCAAGCAGGCAAAGCGGCGTTACCAGCGATCATAGTCCTTCTCTTCTGGCCATTGACCAAGATGGCATCGTTGTTGGTGCAACTCGTGGAGCACGACGGATTTACGGGTTACAGAATGATGCCTTAAAGACCCCACTCCTGTTATCTGATCTTTATGGTAAAAAAATAAATCACGCCAAGGAATACGAACTGGCGGAGAGAAGGGTTATCCTTCAAGCCCTAGCACACACACACGGTAACGTTTCCGCAGCAGCAACATCCATGGGGATCAGCCGGGCAACACTTCATCGGAAGATCAAGTTCCTTGGCCTAGAAATCTAACTTGAAATTTCACCCGTAAACGGGCTCTTCATTTCGCTCTTATTTATTTTTCAACAACCGTCATCTACACGCATTAACCTGACCGTGTTGATACATCGTGCTTTTTCAGCAACCGCCTGAGTTGATGATAGCTTAATCCCATCGCCAGTGCGGCATCGGTTTGATTAAACTGAAATCTGCTTAAAGCCTCGGTCAACAATTGCACCTCATAGTCACTTACTGATTTCGCAAAGTCATCAGAGGACTTTACAATAGGCACTTCACTGCCGCCTGAGCGCTCGTCTTCATTCCCAAAGCGCCACGGACTATCAAAGGGGTTAATAAATATGTGATCAATTGCCTCATCCAAGGGAGGCAACCGACAAATCGTTCGCTCAACAGCATTGCGAAGCTCCCTGATATTACCCGGCCACCGATATTCCAATAATTGTTTTTGTGCCGCACCGGTAAAGCCGGGAAAATGATCCCGCCCAACTTCTCGCGTGACCTCCATCGCAAAATGTCGGGCCAGAGTTAATATATCCTTCGGGCGCACCCTCAAAGGGGGCAGAGTAATAACATCGAAAGCGAGCCGATCCAAAAGGTCCGCACGAAACTCTCCCTTTTCGGCAAGCGCGGGCAGATCAACATTAGCAGCCCCAATAACCCGAACATCAACACTGAGCGTTTCGCTGCCACCAACCCTCTCAAATTCTCCGTACTCAATAATCCTTAGGACTTTTTCCTGAACAGCTTGTGAGGCTGTTGCAATTTCATCCAGGATAAGCGTTCCACCATCCGCACGCTCAAACCGACCAATATGTGTCTTCTGCGCCCCGGTAAAGGCGCCGCGCTCGTGACCAAAAAGTTCACTTTCCAGCAAACTGTCCGTCAGAGCCGCGCAGTTAATCTTGACCAACGGCCCGTCCCAACGCTTTGACAGATAGTGCAGGCGGGATGTAAAAAGTTCCTTCCCCGTACCACGCTCGCCCACAACCAGACAGGGCTTATCAATCAGAGCCAGACGAGAGGTTTTCTCAACGACATCCAAAAAAATTGGATCTTCACCAATGATGTTTACAAGTGTTTCCATGATTCATTATATCGCTATTCGTTAGCGAAAATCGACATTTATTGTCTAATTTTACAATAAAATTATATGTAAAATTCATTAACCCATTGAATTATATAACTTCATGTAACTGGCACGCACTGTGCAAAGTAGAGAGAAATTACTTAGTCCTCGAAAGGAAATTGTTATGAGTATCTTTTCCCGTCTCACCGACATCGTTAATTCCAACGTCAACTCCTTGTTGGATCGTGCGGAAGACCCGGAAAAAATGGCCCGTCTGATGATACAGGAAATGGAAGACACTCTGATCGAAGTTAGATCATCTTCCGTTAAGGCCATTGCAGACAAAAAGGACATCGAGAAAAAACTCATTAGCCTAGAAACCTCGCAAACAGAATGGGCAGAAAAAGCTGAATTCGCCCTGAGCAAGGACAGAGATGACCTTGCCAAAGGCGCTCTGGTTGCAAAGAGAAGAATTGAAGAACAGGCCCAAGCCTTGAAAAACGAATTATCCTTCATAGATGAAAGCCTCGCCAAGTCCGGCGATGACCTCGCCAAGCTTCAGACTAAACTAGACGAAGCCAAGGCCAAGAAAAAATCTATGGAAATTCGTTTAAATACAGCAGAGAAGCGGGTTAAACTACGCAAAACAACTTATGATGGCCGCGTAGATGATGCCCTCGCCCGTTATGACAACTTGGAACGTAAAATTACAGAGCTGGATGCCGAGGCTGATTCTTACGACCTTGGTCGTAAAAAAACTTTAAGTGATGAATTCTCAGAACTTGAGGCTGATTCAGAAGTTGCAGACGAGCTGGCCTCTTTGAAAGTAAAAATGGCCAAGTCAAAAAAGTAATGCGACAAACGGCTATGAGCGGCTCTCGCGGCTCGAATTTAGGCTAAGCCAAGTTTAGAACATAAGAAAGAGAACGTACAAATGAGCTTCGCTGTGGTTTTATTCGTCCCCCTGGTTGTCTTCTTGTCAATCGTAGCGCCGCTATGGATCATCTTCCATTATGTAACCAAGTGGAAATCTATAAAAAAACAGGACCTTGGGAACGGCATGATTGCCGTCCCCAAAGACGAAATACTAAAGCTGCGTGACGTTGCCAACAAACTAGCTGACCGCGTTGCAACACTCGAGCGAGTTCTTGAGCAAGAATAAAGACAAGACGAAGCGGATGGGACAATAAAATGCAAAATCATCACAGTAACAAATATCACAATTACAAAGCCCCGGAACACCACGGCCCAATTCACCGTGTAACCCAGGCCCTCGCCAATAAATTTAACATCCCGCGAAAGATTATTCTGGCTGGGTTTATCATCGGCGTATTTGTAAACTTTTTACTGACACTTATCGTCTTCTTATTGGCCCTCTACTGGACCAATAATCCTGAAAAAGTAGAGCGTAAATTCAACGAAGCCGCATCAAAGGTGCGCGAGTGGACTGCACCCAGCCCAAAAAACTCTAATCAAAATCAATACGCCTATGCCGGATCAGCGGCATCCGCTGGACGGGCCAAGCAGCCTGCACAAGATGTCGATTTTGATTTCTCCGATCTCCGTCGTCAGTTCGACGATCTCGAAAATCGCACAGCCGGAATGGAAAAACACGTTTCTTCAGAAGAGTACAAGCTGAACAAAGAGTTCAGAGAAATGAAGAAAAACGGTGAGTAGTCGCGGCTTCTCTTTAATTCTCACTTTGACTAGCCAAGACAGAACCTACAGATAAAATCTGTCGGGGGCCTTTGTATAAATCAAAACCACCAATTCCAATAGCTTGATTGAAAAAGCAAAAAAAAAAAAATGATTGAGAGTGGTAAAAAAACAAAAACGGCCACTTAATATGAGCTGCGGAGGCTGGAGATTTATTCTCCAACCTCCGCAAACCTTAACGGCTCTATAGAACTACCTCTGCAAGACGCGCCCCAGCGCCACGACCAAAGTCAAGGCAAGGGTCATTGTTGCGGCAAGAGAGCGGAAGGCATGAACTTCAACGTCCTCAACCTCAAGACAAACATCAGAGTTCTTGACCAAAGGACTGAGCACCCCGTCACTGATGGACACCACCGGAATGCCCTTTTCCCGGGTTTCTTTCACCAGCTGGATCACTTCTGGTGAATAACTTTTAAAACTAATCGCGAGTAACGCGTCGCCTTCTCTGATCGAACGCCCTTGCTCACAGAACATCCCCCCATTCCCATCGATAAGGACACAACGCTTGTCCAGCTGCGCAAAGGCATAGGCAAGATAACTGGCAACAGGAAAAGAGCGCCTCTGCGCAGCCAAATAAATAACATCCGCATCACTAAGGTATCTGACAGCCGCGTCAAATTTATCCGGATCAACGACCTCTCGCAGATTATCCAGCGCCGCGATACCTCCTTGAATAAAATCATCAAGTACGATGTTACGTGTCTCTGCCGTTACCTTTTCATCACCCCCAAAGGATCGGATACGTTCTTTATAATTAGCACCACTTTCGACAAGATGAGTTCGGAAAACGCGCTGCATTTCACTGAACCCACTATAACCGAAAGCCTTAGCAAAGCGGATCAGGCTCGATGGCTGTACTGCCGCCCGTTCAGCAATACCGGAAACGGTTTCCAGCGCCATATCATTTGGATTGTCGAGCGCATACTCCGCAATCTGTTTGAGACGCTTGCTTAAATCCTCGTGTCGGGATGCCAATTCATTGCGCAAATCTTCGTATGTATCCGGAGCCGTCATCGGTACCTCTTCCTCGTTTTCTGATTCTTGATACCAGAAATCTGCAAAAATGGAATAAAAATTCTACATAGAGAATAAATATTTTTTAGTAATTATTGCCTCCCGAACACCCCGCTTGGCTTCGCAGCTCGAAGTGTCTGTTAAAAATTCTATCGTAGAATCATGCAAACGATTGCACAAACATTACTCTAAATGCAATATTGCTTTAAAATGAAGCCCACAGGTTAAGCAATGAAATCAAAAAACATTACCTCTGCAGATGTCGCCCGATTAGCTGGCGTCTCACGCTCAACCGTGTCCCGGTGCTTCAAAGCAGACAGCAGGATCTCTGACGAAACCCGAAAAAGGGTCATCGAAATCGCAGATCAGGTTGGCTATCAAGTCAACAAAATTGCACGCTCCATGATCACGCGAGAGAGTGATCTGGTCGGGGTTGTGTCCTCTGGACTACACGATCCCTTTGCTGTGGTATTAATCGACGAATTGATCACAACACTCCAGAAAATGGGCTTACACCCCATACTGCTTGATGCGTCCAATGAAGCACAGCTCGAAATATCCATCAAAAAATTGGCACAGTATCAGGTTAAAAGCATTATCATCACCTCTGGCAGCCCCTCATCTGCCATTGGCGCCCAATTTGTGAGCCTCAACATTCCCGTCGTCCTCCTCAACCGTGCAGGGCAACTGGATCAAGCAAATCTGGTTAATTGTGACAACAAAACCGGTAGCACTCTAGCGGCAAAAATCTTTCGAGAAGCAGGCCATACCAACCTGGCCTTTATCAACAGTAAAAGCAGTACCTATAGCGGCAGAAAACGCGGTGAATATTTCGAACAAGCGCTCAGCCTTCAAATTGAATCCGGTGACGTTCGCTTACGCCAGATCCAGACCGACGTTGCCGGGTATGAAGGGGGGTATGAAGCCGCCTTAAAGCTTCTAAAAAACACCGATCACCCCACTGGTTTTTACTGCGCAACAGACAATGTTGCCTTTGGCTTTATGGATGCGGCCCGATACGAGATGGGTAAGAAAATCCCTGAAGATTTTTCCATTATTGGCTTTGATGACCTACCCCTTTCTGCGCGCGCCTCTTACAACCTGACAACAATCCGCCAATGCCCCAAAGACATCGCAAGAGCCACAGCTGACTGCATCCAATCCATTGGCATTCTAACAAAACCCAAACGCACAACCATCCCCGTAAAGCTTATCCCCCGCGGCACGGTTTCCCGTGTAAAAAACTCATAAACATTATACTTTCTGCCCCTTCACCTCCCATCAACTAAATAGAAAATTCATTCTATTAATATTTTAATTGAAATACTTCTTTCATTTATTATTTTATCCCCTTATCATCTTTAAAACTCGATAGTATTGGGTGAGTTTTTTTGCACTTTTTGTGCACACGTTTGCACAATATTATTTCAAACGAGGAAACAACCTCGTTAAACAGACCGACACGGGAGGCCAAAAGGGCATGACAAAAAAAAATATCGTACTTGGTTTTGCATTAGCCGCAGCTTGCGCTATTTCAGCACTACCAGCACAGGCAAAAGAAAAACTAAACGTACTTTGCGCCGCGGACGAAGAATGGTGCAATCTCATGAAATCTACCTTTGAGAAAGAGTCCGGGGTAGATGTCTCAATGGTACGTAAAAGCTCTGGCGAGATATTCGCACACATCAAAGCAGAAGCACGCAACCCAAAAGTTGATATCTGGTGGGGCGGCACAGGCGATCCGCACTTACAAGCTGCCGCTGAAGAACTTACCACTGAATATAAGTCCAAACAAATTGATAACCTTCTTGAGTGGGCCCAAAACCAGGCAAAAGAAGGCGATTACAAAACTGTTGGTATCTATGCAGGTGCCCTTGGTATTGGCTATAACGAAGAACTCCTAAAATCGAAAGGCCTGCCAGCTCCTAAATGCTGGGCTGATCTAACCGATCC
Organism: Kiloniella antarctica; assembly: GCF_042682825.1. NCBI lineage: Bacteria > Pseudomonadati > Pseudomonadota > Alphaproteobacteria > Rhodospirillales > Kiloniellaceae > Kiloniella > Kiloniella antarctica. The sequence goes on from NZ_JBHUII010000004.1 coordinate 1,255,875, forward strand.
CGTCTACAAGGGCGAAATACAGATGGCCAATCCGAACTCTTCTGGAACAGCCTATACCGCTCTGGCAACTGTGGTTCAGCTTTTTGGCGAAGAAAAGGGCTTTGAATTCCTCGCCGGCCTACACGCCAACATCAACCAATATACAAAATCTGGCTCTGCGCCGATCAAGGCCTCCGCGCGCGGCGAGACCACACTAGCTATCACCTTCATGCATGACATGGTAAAACAGGTCAAAAAAGGCTTCCCGATTAAAGTCGTCGCCCCGTGTGAAGGCACAGGTTATGAAGTTGGCTCCATGAGCATTATCAAAGGAGCACGCAATCTGGAAAATGCTCAAAAATTTGCGGAGTTCGCCCTTCGTCCTGACATTCAATCCATGGCTGAACAAGCTAAAGCTTACCAGGTTCCATCCAATTCAGGATCAACCGTTCCTGAAGGCGCACCAAAACTTACTGAGATCAAACTCATCAATTATGATTTCGCCACCTATGGCTCCAGCGACACCCGCAAGCGTCTGCTGAAGCGTTGGGATGACGAAATCAAATCCCTACCGCGTTAAGGTAAGTAGGGATAATGGGGACAGAAGGAGGAAATATCGTGCGTACTTCTTTCTTTCCATGGCTGGCTATGGGGTGGATTGGCTTTGCGATCCTCCCATGGTACGTCATCGAAGATGGGTTTTGGGCATTCGAATGGGTCCTGGATGGCTATCCGTTTGATAGTGATTATGCGTCCGCTCTGGTTCAAATTACATTAGGGAAAGAGTGGTTACTGCCGCTTATTTTCCCTCTTCTGGCCCCCCTTTTTATTGTAAAGCGGATCAAAAGCGATCCGGTTTACGCACAAACTCTCATTATTTCTGGCGGTTTTGGCCTCCTGTATCTTCTAGGACAAGGCTTCATCCTCGGTATCGGCGGCTGGGAGTTTGGTGTCCTGGAAAACACTTTCGGGGCTTTGGAAACCCGCCAGTACGGTATGGGGTATGGCGCCCTCCTGACTGCAGGAGCGTATTTAATACTGCTGACAACAGGTTTGGCTGCAACAGGCTATTTACGCGGGGATGTTTTTGTTACATCCGCCATTGGTATTGTCATTGCGCTAGTCGCGACGTTTGTTTTCCTCCCCGTTGGAAAAATTCTGTTCTCAGCCTTTGTTGATGAAAACGGCCTCTATGCGCTCAGTGCTTTTAGCGATAACTTTTTCAACAAAAAAATCTGGGGTCTGGGATGCCTCACCTCAACGGTTTCTTGCGGCGTAGGTTTGAACTCTCTTTTCCTTGCAATCATGACCGGGACAGCGACCACTCTTCTCGGCCTAGCTTTTGCTTTGGTTGCCACCAGAACTGACTTTCGTTGGAAAAAATCACTTCGAGTTTTAACCATACTACCGATTATTACACCGCCATTTGTGATTGGCCTCGCCTTGATATTACTTCTAGGTCGCGCCGGATCAATTACCCAGTTTGTATCGGAAATTCTGAATATTGAACCTGGTCGTTGGCTCTATGGATTACCGGGGGTCTGGCTCGCGCAAACGCTATCCTTCACCCCCATCGCCTTCTTGGTTTTGATCGGTGTCGTTGAAGGGGTAAGCCCGTCGATGGAAGAAGCCTCTCAAACCCTTGGTGCCAGTCGGTGGCAGACCTTTAAAAATGTATCGCTACCCTTAATGCGCCCGGGTCTGGCCAACGCCTTTCTTATTGGTTTTATCGAAAGCATGGCTGATTTTGGGAACCCCATGGTACTCGGCGGAAACTACGACGTGCTCTCGACAGAAATTTTCTTTGCCATCGTTGGCGCTCAAAACGATCAATCCCGTGCTGCTGTCCTTGCCATTGTCCTGCTGACCTTTACCTTGAGTGCCTTCTTCGCCCAAAGAATATGGCTTGGCAAAAAATCTTATACCACTGTTGTCGGCAAAGCTGAATCAGGGGCACACGCAGGAATGAACCCGCTTCTGCGATGGGTTTGCCTCGGTGTAACCATCCCTTGGGCAGCCTTTACCATCGTCATTTATGCAACCGTACTTTTCGGTGGTTTTGTCGTGAACTGGGGACGAGACAATAGCTTCACGTTGATGCACTACGCCGAAGGGTTTTCTGTTGGCTGGGGAGAAAGTGGCTTGAGTTGGGACGGCACGGCCTGGGACTCTTTTTGGACCACCATCACCATCTCAGCAATAGCAGCGCCGCTCACCGCAGGGCTAGGCTTGCTTACAAGTTACCTTTTGGTACGACAGAGGTTCAAAGGTAAAAGTCTGTTTGAGTTTGGCACCATGTTGAGTTTTGCCATTCCCGGAACTGTCATTGGTGTCAGTTATATCCTCGCCTTTAACGTCCCCCCCTTTGAGCTAACAGGCACCGCAGCAATACTTGTGCTTTGTTTTATGTTTCGAAACATGCCCGTTGGTGTGCGCGGCGGGATCGCCGCCATGAGCCAGCTGGATAAAAGTCTGGATGAGGCATCTCTCACACTCGGCGCCAACAGTCTTACCACCCTTCGAAGGGTTATACTGCCGCTCCTCCGCCCCGCAATCGTCGCAGCTTTGGTTTATAGTTTCGTCCGCGCAATTACCTCGGTGAGCGCGGTTATATTTCTGGTCAGTGCCGACCATAATATGGCGACGTCCTATATCATTGGGCTGGTTGAAAACGGTGAATATGGCATTGCCATTGCGTACTCTTCTGTTCTGATTGTGGTCATGCTGCTGGCCATTATTTTGGTGCAGAAGGTCATTGGAGAGAGAAAACTTCGCCGTCGAAACCGTGTCGAAAATACCTCACACCAATCAACGCCCCTTACGTCATCGTCTCCAAGGGAGAAACAAGCATGAGCCTGCACCTTAAACCCGGGTCCGTTGTATTCGAAAACGTCACAAAAAAATATGGTGCCGTAACAGCAATTAACGATGTCTCTTTTACCATCGAACCTGGCAACCTTGTCACCCTTCTCGGCCCCAGCGGCTGTGGCAAAACCACAACCTTGCGCATGATTGCCGGATTAGAACACCCAACATCAGGCCGTATATTAATCGGTGGCAAAGACGTAACAAATTTACCCGCGACCGACCGTGATGTCAGTATGGTATTCCAGTCCTACGCCCTCTTCCCCCATATGACAGTTGGTGAAAATGTCGCTTACGGCCTTTCTGTAAGTGGCTTGTCAAAAAAAGAAGCCGCAGAGCGTGCCAAAGAAGGCCTCTCTCTCGTTGGTCTTGAAGGTTACGAAACCCGTTTGCCAAGTGAACTCTCTGGCGGACAACAGCAAAGGGTCGCTGTTGCAAGAGCATTGGTTCTTGAACCAGAAGTTCTGTTACTCGACGAGCCCCTATCAAACCTTGATGCCAAGCTTCGCCGCAAGGTCCGTGAAGAAATTCGGGACCTACAACAAAAGCTGGGCCTAACTGCGGTTTACGTTACCCACGACCAAGAAGAAGCCCTTGCGGTATCGGATCGTATCATTGTGATGAACAGGTCTGTTATTGCCCAGGAAGGCACCCCTCGGGAACTCTACGAAACACCAGCGTCATCTTTTATTGCTGACTTTATCGGCGATGCAAATCTGGTTGAGGGTGAAATTCTGGATCAAGATGACACCAATGCAAATGTGCGCATCGACACCCTCCAATGCAAACTCCCTCATCGCGGCTTTAGCAATGGCCCAACCAAGGTTGCAATCCGCCCTGACTCAATCCTGCTAGAACAGAACAACCCAGAAATCAACGGGATCAAGGGCAACGTTACGCATGCTTCTTATCTGGGAAATCAGATCCACTACTCTGTTGATAGTTCATTGGGTGAACTTTTCGTTGTTGATTACCGCATCGACAATGCCATTGCCGCCGGCAGTGACATCTCCATTACTTTCGCGACAAAAGGCATGTCCCTGATCGCATCATAATTTTATTAAAGGATTAACAGCGTGATTCTTGATCCTCAAGAAATAAGCCCGGAAACAAAAATTGAGATCGATCGTCGCTTTCTTCACGGCAAGGCAATGATCAAACAAGCTGGCGAAACCGCTTTGGATTATTTTAATCGCCGGGACGAGCTTATTATCGAAACCAAAACTGATCCCCAAGATGTCGTCAGCATTGCTGATAAAAATGTTGAAGAGATTATTCGAAACCTTACACGCGACATTTTTCCGGGTGACGGCTATCTCGGTGAAGAACATGGACAAGAAAGTGGTTCAAACGATTATTTGTGGGTTATTGACCCCATAGATGGCACCGCCTGCTTTCTCACAGGTATGCGGTCGTGGTGTATTTCGATTGCGCTTATGAAGGGCGGTAAAATTGCCGCTGGTTTTGTTTATGATCCAAATACCGATGAGCTTTTCACAGCACTTGCAGGACAGGGCGCCCAACTAAACGGTAAAACCATCCAGACATACGATATCAAGTCCGTCACCGAAGGTGTTATGGGGATCGGAACATCTCATCGCATCCCACCATCCGAACTCCTGCCCTTTTTGGATAAATTGTTATCCGCAGGCGGCATGTTCATTCGCAACGGGTCCTGCGCTTTGATGATGTCCTACGTCGCTGCAGGGCGCCTTATTGGTTATTTTGAGCCACACATAAACTCCTGGGATTGTCTTGCAGGCATCATATTAATTACCGAAGCGGGTGGCTGGTCATCCCCCTTTCTCGATCAAGATGGACTTAATAAGGGCAACCCAATACTGGCAACGGCCAGTGGGGTCGCGCAAAATCTCCGGCAAATGGCCAATCTTACTTAAAAGAAGCCATAATTAAAGCCTCGGCCAAGCACAAAAAAGAACGCGCCAGAGCGGCGCGTTCAAGTGCAAAGGAGGACACGGTGCACATCGGAGTACCATCACACAATGGATGGCCCTAAAATGAGGAACAGCACCAATACTCCTCACCCAAATACATTACAAAACTGGGTCAGACTCAAAGATGAACAGGAACACCAGTTTTAAGAGATTCAGTCGCAGCATCGGCAAGAGCCTGAGCCATAAGACCATCATATCCGTTCGGGGCAGGTACAACGCCCTTTTCGACAACATCTATAAAGGCGTTAAGTTCATCTCGATAGGCATTCATATAGCGTTCAAGGAAGAAATGTTGAACCGGATCAGCCCTAAAACCCGCCGAAGTCGCAACCTCAACCGTGGTTTCATGGATATTTCCAGCACGCAACATGCCCTTGGAGCCATGAACTTCGATCCGTTGATCGTAGCCATAGGTCGCACGCCGAGAATTCGAGATCTGGCAAACCTTACCGCTGGCTGTTTTCAATACGGCAATGGCGGTATCAACATCCCCGGCCTCACCAATGGCAGGATCAACCAACGCAGAACCTGTGGCATAAATCGAAACGGGTTCTTCGCCCAACAGAAAGCGCGCCATATCGAGATCGTGGATCATCATATCCCGGAACAGTCCACCAGAGCGTTCGATATAGGAAACCGGGGGCGGAGAAGGATCGCGAGACTGGATCGTTACGATCTCAACCTCCCCAATTTCTCCCTCAGACAAACGTCTTTGCAAGGCAGCAAAGTTTGGATCGAACCTGCGATTGAAGCCAATCATCAAGGGCTGACCAAATTCTTCGACGACTTTCAGGCAAGAACGAATACGCTCCGCATCCATATCAACGGGCTTTTCACAGAAAACTGCTTTGCCAGCACGCGCGCCTGCTTCGATAAAATCAGCATGTGTGTCCGTCGAAGACGCCACAAAAACCGCCTGAACATCATCCCGACGAAGCATTTCTTCTACCGAGGAAACTTCCGCACCTGTTTTTGCCGCAAGCGCTTCTGCTGGTTCAGCAAAAGCATCCGACACGGTTACCAATTTTGCGCGGGGATTTGCCACAATATTATCAGCATGAAGCTGACCAATGCGGCCCGCACCTATCAATCCAAAACCTATCAACACAACCTCCAAAAGGAATACATATTCTGAATTGACTTCAATATAGAATATGTGTTTCATATTCACAAGAACAAGATACGCAAAATGACCGTTTTACGATTCTTAAGACACAACTGAATACCAACGATCAAAAATCACCCGGTACAAAAACGGTCCTCGAAACAGATAAAAATTAAGACACTATAATAGTTAGAGTTTAGCAACAGAGACGATATTAGACATGACACAAAAACATGATCTGGCACATGAACTAGATGTAATTACCATAGGCCGCTGCTCTGTTGACCTCTATGGCCAGCAAATCGGCGGACGCTTGGAGGACATGGCGAGTTTTGCCAAGTCTGTCGGGGGCTGTCCAGCCAATATCGCCATTGGCACCTCTCGGCTAGGTTTGAAATCCGGCTTTATCTCTCGTGTCGGCGACGAGCAAATGGGGCGCTACATCCGCGAGCAAATGCTGCGGGAGTCCGTAGCTGTCGAAGGCTTGGTAACCGACAAGGATCGTCTCACAGCACTTGTGCTTCTCGGCGTAAGTGACGATGAAACATTTCCTCTGATTTTTTACCGCGAAAACTGCGCCGATATGGCTCTTTGCGAAGACGACATTGATCCTGAATTTATTAAGAAATCCAAATCAGTCTTAATCAGCGGAACGCACTTCTCGACCCCAACTGTCGCGGCTGCCAGTAGTAAGGCGATGGCAATCGCAAAGGCTGAAAAGAAAAAAATTATTCTGGATATTGATTACCGCCCCAACCTTTGGGGTCTTGCTGGTCACGAAGCTGGAGAAAAACGTTTCATCAAATCAGAAATTGTGACGGCACACCTCCAGTCCATCCTTCAAGATTGCGATTTGATCGTCGGTACCGAGGAAGAGGTTCACATTGCGGGTGGATCGGAAGATACTTTAGAAGCTTTGAATACAATCAGGTCTCTCAGTGCTGCCGTCATTGTTCTAAAGCGCGGCCCTATGGGCTGTGTCATCTATCCCAAAGATATTCCCCAAAGCATCGACGACGGCATTAAAGGACCGGGCTTTCCAATTGAAGTCTATAACGTCCTTGGCGCCGGAGATTCCTTTATGTCGGGCTTCTTGCGCGGATGGCTCCGGGATGAACCTTTTGAAACCTGCGCCAAATGGGCAAATGCCTGTGGAGCTTTTGCTGTTTCCAGACTTCTTTGTTCGCCGGAAATTCCCACCTGGGATGAACTCCAGTATTTCCTTGAAAAAGGCAGTGAGCACAAATCTCTTCGTAAGGACACCGATATCAACCATGTCCACTGGGCAACCACCCGTAGGCCAGCCGATGATACCTTGATGGCCTTTGCCATCGACCACAGATCTCAACTTGAGGAAATGGCCGATCGTGCGGGTGTCTCCTATGACCGTATTCCAGAGGTAAAGCGCCTCGCTGTCAAAGCCGCAGCACAAGTTGCCAACGGGCGTCCAAACTATGGCATGCTGCTCGACAGCACTTATGGCGTAAAAGCGCTTTATGATGCGTCGAAACACCCCTTATGGATTGGTCGCCCCGTTGAACTGCCTGGCTCAAGACCCCTAGATTTTGATAAGATCAAGGACTTGGGATCGCACCTGAACGAATGGCCGGTTGATCATGTGATTAAATGCCTGTGTTTCTATCATCCGGGTGATTCTGATGAGTTGAAGGCACAACAGGAAACGTCCCTACTTCGTTTATACGAAGCAGCAAGAAACGTGGGCAGAGAGCTCTTGATTGAAATCATTGCTGGCAAAAATGGCCCTCTTGATGATGAGACAATTTCAACAGCGATGCAGCGCTTCTATGATCTCGGCATTAAACCCGATTGGTGGAAACTGGAGCCACAAACCAGTAAAATCGCTTGGAAAAACATCGGGAATATCATTGAAAGCAATGATCCCTATTGCCGGGGTATTGTCCTCCTTGGGTTAGAGGCTCCTGAAGAAGAACTAAAAGAAGCCTTTGCCTCTGCAATAACATCTCCACATGTCAAAGGCTTCGCGGTTGGGCGTACAATCTTTGCAACAGCAGCCGAAGCCTGGCTAAAAGGGGAAATCAGCGACGAGGAAGCCATTACCGATATGGCAAACCGTTTCCGCCGATTGACCGATGCCTGGCTCGAAGTCCAAAATACCACCCGATTGGCTTCTTAGGCCGGATTGGAAAATACACAATGAAGACGACTAGATTAACAATGGCTCAGGCCGTCGCTCGGTTCCTGGCTGCTCAAAAAACAGTAATCGACGGAGAAATCCTGCCCATCTTTGGCGGTGTCTGGGCTATTTTTGGCCACGGCAACGTCGCAGGCCTAGGCGAAGCGCTCTATCTCGTTCAAGAGGACCTCCCGACCTATCGCGCTCATAACGAGCAAGGTATGGCACATGCTGCCATTGCTTTTGCCAAAGCCTCCAAACGCCGCCGGGTGATGGTCTGCACGACTTCTATCGGCCCAGGTGCTACCAATATGGTAACGGCTGCCGCCCTCGCCCATGTTAATCGAATCCCGCTCCTGCTTCTTCCCGGCGATGTCTTCGCAAACAGAGCCCCTGACCCGGTACTGCAACAGATCGAAGATTTTGGCGATGGAACAATATCCGCCAACGACTGTTTCAAACCAGTATCCAAATATTTTGATCGCATCAGCCGACCAGAACAGATCATCCCTGCGCTAAATAGAGCAATGGCGGTATTAACAGATCCCGCAGATTGCGGCCCGGTTACTCTGGCCTTGTGCCAAGACACCCAAGCCGAAGCCTATGACTACCCCGAAAGTTTCTTTGAAGAAAAAGTTTGGCGCATTCGCCGCCCCATGCCGGATCTTCATGAGCTAGAAAATGCCGTTGCCGCCATAAAAGCAGCTACCAAGCCTGTGATCATCGCGGGCGGTGGCGTGCATTACTCCCAAGCCACTGAAACCCTGTTAAAGTTTGCGCAAGAACACAACATTCCCGTGACAGAAACCCAAGCCGGAAAATCGGCATTACCTCACCATCACCCGCTCAACATGGGTGCACTCGGTGTAACGGGCACATCTGCCGCCAATGCGCTGGCAGAACAGGCTGACTTACTCATTGCCGTTGGGACAAGATTACAAGATTTCACCACAGGGTCGTGGGCGTTATTTAAGAACCCGGACCGTAAGTTCCTTGGAGTAAACATCCAGCCCTTTGATGCCACCAAACACCGCTCTCTCCCTTTGGTTGGGGACGCCGATGTGACCCTTAAACAACTCAGCCAACACCTTAAGGGTTGGCACGCGGACCACAGCTGGTCTGAAACAGGGGTCACCGAATATCAAAAATGGCTCGAAGACGCCAACGCCGTGACGGCCCCAAACAATCAGTCTCATCCAACAGATGCGCAGGTCATTGGCGGTGTTCAACGCACGACTGATGAAGATACCGTTGTCGTCTGTGCTGCTGGCGGTCTCCCCGGTGAACTGCACAAGCTCTGGCAGGCAGGCAGAACAGGCGGCTATCACGTCGAGTACGGTTTTTCCTGCATGGGTTATGAAATCGCAGGCGGTCTGGGCGTAAAGATGGCAGATCCGAGCCGCGAAGTCGTTGTCATGGTCGGTGATGGATCTTACCTGATGATGAACTCAGAAATCGCAACCTCTGTTCTTCTGGGGCATCGCATAACAATTGTACTGCTCGACAATAGAGGATACGGCTGTATCAATCGGCTCCAGCGCGGCACAGGAAGCCCATCCTTTAATAACCTTCTGCAACACACCCATCACCAGTCCTTACCCGACATAGATTTTCGCGCTCATGCAGAAAGTTTGGGTGCAATTGCGACCAAGGTTTCCAACATCACGGAACTTGAAGCGGCAATGATCTCAGCCAAAGGAAATGATCGAACCACCGTCATCGTAATCGATACAGATCCCCTTGCCTCAACCGAAGCTGGTGGGCACTGGTGGGATGTCGCGGTTCCAGAAATATCACAGCAAAACGACGTAAACGCGGCGCGAGAAAAATATCTCGACGCCCTAAAGCAACAACGTATCGGAGACTAACCCTATGGCCATTCGTATCGGTGCCAATCCTATTGGCTGGTCAAACGACGACATGACTGAACTTGGCGGACACATTACACTTGAACAGTGCCTGAGCGAAGCCCGTGAAGCCGGGTTTGTCGGCATGGAGCTTGGCAACAAGTTCCCCCGTGAAGCCAATGCGCTAAAATCAGTCTTGTCCAAACATGGACAGGACCTTGTCTCTGGTTGGTATTCGTCTGAACTCCTAGTTCGCTCCATACAAGATGAGTTGGAGAATCTTCGCCCTCACCTGAATTTACTGAAGGCCTGTGGTTCTAACGTTCTGGTTTTTGCCGAAACATCCAATGCGATCCACGGCGATATAAATATCCCGTTGTCCCAACGTCCGGTTATGGACCATGGCGATTGGGCAGAGTTCGGGCGCAAGATTACCGAAGTCGGCGATGCGGTTTTGGCTGAAGGCGTTCGTTTGGTTTACCATCATCATATGGGCACCATCGTCCAGTCAGAAGAAGACATTCACGCCTTTATGGCTGCAACCGGACCTTCTGTTCATCTCTTGCTTGATACCGGTCACGCCACCTGGGCGGGAGCAGATCCAGCGGCCTTAGCACGGCAATATCTCAACCGGATCAGCCACGTACATACAAAAGATGTGCGCAAAGATATCATGGAGTTATCTGCCGCCGAAGACTTGAGCTTTCTCAATGCCATCATCAAGGGTGTCTATACTGTCCCCGGCGACGGCTTGATCGATTTTGTCGCCACCTTGAAAGAGCTTAAAGGCTACAGCGGCTGGGTTATCGTAGAGGCCGAGCAATATTCAGATCAGATATCCGCACTGGCCTTTGCCAAACTAGGCCACAAGAACCTCACAAATTACCTGACCCAAGCGGGTTTGATTGAACAAGCCGCCTAAATACCGACAGGATAGAATCATGAGCAAACTTCTCGTCAAACCGACTGAGCCAACCTCCACCGGCCGTGTGATCGAAGTCACCCCGGAGAGTGCGGGTTGGACCTATGTTGGCTTTAACGTTCATAAACTTACCCAAAGCCAAAAACTCTCACAGCAAACTAATGACAGAGAAGTTTGTCTGGTATTTGTCTCCGGCAAAGGCCGCGTTAAGGTTGATGATCAAGACTTCGGCATCCTTGGCGAACGCATGTCTCCGTTCGAAGGCAAACCCTGGTCGGTTTACATTCCTGCGGGAAGCCTTTGGTCAATAGAGGCGACAACCGAAGTCGAACTCGCGATTTGCTCAGCGCCCAGTGACATGGAAGAGACCAGATTAAAGGCCCGTGTCATTGGCCCCGATCAAGCTGGTAAAGAAACTCGAGGTGAAGGCACCAATGTCCGGCACGTCGCCAACATTTTACCCGAGACAGAGCCCGCCCACAGCCTGCTTGTTGTCGAGGTTATCACCCCCGGCGGACACTGGTCTTCTTATCCGCCACACAAACACGACCGTGATGCCTTGCCGGATGAATCTCTACTGGAAGAGACCTATTACCACCGCCTCAACCCCTCTCAGGGTTTTGCCTTCCAGCGCGTTTATACCGACGACCGATCTCTGGACGAGACCATCACCGTCGAAGATGGCAATGTTGTCCTCGTCCCCGAAGGCTACCACCCCTGCGGTGCGCCGCACGGATATGATCTCTATTACCTCAACGTCATGGCTGGCCCAAAACGCATTTGGAAGTTCCACAATGACCCTGCCCATGAGTGGATGCTGAAATAGCGTTACATTCATAAGGGCAGCATGTAAGAGAATGCCTATCACAGTGTCATTGGATGGGCGAGATATACGCCCCCCCCAATGGCGCGAAATTATCCATGATATTTTAGATGTTCGGGGGCCCGTGGCTTCGCTCCTTGAACCCAAATGATAGACAACGTGCAGGCTATTGAAAACGTTGTGGGCTATAAGGAGAAATATCAAAGGCAATATCTTTCCCCTCAACAATTGAGGAAACAATCTTCCCTGTTATACCTCCTAAAGTCAGTCCAACATGCTGGTGACCAAAGGCAAGGATAATATTTTTATCCTGTGGCGAAGGTCCGATAACAGGCAAGGCATCCGGCATTGATGGCCGAAAGCCAAGCCATGAGCTCTCTCTCGCACCCAATCCAGGCAACACTTCCTTTGCCGTGGCTTCCATATAATTCAAAAGACGGTCCGTATAGTTGGTTTGTAACCCACCAAGCTCAACCGTTCCTGCAATCCGTATCTGGTCCTCTAAAGGCGTCATGTAAAAACCTTTTTCGGCCCACCCGACCGGGCGGTTAAGCTCCACATTATTTGCCTTTAGCATGATGTGATAGCCGCGCTCTGTCTCCAAGGGCATTTTCCAGGCAAGTGCAGGAAGCAGTGCCAAGGCATGCGCCCCTGCCGCAACAACGGCTTTTTCCGTCAGAATTTGCGTTTGATCGCACTGAATAGAAACACCCTTCGTACCCGTGTTTTCTATCGCCCTTACATTTTCCGATAGAAAAACCCCACCCTGTCGAACAAAGTGTTCTGTAAACCGTTCGATCAATTTCCCTGGAAAGAGAAATTGAAACGCCTTGTTAAAAAACACGCCCTTATGAAAAATGTGTTCAAGGGCTGGCTCCAAATCTTGTACTTCAGAAGCAGAGATTTCACGAAGCGACACGCCACGCTCTCTTCTGGCAAGGATATCAGCTCCCGCGGCATCAAAACCCTTAACACTGTTATATAAATAAAGACATCCACGGTGCTGAATGAGATCAGTTGCCCCTGCCTCTTCAATTAACGGCATCAGGCCGCTCTCGGCATGAGATAAAATACCCGCCAACCCATCAATAATATGAGTCACACGATGAGGTCGACAGTTCGATAAAAACTGCCCCAGCCAAGGCAACATCCGATGGATATAGTTCCACTTGATTGCCAGCGGGCTGTCTTTTTTCAAAACCATCGCTGGAATGTTAAGGGGCAAGGAAGGCGAATTGATCGGTATGCAAGCATAGTCAGCAAAGGTACATGCACTGCCGCTAGCTGTACTTGCACCAGGAGGCTGGCGGTCAATCAAGCAAACCGAGAGCCCGCTTTTTTGTAGCCACAAAGCACAAGAGATCCCAACCATCCCAGCACCTACCACAACGACATCATATTTAACCACGCTTTTCCCATCGGTCATACAAAATCTCACCATTCAAAAACAAGCTTAATCAGATCTATTTCAATTATGGTGGCAATTCAATATCGTTCAGGAGAAAGCACTATTTAAAACATAGAATTAGTGAGTCACATTTATTGTCGAAAGACCTTCCAACCATCAGATGTTTTCATCCAGAATGCGGCCTGAGTTAATACTGTGTGGCTTGTATCCTCTTTTTGTTCAAATTTGATTGGCCCATCACCTTTCTGATTTACCACCTGATACGCACGACCACCTAAAATTTTGGTGACTTCAATATCTTCTGTTTCAGATATTTCATAAGTACCGCTTAATAACTCAGTAACCATACCTTCAATAAATTGAGCAGGCGGAGCGTCAACCATTACAGCCATATCTTTCATCATTGGTTCAAGGAAATCGAGATATCCAACTTTATCACCAGAAATTGCCGCCTGACGCATCATATCGATTGCTTCCAACAACCCATCGTCAGAGCTTGATGATGCTGATAGGTAGCCGTACTTCGGCAAGTCTTTTACTTGGAAAACAGTTTCCTGTTTACCAGATCCTTTTTGTTTCAATTCGGCTAAAACGTTCGAATTTTCACCAGGTTCATTTGGAAAATCACCCGCACAAGCAACAAAAATTTCTGCTCGCCCAGTAGCATTTTGATCATCAGTCATCAGCTCTATCTTAAAGTCGTTTTCACCTTCAAGCAGTAAGTCGGCTGGAATGATATTAAAATGTGATCCTTTATGATTAATGAGAGTAACATCATTTACTTTTACATTCAGTTCCGCACCATCACTTCCCTGAATTGCGACTGTCGTAATTTCATTACAGGCATGAGCAGGCATGTTTAACATTCCTATTGATCCAATTGTGACAAACGCTAAACAAGTCGGTTTGAAGTTCTTCAACATCGTTGTTCCCTTTCGCTACCCACATTTATGTGGATATTTCGACACCAAATATTGTGTCCAGGAATAAGCCGTGCCAATGAGAGAAAAGGTTCAAAAAAAATATTTAAGTATTATTTTTACTATATTTTCAAATATCTCGAAATAAAATCAACACACACTTTTAAGTAATCCAGCGCCAAATACCGGATCGCGTCCGGGCACACCAAGATCTACCAATGAAAAAGTGAGGGCTTTTAACAAAACCTCTCTTGAGACCAGAGGATTATTTTTCAAGGTGAGAGAGGCTATTGCCAAAGCATGAGGAGACGCAAAAGACGTACCGGAAACATAAGCGCCTTTATTTCCGGGTACAGCCGCCCAGATATCCACACCAGGGGCCGCAAAATCTATGAAACGTCCCTGGTTGGCCATTTGATAAATCTTACCAAGCGAATCAATCGCTGTAATACTAAAGATCCCCTCTATTGCAGCAGGATAGCTTTGAGGCGCATCTGCGCCTTGATTACCAGCACTCGAGAACACGATTGCACCTTGCTCAAGAGATATAACAAACCCTTTGATCAGTACTCTATTTGCTATTTCTGAACTCAAAGATACATTTATCAACCGCACCTTATTGCTCAAGAGCCAGTCCAATCCCTGTATCACCGCAATTGTACTTGCCAATTGCTCCCGAGTTTCAGACACCCGAAGAACAACTGCATTGTAAAGTGTCGTCCCAGGAACTAACCCCGAATACCCCTGCTGAGCAGAGTTACCTATTAAAATAGATCCTATTGAGGTCGCATGAGTTTTATCAGCAATTTCATCATCAATAAACTCACGTGAAATGATATTCTGATCAAGAAATGCTGAATGCTGTTTATCAATCGCCCCGTCTAACAAACCAATTGGAAACTCCAATTGTGAATAATGACATCCGCTCTTGTCATCCCAGCCAATTGCTTTTTTTGCGTACAGTCTAGGGTTAGAAGAGGATGTCAGATCATTATTGAAATCAATCTCGGCTTGCGGAAAACTATTTCTTAGCTCTTGAATAACGATTTTTGCATTACTTGTCCGAGTCTGAACCAAGACGGACTGAAGCGCATTCAAAGTGAATATCTGGACAACAGGCAAACGACGACGTTGTAATTCACCTAAAATTGCATTTTTCTGGGCACCATCAACCAAAATCAGAACATCTTGGACCCTTGCAATATCTTTCGACATTTCACCATTCGCAGGACATATACGAACACTTAATCCTGTTTTTTCTGCTGCTTCAAAGTTGCGTTTACTATAAAAAACAATATCATAAGTTCTATTAAGATTAATTTTATCCTTAGGGAGATAGCTTGAAATTTGAGTATTGTTCTTACTTAAAACATCAAGCTCAATCAAATTCCCATTATCATCAAGAGCCAGATTTTTTCTATCCAGCTGATCAAAGTTTTTTCCCTTAATTGTTATAATACTACCTGGACGGACACAACTTGCACGAAGACCAGAAAAAACAATGTCAGGCCGCCCTTTTGATCTCACATCACCTTTACTATCGAGCCCTGCCGGTAAAGGTATCCGGCTTGGGTCACTTGATGTTTGGGCAAAGGTTATGCCTGATGTACCAAGCATCACAGATAACAGTAAAAATATGAATGAAGAACGCAACATTACTGCCCACCACTTTCCCCACCTTCACGCTGCACTGTCTCAACCAAATTTTTATGTGCAAGAAGTTTAGATATAATGGTTTCAGGATCTTTTGTAAGGACAAGTTTATATACACCCAGAGCAGAAGGGCCATCAACAATTCTGGCGTCAACAGCAAGTAGCAATTCTCGAATGTTCTCTTCTTGTGCTTCAGGAACAAATGTAATTGAAACAACTGGGCCACGCGCTTGATGGATACTTCCTCCGCTTGCAGCAATCAGATCATCATCATTTTGCCATTGAGGCAGCACATAAACAGTTTGAAACAAAAGCACAATACATGCAGCGATAGCCGCTAAGCGCCAACCACGCGTTCCAAAAGTAACAACAGTATTGTTCTTTGGAACGAACTTTGTTTTAGCTACTTTCTCTCTAGAAATATCTCGTTGTAATCTCTTCAGTCCGAATTCACCGGGTGAATTTTCAACACCCTGATTATAGACTTCTTCTCTAAGACCTTGTAAAAAAATACATTCATCTTGTAAGGTTTTGTCTTCAGAAAGTGCCTTTTTTACAATCTCAAGATCCTCACCCTCTAAGCTACCATTCACATAAAATGGTAAGAGCTCTTCAATGTTTCTACTCATGTTCAGCCTCCCATACGCGTAGACAGGCAACGTTTCATTGCCTGTTTGGCATGGAACATACGCGTTTTTACAGTGTTTTCCGGGCAATCAACAATTAATGCGATCTCTGAATAAGGAAGATCCTCAAAAAATGCCAATTGCATTACTGCGCGCTGAACGGCTTTAAGAGTATCAAGACAAAATTTGATATGATCACTCTTTTCAGCAGTTAAAAGACATGCCATTGCATCCGGACTATCATCCACTGTTTCGGGAAAATTATCGCTATCCATTGGTATATCTGTTCTTTTACGCATCCGATCCACCGTCTTGTAATACGCTATTCCAAATAGCCAGGTTGATACTTTGGAGCGCCCTTCAAAAGTTTCGGCTTTACGCCAAACCTCCAAAAAGGTCTCATTTAGTATGTCGGCTGCTTCGAATGAATCGTTCAATTTTGATTTAATAAAACGATACAGGCGCTTTTCAAAAAGATGATAAAAATCAGCAAAAGCGGTTTCATCGCCCTTGCTGATAAGTTTTAACTGCGAAAATGCTGTATCGTTTTCAGTCATAAAAATTGCCTTTATGGCTTGTATATCAATTGACGGGGGGAAGAACCTATGACGTGTCCCTTTTTATCAAATGCACGTAATCTCCAGTCATAACTTTCTCCAGAGGCCAGATTACTTAAGGAGAACTCTGAAAGCTGAAGTTTTAGTTCGTTACCAGGAACAACTTTTCCAGATATAATTTTTGTGCCTCCGGGTTGGAATATCTCAACTTGATATGCCAAAGCACCGGGAATATTTTCCCACGAGAAAATTGTGTTAGCCGTAATTCGCGCACCATTTCCCGGACTTAAAGCGCTTAAGTTATCCTCAGGCGCATTGCCAGCCCCCTCCAACACAAAATACTTCAATACAGGGAGTTCGGAAATACCGTCCGCATTTTCCACGCTAAAAGTAATAAGGTAGAGACCGTTCTTTGTCGTTGGTAGCACAGGACTAATAATACGTGTCCGTCCCTGACCAGAGCTGACCAGCTGTTGACGAACAACCTGTAAGACACGTCCACGTGCACTACCAAGACTTGCCGTTGGATCAATGATCCTCCATTCCCCTCTTAGCACACCGCTGCTCCGAAAGTTAATATCAGCAATTGCTCTTCTGCTATCTCCTTTTGGAATAACATCGGTCCGGGAGTCATTCTCAAAATGAAGATCTATACGGTTGATACTAAGCTCTCCTGATGTGCCGGCACCTGCAAAGATCCGTACTCGACCTACTCCTGCTAATTGAGTATCCGTAAAAGCCCTTGAAATCAAAACAGATCCCGCTGGTGCTTCAGCTATTTTCCGAGCAAGCGCCGCAGATATTGGCAGTACTTCACTAAAACGTAATGTTTCACTTGCCAATGGAGCCAATGTAGATTGTTTGAACAGAGTTCCGCCAAGCGTAGCTACGGTTACGCCATTGATTTGTAAAAGTGCATTCTGTGAGCTGACCGGAACTGTGGCTGGTGCCGTAGGTTCGAAACGCGTAACATTCCAGGTTATTGAAAGAGATGACGCACCTTTCACAGGAACATTCACCCGCGCAGGACTTACGTTAACAGAACTAACATTGGCTTGAGCTGTTAAGGGTAAAGCCAGTCCAACAATTAGAAGTAATGCAGCCTTAATAATTAAACGAGAATGGCGCCTTAACGCGTAACACCATGTAGGCTTGATACTCTGTTTCATTTTGAGCACTATCTGAGTTTCCATTTAATTCCTCCATCGATCCTCTGAGGGCCAATGCCAAACCTGGGCGATTGGTGCGCGGTTGAAGGAAGGTCCATTCTACCTCGCTGTTAACAATGTGACTATCAGATGAGTCGCCACTACCGTTCGCAAGGTTCAAATTATAATCAATATTAAAATCAACTTTATCTGGAACAAGCTCTGCTGATGCTCCTAAATATACATTTGTATTGAAACTATTTTTATCTGTATCCAAATCTTCAAAGATACCAAATTGTAGCCCACCGGTGAGATCAAGCCTATCAGAAACACTCCACCCGGTATTCAGACTTGTTAAATTATCAGCCGTATCACTCGACTCATTGGTATAATCATTAAACTGAGAATAAGTATGAGAAGCAGACCAATACCACGCCTCATAACTGGAGCCGCCTCCTAAGGTTAGTGACGACGAAAAATTATCAGTATCCGGCCCATCATAACCGATTGGTGTCTTTTCACGTCCCAAACTTGCAACATATCCTGATACATACACATATGGCGTACCAAGCCACTCCGTTGAACCAGTTTGTTGATCAAATGAGTAATTCACACCTAAATCGAGACTATCAAGTTGATCAGTCGGAACGTTTGAAAGATCATCAACATTATTCGTTTCATGCAATGCGTATGCATTTGCAGATAAAGCACCCCAGTAGAGATTACTAAATGCCGTATAAGCGTCACGATCAGAAACTAAACCCGGATTAGCAAGGCTTTCAAAGAAAGTATCAACCCGGTCATACCCAAAGCCCACATCAATATCGAGCGTGTCATTACCAATGATGGGCCCCTCTTCAAACAAACGATGCTCTACCAACAAGGAAACAGCATCACTGCCATCGTTGGGCGCATCACCACTATCACCATCTTGATCGAACAAGGCATGTGCGTACTGGGCCTTTAACCGGGTTCTCTGTTGTCCAAAGCTTTTCTCTAACCCAAGTCCCCAGCCTGAGCCCGTTGCTGCGCTATCCAGATCGGAAACCCCGATACCACTCCCCTCGCCCATACCGTCGTAATATGTTCCTATCAATTTCAGTGCATCGACATCAGTCGAAAAAGGTTTAACAGAGAGGCTAACGCCCTTTAGACGATCTTCGGTACTATTTAGCCCCGTTAAATCAGAAGCACCAGAAACAGATTCAGTACCAAATGCGAACCCCTGCGCTTCAACTCTGCGATCACTCGTGCCTATCCGCACGGAAGCCCCACGTCGATAAAAATCAGAGACAATTAACGTCTCAAGCCCAGTATCGTGATGCCCAAGCGTAAACCCACCAACCATCGTATCCCCTTGATAATTGGCGTTTATATCATATTCACCGATATCAATCGGATGCTCAGTCTGAGCTTGGTCAACATCACTTTGAACCAAGTAATTGGAGTGCCCATCAACAGTCCATTTTCCAGCAGAAAAGCCACCATTCAGATCACCGCTACCTGATAGGGTGGAACGATTGGTCTCATGCCCGATATTCTGTTGGACAACACGCCTGCTAAATTCAGTAAGTGTATCGGCCCGAAAATAAGCGGAACGCAACAACCTTTCGGCCATCTCTACTTCTTCAGAACCATTGGTTAAATCATCCAGACTACCTTGATTTTTCCCTGAAAGATTAAAGCTCCATTTCTGCTTTTCTTCAGATGAACCATCAGCATTTAACGTCACAAGTTTGAGGATATGCTCGCCATTATCAAAGGCTTCTAGAGGCTGATATATAAAATCAGTACCGTCCAGAGAAAGCAAAGAAGTAATATCTATCCCGTCAAGCTCAACGCCAAGCGTAGTAAGGGTAATAATATCCAGGTCATCAGGCAGATCGATTAAAATTTTTGAATTGGAATGCTCTGGCGGCGCAAAATTTGCGACCCAGTCTGCCAACGTCGGTTGAGCAGAGAACGACAATAAAAAAGCTGAGCTTATAAAGGCAGCTAATTTAAAATACAGAACTTTGCTAATTCTTAAGCGCACGCCCGACATTCCCTTAGGCAGAACCTACATAAATCTCAATAATAAGATATTATAGAGATCAATGTGTTGAACAAGAATTCTAGAGTATCAATTGTATCAAGAGATCTTTGCTCGACACATTTTATACACGAATAACTTACACCAAAAGAAATGACAGAGCTGAAAATTCCAGCTCTGTCTTCTCCTAATCACTTATTACGATATTATTCAGGCTCGACTATTTTTAAGCGTTTAGGTTTTTCAGTATTTGGTGAAACCTTATCTAAAGGAGCTCTTTGTGGCTTCATTTTTAAATTTGGCTTTACTATCGATGTGTTAGAGTTTTCCTGCCCCTGATAACCACCTAAACCTGGTGAAGTAAGAACCTTTACTTGTGGCGTGCAACGATGCTTGAAGGTTGCTGTTCCAAAGTCTTTCCATGCCCCATAGCTATCACTGTTTTGGTCTTTAACTTGTGCTTTAATTGTGAGCGAATGGTTGTATGTTTTATTGATCGTTTTCCACCATTTAAATTGGTCTTGGTTCATCTTTTCAATTAGCGGATAATCAAAATCAAAATATCTATTCATTTGATCTGCCGAATTATAGCTACTTTGATTAGAGTTAAAGATCACAAAATTTCCCTCTTCTTCACCGACTTTAAATCTAATGTTACCTTTACCTGTACCTTTATAATTCACACGAATTGTCGGGTTACTATCTGGTACGCATTTTCCAATGTGATGCGGCATATTCGGTTGGAAAGTTGCTTGGGATAACTGAAGTGGTAGATTTTGATTTATTTGATTAGGTAAATTTCCACCAAGCTGCGCATTTAACATCGGCGCCTGCTTCAAATTCGGATCGCCTTCATATTTAATTTGGATTGTGTGATTTTTAGTTTCAAATCCAACAGTGTTATTACCATTTTTACCACATATTGCGGCGAGTGAAATTGGGCGATTAATTACAACTTCCTGATCTAATTTATAAAACTCAATCGCTTCACCACCGCCTTGAACATAGGCTTGCAACTTTTTATCAAGCTCCTTCAAAGCATCAACACGTAAAGCTGGGTGCCCGTTTTTTACCTCATTCAAAGGTACAGTAAATGTGTCTTCTGTGTATTCTGATATGGAATGAGAACCATCCGTATATCCAACATCAATGGTATCATGAAAAAGCGTCCCACTTGTTGATAGTCCCCCAAGACCACCTATTCCAACGCCGCCAAAGTATACATGAGCACCTAGAAACTTAACATTATTTTTATCTTTACAAGTGACCGTGCCACTTATCTTAAAGTTTAACTTATCTTCAAGAACATCTAAATTAATAGTCTTAAAGTTATTGTTTACTGATGTGTTTTTGATATTGATAACAGCAGCATAACCTGGAAAACCCAAATTCACATTATCAACATATTCAGAATTACCGCTTGATGCTGCAAGAACATTACTTGAAATCATCACACTACCGACACCAAGCGTAACAACACTTGCGCCCAATAATATTTTCTTAAATTTATTCATCGTGACTTCCTCGTTCTTAGTATTCAATTTTGATTTCCAAGCATCCAAACGCTTTGGTTACAAGATCTGTCGGTATAAAAAGAAAGAAGGTTCAAAATGAATCATCGAAATCACAATTTTTTTTATCTAAGAATTTTAATGATTATTTTATTCATCACAACTGATTGAAAGTTTGAAACCTTCACTGCACCCGTTCACCATTCTTACAGAAGGTTTTATCTAAATAATTTCAGACAAAGTATCGATTGTATCAACCAAACAATCTCCGCTTTAAAGACCCGGTGACAGACTTTTGTCCGAATGATGGCAACATTATCAATCTAACCGACATTATTGACGGAACATTTTGAAGAAACGGTTATCTCGATATCACCAACAATGGCTACTATCCCCTCATCACCGTCGAAATGATAAGTTTGGAAAAGTCTAGGACACGACTGCGTCACTTTCACTTCAGGGTATCAATTCAATGAATGGGCTTGCAGACAACCAAGAAAACTTAGCCAAATACGTATCCTATGCCCCTAACTGTACGAATAACCTCAGGCTTCGTCGGGTTTGTCTCTATCTTTCGACGCAATCGCGAAATACGAAGATCAATAGACCGGTCAAAGGGCTCCCATCCTCTATCATGAGCCTGTTCCAGTAATTGATCTCTATTTAAGACTCGCCCTTTATTTTCAGCAAAAACCCGCAACAGGCTAAATTCCATCGCCGTAATTGGAACTTCATTGTTTTGGCCATCAAATAATTGCGCACGATCAAAGTCCAATCGACATAAACCAAAACTCATTGATCCCTTTTGCGCGGTTGGTCTTTCTTCGGATATCCCTCCTGGTCTTCGACGTAAAGCAGCCTTAATCCTCGCTTCCAGCTCTCTCAAATCGACAGGTTTTGCTAGATAGTCATCTGCCCCCATTTCCAACCCAACGACCCGATCAATAACTTCGGAAGCTGCAGTGAGCATAATTACGGGCACATCCGAAGTTTTCCGCAAATTGCGAAGAGCTGCCAAACCATCTTCTCCTGGCATATTGATATCCAAAATAACAAGATCAGGCACATATTTTTCTGATGCCTCATACATAGCAGAGGCGTTTGGCGTTTCGACGATGTCATACCCTCTTTCATTAAGGTATTCCCCCACCATTTCACGTAAATGAGGTTCATCATCACATACAATGATCTTGTATCCATTTACGCTCATGAACTCATACCTTTTGGCTCTCTGTTTCTTGAATAAGCCGTTGCAACATTTTTAATAACTCTTTTGGTGCAACTGGCTTTTCTAAATACAAGCATCCTGAATTCTCAATAAACTCTGCTACTGTCGGGCTCATAGCATCACCCGTTATAAAGGCTGTCCGAGGTGCAAGGTTTGGAAACTTCATGGTAATATTACGTAAAAACTCTATGCCATCCATTCCTGGCATCTTAACGTCACTCAAAACCGCGTCATAATCATGTTTTTTTAGTTCAGCTAAAGCAGACTTTGCTGAATTCATTGTGACCACATGATATCCTTCATCACCAAGAATATCACTAATGAGGCAGGCCACATCAACTTCATCGTCAACGACCAAAACGCGGTGATGCCTACACTCTTTTTCGATAGGCTGAGGATCTTTCTTCTCTCGTTTAATATCTTGCGAAGCCTTCATTCTAACACTAAAACATGTTCCTTCATTTATCGAAGACCGAAATGATAAATGACCATTATGCGCATCGACAATGCGGTGGCAAAAAGCCAAGCCAACACCAGTTCCACTCCCCACATCCTTGGTTGTGAAAAAAGGTTCAAATATTCTGGGTTGTATATTTTTGGGAATGCCAACGCCATTATCTACAACATCAATAACAACCTCATTTAATAAGTCATCAAAAGAAGATCGAATAATCAATTTTCCTTTATCTCCCTTATCCGCCAACGCATGTTCAGCATTGATAATTAAGTTGGTAAAGACCTGCGCCATTTGATCATAATCTGCAGAAACAGCGGGGAGATCAGGTGCCAAAGCGAGAGATATCTCTGCGCCAGAAACTTTTATGCCATAACCTGCAACATCCAAAGCCACCTCAACCGCTTCATTGAGGTTACAGTTTTCAACCTGCATCGGACGTTGTCTTGCCATCGCCAAGAATGTTTTAACAATCTTGGCGCAGCGTTCCGCAGCTATCCCAATACGTTCCACCCGGCGCTTAACTTCTGGATCATCTGTTTTATCCTGAAGCATCAAAGCGTAGCCAACAACAATAGACAGCGGGTTGTTTAATTCATGAGCAACGCCTGCCAGTAATCCTCCCAGAGCAGATATTTTTTCATTTTGATGTGCTATTTCGCGTTGTGTTACCAGCTCATCTTGTATTTGAAGCTGTTCGGTAATATCGCGTGTCGAAGAGACGATGACATCTTCGCCTTTATAATCGGTTACACGAGCAGATGTTAAACCCTGCATGATTGTACCATCCCGACGGCGAAACTGTACTCGGTAATCGTCTAATGTTCCTGTAGGAAGTAAGGCATCCAAATATTGTTCTCTATCTTCCGCTTTAATAAAGAAGCTTTTAGCCGTTTCGATATCCCCAAACCGATCACGAGAAGCTGGGGGGAAGTATATGATTTTCCCATCTGATACTCTGGAAACCAAAAAATTTGCCGGGCAAGCTTCTACGATTTTATGTAACAACATATCCGCTTCCCGACGTGCATCTTCCGCATGACGTTGTTCAGTAATATCCCGAATGGTTAGCAGATAGCCACCAAACCCTGTTTTGTGCGTTGAACTCAAAACCAGACGGCCATCCAGACGTGAGGTTTCAATATTTTTTGCATAGCTCATTATGCCCTTAACGGTCTGACTATTCCATTCTTCCAAAGCAAGGCCGCTCGGTAAAAGAAACGCATCCGATGAATTTAAATCCTTTGTAATATCTCGAACACTTCGCCCAGGCAGGAAAACATCATCGCTTTTTTCCCGTAAATTCTCTGGTAAAACCAAATCGGCATACCTTTTGTTGGATAAGACAAAACACAAGTTTTCATCATAAAGTGCGATACCAATATCTAATGATTGGATCGCATCCAGTAATATCTTGAGAGAATGATCTACTTGAATCTCAACATCGTTTGAGTAAGGAACTTTTAAATAGCATGTTCCACCATCTGGCGTTTTATACTTAGACAAAAGAAACTGAACACCCGTTTCTCCCTGTAAGAAAATTCCTTCCCCCGACAACTGCCATTGCTTAAGAAGATTAACTTTATCATTGGGAAAATTGGATAAGTGTGTAAAAGAAAGCAACACCTGTTCAAGAATATCCCGCTCAACCTGAGCATTAAGAAGAGAGCTTAGTTCATCAACAGGAATATTAAGAAAGCTATCATTTATGGATAACAATCTTCCTTCATAATCAAAGGTAGCAAAGCCGGTCTCCATCAGAGATCCCTCAAATATCACTATTACAAATACAGAGTGCCCTGAAACACTCACAATTGTTATCCAATAATTTATTCAATAATTCATTGGGAAGATAAAGAGCTTAGGTATCCGCTTCATTTCCAAGACTATTATTATTTGTATCAATTGTACCAAATCCCAAAAACCTCTCGGCCGACCTTTAGCAGATAAAAAGAGCCCGCTCTTTCCCCCCGCCCTATTTTATTCTCTTCAGTTTTCCGCAACCGCCGAGATATTTTTTTTGATGGACAAATTGTTTCAAAACTTAAAAGTTAATGTTTTTGTTTTCTACAAAAAGTTGAACGCGTTCACTTGCGAAATGGGTTATCCCGAATTGGATCGCCAATCCATTTGTATCGATATCTACGCTTTCCGTTATTAAAACAGGTTTGTTTTTTGATTGTCGTAAAAATTCAGAAGTTCGGCGATCCGGCATATGGGCCGTTATTCTTGTATTCTTCCGCGTATAATCTTCTAAACCATATTGTTTGAGAGCTTCTGTAAGAGATTTTGTCTTCGTAAAAATTTTCTCTATTCCTTTAAACCGGACCGCAGGTAAATAGCTAACTGAATAAGCGAGGGCAATTCCATCAGCTTCACTCACTGATTCAAGTCGTATCACCTTCGTCTTTCCGCTTAGCATAAGCCTCTTCAAAACCTGCTTATTTGCAAACTCTATTTTACTTTCGACAAGATGTTTATCAGGCAGGCGATGCCTTCCAGATACAATCTGAGAAAATCGTGTCCTATTGCCTAACGGATAATCCAGAACAGTCTCTTGGACAAAGGTTCCACGCCCCTGCTCTACTCTCAAAACATTATCTTCAGTAAGAGCCGCAATTGCACTTCGAACGGTATGTCGATTTACCTGGAAGCGTTTGGCGATCTCATTCTCCGTAGGAAGTTTTTCCCCCGGCTTATATGTTCCTCCAGTTATGTCTTGAAGTAAGAACCGCCCAATTTGTTTCCAAATAGCCTCACCCTTTTCCCACTCCATAGCGCTGTCTCCTAAAGTTCATAAAACTTTCATCTGTCGTCAATGGTCTTTGACGAACAAGGCATCTATAACCAATATATGTATAGACGTCTAGACAAATATTGAATTTGTCGATAGGAGAAAAATGTGACCCAAAGCCCAAACCAACGAGCCCAAAGCGATAGCGTTCAACACCGTCAGCATTGGATTTCGGTTTTAGCTCGTAGCTCAACTCAAGAATTAGAATCAAGCTGGAGTTCCTTTACAAAAAAAAGACCAAAATTAAATGAACTGGCTTATCGGTTTTTAAGAAAACCAGAAACCGGGTTGGTCATGGTGCGCGCAAGGGCTGGCGGCGATGGTCAAAAATTCAATCTTGGCGAAATGTCCATGAGCCGTTGCACGGTCTGTATGGAAAACGGGATGGTTGGATATTCATACGTCAAAGGACGCGATCATAAACATGCCGAACTCGCCGCTGTTTTTGATGCCTTGCTACAAGATGAAACGTGGTCTGAACAAGTGCTCGAGAGTGTTATTTCTCCTATAGCCTTACAACAAAAAACACGCCGAAAAGATCGAAAATCCAAAATAGCGGCTTCAAAAGTTGATTTTTTCACCATGGTCCGAGGAGAAGACGAATGATGAAACAAACAACTTTATCTGGATTACAGCATCCCGTTTTTGATTCTACAGCAATTTTTAAAGCCGTATTGGAGGCCATGTCTCGGCCAGGAGAAATATCAAACCTACCAGTGAGCTGCCCAAATCCGGGAAAATTAAACCCTACGATTACAGCGATATTATTAACCCTGGCAGATATGGATACACCTGTATGGCTGTCTCCTGAAATGGACACCCCCGAAGCACGCACCTATTTACAGTTTTATACTGGGTGTCCCATCGTAGAAGATCCAAAAGACTGTCTGTTTGCTATTGTTGATGGTCGAATTGATCCCCCATCTCTTTCGAAGCTACCTTTGGGATCGACAGAAAACCCCGATCGCTCAGCAACAATTTTAATGTCTGTATCTCATTTAGATACTGGCACTGAATTAACGCTACGAGGTCCCGGCATAAAAAATACGAACTCATTCAAACCTACTCCCGTAAATAAGGAGTTTTGGAACTGGTCTCAGACAAACAGAACCTATTTCCCTCGCGGAATTGATGTCATTTTTGCGGCCCCATCAACCATGGCAGCTCTGCCACGCACAACAGAACTGGAGCTCTAAAATGTATGTCGCAGTAAAAGGTGGTGAAAAAGCCATTGAAAATGCTCACAAGCTCCTTGCAGAGAAGAGACGTGGTTCCAGCTCAATTCCCGAACTAACTATCGACCAAATTCGTGAGCAACTTAGTCTATCAGTTGGTCGTGTTATGGCCGAAGGCTCTCTTTACGACGCAGATCTTGCCGCTTTAGCAATTAAACAAGCAAGAGGTGATGTCATCGAAGCCATCTTCTTAATCAGAGCTTACAGGACAACTCTACCTCGGTTTGCTTATAGCAACCCTATACAAACCGACAAAATGCATATCGAGCGTAGAATTTCTGCCACGTATAAGGATCTACCCGGAGGACAAATCCTTGGCCCAACATTCGATTACACCCATCGTTTGTTGGATTTTGATTTGATGGAAACAGAAAAAACACCTGACGAACTAGAAAGAGCTACTCACCCCATTTCAGATGATATGCCAAGGGTACTTGGCAACCTCTTAAACAAGGAAGGTCTCATACAACAAGAAACTATTCATGAAGATGACGACGATGCTCCTGTTGGTGACTTAACACGAGAACCTTTGGATTTTCCAGCCAACCGGGATCTACGTTTACAAAACCTGGCGCGCGGAGACGAAGGTTTTATTCTTTCTCTTGGGTATTCCACCCAACGAGGATATGCCCGCAATCACGCCTTTGTTGGTGAAATCAGATTAGGCGAGGTTGCTGTCGAAATTGAGCCTCCAGAATTGGGTTTCTCAATTGATATTGGTGACATTGAAATTACAGAGTGCGAAACAGTAAACCAGTTTCAAGGTTCAAAAACAGAACCGCCCCAATTCACCCGAGGGTATGGATTAGTTTTCGGGCAAAACGAACGTAAGGCCATTTCCATGGCACTCGTTGATCGTGCCTTACGCGCCGAGGAGCTCGGCGAAGAGATCGTTGCACCTGCGCAAGATGAAGAGTTTGTCATGTCCCACAGTGACAATATTCAGGCAACGGGCTTTGTAGAGCACATCAAACTGCCGCACTACGTCGATTTCCAAGCGGAACTCGGCCTTGTTCGCCGCATGCGACAAGAAAGTAAAGCATCACAAGAACAAACGTCTCAGGCCGCGGAATAAGAACATGTCCAAAAGCAATACACTCAAGTCGTCGTATAACTTTGCCTACCTTGATGAACAGACAAAACGAATGATCAGAAGATCTCTTCTGAAGGCCGTTGCTATTCCCGGTTATCAAGTACCTTTCGCTGGGCGAGAAATGCCGATGCCTTATGGATGGGGTACCGGTGGCGTCCAGGTTACGGCTACTATTTTAGGACCCAACGACACATTAAAGGTTATTGACCAAGGAAGCGACGATACGACAAACGCCGTCAGTATCAGACAGTTCTTTGAGAAAACGGCCAATATCAACACCACTGAAAAAACCAAAGAAGCCACAATTATTCAAACCCGGCACAGGATACCGGAAGAGCCTCTACAAGAAGGTCAAATCCTTGTTTATCAGGTTCCCATTCCTGAACCGCTCAGATTTTTAGAACCAAGAGAGACAGAAACACGCAAAATGCATGCACTGGAAGAGTACGGCCTCATGCATGTAAAATTATACGAAGATATTTCACGACATGGCCATATCGCAACGACCTATGCCTATCCTGTGAAAGTAAACGGTCGGTATGTTATGGACCCTTCTCCTACGCCAAAGTTTGATAATCCTAAAATGGATAACTGTTCAGCTCTTCAGTTGTTTGGAGCCGGTCGGGAAAAACGTATTTACGCGATCCCGCCTTATACAAAAGTTGAGAGTCTTGATTTTGAAGATCACCCCTTTGAAATTCAGGCGTGGGATGAAAACTGTACTCTTTGTGGTTCAGAAACCAGCTTCCTTGACGAAGTCATCCTTGATGACAAAGGCAACCGAATGTTTGTCTGTTCCGACAGTGATTACTGCCAAGATCGTCAAGACAACGGTCACTATGGCGCCAATAACAACATTAATCATTTCCCTGCGATGACAAACCGTAAATCGGAGGCGTTAAAATGAACACCATTTTGCAGCCCTTATTAAAAGTAGAAAATCTATCCATGATGTATGGCGACAGGGTCGGTTGCCAGAATATCTCTTTTGATCTCAGACCTGGTGAAGTTCTTGGTATTGTTGGAGAATCAGGTTCAGGAAAATCTACTCTCCTCAATTGCATGTCAGCACAACTCAAGCCGACAAAAGGGGCGATTTCCTATAACACCCGGCACGATGGAAATCGTGACCTTTTCACTGAAATGACGGAACCAGAGCGCCGCTTTCTTATGCGTACAGATTGGGCTTTTGTTCATCAAAATCCACGTGATGGTTTGAGAATGGGTGTAAGTGCAGGCGCAAACATAGGCGAAAGACTCATGGCTGTTGGCTGGCGTCACTATGGCAATATTCGTAATACATCCCAAGACTGGCTATCCAAGGTCGAAATTTCAGAAGAAAGACTAGATGACCTGCCCTCAACCTTTTCTGGTGGCATGCAACAAAGGCTTCAAATTGCACGAAATCTTGTTACCGAACCACGTCTCGTTTTTATGGACGAACCCACAGGCGGGCTAGATGTATCTGTACAGGCAAAGCTCTTGGATCTTTTAAGAGGCCTCGTTCAAAACCTTGGGTTATCCGTTGTTATCGTTACTCATGATTTAGCCGTTGCCCGTTTACTATCGCATCGGCTGATGGTCATGCAAAATGGCCGCGTCATTGAAAATGGGTTAACGGATCAGGTTCTTGATGATCCCCAGCACCCTTATACCCAACTTCTCGTTTCCTCTATTTTGCAATGTTAAGGTCATGAATATGTCAGAAATGATTCACGTGGATAATGTAAGTAAACACTTCACGCTACACAATCAGGGCAGCATGACCATTCCTGTGTTCTCAAAGATCAACTTTTCTTTGTCCACAGGGGAATGTGTTGCTCTTACCGGCGAATCAGGGTCGGGAAAGAGTACTTTTATGAGAATGATTTACGCCAATTATATTTGCAACGAAGGCGAAATCACTATTCGCCATCAAGGCCAGGATATGAATATTGTCGGTGCTGATCCTCATGAAATACTAGAGATCAGAAAAAGAACACTTGGTTATGTCAGCCAATTTTTAAGAGTTATACCCCGTGTTGGTACTCTCGATATTGTCTCAGAGCCCTCTATTGCACTTGGGAACTCCAAAAAAGATGCCATTGAGGCTGCAAAAGCCCTTTTAACAAAATTGCGCATACCGGAAAGACTCTGGAACTTATCGCCTTTAACTTTTTCTGGCGGAGAGCAGCAACGGGTGAATATTGCCCGCGGTTTTATCGCCGAATATCCCATAATGCTTCTCGACGAACCCACTGCTTCGCTCGATGCCAAAAATCGTCAAACCGTTCTTGATTTAATCGAAACCGCCAAAGATCGCGGTTCTGCTATTCTAGGTATTTTCCATGACCAAGAAGCCAGAGACGCAGTTTGCACAAGATCCTTTGATGTAACCCAATTTCAGAGTACGTAAATCATGTCTGAACAAGTTTTCACAAATGCAAAAATCGTTTTAGCTGACGAGGTCATCAATGGCACCTTGTGTGTCCGGGACGGCAAAATCCAGGATATATCGGATCGAAACAGCTCACTTTCCAGCGCTCATGACCTTAATAAGGATCTACTGTTACCAGGTCTCGTAGAGTTACATACAGATAACCTTGAAAAACATATGACTCCCCGCCCTAAAACGGAATGGCCATCTGTCGCAGCGGTTATTAGTCATGACAATCAAGTTGCAAGTGCAGGCATCACAACTGTATTTGACGCAATTGCTGTGGGCGATGTCAATGAAGGTAGTTCAAGAGTTAAAAGGCTCGAGGAGATGGTCGGCAGTCTTGTACACGCAGGAAAAGAAAACCTTCTTCGTGCAGATCACCTGATACACTTACGGTGTGAAGTCAGTTATTCAGATATGGCTCCAGCCCTCGACAAGTTAGCAAATAACACACTCGTTCGTATGCTTTCCGTCATGGATCACACTCCCGGACAACGCCAGTTTGTTTCTCTGGAAGCCTATTACATATATTACCAAGGTAAATACGGTTTAAGTGATCGCGAAATGAAGCGCTTCATATCTGACCGTCAAGATGATCAAAAAAAATACAGCAGCAGCAACAGAAAACATGTTGTAGGCACTGCACATGATAAAGGGTTTGCCCTTGCCAGCCATGATGATGCCACGTCATCTCATGTCGCGGAAGCTGTATCCGACGGTGTAACAGTCGCCGAATTCCCGACAACTTTAGAAGCCGCAAAAAGTTCTCACAATTCAGGACTTGCTGTCATGATGGGTGGTCCTAATCTAGTCCGGGGAAAATCCCACTCAGGGAACATATCAGCAGGTGCCTTAGCCAAAGATGGATTTTTGGACATTATATCAAGCGATTACGTGCCCCATAGCTTACTCCATGCCGCAATGCTTTTGTATAACAATTTTGAGAATTATGACTTACCTCGATCAGTCAGGACTGTTACAAAAACACCGGCTGAAAGAGTTGGCCTCACTGATAGAGGCGAAATTGCTCTTGGTAAACGAGCCGACTTAATCCACGTACACCATTCTTCCCATCACCCAATAATCAAGAGCGTGTGGCGTGAAGGGCATAGAGTGTCTTAAAATGGATGAACAAGGTTGGTTATATCTTATCGTAGGCCCGAGCGGTGCCGGGAAAGATACCCTTTTAGACATTGCGCGTGCTTATTTCTCTCACTCCACAAATGTTGCTTTTCCAAGACGCTATATAACACGTCCAGAAAATTCCGGTGGCGAAGACCATATCGCCATTTCAGCAGACGAATTCCTAAACAAAGAAAAAGCAGGCCTTTTTACATTTTCATGGAAAGCACACAATTTATGTTACGGTGTTCCACTTGCTATCAACGATGCTCTTGCAAGTGGAAAGAGTGTTGTGGTCAATGTTTCAAGAAGCGTTTTAAATGAAGCCAGGCTTGAATATAAAAAAATCAGGATAATCTCGATTGTTGTCGACAAAGAGGCCCTTAGAAAGCGTCTCCAAGCCCGAGGCCGTGAAAGCACCTTAGACATCAACATTCGTCTCGAACGGGCAACAGCATTTAAGGTCACAGGCAAAAACGTCATTGAGATTGATAATTCGATTGCAATAGAAGACTCATCGTCAAATTTTATAAACGCGATTGAAAATCCATACTTACATACATTAAGCTATGAGCATTCATATTCTCGTAATTAGTCTATATAACTTATACGCTTAGCTTATAGCGCTCAATTTCTTGAAATTTTCGCCCCTCACCAGGATCACCAAATAGGGCAATTTCCTTGAAAGGAAAATTTTGCTGTAGCAGATTTTTAAAATAAAAAGTAAGTGATTTTTTGGCACGAAAGTGTAATTCCTTATCCATCCGCCCCGTTAAGGTTAGATGAAACCGAAACTCATCCATAACATAAGGATATCCCCATTTAACCAAAAGATCATCTTGGTGAGGAGTTAATCCCGCATCACGGCGACGTTGCATTTCGCCCTGTGTCTCTGGTTTTCGAAACCGATCAATCTCTTCAACACAAGCTGAAGCTAATTTCGTAATATTTTGCGCTGTGTCAACAGGGCATAAAGCCAAGAACTGACCAATTTCAGTCAATTGCAGAGCGCCGCACTCAAATGCTTTATGTGCACGTGCCAAGTCAAACAAAGCTGCATCAAGATCATCCAATGAAAAGTCAGAATTCAAATAAAAGGGAGGTTTTAATGTTCCATGAAATTTATATCGCGCAGGGCCATATGTTATTCTTTTAATTTCATCATTAGATAAATCTAAGGTATCCGAGCATTGAATTCGTGGAGCAACTTGTTGTGAATTCCATTCGAACCAGCTCTCCCCAAATGCTTCTAGATCACTTCCCCTTGGCGGTGCGTAATATATCGCAAATCGTTTAAAATGCGTCATCATATCAATTTTAAGTAAGTAATTTAAATCTGGGGATCGTATTTTAAACAAAATTCTAACGCATCAAACTTCCTGAAATCATCGAGGCGATCAGTAAGAAGCTGATGATCCCAATCCCACCAGGCAATGCGCGTAAGTGCCTTTTGAATGTGAGCTTCAAACCTCTGCCTTATTGTCTTCGCAGGGACACCAGCAACGATTGAATAAGGAGCAACATCTTTTGTAACGACTGCCCCCGAACCGATGACAGCGCCGTTACCAACAGTCACAGCACCTTTGACAATTGCGCCCTGGCCAATCCATACATCGTGACCAATATTTACCGGAGAAGCTTTCCGCCATTCAAAGAACTCTTGATCGTCTTCCCCCATTTCATAAGCAGCACTTCGATATTGAAAATGGTGCATGCTTGCTCTGTCCATCGGGTGTTGCCCAGGGTTAAGGCGAACATTGGCAGCAATATTTACAAACTTTCCGATATCACTATAAATAATATCACAGTCATGTATTGCATATGAGTAATCGCCTATTGAGCTTTCAATAACCTTTGAGCCCTCCCCAATCTCGACCCACTTACCAAGAGTACTTCCAACAACAAGCGCTGTTGATGCTATCGTTGGCTTTTCACTCAGTTTCTTGGTGGGCAACTTCTTTATGGGGAGAGCAGACGATTTGGTATCCATCAAGTTACCAACTTTCGTAACCTTTGTGAGAGGATATCAAGCAAACTTACAGAGAGAATAATCAAAATAATAACCGCGGCAGTCTCTGCATAATAAAACCCGCGAATATTCTCCCAAAGCACCATACCAATACCACCAGCCCCAACAATACCAAGTACTGTTGCCGAACGGACGTTTGATTCAAATCGATAAAGAGAGAACGAAATCCATAGAGGAAGCACTTGAGGGATAACACCAAAGATCACTTCTTGTAAGCCTGTCGCCCCCGTAGATCTAATTCCTTCAACCGGGCTTGGATCGATTGCCTCAACAGCCTCGGAAAAGAGCTTCGCCAGAACACCTGTGGTATGTATCCATAAAGCGAGAACCCCAGCAAAAGGACCAAGACCGACAGCAACCACAAACAGCATTGCAAAGACCATCTCATTGATGGCTCGAGCTGAATCCATCACGCGGCGTACAGGCTGATAAATCCACCAAGGAACGATATTTTCAGACGAGAGTATTCCAAATGGAATAGAACATACGATGCTAAGCGCCGTTCCCCATATTGCAATTTGAATAGTAATCCAGATCTCTTCTACGTACATCTTCCACTGAGACATATCAGGCGGGAAAAAACCTGATGCAAATTGGCTCATATTGGCAGCATTGTCGATCAGTTCCATAGGGCGCATGTCTGCGCCTTTCCATGATAATGTTAGAAGTGCAAACATAGCACCCCACATTACCAAACTTCCAACCGAACGTTTAATGTCACGCTTTGGAATATCAATTGTGTGATTGTATCTTTGAATGCTCGACATGGATCATTTTCTAAAACAAAAGGGGATACAAAAAATATACGGCACCTCGTTGACAGAAGTGCCGTATATCACGATCAGTAATTACTGCGCAGCAACCAGGATTTTTAGATCTGAAAGTTTTTGATTAATTTCTGAAAGCTTGGTTTCTTTATCGTCTTCTGCCAAACCGTCGTTACCTTCGATTTTCAACTTGTTTTTAAAGAGAGCCAACTGACGAACAGGGTAAAGCTGCGTATTATTGCTTTCCATAAACAGGCCTTGACCATCAGAGATCCCACCAAGAACTGCTTTGGCATGAGCTACATCACCAAGACGACCATATCCAAGAAAGAAGGCCTTGATACGTGATTTAAGTTCTTTAGACATATCCTTGCGATAAACCATTGGATCGGACGGGATCAGCGGAGATGTCCAGATTACTTTGATTTTTGACGCAGCATCCGGGGCCTTTTTCAAAGAGCGACCAATTTGTTCAGAATTATTAGCTGCAACGTGAACTTGCTTATTAGCGGTCGCCATCAAGTTTGTTTCGTGGTTTGCGTTACGAACCGTCTTGAAACATTTTTTTGGATCAATACCGTTTTGAGCAAAGACATAATACGACGGAACGAGGAACCCAGAAGTCGAATTAGGATCACCGATACCAAAATTCATAGACTTGTCGCACTTAAAAATATCTTCAAGCTTGTTGATTTCTTTGTTATCAACGTGGGTAATAATATGAGAATAATACCCTTGGCTGCCATCAGCTTTTGATGTTTGAACAAAAACTTCACCACCAGAACGATCAACGGCTTCCATACCTGATTTATTACCAAACCATGCGAGATGAACTTTACCAAAACGCATTGCCTCAATAACGCCCGCATAATCAGGAGCAAAGAACGGCTTCACTTCCATACCAAGAGCAGTTTCCATATCTTTCATCAATGGAATCCACTGTTCTTTCAAATTAGATGTTGATTCCGTTGAAATAATACCAAAGTTTATCACTGTTGGATCTTTTTCGAGAGGCTTGTAGTTAGGTTCTGCCTGAGCAACACCACCAACAAGAGCCGTAACTGCAACAGCAGCAGACGCGATAAGTTTGCGAACCATTTTACCTGTTCTCCTAGATTAATAAGTATGAATGATAGCTAGTAGTAAAACCGCAGTTCGTGACCCTATGCCACGGCCTGTTCGGGAAGTGATGTAACCACAAGATCATCCTGTGTTTCAGAGTCCAGCAACTCTAAACTTGCATCACCATAAAGTTGTTCGAGGAATTGCGGGGTCAAGCGCTCAGACGGTCCATCGTAAACAATCTCTCCTTCACGCATGGCAATTGTTCTTGGGCAGTATTTAAGGGCATAATCGACCTGATGGAGTGTAACCAATACAGTTACACCATCTTCTTTATTGATGTCTTGCAAAGTATCCATAACTTTACGTGCCGAGGCAGGATCAAGTGAAGAAATAGGCTCATCTGCAAGAATGACCTTGGCCCCCTGAGTAATCGCTCTTGCAATTGCAGCGCGTTGTTGCTGGCCACCTGAAAGTGTTGACGATCGTTGGCCATGCAAATGGTCGATCCCGACACGTCCCAAGGCCTGCATTGCAAGTCCTTTTTCCTCTTGTGTGAAATAACCAAGAGTGCCACGCCATGTTGGAATTTGCCCCAGCAACCCAATGAGAACATTGGTCAAAACTGACAATCGATTTACAAGATTGAATTGCTGAAAAACAACACCAATTTCCGATCTGGCCTTTCTCACACCAGTCGATAGCTTGCCGTTTATTTGAATTGACTGACTTAAGACTTCAATCTCTCCACCAGAAACGTCGCTCTTCATCAATCCAGAGATATGTCGGATCAAAGTCGACTTCCCCGATCCGGACGCCCCAATAAGAGCAACCATCTCTCCTTCATCAATCTCAAAGTCAATCGAATTCAGGGCCTTACTGCCTTTTTGGAAAGTCTTTGACAGACTACTTACCTTGATCGCAACCATCGGCTCAACACCATATACTTATGAATAATTCTTGAGCTAGATAATGATTTTTTTTCAAGACTCATTCGTGATGGTTGTTTTAAGATTCTATGAATATCCTACGAATTGGCTGAACAATAAGATAAGTTGTCTAGATGAATTGATACGCTTTTATCAGATACAAAGAGCAAGAGATCCAGTTTTTCTATACGCAAAAAAAACCCACCGCATATGCGATGAGGGCTTTTTAAGATCTCGTTGGTTGCGG
Source organism: Kiloniella antarctica (assembly GCF_042682825.1). Taxonomy (NCBI): domain Bacteria; kingdom Pseudomonadati; phylum Pseudomonadota; class Alphaproteobacteria; order Rhodospirillales; family Kiloniellaceae; genus Kiloniella; species Kiloniella antarctica. The sequence goes on from NZ_JBHUII010000004.1 coordinate 1,292,760, forward strand.
GGGTAGGATTTGAACCTACGACCTTCAGGTTATGAGCCTGACGAGCTACCGGGCTGCTC
>NZ_JBHUII010000005.1:0-832 GCF_042682825.1 Kiloniella antarctica
ACGACGTGGGTATGACCCTTCGCTCGCTTGTGGATCGATCTGTGCGTCGGGAACTCTGGGACAGATTATCCCGCCGTCTATCGTACTGGTTATCCTTGGTGATCAGATCTCCAACGCTTATTCGGATGCTCAGCGTGCCATTGGCAACTGGTCTCCCGACCCTGTGTCTGTTGGTGATCTTTTTGCCGGGGCACTTATTCCCGGTCTAATGCTGGTGTTCATGTATATGGGCTATCAACTTCTAATCGCGATTATCAAGCCGGAAAGCTCCCCTCCGATCCCACGCGATGAAGGCAAGACCAGTACAGGCGACTTTATCAGCAAGATCCTCCACGCCCTTGTGCCTCCTGTTGCTTTAATCGTTTCTGTGCTTGGTTCCATCCTGACCGGTATTGCCACACCAACAGAAGCCGCCGCCGTTGGGGCGATTGGTTCTTTGTTGTTGGCGGGTATGCGTACTCAGGAATTGGGAATGTTGGAAACTGCCGAACGTAAATCTCCATTTGATTTCATGGATTTTGGCAGTCGTCTTCCAACCATCGTTGCCACGTTATGTCTGCTCTTTATGCTGGTTCTCATTTCCTTCTTTGATCTCAGAGTTGCCAGAAATGAAATCCCGGCTACAGACATGATTGCGATCATTGCTGCTGGCTTTGCTTCACTTGGGTTAATGTGGGGCATTCTCGTTTCTCTTGGACGGGTATGGCGTACGGATATCCTGCGGCCGATCATGCGCTCGACCATGGAAATTTCTTCCATGGTCTTCGTGATCCTCATTGGAGCATCTGTTTTCTCTCTCGTATTCCGAGGTCTCGGCGGGGATGAGATGGTT
>NZ_JBHUII010000006.1:0-75888 GCF_042682825.1 Kiloniella antarctica
ATCGCGAACTCTTTGGTGGCTGAACTGACGATCGTGCGGGTCATCTCTTTGCGTCTCCGGATAAAGGCTCCTGTTTTGAAGCCCAAAAGTGAAAAGGTATTTGTATCATATCAGGGTCTAAGCATCTGAATTGCCTCTAGTGGCGGTAATTCAGATGTATAAACGACAATAAATACATTAACTCGATTGGATCTACAGTTTAACTTGAAGGAAAATTAACCCTAGAATAATAAGATTAACCAATCTCTCTATTAACTTTAAAACCCTTACCTTTTGGATCTACTGTAAAATCACCATCTGTTACTGCGTAGCTCCATGCGGCAGATTTTTTCATGCCGCCCAAGGGGTACATGTGAACTTTTTTAATACCGCAATTTGGATTTTCTGCGTGATACCGTGCCAAATCCATAACAAGCTTATCCGGAGCTTTTACTGTTAGTAGTTTTGTGATGTTTTTTGCTTGGCGGGTTAGGACACGCATAGAAGACCCAATGCCACATGCTTTAGCATGGTTGAGTAGAGTTTTTATGGTGGCTAGGCCAGGTACGCCGAGATGAATTGGAAGTTTGTTGCCTTCGGATTGAATCAATTTATCCCAAGCAATAATTGGCTCGGCTTCAAAACAAAACTGAGTGGCGATATAGACGTAAGAATCTGTACGCTCTTTGAATGAGTTTTTCCAAGAAAGAGCTTCTCGCAGACCAGAAGCATTGATATCAGGGCTTCCTTCTGGGTGTCCGGCGACGCCAATCGACTTAATGCCATATTTATCAAACAAGCCAGTTTCAAGCAATTGCATAGAGCTCTCGAAATCACCTAAAGGTTTATCAACAGCGCCACCCAGAGCGACAGCATGCTCGATACCAACCTCGCCTTGCAAGGTGTTTAGGTAATCCTCAAACTCACCTTGTGTGCGAATAGACCGCGCTGCAAAGTGAGGTAAAGGAACAAAACCCTCTTCTTTTAACCGTTTAGATGTCGCAACGGTATCCGCAAAATCTGATCCTGGTAAAAACGTAACGGCAATTTCCGTTCCTGGGCGTAAGTGCTCTCGGTAATCGGGTGTTTTTGCGGCAGAACCCGGTGTGGTTTCAATTGTAAACCCGGTCATGAAATCAATAATTTGCTGTTTCACGATTGCGGTATTGAAATCTGTACTCATCTCTTTAGACCTAACTGGCGTTGGAAAGGCCACCGTTGCTTACTAGAATATCTAGTTTTTCATCGGTGTATTCTTGTTCAATTTTTGAGGCTGTTTCATTAGCTTCTGCTTCCAAGTCATCCCCGCAGGTAACGGGATCACTACGACGCCAGTGTTCAAGATATGAATCGCTGTCGCGCAGTTTGGCTTTCATCGCCGCACGGTCGATCGCTTTTTCAAAACGTTCTGTTAGTTGGATTTTGGCATTCTTTCTGCCTGCTTTTACAATAATTTGAGCAGGTATGTCCCGCCAGTAAACAATTGTTAACTTGGCCATAGTGTACTCCTTAGTTGACAGCAGCCATAAGGCTACCCAACTCTCCATATCCGGTGAATTTGTACTGGTATTTTAAGCCGATTTTAATTGCGGCTTTCTGGGCCAGATCCTGAAGTTCTTGGTCCTCTGTCTGCGCCAAATAAACCAATGTCGTATAATTACCAAAATACATTGGTAAAAGTTCAGGATGTTTACTAATACCCATGCCGTCCATGATAAGGGTATCAAAATGTCTGGCTAAATAGTCAGTAAGATAAAAACATGTAATGTCGTCATTGTGCATTTCTTCAAAGGCATCCAGTCCTGTGTAGAAAGCATAACAATGAACGCCGTCTATACGTTTGACGCCTTCTTCTTCAAGTACACGATCAAGTTCACCACCTGTACCACAATCGCCATAAACGACGAGAATGTTCTTATAAATATCTCTATTTTCGTGGATTTTTTGACGAACACCGCCGGGTATTTTATCCGGGGTGTTGTGCCAAATGGCTGGTAAACAAGTGATGTCCAGGTGATTCCAGTCATTGATCTTGTTTATCGCCAGAATTTCTCTGGCAACAGCTCCACAGGCGATAAGGAGAGTTTTACTCTCCTTATCGTTTAGATCTGTGGCTTGCTGGGACATGGTCCTGAAACCCTGGCTTTGTAAGGTTTAAGTGGCGTTGTGTCGGCGTTTCATGGCTTCTTTGGCCATTTCAACGGCGACAGCAGCGTCACGACAATAATGATCGGCACCGATTGCGTCACCAAAAGCTTCGTTAAGCGGTGCGCCACCAACCATAACAACGTAGTCATCGCGGATACCTTTTTCTTTCATGGTATCGATAACAACTTTCATATACGGCATTGTGGTGGTGAGAAGTGCAGACATGCCCAAAATATCAGGCTGATGTTCTTCGAGTGCTTCGAGGTATTTTTCGACGGGATTATTGATACCAAGATCAATAACTTCGAAACCAGCACCTTCCATCATCATTGAAACGAGGTTTTTCCCGATATCATGGATATCGCCTTTAACGGTACCGATAACCATCTTGCCAAGCTTTGGAGCACCTGTTGCAGCAAGCAATGGGCGAAGAATACCCATGCCGCCTTTCATGGCGCCAGCAGCGAGAAGTACTTCCGGTACAAAAAGGATGCCATCGCGGAAATCGATCCCGACAATTCTCATGCCTTCTACAAGAGCCTTAGTCAGAACTTCGTAAGGTTCCCATCCACGTTCAAGAAGGATTTCAACGCCCTCCAGAATCTCATCTTTAAGACCATCATAGAGGTCGTCGTGCATCTGCAGGACAAGTTCATCGTCATCAAGTGATTTCAGATCGAGATCGTCTTCTTCTGACATGGCCACATACTCTCATACAAAGTTTAACACCCAATATCGGTACTCTATGGACTCCATTGTGCGGTTTCCACGTACTGACACTAATTTTATCACTATATAGCCCTAAAAAATAAACAATTCATGTTCGATATGCGACGCTCATTTTTCCTTAGACGAAATTATGACAAACAATTGTCGTAACTGTCATATGTTTGTAACCGAAATGGCGAATTTTTTAACCATTTACTAAGCCTTGATCTGTAGAGGTGATGCACGCTGAATGAAAAAGCAGAATAATTTTGAATTTATCTGTTCATGGTGGGACGACTTCCTTATGGGAGTGTTGAGTCAGGTAGTGGGGGTAGTATTGTGGTAAAAGGCGACTCTGGTCTGCCTGTGCAAGGTGAATGCCTTGATGGTGAGTGTTTTGATAATGTGAGTTCATCTCGAGTTCTTTCTGTACGACGGTTGCGTCTTCGTGCAATTCAATTAAATGTCGTGGCCTTTTTACTATCGGTAATTCTTATTGGTTTGTGGGGTGTAAGCACTTATCAAGAAGTGTCCTCTGAAATTGATAAACAAGTTGAAGCAACACTTATAAAAATAGCTCAACCGTTTACTGTGCTTCTTTCACAGGTAGAGGATAGAGCTTCAAAAGTTGAGATCGACTTGTTTCAAGATCGCGAACTTGATGCTCTTAATGATTATGATCCTCAAGCAACTGTATCACTTATTTCCAATGAAGGCCTCGTTTTTAAAGGATTTTCATCCTTACCTTTGCCTGACAAGGGTGAGTTACAGGAATTGATGGTTAAGTCGTCTATGAATAGAAAGGCGATCATCAGCTTGCCGTATAAATTCATGGATCAATGGTATGCAAGTGCTTTGAGACCTTCGTCAAAAAATCAAGAGGCCTTTGATAGTTATGTCGTTACTTCTTTTCGCGTACACGACTTAATAAGTAATTGGGCAGTGCTTGGCTTGCCAAAACGCTCGCTTGTGTCAATTCAATGGGAAGCTCAAGAGGGCGATCGGAAGTTATGGCTTGATGATAATTTATCCTCTGATTTAGTTGGTCGGAAAGTCCCTTACCGATCCGTAGACCTTCGCGATGATGAACATACGATCGTTAAGGATCTTGATGGTGTTGATCGCATAATTAAGGGACGGGAATTGAAACATTTTGATATGTCGGTGGTTATCGGAATTCCCGCAGACTATATTGATGTGGTTTGGAAAGACCGTTACTCAGCCTCAGTCGGCTTTGCTCTTTGCGCAAGTTTGATCATGATGACTTCGCTGTATTTTGGGGGCCGGATATTTGTTTCGGCAGCAAGTCGTCGAGATGGTGCAGTGCTCGCGTTGAAAGAGAGTGAGCGCCGTTTTCGGGATATTGCGAGTTCGGCAACGGACTGGTTCTGGGAAATGGGTCCGGATTTACGTTTTACTTTTGTCTCGCAGCTTCAAGAATGGAATTTGTTGGGTAAGTCCTTTAGTGATGTTCAAGGCGACGGACTAACCGATGAGAGTTTTTTGAAGGTATTGCGAGCACGATCTTCATTTCGAGACTTGGAGCTGGTTGTCCCTGATTTGGCAGGGGTGCCGAGAATTCTTCGACTTAGTGGTGTCCCTGTCTTTGATAAAGGTGGGGAGTTCAAGGGTTATCGTGGGGCGGGGAGCGATATTACAGAGCGTCGTAAAGAGCAGCAGAAGATGGCAACTGCTCACGCACGTCTTTTCCGTGCTTTCGAAAGCTTTTCCGGGGCTGTTACACTTTATGATGATAATGATCGGCTGGTGGCATTTAATCGTCGTTTTCAAGAAATATTTTTCCCTGGACGACCGATGGCCATTCGGGTCGGTATGACTTATCGAGATGTTGTTGTTTCTTATGTCAACACTGGTCAGGATCCCTTGAGTGTTAAAAAGCGAGAGCGCTATATAGATGCTCTGATGCGCAGGCGTGGTAAGAGAAATAGAGAATTTCATTTTTCTGGTGATGTTTGGCTTAAAATCATCGATCACAAAACACCTGAGGGCGATCTTTTTACCGTCTATTCGGATATCAGCGATTATAAAGTGCGCGAAAAAGAGTTGTTAGAGCTAAGTAGTGAAAATCATCGATTGGCCGCCGCGGTTGGATCAACTGATGCCGGAGTTCTTATTGCCGACGCACGTGGTGAAAGGCGCCGAGTTGTTTATGCTAATCCTGCATTTACAAGGTTGACTGGGTACGTCCATGATGAGATCTCAGAGCTGAAATCAGATTTTTTACAGGGAGAGAAGACTAGCCCAGAAGCTCAGGAAGTTTTGGAACATAGCTTGCGTGATAACCGTCATGCCCGGGTCGATATTCTGAACTATCGTCGAGATGGTCAGGCTTTTTGGAACCAAATAGACTTAAGTCCTATTTTTGATGGCGAAAACAAAATTCAATATTTTGTCTGTGTCATGCAGGATATTACCAACCAAAAAGAGGTTGAGTTGGAGTTAACAGTCCTTAAGGAAAGTGCAGAGCTTGCCAATAGGGCCAAGTCTGAATTTATGGCACTGATGAGCCATGAATTGAGAACACCGCTTAATGCGATACTTGGGTTTTCTGAGATTCTAGCGACCGAAATGTTTGGTCCCCTTGGGAGCCCAAGATACAGAGATTATGCCCGGGATGTTAATGAATCTGGCACGCATCTACTTGATTTAATTAATGATATTTTGGATCTTTCCAAAGCAGAAGCCGGTAAGATCGAATTATTTGAAGACGATCTGGATATCAATGCAATTGTTGGTCGATGTGAAAAGATGCTTTCGGGGCGCGCCGAGCAGGCTGGTCTTAAACTCAGATTGGATTTGGCAAGCGAGTTACCTCTTTTTATGGGGGATGAAAGGCGGATCAAGCAAGTGCTGATCAATCTGATCTCTAATGCATTAAAATTTACTCCGTCAGGAGGCAGCGTCACTGTTAGTTCTTATGTCACGGGGAGAGGGCTTGAATTGTCCGTTATGGACACGGGCATTGGAATGTCCGAGAGTGAGATACCAAAAGCTCTGGCGCCTTTTGGGCAGGTTGATTCAAGCCTTAGTCGTAAACATGAGGGAACGGGTCTTGGATTACCACTTTCCAAGCGATTAACTGAATTGCACGGAGCCGAGTTCCTTATTGCGAGTAAACTGGGCGTGGGCACGACAGTTACGCTCGTTTTTCCACTTGAAGAACAGTTATTAACAGCTTAGGAGGCTCGGGTCTGAATTTTTAGCTCCAGAGTTTTCGTGATTTGAGAGTTTTTATTCTATTATCAGAGTCAATATTCCTGCAGTGATTAAGCTAACCCCGAAAATTTCTTTTCGGGTTAGGCGCTCTTTGAAAAATATGTAGCCAATGATAAGGGTAAAAATAAGCTCTATTTGGCCAAGGGTTCTTACGTGAGCTGCATTCTCCAAGGTCATTGCAGTAAACCAACCAGCGGAGCCAAGCATGCCAGTCATTCCGACCCAAATAGCCGCCCGCCAGCATTTTAAAACACGTATCAGTATGTCCGGTTTTTTTATGAGAAGATAACCGCCCATTGCCAAGGTTTGAAACCCGGTTACCCAAGCCAATGTGTAGGCGGACTGAATCATAAAGCCTTCCCCCCCCAGGGAAAGAGACGCTGCACGATAGGATACTGATGCTAAGGCAAAGAGGGCGCCTGCTGTAATCCCAGGCAAAATGCTTTTATCCTGGGTTAATAGGTTTCCAATACTTTTTATGAAGTTGGTTTTGGAAATCCTGGGTTGAGTTGAAGTCGGATTTGTTTTTCGATAGAGGGTTAGGACGCCAGTCAGACTTACCAATATGCCCGCTGTGGCTTGAATGGTTAGGGTGTCGCCTAATAAAATTAATCCAAATATTGCCGTTTGAATCGCTTCTGTTTTTGTCAGGCTGGTGCCAACAGCAAAATTACGCTGCCCGAAAAGCCAAACCAGTATAAAAGTTGCTAGGATTTGCGCGATCCCGCCGAGCATGCCGTAGAACAAAAACTCCATGTTTGTGTTTGGGAGAATGCTTGTGCTTGAAAATGTTAAGCTCTCAAAGCTACTAACCAGTGATAAGTACACCCACGTAAAAGGAACGGCATAAAGAAACCGGGCATAGGTTGCCCCTGTTGTATCTAGTCTGCCTTTCAAATGTTTTTGCAGTGCCGTTCGAATATTTTGAAACAACGCTGCTGCGACAGTAATGGGTATCCAGAGTTCCATGATTGAGGTCTTTATATAGGAATACTTATATGCTTTAGGTTAGAGCTTTAAAAAGCGCCTTTAATTTTGTAAAATCAATTTCAAAATAATTTTAAAAACATAAGAATATCTAATATGAAGATCCGTGATCTTTTGCATCCTCTTTCTGCTGTGCGTGCCTTTGAGGCTGTGGCCAGATTGCGGAGTATTTCTGCTGCTGCGAAAGATCTTGGCGTCACGCAGCCAGCCATTAGTCAGCAAGTAAAAAAGCTTGAAATTCATTTGGGTATTAAGTTGGTTGAGAGGGTGTCTAATACGATCAGGTTGTCGTCTGAAGGAGAGAAGCTTGCCCTTTCATTGCACTCGGCTTTTGGAATTATGCGTGAAGGTATGGAAGCTGCTATGTCACAGGGAGAGGTAACCGTTGCTGTGCTGGGAACCTTCGCGCAAAGGTGGTTAATTCCACGCTTACCTGATCTGCAAGAGCGTTATCCTGATGTTGATCTTCGCTTGATTACCAGATCAAAAATCGAAGATTTGAATCAGGGCGGTGTTGATCTTATTATTAAGCCTGAACAAAGAGATCAGGCTTTAAAAAGTGCTTCGTTTTTGATGGGGGACGAGGCGCGGATTGTGATGTCGCCAGATCTTCAAAAGCGAAAACCAGTAGTGTCTGTTGCTGATCTTGAAGGACATTTTTTAATAAAAGTGGATGAAGTGCCCAGAGATCAGGATTGGGCAAGATGGTTTGCAGAAGCTTCATTAGATAGCCTTGAACCGCGCGGATGGCATGTCTTTAGCAACTCTAGTCACGCGCTAGAGGCGGCAGTTGCTGGCGTAGGTGTTGCGATTGGGCATTGGCCAATGGTGATGGATGCGACGCGTTCGGGACGGCTGGTATGTCCTATTGACATCGTAATTAATCAAGGTGTTGGGTATCATATTTATGAAGGGGCGAGTACTACGGGAAATCCACATGTCTCCTTGGTCAAAGATTGGTTATTTTCGCAAGTGATACAGGATTAATGTCTTTAATTTTGCGTGGTGTCAGAGCGGTATTTCTTTTCGATTAGGCAAATACCTCACTTATGTGGCTGCCTTGGTTTGCTTGAAGATAGTCGATTTCTTTAACCATCTTAATGGTCAATAAAATGGCGATAATTGAGACGATATTACTGGAAAAGAAGATGCGGTCAGCATTAATCAGTTCATTTGTTTCGACTGCTCTGTCTGTGATGTTGTAACTGACCTGGAAGAACACGCTATCTACACCCCAGAAGACCCTCCACAATTTCAGAGTTAGAGGAGATGTGTCTGTGCGCTTGTGATTAGACCCAAACTTGCTAACTTTCCAGATTTCGGCAGGGATTTGGTATGGCTTCCAGATATTCGTGACGGGAATAAAAAAAACAGCCAACAGACCACCCTAGGGTATGCTTTAGTTTTTCAGCGGTAAAGGCGTGGCTGTTCGAATTACTTTGATAGATCCATATGAAAAATAAAACGACGTAAGTAATAAGCGTTAACCCAAATATAATATCAAGAATCCCAACCCAAAGATCATTATTTTCTACACATAAGTCGAGCGCTTCGATTGAACTGTAATTTCCAAGATTTATGTCCTCTAGTAAGGATAACTCAAAAAGTGTAGCGATTTGGATGGCTGTAAGTGAAGCTATTGCTATATAGCTTGCCAGTAAAACGTGGTTTGTGCGTTTGGATAGATCTTTGAGTTCGCCCTTGAGGGGCAACAAAACTTATTTCAGAATAAAAAACAAAGGCGGCACCACATGAGTGCCGCCTTTTCAGAGTGTTGTTACCTTGTTTTTAACCAACGAAGGCTTTTTCCACAACGTATTCACCTGGTTTGCTATTGGCACCTTCGTTGAGGCCAGCTTCTTCGCAGAGTTCGGCACAGGACTTGAGCATTTCCATGGAGCCACAGATCATAACGCGGTCGGTTTCAGGGTTTAGGGCAGGAGTTCCGAGGTCGGCAGTGATTTTTCCAGAACGGAAAAGTTCAGGAATACGGCCTTTGCGGACAAAATCTTCGCGGGTAACAGAGTTGTAATAACGTAATTTGTCTGTGACCATTTCCCCAAGGAACTCATCTTCATAAAGGCTGGAAACCAGTTCTTGGCCATAGCTGAGTTCTTCTACTTGGCGGCAGCTGTGGATCAAGATGACTTCTTCAAACTTCTCATAGGTTTCGGGGTCGCGAATGACGCTGGCAAAAGGCGCTAAACCCGTTCCAGTTGACATCATATAGAGACGTTTTCCTGGAACCAAAGCATCAAGGACGAGAGTTCCTGTTGGCTTTTTTCCAAGGAGGACCATGTCGCCCGGTTTGATATTTTGTAGTCGAGAGGTTAGGGGGCCATCTGGAACTTTTATAGAATAAAGCTCAATGGTTTCATCCCAAGCCGGGCTTGCAATTGAATAAGCGCGAAGTAATGGTTTGCCGTCGACCATAAGACCAATCATAACAAACTCACCAGTCCTGAACCGAAAAGCAGCGGGGCGGGTGATTTTAAAGGAAAACAGGGAATCTGTATGGTGTTTTACGGAAAGAACTGTTTCGCCAGTTACAGATTTGGGTAATGGTTTCTCTATCGTGGTCATGATATCGCCCGGTGTCGGTTCTGCTATTGCCAATTGTTCAACACTCATTAACTGATTCCGCTTTCTTATCGTGACGGCTTCGGTTGCGAAGCCAGTTGCTTGATCCAATTTCTGATGAGTGGTTGGGTGATGTTACTCATCGAATAGAAGATGGTTGCTATTAAATGTCACGTAAATTTCGTCGAGTATGTACCATAAAAAATTAGGAAAAGCACATGACAATTCATACTCATTTAACATAGTTCTTTTTTATTTCAAGAAAAATATCCAATAAATTTGTGTATTAATTTTATCAAGAACATTATTTCATTGTTATTATTCAGTATTTTTATTACACAAAATTTATGTTATAATTTAAAATTATGTAATGAAGTGCTGCGTTAAAGTGTAGCAGGGCGTTTGTTGCTGATACTGGACAACTAATTTAAATGCGCACGGTTGTGTGGAAGCTCCCAATTCATCTCTGGTGAGATGGGAGTTATGTTATAAGGATTGTTGACGGTATCATTTTGAAAACTTGTTTGAAGGATTGTTTCAAAATCGACGGTAAAAGATATCCGCTCTTGAGCGTAAAGGTCACGGGCATATCCCCACAAATTTGGATAATCAACAATCCTCTTTTTACTACATCTGTGCAGGGTGTAGTAAACAAGATCAAATCTGAGTAAGGTGGTGAAAAGTTTCAAATCAGAAGCGGTTATAGATGAGCCGAAAAGGTACCGGGTTTTAGAGAGGCGGGCTTCCAAGTCGTCTAGTGTATTGAATACTTGAATAACGGCTTGGTTGTAAGCTTCTTGTGATTGCGCAAAGCCAGCTTTGTAAACACCATTGCTCAAGCCATTATAAATATTATCATCGAGTAATGACATGCTCTCTTTCAGGTTTGGAGGATATAACGTCACGGATGTTTTGGTCGCACTAATCGTTCTCTCGTTGATTTGATCTCCTGCTTTATCAAAAGCCTTCATGATTTGCGCTGATTCGTTCGAGATAACTTTTTGATCAAAGCTATCCCATAGGATAGGTACGGTTGATCTTCCAGTGAAAGTCACATCAGAGTGGCTATAGAGCTGGTGAAGGTGACGGATATTGATTGTGGACCCTGGTACCCGCCAATGAGCACCACCATTTACAGCGTATCCTTGGTTTCTAGGGCCGTGAGCAATGTGGAGAGGGATGTATTCATTCAATCCTTTTAGTTCTCGGCAGATCATTACTCTGTGAGACCATTGGCAACTGTTGGAGCCAATAAGAACATAACGATCTGGGAATTCGATTATCTTATTTATTGTTTCATCAGATATGGTTTGAGAAAAGACACTGGTCTGACGTACATAGCTATCATTAACGATGATCCTGTCTTCATCGCTCCATTTACCGTTAATCAGCATTCCCATTTATGTTCATCCTTTACTGTTTTCTTACGTAATTCGTGTAAGTATTTGAATTTAAAATCTATTGATGCGAAAGTGCGTGCCGTTATGACCATTGGTTGCGATAATAACAGGGATGACCATCATTGAATGGTTTCATTTATAGGGTTTATGGTCTAAATTATCGACCATGAAAAACTTACCACTTAATGCTCTTCGTGCATTCGCTGCGGTTTATGAAACCGGTGGTGTGCGTTCTGCTGCTCGGCTTTTGGATATTACCCATTCATCGATCAGCAAACATGTTCATGACCTTGAGGCATGGATCGGGGTCCCTCTTATTCGTAGGGAAAAGGGGGTGCGGGCTGTGTCCTTTACTGCTCAAGGAGAGGATCTGGGGCGTATAAGCCTAGAGGGTCTTAGTATTCTTGCAAATGGTGTTGAAGCGGTTCGGGAAAGCCGACAAGGAAACTCTGTTATTATTTCAACAACGCCTTCTTTTGCTGCACGTTGGCTGTTGCCGCGACTTCAAGATTTTAATGCAACTTATCCCTGGATTGAATTGTCGATCATTGTTGATCAAAAGTTGAGTTTTTCCTCTGATCAAAATGCTGATTTGGCCATCAGGATGGGAAAAGGGCCATGGGATGATTTGAGATGTTTACCGTTGATGGACGAACAACTTTTCCCGGTTATGAGCACATCGTTCTGGCTTAAGGTTGGAAGACCAACAAATCTCTCTTGTTTGACGAATTTACCTCTTCTGCATGATCGTGATCCTCAGGCCTCTTGGCAAGAATGGGCAAGATCACGCGAGATCAAGGATCTAGACACGCGTGGAGGATCTCGGTTTGCGTCATCAGATTTGGTCTTGCGGGCAGCTGTTCAGGGCCTTGGGGTTGCGCTCGCGAGAAGCCGTCTGATTGAAGATGATTTATCAACTGGATTGTTGATAAATCCTTTTGAGGGTGAAGAGATGGTTTTGCCTAATGCTTACTGGGTAGTTCTTCCAAAAGGGAACAAACCCAAGATGGCTGTAGGCAAAGTTATTGAGTGGCTGGAAGATATGACTAAAAAACAGGTTTAGGTATCATAATTTGTAGCTTTCATTATTACTTAATTTGTTAAGTCGAGTTGATAATCTGACAGTTGATTGGGGGCTGCGAGGTGAATAACAACTCGTTTTTCCAAATTGAGTGAATTGAGCTGAGAAGAAAAGTGTTCAGTCATAAGTTTTTTGTGGAGGCCGCTTTTTTTGGCTTCGTTTAAAGCTTTTTCCAGCAAAGGTCTTAGATAGGCGCTCTTGGCATTGAGATAAAAATGAAAATCTCTATCGTATTTAAATAACAAATAGGGTTCGATTGCCAGTTCGGGATAGAATTCGGCTTCAAGACTTATCTCCGTAACACTGCGCGAGAAATAGTGAAACGGAGGCTTTATGTTTCCTATTGGCGGTGAAAGCAGACGTTTGTAAACAGATCGCTAATCTCCATCGACGACGTGGTAGGGCAGATCATTATGTCGCCAGACTTGCTCGTCAAACCAGTTCTAGCCAAACACCCCGACTTTTCCGGAGCGCCGGAAGTCAGTGAGAGTTTTGATTGAACTATAGTCCGATGTTGTCAATGGGGGGATAAAAAGGACTCTTTCACCTATCATACCTGAAGTCAGATCGATGTTTACATCGGTGTATTTTTTGTTTCTTTTGGGAGTTCTCAGTAAGACGATAATATCTATCTTCTCGGTCTCAAACATCGCAACACTACGTTTTTTGGGTATATCACCTTTTATAATAATCTTGAGGTTATGGCCAATGGCTTCCAGCGATGATTTTAAAAGATCGTGATAGAATTTTGATGTTCCTTCCTGTAGATCAACCATTCGCAACGTAATGGTGTCTGCAAGAATAGGAGAGGTCTGAAGATTAAAAAATAACCACAGGACAAAAATACTTACTCGGTTCTGTCTTAACACAAAATGCTCCTAATTGAACCCCTGGTTCATTGTCTTGCGAGCTATTTATGGATGGCAGGTCCTTTAACTATCGCTTTCGTATATCTCCTAGTGCGCTAAACATACTCTAAAAACGTTACTTGATATTTAATATTTGAAATAAATTATACTCCCTAAATTTCTTTTTGTCAGTTTCATGATGTGTTTAATATTAAGAAAATGGATATCTCATAAATACTTTTCCGTAAACTATGGGCGCCAAGCAGGGGGATTGAACCGCTTGCTTTGGCGCAAAAAAAAGAGTTTGATCCGGGATATGAGAGATGAACACAAAAAACAAATAAAACGACTGCCTTTTTGGCAAACCAAAAAACTTGAAGAGATGAGCGATCCAGAGTGGGAAAGCCTTTGTGACGGTTGCGGCAAGTGTTGTCTGGTAAAATTGGAAGATGCCGATACTGAAGAGATCGTTGATACTGACGTTGTTTGTAAACTTTTGGATCTTGGAACGTGTCAATGCAGTCAGTACAAAACGCGACACCAATATGTTCCTGATTGTATCAAGGTAACTGCCGATAATATTGAAACCCTAAATTTCATGCCGCCAACTTGTGCCTATCGGTTGCTCCATGAGGGCAAAGACCTTCCATGGTGGCATCCACTGATAACTGGAGATGCAAATTCGGTGCATGATGCGGGGGTCTCGACACTTGATAAAGTTGTATCCGAAACTGAGGTTGAGGACGCAGACCTCGAAGATCATGTTGTCGAATGGCCACAAGACCCCAGCCCTCCGGAGCCGTGGGTGCGTTATAATGAAATGAGTGACAACAAATAGCTTTTGTTACTTAAAGTTAACCTGTTGATTATGGGGATTCTACTTGTTAAAGCCATCAGGACTTCATTATCAGGAAATTGAAAGTAAAGTTCTAAAACTGGGCTTTCTAGCACGGGGTGGGTTTACGCCTTCGTCCGAAGATATGGTGCCCAATCTATCTTGTGGAGGGCAACCGCAAACAGTGATCGTTCTTGGAAATGCGGGGTCTAGTGATTTTTGGCAGAGCTTTATCCAATCCCCAGAATATCTTTCAAATTCATTGGACCCAATGGATCTCTGGACGAGACGTGTAATGGATCATTTGGCGGATGAATTGGGAGGAGAAGCTCTTTTCCCGTCAGATGGCCCACCTTACCAACCGTTCCAACGCTGGTCTTCGCGGGCAGAAAGCCTTTTTCCAAGCCCTATTGGTCTCTATGTTAGCCCCGTATGGGGAACTTGGCATGCTTTGCGAGCCGTAATCTTGCTTCCTGTGGTTGTTGGCGGTTTGCCCGTTTTATCGCAACAGCAAAATCCCTGCTTGAATTGTGCGGATCAACCTTGCCTTACTTCCTGCCCGGTTGAAGCATTTGTTGAGGGGCAACTCTACGATTATGTCGCTTGTGCAAAACATGTTGTCTCTGAGCAAGGAAATGACTGTGCTGCAAGCGGATGCCTTGCCAGGAGGGGGTGTCCGGTGGGACAAAATTTTATCTTAACACCAGAACACGCGGCCTTCCATATGACTGCTTTTACGAATGCAAGACGCCGGTCGGGTGAAATTTTCTAAAGGTAGGATTGACGTCGAGTATCATTGTTTAGAATTCTCATACTGAAACTTTATACAGATTAGCAAATGACGAAACCAATTTTACTTATTGAGCATGTCGACCAACCTAAAGAAGAGCGGATTTCTCGGATATTGGCAGAGGAAGGTCATGAGTTTTTATGGTGTAATCCTTCGAATGGTGAGGCTTTGCCCGAGAATTTTGATGATTTTACTGCTGTGATTGTCTATGGCGGGATGGAAGGAGCCTATGATTCGTACAGTTATTTGAAGGCTGAGTTGGATTGGATAAAACGTTGGGTTGATGCAGGGAAGCCGTACCTCGGCATTTGTTTGGGTGGACAATTACTCGCAAAGGCTATGGGAGGCGAGGCTTATGCTGACAAGCTGGGGCAAAAGGAAGTCGGATTTCATAAAGTTAAATCGGAAGTGACGGACGGTTTACTGGGAAAATTACCCGATTATTTCTTTCAATGGCATCGAGATACTTTTGATTTGCCAAAGAGTGCTACCAGGCTGGCATCGTCCGAGAAGTTTCAAAATCAAGCCTTCTCTTTGGGGGCTAAAGTTATTGGTTTGCAATTTCACCCTGAAGTGACACTCGAGGTTGCTGAAACGTGGTTTCGACAATTTCCCGGAGCCCTAAAAGAGCCAGATATGAAATCGCTACCAGAAATAGAAGCGCAGTTTCGCCAATTTGACGGTTCAATTGAAAGTTGGACAAGAAGCTTATTGAGAAAATGGTTATGTTGTTCTAGAATTTGATTGGAATATTTGACTTAAGACTATGTGTATTAAGGTTTAATGTCGATAAGTATGATCGCGATGTTGCTATCAATTAATCGGGATAACAAGACATTGATTTGAAAAGCAAATGTTTTGATAGTAAATTCCGAACGTCAATAAAGGTCGATTTTCGGTGTTTCTGGGTGACGAGATGACGCTCTTACGATATCCCAAAAAGAAAACCCCAGCTAGTGTCCCCTAAATGTTGGTATCCGATAGGGATGGAGAGTAAACCCGATGGCTAAAAGCGATATTGAAATTGCCCGTGAGGCAACGATGCAACCAATTACTGAGGTTGCTGAGAAAATTGGAATTCCTGCTGATAAGCTTCTTCAGTATGGTCCACACAAAGCAAAACTATCTTTTGACTTTATTAACTCCATTCAGGATAACCCTGACGGAAAATTGATTCTGGTAACAGCGATCAATCCGACACCAGCTGGTGAGGGTAAAACAACAACAACCGTTGGTCTTGGTGATGGCCTGAACCGCATCGGCAAAAAAGCAATTATGGCGTTGCGTGAACCGTCATTGGGACCTTGCTTCGGTGTCAAAGGTGGTGCTGCTGGCGGTGGTTATGCTCAAGTCGTTCCTATGGAAGACATCAACCTGCATTTCACAGGTGACTTCCACGCGATTGGTGTTGCGCACAACCTTTTGTCTGCACTCCTTGATAACCACATCTATTGGGGCAACGAGTTGGGTATTGATTCCCGCCGTATTCAGTGGAAACGTGTTGTTGACATGAACGACCGTGCATTGCGTTCTATCACCAATTCCATGGGTGGCGTTGCTAATGGTTTCCCGCGTCAAGATGGCTACGATATCGTTGTTGCCTCTGAAATCATGGCTATTTTCTGCTTATCTAATGATTTGAATGATCTCTCTGCACGTCTTGGTGACATCATTGTTGCTTACACACGTGAGAAAAAAGCAATCTACGCTCGTGATCTTAAAGGTCCTGGTGCGATGGCAGTTCTTTTGAAAGATGCTATTTCTCCAAACCTTGTCCAAACTTTGGAAAACAACGCTGCGTTCATTCACGGGGGGCCATTCGCTAATATTGCTCACGGATGTAACTCTGTTATCGCAACGAAAACAGCTCTTAAGCTTGCAGATTATGTTGTTACAGAAGCTGGTTTTGGTGCTGATCTTGGTGCAGAGAAGTTCTTTGACATAAAGTGTCGTAAAGCTGGTTTGAAACCTTCAGCGGTTGTAATTGTAGCTACTGTTCGTGCTCTTAAAATGCACGGTGGCGTTGCTAAGGCTGACCTTGGTAACGAAAATGTTGATGCTGTTACGAAGGGTTCTGAGAACCTGGCGCGTCACATTGCGAACATCAAGAAATTCAAAGTGCCTGCGGTTGTTGCAATTAATCAGTTTGTTACAGATACAGCTGCTGAAATCGAAGCGATCTCTGCTGCTTGTAAGGCGCTAGGTGCTAAAGCAATCGTTGCCAGTCACTGGTCAGACGGTGGTGCTGGTACAGAAGAACTTGCTCATCATGTTGTTGAGTTAGCTGATTCCGGTGTTGCAGACTTTACGCCGCTTTACCCTGATGAAATGCCACTGTGGGAAAAAATCGAAACGATTGCCACAGAGATTTATGGCGCTAGCGAAATCATCGCTGATGCTTCTGTGCGCAAGCAGATTGCTGAGCTTCAGGAAGATTACGGCCATTACCCAATTTGTATGGCGAAAACGCAGTACAGTTTCTCGACAGATCCGTCGCTTTTGGGTGCACCATCTGGACACGTTGTTCCTGTACGTGAAGTTCGTCTTTCTGCGGGTGCTGGTTTCATCGTGGTTGTAACTGGTGCGATTATGACAATGCCTGGTCTGCCGCGCGTACCTGCTGCAAACAATATTTACCTTAATGATGACGGTCAGATCGAAGGTCTGTTCTAAGTTAAAAGGTTTTGTTTTTGAAAAGGCGGTCCCGAGGGGCCGCCTTTTTTTATTGCAAGGTTGCCTATCCAAAATAAGTTAGACCTAATCTGGTTAATCAATACCTTCCTGATATGATGTAAACATGAAACAACTGTACCCACCATACAAAATCGAAAATGCTCAAGAACTTACACGTTTGTGGGTTGAGAATATGGTTGCCGGATTTAATCTCTGCCCTTTTGCTGCGCCTGAGATTAACCGTGATAGTGTGCGCTATGCTATTGTTACTCAGTCTTCCATGGAAGAGGCTGTACGAGGATTTTTAGAAGAAATCTTACTCATTCAAGAAAATTTGGAAGAAAAAATTTCGACGACCCTTGTGATTTTTCCTATAGGTTGGGAGGACTTTGAGGATTTTATAGAGCTGTTGATGTTGGCCGAAGATTGCATGGAACAATCAGGCTTGGAAGGCTTATTCCAATTGGCGAGTTTTCATCCACACTATTGTTTTGATGGCGTAGAGGTCAAAGATATTTCCAATTGGACAAACCGTGCGCCATTCCCCGTCCTTCATATTATTCGTGAAGGCCAAATGAGCCGGGTTTTATCCAGTTACAAAAAAGCTGAAGAAATTCCTGAGCGCAATATTGAGTTGATGAAAAATCTCGGGCGAGAGGGGCTGATAGAACGCTTTCCGCCTTTTGCCGATTACATCAATATGTATCAATAAGTTCGTGTTATTATACCCTCAGGATGGTAACAAGATCGGTTCTGTTCGTTCCTGATCGTTATAAAGGCCAAAAGAACAAAATGGCAGGCACTGAGATCATCACAACTAATATTTCTAATGGTAGTCCCATCCGCCAATAATCACCAAAGCTGTATCCTCCCGGCCCCATAATGATGGTGTTATTCTTGTGCCCGATGGGTGTGAGGAAGGCGCAAGAAGCGGCCACAGCCACGCCCATAAGGAAAGGATCTGGTGAGACACCAATGGCATTGGCGACATCAAGCCCAATGGGGGCTGCAATAAGTGCTGTGGCCACGTTGTTAAGAAAATCCGAGAGTGTCATCGTTACGATTACCAGAACCGTGAGAATAGCCCAATGTGGCCAGCCTTGGGTTTGTGCGACGATAAACTCTGCAATCAGTTTTGTACCACCCGAATTTTCCAAGGCCATGCCCAAAGGAATAAGGGATGCGAGAAGGACAATGACTTTCCATTCGACACTTTCGTATACTTCTCTACCTGAAATAATGCCAAAAGCAGCAAACCCAATCACGCAACCGGCCAAGGCTATTGGAAGGTAGAGAAGACCTGCAACGGAAATAGCAATTGCGCCGAGAAACATGCCAATTGCTAAAGTGGCTTTTTTACGCTGAATGACAGGGTGTTCTTTTTCCGCGAGGGGTAAAACGCCAAGCCATGTTGTCGTGTCTGTTAAACGATCTTCCGGCCCAAGTAAAAGGAGCACATCACCTGTTTCGATTGTGAGTTTCCGGACTCTGTCCCGAAAACGCTTTCCTTGTCTGGACACGCCAAGAAGAGTAATGCCATGTCTTGAAAGAAGACGCAGGCTAAAGCTGGATCTACCGGCTATTCTTGCTCCGTCAGGTACAATTGCTTCAATGAGCTTGAGAGAACTACTGGTTATGCCGACATCGTGTTTTCCTTTACCAGCAAAGTCCAGTTGTGCCCCGCCAAGAAAGGCTTCGATAGATTTAGGGTTACCCTCAAGAACAAGGTGGTCATTTTTCTGAATAAGTTCATAGCGGGCAAAGCCGGGCAATCTACGGCCACGGCGAACTAAACCAAGTACCGTAATATCATGCTCTCGTGCTAACGAATAAAGTTCAGTAACTTTTAAGCCAATGGAGCTGGACCCTTCAGGGGCTTGTCCTTCTGCAACAAAAAGATCTGTATCTTCCGCATTTCGAATTGACCCTGGGCGATCTCTTTTTGGAATTAATCGCCAGCCAAAGAGGGCAACAAAAATGATGCCTGCCACGGCGACACAAAGGCCGACGGGGGTAAAGTCAAACATGCCAAAGCTCTCGCCTAATGCCCGTTCTCGGTATTGTGCGATAACAATATTTGGGGGGGTACCAATAAGTGTAATCATTCCGCCAAGTATCGTGGCAAAAGATAGCGGCATGAGGCTGAGTGCCACGGCTCGTTTTGCTTTTTGAGCGGCTTCTATATCCAAAGACATAAGTAGAGCAAGAGCTGCGACGTTGTTGATAATTGCAGAAAGAGCCGCGCCAACAACGGACATAATCCCGATGTGGAGGGGAAGAGGGCGATTTGAGGATAATACGACACCAGAGATCATCTCAACTGCGCCGGAATTCATCAAGCCCCGGGAAACGATCAGTACCAATCCTATTATGACAACTGCAGGGTGCCCAAACCCGCTAAAGGCATCGTTTGGTGTTACGTAGCCTGTCACGACAGCAATAATGAGCGCGCCAAATGCGACAAGATCATATCTTATCCTGCCCCAGATAAGGAGAACAAATACCAAACCGAATAGCGCAAACAAAAATGATTGATCTGTTGTCATGAAACCCCCAAGGTATTGATCGTTGTATTAAAACACCCAAGAATGGTTAAATCCATTCAAATTGTTAGGATTATTCCTCACAGTAGAAAAGTCATAGAAATAAAGAAGTTAATCGCAAGAAAGTAATAATGATATGTCTCATAAATGGGATACACGGTACTTAAAGCTGGCAAGAGAAGTTTCTACTTGGTCAAAAGACAGATCAACGCAAGTAGGAGCCGTGATCATACTGGAGGATAATACACCGGGGCCCTACGGTTTTAATGGTTTTCCGCGTGCGGTTGATGATGATGCTGACGAACGGCATGCACGTCCACTTAAATATGATTGGACGGAACATGCAGAAAGAAATGCAATTTTTCATGCTGCAAGAGTTGGTGTTCGCCTAAGCGGGTCGTCTATTTATGTGACCCACTTTCCTTGTTCTGATTGTTCCAGAGCCATTATACAAAGTGGGATCCGTGAAATTATTGTTGATGAAAAAAGTAAAGACGATCCAGATTTTGTAGAACGCTGGGGTGAGATTCAAACTCAGGAAATTATGCTAAAAGAAGCATCTGTTACCTGGCGTTTTGCCCGGGTCGAAGATTGATTTCAAACAGGGACCATACTAACTAAATGTGAAGCTTTATATCTTGTAAGTTCCTGTTTTAAAGGTGGCCATGCATCTGCCTATGACATTGATCTTCGCGTTTGGGCTGCCCAGTGTGCGTCGATCTCATCCCACTCGTTACCTTGGAATAGGTGGCCTCACTCCGGACAGATTATTTTTCAATTTTTGCTGGGATTTCAGACAAATTTCTGTCCTTCAAGATCTTTAGTTTTGTATAATTTTTTTACCTGATTTAATTAACTCTTGCAGAGGATTAAATCCCATGTGGTAAGAAAGTTCTGCTGGATTATTAATATCCCAAATCGCGAGATCGGCTATTTTACCAACTTCTAGGCTTCCGTAACGGTTCTCTATACCAAGGGCCTTCGCCGCGTGTAAAGTGACACCTCGCATGGTTTCTGTCGGTGTCATTTTGAAAAATGTACAAGCCATATTCATAGCAAGCAAAATTGAGCAACAGGGAGATGATCCAGGATTCATATCCGTGGCCACAGCCATAGAGACACTCTTTTCACGGAATAACTCAATAGGGGGTTTTTTGGTTTCGTTGAGGAAGTAAAAGGCGCATGGTAAGATAACGGCCACGGTTCCTGATTGTGCCATAGCGTTCGCAGATTTTTCTGAAACATATTCGAGATGATCGGCAGAGTTTGCGTCATAACGTGCTGCTAATTCTGCACCGCCCAAATCACTTAACTGTTCAGCATGGAGCTTTAAATCAAACCCTAATTCAGACGCTGCTTTGAAGAGTTTTTCTATCTGTGCCGGTGAGAAGGCAATACCTTCGCAGAACCCATCTACAGCATCTGCAAGGCCAAGTTTTTTTAACTCAGGCAGCTTTTCAATTATACTATCGATGTAGCCATCGCCATTATCCTGATATTCTTCGGGAATTGTGTGGGCCGCAAGATATGTGGTGATAACATTAATGGGGAGATGATCGGCAATCTGCTTGGCAACGCGAAGTTGTTTAGTTTCATTTTCCCAATCCAAACCGTATCCTGATTTAACCTCGATAACGGTGACACCTTCGGATTGTAGAGCATTGGCACGTTTAAGGGCAGCTTTAAGAAGTTCTTCTTCGCTGGCGGCTCTTGTTGCTTTAACTGTGGAACGGATACCTCCACCTGATCGGGCAATTTCTTCGTAGCTTGCGCCTTCTAATCTCATATTGAATTCGTTTACGCGCTCTCCACCGTGAACAATATGTGTGTGGCAATCGATTAATCCGGGGGTGATCCAGTTGCCATTAAGTTGGTTGACTTCCCTGGCCAGTTTGTTTGGTTCATCTGGAAGGTTTTCCAGTTCTCCAACCCAAGAAATTTTATCGCCTTTGATGGCTATTGCACCATTGGTAATTGCGCCCAGTCCATTACCCTGCATGGTGCAAAGGTTACAGTTGATCCACAGACTATCCCACATATCTAGCTCCGATTGGTATTTGAACTTCTTTATATTGTATATACAACTTGGATGTGTCGGGCAAAGCAAAATGATAAATGATTTTTTTGTAAGAAGAGGTGTAATACTCTTAAGTTTACAAAGAGCTAATGTTGCGTTCAAACATCATTTATGGAAAAGGGGATACTGTCTCGAACGGATAAGAATAGAGATATTTCCTAAGAAAATTTAATTAAGCGGTATGAAAAGACTGCTACGTCGCATTACGCTTTAGACGTGCTAATATGTTATGCGCCATTCTAAGTGACGTTTTAACGGTGTTGCTCTATATATCAGAAGCGAGTGGTCAGTGTTTATCGGGTTGAAAGCGTTTTTCGTCTTCGAACATACGATGTGCCCACAGAACGCTGAGTACTCCTCCTTTTACATAAGGGAGTATCGCCATGGTTAATGCTAGTGTCAGCGCAGGCCAGATGGCAACGTGAGTTAGGAGGGATGGAGACCAAGCCTGCTCGGACCACATAACACCAGGCACCACAATATGCCCCACGATTGTGATGGTGAAGTAAGGGGGAATGTCATCCGCACGAATGTGACTGAGCTCTTCTCCGCAGTTCGCACATTCGTCGTTTACTGTCACATATTTCCTAAAGATACGGCCTTTACCACAGTTTGGGCACTTTCTGCACAGCCCTTTTTTGAGGGCTTGAAATGCAGAACGATCTTTCGGAACGGATGTGGCGATTATCCCAAAATTATTATCATTTTCGCTCATTAGTTTCGCTACAAAATATTCGGCCCTTGCTTATTTCGTCGTATATCTGGGCACGATCTATTTAGTTTTACAAGAAAGGGCCTTGTGAAGGGCAGAGGGCGAAATGACGCACCCCATTAAATTTGCTCTCCAAAGATCAACGCCATCTAAAATTGCTCCTGTGAGAATAGCTCCACGCAAGTCGGCGTCGCTAAGGTCAGCGCCAGTAAGATCAGCATCTTTTAGGTTAGCACCATGAAGACTGGCTCTTACCAAGTTTGCATTAGTTAAGTTAGATCCACTTAAATCTGCACCTGAGAAATCAGCGCCAGCCATGTCAGCATTTTGAAGCTTTGATTTTGGCATGACCATATCGGTCAGATTCAAATTGTTAAGGTTTGCTCTGGCCCCTTGGTTTGAATCTTTGGTCCATGCATGATGATCAGCGAGAACACGAAGGAGATCGCGCGCTTTTGCAGACTTTTGGCGAGCTTGATTTTCATCGACTTCAGATTGGTCAACCAAGAGAGTATCCTCTGGCAGAATGGCCAACATGTACTGGACTCGAAGCTGACGCTTGGCATCTTCGATATTTTTAGCTTCGATCTGACCTGATTCAACGCGTGACATTGGATCGGATTGAATCTGATAAGTGTATGTTCTAAGGCTCATTTATCACTCCCTGCGAATCTTATTTCCTGAATGTTATCGGAAATAGGATGAAGTTACGACATATTCCTAAACAAATGATGGATAGAATAAGAACTATCGTTTCGAAATTGAATAAAATTGATTTTGTTCCCTCCAGTTAACTAAGCTCCTTCACGATAAACTGATTCTATTTTTTATTCCGATAGTTGAATTTTAAGAGGTTTATTATTATTGTGGTAACATGTAACTATCTGAAGTTTAAGTTGAATCTAATTTATCGAGAAGTATTTTTAAAATAAATCAATAAAAAATTTAAACGAATGCAACCTATCGGTAGGAGATTTTTAACACTCTGGAGTCAATAAAGGAGCCATCACGGGAAACAGACGGATTCTTCGTCTTTCTTCGTTCCTTGTTCAACAAAGTGGAGGTGTGTCTTGTCTTGGACAGAGCAAGATTGGACAAATTTGAGAATCGTCGTTGTTGACGATAGTAAACCGGTGCGCTCAATGATGAAGTTAATGCTTTTATCTTTAGGGGTCGGCGAGGTACTACTCTATGAAAATGTGGCTGAAGCAATGAACGGTATTGAAGACGAGAAGCCAGACTTGGTTATTTCTGACTACTATATGGTGCCAGAAACGGGACTGGATTTGTTGAAGAGAATCAGAGAATCTACGGAAGCTTTAACCCGTGAACTTCCATTCCTTATGATGAGCGGTTATGAAAAAAATGATGCCGCTCTTCCTGGGGGGATATCAGGTTATATGCCCAAACCAGTCACCACTGATTTGGTCAAACAACACATACTTTCTGCGTGCGTGAACAAGCAATAAGATTAACTTAAATGGGTCCTGCTTAAAGGGGATCTAATAGATGTGGTAGTGAGGTGCTTAGGGTGTATCAAGAGTTTTCATCGGTTTCGCTTCAACGGTTATTGAACCGACGGCATACACCAAGACAGAGCGTTTTTCCTGGTACAAAAGTTCAACTTACCGTTTTTAATACAAAATACGATTGCGAGATTCTTGACCTTTCGTTCTGTGGTGCGCGTTTAATGCTCGATACTAAATTACCGATTGGAAGTGAAATTATTCTTTCGCATGAAGATTGTGGTCAAGTGTTGGGGATCGTTAAGTGGAATAGCCAGCAAGAGATCGGTTTGGAACTCAACCCAGGGGTTGGTCGATTGCTATCGCGTTACGGAAACCGCGACGCAAATATTAAACCATCACACTGATATTGGGTTGCCGTCCAAATCGTTTGAATTATATCTGGGTCTGCCCCTTATATTTTACCAAGTGCGTAAACGCGACCTTTTGAGACGTAATTTATGAACTAGATCCCGGGTTTTGAATTTTTTCATTTTCCTTCAGGCGATTTTCTATTTTATGAAAAATATAAGTCACCACTAGAATCAGGGCTAAGTATTCTAAAATCAAAAAACTATATATCTCTAAGGGGCGGTATTCTGTAACGACCAACTCAGTGGCTCTCCGGGTTAAGTCGCTATATCCGACGACAGAGATAAGTGATGACATCTTCAACATGTAAACAAATTGATTGCCGAGAGGTGGGATAATGCGTCTGATGGCCTGTGGAAAGATGATCAGACGCATTTTTTGATAATATTTCAACCCCATGCTTTCAGCTGCTTCGTGTTGCCCTTTGTCAATTGACTGAATACCTGCGCGAAAGATTTCTGCTTGAAAAGGACTGTCACATATGGCCAGTGCTAGGACACCAGAGGTAAAGATACTGAGTTCGATATCTAAAACGATGGGGAGGCCATAATAAATCCAAAGAATCATAACAAGAACGGGAATGGATCTAATCGTTGTTACGTAGGTAACATTCATGCCCTTTAAATACTTGTTGCTCGAGATCCCTGGAATACTGACGAGCAAACCAAGTGAGATGGAGATCGAGAGGGCAACAAGAGATATACTTAAAGTACTTTGAAATCCACCAATCAAAAATTCAATATTACTTAAGCCGTTCGACTTTGTTGGATCAATAACATGCCAGCCCCATGTGTAATCGCCACCGCAACTTGCCAGAATTAATGGTAGAATTAGAGCAAATATTAATTTGTTGGGTAGTTTCTTGAAACTCATTTTAATTGACTGGACCTTGCCTTTGGGGTGCCCTAAGGAACTGACGTCTTTTAAAACGCACAGAATAGGAGTATATTTCTATGATGAAGAGCTCTGACACAAGATCAAGCCCTTAGGACATAGTATTTTATCAATATTTTCAAATACAGACACAATCCTGTGATCCAAAAGACGTTCTTAGACGTAGAAATAGCTCAAACTAATAAATGTTTGCTTATCTATGTCGATAAAGGTCTATCGTTAGAGACGGACATTATAAGGGACGCTAACTCATGACAGGAATCATTTCTGGAACAGTTGCTAGGGATGAGGTAACTGCGGTTGATTTACCACAATTTCACCCACCGGAAGAAAATTTGATTGATTATGTTTCTGGAAGAGGTGGAAATGGTTGGGAACTTGTCATTGAGGCGCATTTATCGCTCTGTGCAACTTGTCGGAATGAAGTACGGCGATTAAAGGCTTTGGGGGGAGCACTTATCGAAAAGTTGCCTGCCGAAGATCTACCCGAAGGCATGGAAGAACGAGTGTTGGATCTTTTGGATTCTGCAGAAATTACAACATTTCCTAGTTCAAAGTGTGATCACGTAACAGATCTCCCGCGATCAATAGGGCAATTACTACCGGATAATCTTGATGATATCCGTTGGCGTGCATCAGATGAAAGTGGTGTTGAGTCAATAGATCTGCCTGTACCGTTTGTTCAAATTCTTTTGTTACGGATTCCTGCAGAAGCATTGGTTCTTCTCGGGCACCCGTTCTTTGAATATCAAAAAAATGGACAGTTACTTATTTTGGCGGGAGGAATGGTAAGTGATGAGTTACGTTTGTCGACGGGGGATTTGAAGCCGCTTTCTGAATTGAATGAAAATTTTTACGCGGACGATACGACTGCATTGACCTTTTGCTTATTACTCCTTCAAGACGATAATTGATCAAAAAATTATCAGGGAATACACGACGCTAATTTCAGTAAGCAATATCTAATAACAGTGAGTCAGATACAGGCCCCATCAGATACTGGATCCAAGTGTGCGGCGTAATTTGTTGATGGCCAGACGCAAGCGTGATTTGACAGTACCTAAAGGCATACCTTCATGCTCGGCTATTTCCTTATGGGTCATATCTTCATAAAAAGCGAGTTGTAAAAGTCTGGCTTGCCCTTCTGGCAGGCTTTCTACGGCTTCTCTGAGTAAGGCTTCTACCTCGTGATGTTCAATGTCTTTGTCTTGGCTTGGCGCTTCATCAATTTGATTCAGTAACTGGTTTTGATCTATGGGAACAAGGCGTTGTCTACGGAATCGATCAATTCGTCTGTTCCGTGCAATTGCGAACACCCAGCTGGATACGTAACTCTTATCTGGATCGTAACTATCAGCTTGCCGCCACAAGGTTAGCATAACGTCTTGTACGAGACCTTCTGTGATATTGTTGTCGGTACCTATCTTTCGCATATAGGACATAAGGCGAGGGGCAAAGTGTCTGAAAAGTTTGACAAAAGCCTCTCTATCTCTGGAATGAGCGACCAAAGCGAGTAAGTCTGCCTGTTCTTTAGCACTCAGGCTATTTGTAACACCATTTTCCAACGCCCGTTAACTCCCTCAGCGTGGTCAATAATTAAGTCTATATCAGAATTCATTGGGATGTCTGCTTCAACTTATTGGTGTGTGTAAAATTTCTGTTACCGAATTTGTTGAAACAGTTACACCCAAAATGTACGTTTCAGGGAATGCTGTAATGAAACAATGAATTCTGTAATGATAAAGGGATGGTTCAATCCCAGTAACAATTTGCTCCTTATCTTTGATCCTAAACCTCTGAACCGTAGTTTTTTGTAGAGTGTTACTGTGGCGGAATTGAGGTGAATCTACGTTCAAAAAAGAGACTATCTTCTTCGTAAATGCACCTTGGTTCCGTAAAGCTGGTTCAGTATATTTACGAAGATTGTTTGGTTATGATAAAACACAATATAAATACAGATCGTTAACTTCGGTTGAATTGTACATTAATCTTTTGTTCATGATTAGCGCTTGGGGATAAGATGACGCTCTTTGAAACGGTAATACTTGCAATGGGGTTGGCGTGGGCCAGCGGTATAAACCTGTATGCAACTCTTGGTCTCCTTGGAATTTTGGGGATCGGCGGACAGCTTGACCTGCCTCCGGATCTCGAAATGATTCAGCACCCGGGTATTATCGTTATCGCGGTTGTCCTGTATGTTATTGAATTTGTCGCTGATAAAATCCCAGCGGTTGATTCCTTATGGGACGGTGTACATACATTCATAAGAATACCTGCTGGTGCGATGATTGCGTCTGGAATGTTGGGCGATGTGAGTATTGAAGCTCAGGTGATGGCATTTATGGGTGGAGGCGGGTTGGCAGCATTAAGCCATACTGTAAAAGCTGGAAGCCGAGCGGTGATCAATACTTCACCGGAACCTTTTACTAATATTATCGCTTCAATTACTGAAGATATTTTTGTTATAGGCGGTCTTTTTATCGCGATCTTTAACCCGACTGCTTTTGCTGTGTTTCTTGCAATTTTTCTAATAATCGCAATTTGGATTATTCCGAAAATTCTGAGAGGAATAAGAAAAGTGTTTCATTTTCTGACAGGAAAGAAAGTGGAAAATACATTGACTCATGCCACCACTGAATCAAGTAAGGACTCTTTTCAACTTGGTGATCAGGTGTTGGTTAAAGATTTGAGAAAAATTGAAAAAAGTTAACTTGTTCTCAAAATGTTAATTTAGGGCAGGCTGAGGTACGCCTTCAGTTAAGCCATCTGGATACTTACCAATAAAGCTTAAATGCGAAACCAGTCCGGTTTCTTCACTCCAATAGAATAGACGGGCACATGTGGGCTCAAATCTTGGATTGATATCATCGACAGGTTTCATTTGCAGTGCGTATGAAAATGTTGCGCTGGCCGTTACAAAAAGAACTGTGTTTGCCCAATTGGCCACACTGTCTCTATGAGTATGTCCACATGCAATTCCTAAAACCTGCGGATGCGATTTTATTAGATCGGCTAGTTTCTTTCCGTTCTTACAATTCATGCTGTCTTGATAGGGAAGACCTAATTTGGTTGGGGGATGGTGCATAAATATCAATGTCGGCTGGTCAGGTTGTTCACTAAGACTTTGTTCCAACCATAACAATCGATTATCACACATCATACCATGATGATGTCCATTTTCTAGTGTGTCGAGCATAACAAGTCGAAGTGGTAGTTTCTCATAAGTGTATTGCAGGAATTCACCTGTCTCAGGCAGGTACCCATGATTACCAAAAAGATTTCGAAGATTTTCTCTACTGTCGTGGTTACCGGGCATAACGAGGTATGGAATTTGTAATGAGTCGAGTATTTTTTTTGCGCGTTGATAATCTTCAAGATTGCCGTGATTCGATATGTCGCCAGAGACGACAATAACATCGGGAATAGGGTCGAGTTCTTTTAGGTGCTTTATTGTATCTTTAAGCCGTTCAAAGAGATCAATAACACCATTATCGGTTTCAATTGTACGACCAATATGAAAATCAGTAATTTGGGCTATCAGCATTCTTGGACTCTATAAACGGGGGCAATGATTAAACTATTATGTCGATAAACGTTGAGATGGAAAAGGTTATTTGGGACTTAATTAGTTACTGGAATCTATTTAATATTGGCGACTAAATGTGGGTGGAAAATTTAGTGTGACAGTTGTGCCGTATCCAGGAGAACTATCAAGATCAAGATGCCCGTTATGGAGCTCTACGAAGGATTTGGCAATCGACAACCCCAAACCAGTTCCCTCGTGGTTTCGAGTTTTACTCTCTGCAACCTGAGCAAAGGGTTCTAGTACACGGTCTAGATTTTCAGTAGCAATCCCGATACCAGTATCACTGACTTTGATCATCAGACCTTTATCTGGGGTTTGATGGGCATTGATGGAAACTATGCCATGGGCATCTGTAAATTTGATAGCATTGGTAAGGAGGTTGAGAACAGCTTGCTTCACCTTTAATCGATCAAGTTCAAAGTGCGAAAGAGTACTCTCACATTCAAGGGTAACCTCAACCTGCGCTCTTTCGCTACGCTCCTTTAATAGCGCTACGCATTCAGAGAGCATCCCTTCAATATCAACTTCCTCAGGCTCAAGGGTCACTGTGCCAAGCTCAATTTTCGATTGGTCCAGGATTTCAGAGATCAATTCTAAAAGGTGGTTGCTTGATCTATTGATTGCTTCTGAATAGTCCTTGTACTTTTCTGTTGTGTGCTTGCCGAACATTTCTCCCATCAAAATTTGAGAGAAGCCGATAATTGAATTCAGAGGTGTTCTGAGCTCATGGCTCATATTAGCGAGAAATTCAGATTTAGCTCTGCTTGCTAGTTCAGCTGTTTCTTTTGCGCCTTGCAGTAGGGCTTGGGATTTTTTTATGGAAGTGATATCGGTTTGTACGGAAACAAAACCAATACTAGGAACACGTCGGTCTGTGGTTCTAATCCAGCGTCCATCCTTTAGGTTTACTGTGAATGAGCCTTTGAGTTCTCGCCGATACGCGGCTTTGCGTTCTAAGTAGTCCTGACCAGATTCATCGCCAATGGCAACATTACCATTTTTAATGTCAATTTCACCAAGTTCCTGAAAGTGAGCCCCTGGGCGCGCTTGTTGTTTGGTGTAGTTATACATGTCTCGAAAGTTTTGATTACAGATTATCAGATTGCCATTGTTGTCGTACATGGCAAATGCTTCTGCAATGGCATCTATAGCGTCGAGAAGGATATATTGTGCTAGGTGCTGTTCGGTAATGTCTTGCAGGGTATTTAGTACCCTTGGTGGTTCATCCCAGTTGGGATCAATTAGACGCGTTTTACGTAACAATACCTGACATTGAACGCCATCAGCCCGTTTGAGGGACAATTCTATCGTTTTTGGCTCTCCACAGGATAGGACCTCATCGTCCAATTGTTTGATGGTTTCTTGTGGTAACGAAGAGCTGGTTAATTTCGAGAGTTTGAAACCTTCACGAAGGGTGTTTTTACCTATGAAGTTGTGAAACTCTTTATTCCCGGCGATAAAGCGATGCTTGTTATCTGAAATGAAAACGGGTAGCGGGAATGCATCGAGCAGAGTCTGTCTATCGAAAACAAAATCACTATACTTTTTCAACACCAACTCCTACCGCACTCAATTTTGTGGGATCTTAATTGTTAAAACTTTACCCTGATTGAAGCGGTTGTTTCGTTGTTAAGTTAACTCTCAGTGAAGAGAGATACCGCTATATATTGGTTATTGTTGTAAGGGAAAAAAGTTTCAAAAGTACAAAGAACTGAAAGCAATATAGGACAAATACTGTGTATCTATACGACTAATTTAATAAACCTCTTTTTATCCCATCAAGGATATATTGAATAGCGAGAGCCGCGAGGACTATTCCGAGGACCCGCGAAATGATATGAGTTATGGTGTCCCCAATAAATTTCTCCAATTTATCGGCTGCAAAAAATAATATAAGGCATAAAAGTAATACACCGGCCAGAACACTTAAGATAGCAGCTTGGGATACAATATCATTTTTATTTGCACTCATAAGCAACATTACGGTCGCAATGGCGCCTGGGCCTGAAATCAAAGGGATCGCAAGAGGGAAAACAGAAACGTCTTCATGGGACTGAGATCCTTTGAGTTCTTCCGCGTTGTTTTCTCGGCGTTTTGATCTTTTATCAAAGACCATTTCCAAGGCGATGAGAAAGAGCATTACACCACCCGCGATTCTAAAGGCAGGTAATCCAACGCCTAATAAGTCGAGGAAGCGATCTCCGAGTAGGGCAAAGAAAACAAGAATGGTTCCGCCAATCAAAACACCTTTAACGGCCATTTTTCGTTTGTGAGCAGCATCTGTGCCTTGGGTCAGGCCAATAAATATTGGTAATAATCCTAGAGGATCAATGATCACAAAGAGGGAAACGAAAGCCGTCAGGGCCAAGTCTAAAACTGCGGGGGTGATCATTATTTATATCTCAGTTGCTAAGGTTTTCTTTTACTTATGGCATCTATATCTGAAAAAAATATGAAAATACAGAAAAGAGAGCACATGTCTTTGTAATGTTTAATGTGTTTTGAGTAATAAGTTTAATTTGGTCGAATTGCTGATGTTGTTTTTGTTATGTTCCCCATTGGCATTTATTGTGTATCGTAATTTATGACTGATTTATGGTTAGGGGAATGTTGTGACAGTTCTTGGTGATTTTCATGCGCATGTTTATTTTGATGAGAAGACTGTGAGCCTTGCGCGGGTTTTGTCCGAAGAAGCAAGAGACCATTTTGGTATCGCTATGGGGCGCGTACATGAAAAAAATGTTGGACCTCATCCACGTTGGAGTTGTCAGCTTTCTGTTCCGCCGGAAAAATTTGGAGAGGTTGTGAGTTGGTTATCTTTAAACCGGAACGGACTTACTCTTTTTATTCATGCAAATACCGGTGATGATCTTAAAGATCATACCGACCACGCAATTTGGATGGGGGAAGTACTTGACCTTAATCTCTCTGCATTTTCATAAAGACCCTGTTCATACTTTTTACGCTATGCTTTGTTAGTAGGGTAACATATAGTTTTTATTGAACTATTAGAGGGGATGTCATGAAAAAGTGTAATAAGTGCTTTTCCGAACGCGTGGTTCGTTACGAGTTATCACGGGATGATTTGGCGAATAGCGGAACGTGGCATTTGGACAACGATGTTTCCAAATATGTACCCGAAGATCTGTCGGACGTAGAAGATGGGCAGGTCTCAGTGGACCTAACTTTGCACGTTTGTTTAGGGTGCAGTCATGTGCGCGGAACTGCAGCTAATCGAGAATAATACGCGAGAAATTAATCTCGCGCATAGTTTTCAAAAGATGAGTTAGTGATCTGACTTTTTCAGAAATTTATCACCTAGCCCTGTGTCGTAAACAACCCCTTCAGCAGTCAGCGTGATTGGTGTGCCAACTTCTTTGACCAATCCCTTGCGCACGAGTGCCGCCCAAACAGCAGCGTTACTGAACCCACTGGTTTCCTTGGCTGAAACAACGTATTCCCCAACATGAACATGATTGCCATGTGCATGTGGCAATTGAGATAGAGTTACATCACCATTTGAATGGTGCACGGCTTGGCGTTCGTCGCGGGCGATGACCTGCGCTAAAACAAGAGTACGTAGTTGAAGTTTATTTAATTTCAGCGGGTTTTTCTTTGCTGCCATGGCTCTTTTCCTTTGAACGAAAGGAAACCTCTCGTTTTTTATGGGTGTTAAATCTTAGCGCTTTTAGCCTGCAAGAGTACCAATTAAAAGGCAAAGCTGTAAGGGTATGTTTTTAAACTGAACCAGCAATTGTTTTGGCGATAAAGATGGTATCCGGCAAAACAGAGGCATCTTCCATAATGTGGAGATGCGGGATCACTCGATTTGCCTCAAAACTTAAAGTAATCTCTATAGGTGCTTTATAATTTCCGACGGTATTAATCTTATTCTACGGTTTAGTTTTCTTGATTCACTTCGTCATTCTTTTAAGGACGGGTGCCTGACGCATAAACGTATTTAAAAGAATTTAAGATGCTTGTTGCAATTTTCTTATTGATTGGCTTTGAGAAACTCACCGTCGATGATGAGTAACTTTACACCGCTTTGAGTCACAGATCGGTGAGAGCTTAAATCATCCGATACAACGTAGGTCATGCCTTTTGACAAGGTAAATGTGGTGCCATCACTCATTTCACTGGTGAATTCGCCTTCAAGACATTGAACAATGTGACCTTTTTCACACCAATGGTCTGCTATGTAATCTACTGAATATTCGATCATCCTAACCCGTAGGCCATTATACTGTACTGTTTGCCAATAGGCTTTACCACTATCGCCAGGATGTTCTGTTTTTGGAATCTCTGACCAATCGATGGTTTGAAAAGGTATGTTTTGAGTAGCCATTTACAGGGTCCTTAATAGCTTCTTAGATGATTTCTCTTTATTGATAGAGCTGTGCTCTAGCCCTATTATATAAGGGATAGTTAGAGCACAGCCAGAAGAATAGTCGTCTTAAGATTTGTTCTCTCAGGTATCAAAAGTACTGTGAAATAATTTTGATTTATTACGCGCTTTATAAATACGAAAGTTACTTAAGAATAGATATTTTTACGTATTTTATAAATATAATTTGATTTTACTACATTCAAAGTGTATCCCTTTAGCACTAGCCAAAGGGATACACTTTGAACTGATTTTTATCTAATAGAAAAATTCATTCTTAGAAAATAAAGCAAATTAATTGCCAGTTTAAGTAAGCCTCAATTTACAACAATCAAAGGTATATTATGACATATGTTACAATGGGAGAGCGGATTCAGACTGCCCGTAAAAGTAGAGGGTTAACTCCGTCACAACTTGCACGTCGGGTGAGTGTGAAAGTAGCAACACTTAACAATTGGGAATCTGATCGTTCCGAACCTCGTGCTAACAAGCTGGTTGGTTTAGCAGGGGTGCTCGGTGTAAATATGATCTGGTTACTCGAAGGGTCTGACGATGGCAGTAACATGCCGCCAAATGTCGATGTGCTTGAAACTGCTGACCTACAAAGCAAAATTGTTCGACTACAATCCATGCATGAACGTATGGTGCAACTGCTCTTTGAAATCTCTAGCGAAGTTAATAGAGTTCAACGTGGTATCAAAGATGATCAAGAGGCAGATCAAGAAGCATCTAATTGATTTTTAAAAGATAATCTTTTTCAATGGTGTTCAATGATGTGCGAAATACTTTTGACCTAAGTGTACCATGACCTATTTTGCAATAAAATACATCTGTAACCTACAACCCCAATCGCTCATAACGAACGATTGGGGTTGTAGGTTTAGGTTATAAAGCTTGTTAAGAAGCCATCGTTACACTGTAGAGGTGAGGTTTTTTGAGAGCACCTTTTTCTGTGTGGGTTGGTGAACCGACCCTTCGTAAAAAATCCGCGTCGGACATGTCTGTTTTTTTCAGTATGGCAGCCCAAACATCCCCAGCTGTTACGTCGATGGCTTGTTCATTGTTCGAGTTTACTGTCACCGTCATCTCTAGAGTATAGGTATGTCTATAGGTGGGTTTGAGTGGTTGTGACATGTTATTTCTCCTCGGCTGGGATGAGCTTGTTTTTACCAGCTTAAGGAGTTCTGCTTTTTCTTAAGAGTGAAAAAAGCGTGAATTTTCATATCTCTCGAAGCTTCAGTGTGTGATTTTCTCGTTTTAAGTGCATCGATTCCAAGCCAGACCTGCGACGGCTAAATCTTCAGCAGCTATTCCGGTTAAGTCGGTGATTGTAATGTCTTGATCTGACAAACGTCCTGGCTTTGCGCCAGCAAGAACGGCTCCTAGCGGTGTATCCGAATTTTCGGGCACCAGCCCAGCTCGAACTGCGTACCCATAATCCCCGTGGTGTACACACTGTTCATGGTCATCAACCATAATCACAGCTGCACGTTGGAACAGGGCTGCGTCAAGTTCCTGCTTACCGGGGCTGTCGGCACCTATAGCCACAATATGCGTGCCTGATTGAACATCGTTAGCTTGAATAAGCGCGCTGTTTGCTGGCGTGGTTGTAATTACCAAATTACACTTTTGTAAGAGTGTGGGAATGTTGGGTGAAATTGTGACATCAATACCATGCTCTTTCATACGTTTTGCATAGGCTTTGACGCGCGAAGGGGATCGGGCAAAAACATCTACTGTATTAATATTCAGTAACTCACAACTCCATAGTGCTTGAAGTTCTGCCTGTTCGCCTGCACCAATAATTCCAAGCTTTCTAATTTGTGCCGGTGCACCGGCCTGTGCAGCAAGAGCACCCGCTGCAGCAGTGCGAACATTCGTCAACCAGCCTCTATCATCCAAAATGCAAACGGGCGCACCCGTTTGGGCGCTGAATACCATCATGATACCGTTGTTAACTGGTAAGCCTTGTTTCGGGTTGTCATAAAAGCCACTGGCAACTTTGACCACATAGGTATCTCCGCCCTGTAGATACCCGTACTTGATATGACAATCACCCTTTGGGTTATCAAAAAGAAGTTGCCCAGGAGGGGGAGAGATGACTTTACCATCTGAGTGTGCAATGAGGGCGCCTTTGACGGCGTGCAGGATATCTGTCCTGGTCATGCTATTTTGGATAGCGTCGAGGGAAATTATCGGAATAGTTGTCATCGGTTTGCTCTCAAATGGCTACGAAAAGCAGAAAGCCCTGATTCGATATCTTGTCGTCCGAAGCCAATTCGAAAACGGTTCCAAGAAATTGGAAGAAGTTCAGATTGATAAATTTTGGGGGGGAGAAGTAGGACACCGGATTTGGAAATAAGGTCTTCACAGAAATCATCTGTACTTCCGGGACCGATATAAGCGGGGAAGCCAACACAGCCGCCATCGGGTTGTTGCCAATCAAACAGATCCGGAAATTCAGCAAAAAAAGCTGTTAGCTTAGCTGCGTTATCATTTACAAGGGTGCGGTTCTTTTTCAGGATCGTGTCACGGGCTCGGAGAGCTATGACAGCTAACCGTTCGCTGGGAGCAGAATTGCAAATAGACAGGTAGTGTTTATAACGTTCCATCTTTTGCAGTAGATCTCTGTCCCGGCACATGATCCATCCAATACGTAAGCCAGGTAATCCATAAGCCTTCGACATGACGTTGAGAGAGATCCCTTTTTCATAGACATCGGCGGCTTGCGGCAAGCGCAGGATCGGGTCACGCTCTATTAAACGATAAACCTCATCGCTAAATAGATAAATGTCATGAGCACGACAAAGGTCGATCAAAGCGTCAAAGCAACTTCGTTCTAAAATGGCCCCTGTGGGGTTGTTTGGAAAGTTGATGGAAATAAGTTTGGTATTGGGACGAATGGCTGTTCGGATCTGATCAAGATCGAGGGA
The DNA here is from genome assembly GCF_042682825.1 of Kiloniella antarctica. Taxonomy (NCBI): domain Bacteria; kingdom Pseudomonadati; phylum Pseudomonadota; class Alphaproteobacteria; order Rhodospirillales; family Kiloniellaceae; genus Kiloniella; species Kiloniella antarctica. The sequence continues at coordinate 36,276 of NZ_JBHUII010000006.1, forward strand.
CCAATTATTATCTGGGTCCAACGGGACGCCAGTGACATCACAAATTTCCAAGGGCAGAGTTTCTGCCGCCTGATAATTTGGGACGACCACAATAGCGTGATCATCTTTATTCAAAAGAACCCTCATGGCGACATAAACGCCTTCTTCTGCCCCGGCAAAGCAAAGGATGTCTTCTGGTTGGGCCGTGTCGTAGGTCTTAGAGATTTCTTGTCGAAGGATTGGAGCGCCATAGGTTTCTGTATAACTCAAGTGCATATCTTGAAAATGCTTGCGATCTTCATCACTGCCTAGCGCGAGAAGATCACTGACAGACATACTTTGGATATCGGATGCTGTCATATGGTAGCGGGCATCAAATTCCCATCTGGAGAAAAAAGTCTCAAGAGTAAAATCACGCATTGGTTCCTCCTGATGCCTGTTGATTTATTACCGACATAAAAGTCTCAAGAGTAATGTTGCGGCCACATATGACCACCGCAATCTTGCGGTCTTTGTAATCACTTGCGGTTTTTAAAGCTGCTGCGACGGCAACACCTGCGGCGCCCTCAATAATAAAGCGTTCATGGGCGGCAATCTCCTGCATGGCACGGGCAATTTCTGCTTCGCTTACCAAGACATGGCGGTCAATTACCTGCTGGCAAAGCGGGAAGGTGACAGTGCCTTGTTCTACCCCTCCGGCAGAGCCATCTGATAAGGTATCTGTTTCGGGCGCGTCATAAATTACGCCTTTTTCCAAACACAGATGCATTGCTGCGGCATTTTCTGGCCAGCAACCGATGATGTCGATGTCGGGAAGGTGGGCTTTCAGGTAACTGCCAACACCGGAGATCAGGCCGCCGCCGCCAACACATATGTAAACGGCAGCCAAATCCGGACACTGTGCTAAAAGCTCAAGACCAATAGTTCCCTGTCCTGCAATAACATCCAGATCGGCATAAGGAGAAACATAGCTCAGGCCTTGTTGTTCTGCGGCTTTACGGGCGGCATTTTCGCCATCGACACTGGTGCCGGGGACCAAGACTGTTTTTGCGCCAAGTCGTTCGATGTTTTTGAGTTTAAGGGGGGAGACGTTTTGTGGCAGGTAAATTGTGGCGTTAACTCCGCCAACCCGTGCCGCCTGCGAAGTCGCCATACCGTGGTTACCGGAAGAGGCGGTAATGATGCCTTTTTCCCGATCTTTGTCAGAGAGCGTGAGAACTTTGTTCATGGCTCCGCGCATTTTAAAAGAACCAGTGCGCTGCAGATGCTCGCCTTTAAGTAAAAAAGTGGCGCCTGTTCGCTCGCTAAAAGCGCTTGCTTCATCAAGGGGTGTTTCGCGAACGCCCTCGTTACCATTTTCACCTACGGATTTTATCCGGCGATTAGCCGCGGTGATTTCCTTAACCAGATTTTTTCGCACGTTATCCATATTCAATGCCTCACTTCTTTCAGGTATTTATAAACAGTGGCCCGTCCAAGTCCCAGACAGCGCGCCACGTAATTGGCGGACCCTTGGCCGTGGAAAGCCCCCTTGTCTTCCAAGGCAAGTACGAGATCTTTTTTTTCTGTGCGGTTTAGGCTTTGCAGGCTCAGATTTTGACCATGTAGCCATTCCTGGATCGACTGATTGATACGGTCATACCAATCGTCCTGAAACAGGGCATCTATCTGTGCATTTTCTTCGGGGGCTCCCAACATTAGCCCTAGGACCTGATGCATCTTGTCCATTTCTGACATGTCCAGATTGATACAAATCATGGCTTCGGGCTTTTCATCGGGACCCTTCATCACAATGCTGATCGATTTGAGAACCTTGCCGTCCCAGTTCACCTTGCGGTAGGGGCCAAGCAAGGTATCGCCTTCGGCAAAATCAATCTCATCCATCAACGAGGGCGATCCGACATCCCGGTTGGAGTAGTTGTTCGCAAGATAGGCGATTTTCTGGACAGCGATATCATGCACCACCACCTCAGCATGGGGATGCATCAATGCTGCAATGCCATCGGCCATGCGTTTGTAATTTTCAATATATTCCATAAATGGAATATTAGTCTATAATTGGATTAAAAGTCTATAAAAAAATCATTCAAGAATTAATTACTAAATTACGAATTATCAATGAGAGAGGTCTGTGTGAGGCGAATTGGGAGTGAATTTTGGAGTTATTGGAAAGAATTACCAAATACTCTGCTTTTATCAATATTATCAATCAGTATTAAGTCATTGTATTCTTTGGAAGAAAAATGGTGCCTCCGCCAGGACTTGAACCCGGAACCCCCTGATTACAAATCCGGGGTCTTGTAGGTAAACCTTTGATAAATATGCATTGCACTTCAAGGGGTTTCCCGATTCCTTGATAGTTTTAGGTAGGGTTTTTCATGCGATGCATGATTAACTCTGGAGACATCCAAAGCGTCTGCAACGCTATCTAAATAATCGGGCGCGTGTTTGCCATAGATATTCTCAAAAACATCTTCCGACATTCCGAGATAACGAGCACCTTTTGCCTTGTCTATTCCTTCCATGACAATCCATGTTGCCGCAGAGTGTCGAAGAACGTGCGGAGTGATATGGGGAAGGCCAGCTTTATCCGCGCAACGCCTGAATGCCTTCTTAACATCTTTCACAGGTTTGCCGTGATACTCGATTACATGAGTGGTAGTTGAGAGGCGTTTGTAATATTCAAGGGTTTCTCTTAAGCCTTTGCTCATAGGGATAAAAGATTTCTTCTTATTGCCGACATCCTTACCAAAATCAATTCTGTTTCTCTCAAAATCAACTCTGTCCCATGTGAGGTCGCAAACTGCACCTTTTCTCTGGCCTGCAGAAATTGCCAATGTGATAAATAAAGATAGGTGAGGGGTTTGTTCGGCTGTATCGAGAAGTTTATCTACTTCTTTTCTGGTAGCCCATTCTTGACGAGCTTCAGGGGGGGCGACGGGCATTTTGAATTTAGGGGCTATTATCCACTTTTCGCGCTCTGCCCAATGAAGGGCGGCTCTAAAAGTGGCGAGGTCTTGCCGAATGGATGCGTTTCCTACACCTTCAGCGCCTCTATTCTTTGCGTACTCTTTAATGGTGTTTTGTGAAATTTGGTGGGGCAGGATCTTCCCCATGTGACGGCTTATATTTGTGCAATTACGCTTTATGTCGTCAATGCTGGAACGGCCTTCGAACATCTTTTCTTCATAGTACCCGCTGAGAATAAGGCTAACAATTGGTTGCTCTGGCGGGGTTACTCTTTGGCGCTCAACGAATTGAGCTAGAAATAGTTCTGCTGTTTCGCGATCTTTTGTACCGGAAGAAGCTGTTCTCGTTCTGCCTTCATCGGTCCATTTGACCTCGTAATTGCCGGAACGATTACGCTTGAGTTTATAATTGATAGTTGAGTTACGGGGGCGACCCATCTGTCTTCCTTGAAAGCTTCTATGTCTTCTCTGCGTACCCTAATCCCGCCACCGGGAAGACGCAAGAATCCTATCTTGCCTGAACTAATCCATTTGCGTAGGGTAGGCTGTGAAACACCCAACTCAGGCGCGGCTTGTCTGACCGTTAAGCACGGAGCTACCATCTACTCACCCTCCGTTTTAGCAATGCCTTCGACTGCTTCACATACTCTGTAAAAATCATCAGAGGTCATTACTACCCCCTTTCTTTGTTCTATTTTGCATCCAACGCATCGAAGTCAAAACAAAGACGGTGGCCCAGCCTGTAAAGGCATTAAAAAAGAAATCATCTGATCCTGATAACTTAGATGTGACAATGATGATTACCGCCAATAGCGATGCTATAAGTGCTATAGTGTCCATTTTCATCACTCGCCCTCAGGTTTTAGTGGTAGGGCGTCTCTTATTGCTTCAATAGGTGTTCGCCCAAAACCTTCAAGGCGCTTATAGGGCTCTCCTTGGTGGTGACTATAAACCTTCCAAGCAACGTCATAATCATCACCGCCAGTAGGTTCATTCTCGCACTCAAGATTAAGGCATTCATCCTCAAGATATTTGATGAGTCCCTCTGCGCCTGTTTCCCCACTGTCCTCGTTGGCTTCACTGGCTTTTGGGGTGAGTTCCTTTGTGCTGGAGAGGGCTTTCCGCATGTCACGACGAATTTTGTTGATTTCATCTACTTCAAGGGTAGCGCATAGGTCATTTACCGCATCATCCAAAGCACCTTCAAGTTCTTTGTTGCGGGATTGGAGTTGGTCACGCTCTGAACTGCAGCGTTCGTAAGCTTTAATACACGCTTCAATCTCCGCCTGTTGGCTCTGCAATATGCTTACGATCTTCAAAACATCATCAGCGTGTTTTTCAGGGAGCCATCCCGTAACAAATGGCAACGGAGCGCTTGTAACCTGGATTAGGCCAGTGCTGTTGCGACGAGAGCCGTAATCGCAACCCTTGTATTCGGGTTGCTTTAGCTTGGTGATTTCCTCCTGCTGGCTTTGGATGGTTTCCATGTACTTAGGCACAAACGGCTGTAGGTCGGCCCGTGGGGGCATGTGGTCTAGATTATTTAGGCAATCATCACAAACTAGATCGCCATTTAGAACGCTCAATGTCTCAGAAGGCCACGCCCTTTCCCCTGCGCAGAACTCGCCTTGACACAAGAAAATAGGTTCACGTTCTCTGGTGACTATTTTCCCCACGCCCCCTTCTCCGGCTGGCTGTTCGCGGGTGGTCTGTTCATCTCTTTCCTCAACCCACAATTTCCACACAAGATCCCAATCAAGATTCAGGGCTTTCTTGCCAGCTTTACTTGCCCAGTAGTTTCGAAATTTAAGGGCTTGATTGGCGATACTATTTTCAGTCCAACCTCGTTCTTTAGCGTAATCAATGTTGGCGTCTGTTGGATCCCAATTTTCCGAGATCCTTGTTCTCTTAAGCTCACTCATGGCCTGATCCTTCCTCAGAACTAAATCGAACAATTCTCCAATTAAGAACCCGAAGATATTTCGTCATGTGTGACCATTGCTCAAACAGCGCGTCACGTTGCCCTTTATCGATTGCCCCGAATGGCTCGCCGCTATCTATAAAGCCCTTTAGCTTTTGGAGCTTACTTTGAAGTTCATCACGCTCGTGAATAACGCGACTTTGCCATTCTGTGTAATGTGTTTTTTCTTCACTCATCCCCAAAGCTCCTTAAAATCTCGGTGATCTGTTGCGGCGTCAGGGCAGGCTTGCGGCTGACGGCGGAGAGGGCGGTTTGTAGCGGGGTCATAGCCTGTTTTCCGGTAACAGCGCGTAATGAAGTAACTCCAGGAGACTGTCCGCATCTGCTCTCTCAGGGCAAAGAATCGTATTCTCACTAGCACGGTGAAGGATTGTGAACTCTTCGCTGTTAGCCACTTTGATTTCGAATTCATCATTGCTGTGAAATTGAGTTACGTGAGTTCTGATCTCACTCATCACGCTATCGCCTCTGTCTGTGCTTTAATAAAACGTACAAATCCGTGTCTTTGGCAGTTCCAAGAGCGCTTACCTTCAACCCGGCTTCTCTGCATGTATGCGGTGCAATGAGGGCAACGTGGTTTACGCTTCTTCCTGTACGGCTTAGGGGCAAAATCCCCCTTAATCTCTTGCCTTGCCTCTGCGATGATTTGCTTAAACATTTGTTGTTCCTTCGAAGGTGGCGGGAATATCGCCTTCTGCTGTGATCCTTGGTTTCAATTCCCGCGTTATTCGTTTTTTTCAGGCTCGGCTGGATTCCTTTAAGCCCTTTTTACTAATCCAAACGTAGAGAGGATTAGTAGGGCCGCTCCCCTGGACAAAGACAGCGAAGGGTTACGGCGTCTAATTTCTGTTAACTGGCTAACTTCATAAGGTCAGGCTCGTAATTCTCTAGCCAACCTTCGGGTAGGTTTTCTTTATTCTTTCCAACCCAATCATTGAGAGATTTTTCACCCTTCTCCGCAGCGGCTCTTGCGGCATTAAGCTTGGGCTCATCGGTATCAAATGGCTCGAACTTTTCGACCGTTTCTTCTTCACTATCTGCAAAGGTATCTAAGGCGCTTTTATCTTCGACCTGAACGGCGGGGTCTTCTTGTGCAATAGCCGCATCAACGACCACCTCACCATGGGTATCTATGTAGCTGTGTTCGCCTGTTTCGTAACTTTGCGCCACGTGTGCGGCCTTTTGTACGTCCATAGGTAAATACTTAGCGATCCTGCGTATTGTTGTTTTACGGCCCATTTCGGAAAAGTGATCAGTCCATGGGCTATTGATAACGCCATTTTTTGAAAACCGAACGGCAGCTTGATAACCTTGTGAGCCGTCCCGTATGCTCTCAATCTCGGCGCGGGTCATTACGTCCCAATGGTGGCCCCCGTCATTGAATTTAGCAATTGCATAGAAGTGGGTTATCTCGCCTCTATCACCTTCAGCGGGGATATGGTCGAGGGTTTCATTTAGTCCAAATCTGTAGTCAAAAAGGTCATTTTCATAGACAGCTTGTGTCTGGATGCTTTGGACTTCACCGGAATTACGGGCGAGGGTAAGAAGTCCCTTGTAGCCGGGAATAAACTGGCACTTCATTTGTCCGCGAACCTTGAAGGGGATCATATAGGCTTGGCCTAAAATGCCGTCTGGAACTAAACCCAATTGAGCACAAGACATAATAGCCGAATAGAGGCTCGTCTTGTCACATTCCAAAAGCTTAGGGTTGTTCTGGATTGCGGTCATGGTGACACGCAAAAGGCGGTCTGGGGTTACATGTTTAGGTAGGGCCATTTCAAACTGAGGGCGCATTTTTTCTAACGCACCACGTACTTGATTGGTCTTCTCTTGCACCACTGTTAAACTTGTACTCATTCGGCTGCTTCCTTCTGTAGAGGTGTTACGTTTAGATTTCTAAATCCGCGTCTTGTATGGGCTGCTAATTCAACGCTTTTTACTTCGCCAGCTAACAAGCGGAACTCATCGACAAACGCTATTGAGGCGTCGCCTATTTTTGTAAGGATCTCGGCCTTTGCGGCTTTGCGTTCTTTGTCCCATTCCTTGGCTCTGCTTGAGGCTTCATGGTAACGAGCGCAAAGCTCTGTAAGGTAGTTGTCTCCGCGCATATTCACTGCCTCACCACGTCCTGAGCCATAGAGTAGAGCTATGGTGTCGGCGTCAGATCTAAAGTCTGGCAAAGGCTCTTTGTTATCTCTGATCGATTGCCAGAATTCAGTAATACCTTGTTCGATCTTCTTAACGGTTCCGGCGTGTCTCTTGTACTCGAATACCTCTAATTGATTGCCACCGATAAGAACTGCGATTGCACCCCATGAACGCCCCATTACTGAGAGCTGTTGCTGTAACTGGAGCTGGTAATAGATAGGCGGTTTAGCGTCAGGCCAATCTTTGAAAACCATCCAATCGACTGTTTTAATTTCTAAAGCCCCGGGGCCTCTTTCGTGTCCGATAATCTCAAAGTCAGGACTTGCGCCCATGCCCTCAACCGTCTTGTGCGTGAGGTATCTGTGAACCTTGTGAATGGTCCAGCCTGTCTTTTCGGCGGTTGCCGTTGCGATAGGTCGTTCGAGAATGTTTCCCCACTGAATACGGCTATCTTCTAGGTAACCCTCTTCGATGCTTCCGGCCTTCCTGTGCCATAGCTCAAACTTCGTGAGGAATGGAGACAGGTTAAAGACTGCGGCTACCTCTGAGGCTCCTATGTATTTAATGCGCTCTGAGTGGGGGATGTTACTCATACCCGTATCCCGCGTTCCTCTAGCCCGTCTTTGGCTAAATTCTTGATGTGCGCGTTGGTGGATTTTTGAGCGAGTTCTTTAGCTATGCCGAGGCCCCAACCTTGATTTGCATCTAAGGCTTTGAGGGCTTCGTTGAGTTGAGCGACTTGCTTGGACACGCTAGGCATTGGCTGCGCCCTCTGCTTTGGCTATGGCTTTGGCAATAAAGGCTGTTTGTTCTTCGCAACTCCCAACTTCCGAAAATACTTCTAGCGCCATTTGGCAAGCCTCAAGAAGGTCAGGCGCGGCGGCAGAAATCCTCGCTCTACGTGAATTTACTTCATACGATGCAAGCACGTCATTGACGACAGCAACAGCCGTGGAATCGCACACAGTCCCTTGATGACAAATGAATATGTCCGACTTTTCATCAGGGTGGGCGTGCTCAACATGCCAAGGACCTTCTGTTTCACTCATAACTGACTTCTCCATGTAACTCTGTCTTTTGGGTGGGAGGTATCGGGCTATCGGCATAAGCCAGAAAGAAGATCATCACCGCGAGGTAGCCGATGACTGCGACAAACGCAGCCTTCGCCAGTACTTCGAGGTAGCGGGTCATTGCGCTGCCTCACGAATAGCATCCGCGAACACATCAAACGGCGAAGTCTGAACCTCTTCGGCTTTCTTTATGGCTTGGGAATACTCAGCTTCATCGTCAAGAATGAAGTCTTGGATGCGACGGGCTAAAACTTCATCGTCACAAGGGAAGTAAGCGTTTTTCTCGGAAACAAAGAGAGACACATCACCAATGTTCAACGCATCATCTACAAGGCTAACCTGAACAGCTACTTCAAGATCAACAGAAGTGAAGCCGCCAGCCATAATGTCGTAGTTTGTTTCGTAAAGCATCTCGCTAATCCCTATCGTTGTTCTTCGTTCGGTAAGGGTAATGTGCATTAAGCGCACAACAATGTCAACAATAAAAAGTGCGTTTTATGCACAATGTTATTGAAATGTGCATTTTATGAACGTATAAGACCTTATCAGCGATTCGTTGATCGCCTCATATGGTTTGGGATTTAACCGTCGGCGTATGAGGTGAATGTGTTACCGAACGGGATTCTGGCGAAGCACAGCGGTTGGACGAGGCTCACTTGCCGCAAGATCAGAGACAGGACCAGCTTTATACGTGAAAGCCCCTGTTACAGTTGTGAGGATGATTGAGGTTGGTAGCTCAGTCTGACCGTGACGAAAGGCCCGGCTCCGTTAGGGAGAGGCAATATTCGTTTTTGGTTCGTCCGTATACTTCTGGCTCTCTTAACTGAGGTCGGGGGATATGCGGACTGTGACCAAAACTCCGACCCTCACCATTAAGGAAAAACACTTTATGGAGTTAGTTTATAGATAGAACTCTATAGGGATCATCATGGTCGGGACGAAAAACTATTCACGCATTTTTCTCTTAAAGATTATGGAATTTTAGTATAAAAAAATAGCGCGTCGGAAAAACCGAACACGCTTTCTTGATTGTGATGACCCTCGGCTTAAAAGCTGAGGGTTTATTCTTTTAATATTAAAAATATTAGTGAATATAAAAATATAGTAAAAATTACTATTAAGACGCCAGTCAAAAGAAATGTTAAATCAATCTTCTTGCATAAATTCTTTACGTTCCGAACAAGAAAAAGTAGTGGATTATTTATTTCATAAAGAGATTTTTCTAACTGATAATTAATTTTACTAGATATATGTGACGTTGCTTTGGCCCTAAGGGCATCTTTAGATTTTGGGGTACTTTCAAATGTGTCACCAGTGACTTGATCAACAAGTTCTGTAAATAAGGAGTTTGCCTCATTTAAATTATAAATACCGTGACCAGCATGCATTTGAAGAGTTCTAGAGATTCTAGTTATTAAACCTAAAATTTTGGTCTCAATTATACCTTTATCATCTTCGTCATAAAATTTATCATAATCTGTATGCCAGTATGAAATAGAAAGGTGGGAGAGTTGATCCACAAGTTTAATCGTGTTTTCTATTTGTTTATTGGTAATTGAGAAATGAAGTTGAATTTTTTGAGTTACAAAAAAGAAGATAAAACCACCAAGAAAAGTAACTATAGGAAGTAAATTGCTTTCGAAGAAGGCAATTAGAATATTTAACATTATTGACTAACTCAGAACTAAGTATGTAACGCTTGTGAAGAATGCTTTTCTTCTTCAGCGTTAATGTATCTCCAAGCAAGATCGCAGTACCTTTTGTATGCTGGCTTCTCTGCTTCTAGGTGAAGTTTAGCTTCAAGATCTTTAAAGGGAATTTTTGATTCTCTGATTAATCCACCAAAAGCTTCTTCTAAAAATGACGAGCCATAAGAATAGGTATCGTCAAAATTTATATAGAGATCTGTTAGGTCTTTATTACGCAAATTAGGTTCTAAGATTTTTTTTCTGAAAGTGGTCCCGTTTGCTGGTCCATCGCTTTCGTATCTCCCAGCAGGAGCTTTAGAAAAATCTTCCGCTATTTTTATTTGCATTGAGTTTGAAAGCTTGGAGGTATTTTTCATTATACTTTCATGCCCCATTCAATAAGTGTTCCGCCAATTGAGTTACTGTGAGAAATTAAAGTGCCATATCCTTCAGAATTCTCTTGCTCCTTCTTATATAGGTACTCGCCATGTCTACTCAAGATGCGAATGTAACCTTCAGCACATTGGTCCAGTGTACTGCATATATCATGTAAACCCTTACCTCTTTCTGAACGGTTTGTGCTTGTCTTTCCAATTTGTATTGCTAAATCAATCATCTCAGCATCACTTTGATTATCAAAACCTGCAATTCCTTTAAGCTGTTGTAACAATCTTTTTGCAATATCAGAAAGATGGTTATTTCTTAAAGAGATTGGTATTGAAACTCCTTGGTCGTAAAAAGCAACCGAAAGTAATTTTTCTTCAGGATTGTATGATGCGGTAGTCCACCATTTATTGATGTGTTGAAAAGTGTATTTGTAATCTTCAGGATAAGCATGATGACCTACATTTGTCATTGCTTCTGATATGGCGTCGCCTAAGAGTAATAGGCTAACATCTTCTAAGCCGTCAACGAACCCTTTTATCCCTTCTATAAGTTCCGGAGTGACTGTATCGTCTGCGTTTCTAGCTGACATGAATTGTAGTGTTTTAGTTTTGTTGGTGATAGGTATTTTGTTGTCATTCTTAATATTAAATATCTTTAAGAATCCTAGATCGTCGAGTGTATTTTTAATGGTATCTTCCCATTGATCAAAATCGATTGCATATAACTTCTTCTTCGTAAGTATCTGGAACCGATCATAATCAGCTGCTAATACAAGGGCAGCTGAAGTGCCAATCTTTTTTGCAGTAGTAAAATCAGTATAATGCCACGATTGTTTTAATGGATGTGGTTTTTTGGTGGCTTTCTTTTTCAGTAGTTTAATATCTGAAAAAATTAAATCTCTTTGATTTTGTATAAACCTCATAGTTTCTTTGCAGTTTTCATCTAGACAAAAAACCTCAGGCATTCTTAGAGGCTTACCATGTACTTTAAGTAAGGCAATAGCCTTTTCTTGAGAAAAAGTATCTTTTCTTAATTTTTTAACAGGAGCATTTTTTCTTTTTCGTCTCTTATGTCTTTTGGTAGATCTGATGGAGTGGAAAAGGGATTGCTCAATAAAAATTTTTTTCATAAATAATTTTTAGCTCTATAGATAAAAAAACAAAAATCTCTCAAACCTTCCTCCCAAACCAAACCACCCGCCCTATAACCTGCAATTCCTCAGCGCTTCGCTCGTACTCAGAATGGTGTTTATTGTCCGAACTCACCCGACAAGTCATAGGCTCTGAGTGAGGAATGAACTCCAAACGCTTGACTACCAGTCCAAGTCCATCGTTGATCGCAAAGATACCTGGTGGAGAAGGGCGTGTATCCGCTGTATTGATCATCACATGATCGCCAGAGTGAAGTGTAGGCGACATTGAATCGCCTTCGACCTCGATGATCACGGCTTTCTCTGGTGGCGTACTAAGCTTTACCCGAATGTGTTCCGTTGGAAACTGCCACTGCTCTTTCACGGCGTCTCTTGGGAAGCTGTTACCGTTTTCATCATGCCAGTAGTCAACACTAGCCTCACCACCACCGCCCATACCTGCGCGAACGTCAATCTCCGGAACTGTCGTTACGGCGTCCATATTAGGTTGACGGCCTATTGCGACGACGTTGCTTGGGAGGGGTGGGGTTGATGAACCCGGGCTGTCAATTAACTGAGCCAATGTGACCTTGAATAATGACGCTAACGCCTCAAGCTTTTTCATAGGAGGGGAGGTTTCCGCCTTCTCCCACCGAAGTACAGTTGAATGAGCCACATCAAGGCTTTCGGCCACCTCTTCCAAGGTAAGACCTGACTGTTTTCTAATCTCTCTAATATTCATTTTGTAAGTGTGCACTTTATGCACAGAAAGTCACGAGCGGTAAACGCACATTTTTTTCTTGCATTATTGTGCGTAAAGTGCACAATGTGCATATGAAAGTAGAGCAATACATAAAAGAGAACGGCCTTACCCTAGAGAAATTCGGGAATTTGGTCGGCGTCAAGCACATGACCGTCGGTCGTTGGATTAAAGGCGATTGCTTTCCTTCGTCAAAGGTCATGAAAATAATCTCCAAAAAAACTAAAGGTGCGGTCTGCCCAAACGACTTTTACGGGGGAGCGACTCAATGAGCTTTGTATACTTCATCGCCCCCGTTAATGGCGGACCTATTCGGATAGGGCGCACAACGAAAGTGGATAATCGGCTCAAGGGCCTTATGAACATGTCCCCAGTTGAACTTGAGTTGATAGGGGTCGTTTCTGGGGGGCCTTATGTTGAGTACTGGTTGCATGAATATTTTGCAAAAGATCGCCTTCATTCTGAGTGGTTTAAACCAAGTAAGCAACTACTTGAAATTGCTGAAGATGCAAGGGCCGAGGTTAGAAATAGACTTATCCCCGATGAGCCAACAAGCACAAGCCGCATATGGCTAACTAAGGCTACCCTTCAGAAATTAAAAACAAGCACTGCCGAACTGCGGCGACTTACAGGGTTGTCATCTGTATCAGAAATTTCCCCCTTAACAGTGCGCTCTATAGCGAGGCTATGTTCGATTTACCCAGAAAGATTCCAACCTAACGATTTCTACGACACCCCAAAGAACCCCGGAAGCGTAGAAGCATGAGCCATCAACCCATGCTCCGTCTCGCTCAGTTGCTTAATCGCATTCCGTGCAGCATGTGCCGTCACATGATCCGCAATGTCTTTGCTGCTGGCTTCGAGATCCTGCAACGCAAACATGGCCGCGCTGATGATCTCGGTCGGTCTACGGATGCAGTTGGCGTCGTTTCTCATGGTGGTCGTCCTGTGGTTGTTCGTTGCCTCCAAACTTTCACAACAGTGAACCTAAAGTCATTTGAATTAAGTAGAGGGAAATTCAATGCGTTACCTTGCTAGGGCTGATTATGCGCCTCTCAAAAACTTGGCTCGTGAACTTGTCAGACTTTGCGGTGGCGGCAAACACGCGGCTGAAATTTCAAGAGCGTGCGAATCTTCAATCTCTGGATATGTGAGCAATACCAGCCCTCAGTTTATGCCGATCGATGTTGTTGCTGATTTAGAAGCCCACACCGGACAACGCATTATTTCCCAATACCTGGTTGATCTAACGAATGAGCTTTCATCGCCAGTACGGGAAGTTAATCCGCTTTTAATGGCTGCGGCTCTAGGTGGGGATTTGGGCGCGTTCTGTGTTGCCGCCACTCAGGCTATGGAAGACGGGCATTTAACCAATCAAGAACTGGATGACCTGATTAAGAAGGCTGAAACGATATTATTCAGCGTCCAGAAAATCCACGACAGTTTGAGTAAGTACCGGCAACAAAGGCGCGTGAGTAACGCAGCCGAATAACACCCCCGAGGCTTTTGCAGTTGTGCCTTATCTCCAAAAACAACTGCAACACTGCCTCAGAGATGAGGGTTGGAATTGCATTAGTGGAATTGAGCGTGTCGGCGCGTGAATACCGATTTTGATTTTAGTTCCCCCACTGAAATCGCGGCAGTCCACGGCTACCAGATCCTGACTAAAACGGATCGACCTTTTCAGCCTTCTTCTGTGACGCAGTTCACAACCCTAAGCGCCAGTGACCGCTATATGCCTGGAATCTCCCTGTTCAACTCGGTGCGGGAGTTGAGTTTGGTCCGCACCGCCTTTTTTCTAGGAACCACAATGCTTACAGAACACGACAGCCCAACCCAACACCTAGAAGGCCAACAAGAGGCGTTTCAACCGGATGAGTTACGGCCTGAGACAAGTTTGAAGGCTCTCAATGGCGGCGAAATCAACGGTGTTACTGCTGATCGCCTTCGCGGATTTATAGGACGTGTGGAAAGATTGGAAGGAGAGAAAAAGGCAATCGCGGACGATATTAAAGAGATATATTCGGAAGCGAAGTCTTTAGGTTTCAACACCAAGATCATGCGGAAGATAGTAAGCTTACGGAAGATTGAGCAGCAGGAACGCTTGGAGCAAGAAGAGCTAATTGATGTCTATAAACATGCTGTCGGCATGATCTGATGCTGAAAGTTCTCGATCTCTTCTCAGGTATTGGCGGCTTCTCTCTCGGCCTTGAGCGCACAGGTGGTTTTGAAACCGTCGCGTTCTGCGAGATTGAGCCGTTCCCACGGAAAGTATTAGCAAAACATTGGCCTGGTGTGCCGATATATGAGGACGTTCGGAATGTCACAGCAAAGCAACTTGTTGCCGATGGAATTACCCCAAATGTCGTCACAGGCGGCTTTCCTTGCCAAGACCTCAGTATCGCTGGAAATCAAAAAGGTATTGGAGCGGAGCGCTCTGGCCTCTGGTCTGAACTCTGTAGAATTATTGACGAAGTTGGACCTGAGCACGCAATCGTGGAGAACGTCGCAAACTTGCTTAGTGGCCCTAGCGAACAACGAGGCGGGTGGTTTGGCAGAATTCTCAGAGACTTGGCCTCGATCGGGTATAATGCAGAATGGCATTGCATACCGGCTAGCGCCGTTGGCGCCCCTCACCGAAGGGATCGCGTATGGATTATTTCCTACCCCTCGAGCGAACGACGGACAAAAAAGGGGGAACTTCGACATTTCAAACATGAGAAACGGATTTCCCGCAGCAGTGAAACGCACTTTTTTGCCGACGATATCAAAGAACGAATTCAAGGGAGCAAGCCGCGATCGGTATCGGGGGTCAACGCATTTTCGTGGTGCGAAGATGTCCGAAGGGCTGAGGACTTGCAAGGAAGACCCGATATACCTGAACCCTTGTTTTGCGGAAGTCGTGATGGGGTTCCCTATTGGGTGGACAGACTTGAAGGATGCGGAAACGCCGTAGTTCCAAATATTCCTGAGCTAATTGGTTACGCGATCCTCGAGGACAAAGCTTCTCGTTATGCGGAGGCAGCGGAATAATGCTCAAAACCAAACGTCCAAAATACCGCAACGTCAAAGTCGAGTACGACGGCATCAAGTTCGACAGCAAGAAGGAGCTAAAGCGATATCACGAACTAAAGCTGCTCGAACGTGCCGGAGAAATCAAGGGACTGGAGCTTCAAAAGCGTTTCCCGTTCGTCGTGGAAGACAAGCGTATCTGCACGTATGTCGCTGACTTTTATTACCTCGTGCAAGGTGGTGGCGAAGTGGTTGAGGACGTTAAGAGCGCCATCACGAAAAAGAACCCAACGTACCGGATCAAGAACAAGCTTTTTGCTGCGATCTACGGCTATGAGATTACAGAGGTTTGAGATGAAACAACGCAACAATTGGAACGAGTTCTACAGACGGCACCGCAAAGCTTTAGAGGTTGGAGATAAGCGTCGGCAACACGAGACATACCCGCCACTCCGAGAAGCCACACACGACGCGCTGAGAGAGCATAACCGCTCACAGGATCAGGATCTTATCAAGTCAGTGGGATGGATGAGCAAGTTTCAGCAGTTGTTCGGTAGAGAGAAGAGGGGCGGGTGATGGGTAAGAGATCTGATTTTGAACGCAAGCCAAGGGATAGTTACTGGACACCTTACGAGGCTGTAATCCCTTTGCTTCCTCATCTTCATAAAGGTTCAACATTTGAAGAGCCATGTGCTGGTAATGGTCAATTGCAAGACTTTATAGAGCAAGCTGGTCACTTATGCACATACTCTTGCGACATAGAGCCTCAACGAAATGATATAGCTAAATTTGATGCTTTTCACATTAATAAAACAAATGCGGATTTTTTTATCACAAACCCGCCTTGGGACCGAAAAATACTACACCCGTTAATCGTTCACCTATCAGACATAGCGCCTACATGGCTGCTTTTCGATGCGGACTGGATGCACACAAAGCAAAGCGCGGAACTTATGAAGCGTTGCGTGAAAGTCGTGTCTGTAGGCCGGGTTAAATGGATACCTGACAGCAAGATGACCGGGAAAGATAACTGCGCCTGGTATCTGTTTTTCGGGCTTGATGGAACAGAGTTTAGTACCCGATTTGTAGGGCGTGAACTCCCGGAAATGAGGGCGGCGGAATGACGGATAAAATCAACCTTAGAACTGCTGAGTATAATATCTTTCGGGTTATCGCAAAAAATCCAGAAAGAAAAATGCCTTATAGAGCGCTCGTAAGCGCAAGTGGTTATGCTCCGAAAAGTTTCTCTAACCATCTGCACTATTTGGTTACTTCTGGCGTGGTTACTAAGTCAGGCCCACTTCAAAAACAAACGATTCACGCTGTATTGTTTATGACAGACGTTCAGGTTGGCCCTGTAACAAGAAGGCCGTCTGTGGCGCACAATAACTCAAAGCCAAAAGCCGCACCGATCAAGAAAAAACGCAACTGCCTTAAGTGTCGCGAGAAGTTCTGGATTGAGCATAAGAATAACTGGATTTGCAAGGGCTGTAAATCTTCTGTGGCTTGGACTGAATGTGCGGGGGCGGCGTAGATGGCTGGTGTCGAGGCGGGGCAATTAATCAGGCCATTTTCTGTTGCTAAATTCCCGCTCAATTTTGTCCAATTTTTTTCCGTCCATAATCGACTCATTTATGTCTTGGATTTTAATTTGCTTTTTAGGGATAGATTTAATGTCTTCAGCGGGAAACTCGAAGCCACAAAAGCGGCACTTCTTTGCTGCGGCTTTAACTTTCTCAGCGCAATCTGGGCAGGATTTAACAGGGTTGTTTTTAGCTTCGGCGAGGGCTTGTTCCTGAGAGATCCCATTCACAAGTGTTTGGTTGAATTTTTCTACACCAGAGAACACCCAAAACAGGTCAATAAAAATGGCACCAGCATAGATTATTGCGAGAATTGGGGTCGCTTGTGGCGCAGCAAAGGCCGATATAAAAACCGCTGCAAAACCAAGCATGAAGAAAATTGCTTTACCGTCCTCAAGATAAAATCTGTGTGCGCCAACTCCACCGAAGAGAAGCCAGAGCAACAACGCGACAGGCAAAGACTTCTTTCTAGAATGGTATTCAGCATATTCAGCCATTTTTATTACTCCTCTTTTACGAGAAATAATCACGACAACAACAATTCAAGTCCAGAACTTTCTTCATTATTGACAAAAAAAGAAGCAATCGCCTATAGTGGTGTTGTTCAAGTATTGGGATTGGCGTCTCTCTTGAACCGCATTACCAACGGCGTCCAACACGCCACGAGAGCGTGTTTTTTGCTTCTTATGGCTGGGCGCATGGGAGTCCTTCGGGACGCTCTTTCCGTTGGGAGAGTACGCCAATCCTGTGTGTCCGGCCACCAGCTAATTGGCGTTGGCAGTGGTCGGGTTAATATAACCCAACGGAGGCGTAAAATGCCTAACACTCCCAAAGCCACAACTGCGACTATTCACAAGCTCCATTTCCCTGAGAAATCATCTAAAGCAAAGCATGTACTGTGTCCGCACCAAGAGCAGGACATTAGAGGTAAAATCCGTGTTGCTGTTCAGTTCCTAAAGCTCATTAACGAGCTATCTGATTCTGAAAAGAAGGGCGCTTTTTTAGCTGCTAATTTCGTATCTAAGCACACTGACAATTCAGATATTATCAGGCTCGTTAAGCCGCTTCTTTCAAGCTATGCGGTTAAGGAAGGGAGCGCGGAATGTCAAAAGTAAATTCAAAAAAAACCAATACTAAGAAAAGAAAAAATTTAACGAAAAAAACGCGTTTTGAAGTATTCAAGCGAGATAGCTTTACGTGCCAATATTGTGGAAACGCAGCTCCAAATGTTGTCCTTGAAGTTGATCATATTAAGGCTGTGGCAAATGGTGGTGATAATGGTCTAATCAACTTAATCACATCATGCTTTTCATGCAATCGGGGTAAGGGCGCAAGGAAGCTTGATGATAATACAGTTGTAGAAAAGCAGCGACAACAACTTGAAGAACTAAATGAGCGCCGTATCCAATTAGAGATGATTATGGATTGGCGGCGGGATGTTGAGGATATTGACAAAATAACTGTCGATATGATTTGCGAAGCAATTAGCACTAAATCTCAACTTTCCCCAAATGACAGTGGCAAGAGAGATATTAGAAAGTGGCTAAAGCGCTATTCATTTGACGAAATTCTTGATGCTATTGATAGCTCTTTTTCCCAGTATCTAGATTGGGATAATGACGAAGAAGCCACTTCCGAATCATGGAATAAGGCGTTTGATTATGTACCTAGAATATCAAGCGTTAAGCGCAGAACCAAGGAAAAGCCATACCTTCGCGAACTCTATTATATTCGAGGAATTCTTAGGAACAGGGTTTATGTAAATGAAAGTTACATCATGGACTTACTTGAAGATGCGGTGAGTTATGACGCTGATCTAGAGGGTGTAAAATATTTGGCAAAAACTTGCAATAATTGGACCCAATTCAAGGAAAAAGTGGAAGATTATATCTGCGTGATGAAAGAGAGGTCAGAGCAATGACTGATATCCGTCTTCAATGCGGTTTTCATAGCCACCCTAAGACGATCAAACTCATTAGGAAGATTGGTCACGAGGGCGCTTTTTGCCTTACTCAGTTGTGGTGTTGGGCTGCTGAAAACAGACCAAAAGGCGACCTCGCAGGGTTAGATATTGATGATATCGAAATAGCTGCTGGCTGGACAGGAGAAGAAGGTAAGTTCCACGCGGCTATTCTCGGAACATGGCTAGATGAAGACTTGAAACTCCATACTTGGGAGGATCATCAAGGTTATATTTTTCACGCAGAAGAGCGCAGCGAAAAGGCCCGTAACGCAGCCGCAGCAAGGTGGGGGAAGCGAAAAACGGAGACTGATAATAATGCTTCTAGCACATCAGATGAATGCTTGGAGCATACTACTAGCAATGCTAAGCCAATGCCACAGCATCAATCGAGCAATGCCCCTACTCCTACTCCTACTCCTACTCCTGCTCCATTAAAAAGAACTACTAACGTAGTTCCAAAAAAAACCGATGATTCCGATTTTCCCCTAGAGGCTACAGCTAAACCTCTCAGGCCAGATAAGCCACAATCCAAACGAGGAACGCGGCTTCATGAAAATTGGGAGCCAAAACTAGCCGACTTAGATTTTGCCAAGCAGAAAGGCTTGAACGATGAACGGATTGCAACAGAAGCCCTCAAATTCAGGAACTACTGGACGGGGCTTAGCGGGACTAAAGCCATCAAGCTCGATTGGCACAGAACTTGGCAAAATTGGATCATCCGTAGCACTGAAAGCAGCGGAGCGTTTGGCTCAGGGGCATCCCCGGGACAACGATCAAGCAATTCTAAGTTCGGTGAAATTGGCGCTCGGGTGCTCAGTAGGGCTCAAGAAAAAGACGCTCTTTCCCAAGAACGGGGGAGCTAGGGATGTGATTGAAGGTGTCGTGATTTCTGGACAACCAACAGACGGTCAATTGATGGAAGCTGAACGGGTTGCAGTGTTGTCTCTGTCCCCATTGCCAAGAGCTGAAATCGTGAAAGAGCTTTTGAGGCTCCAGGTTAAAACATCAAGCCGAAATATGGATGAAACACGAGCAGAGTTGCAGCTCGAAGTTTATGCGGATGAGCTTGAGAGATATCCGGCTGATTGCGTTTTGCTGGCGCTTAAGTTGGCAGGTTCAGAAAAGTGGTGGCCCGAATGGGAAACATTGGAACGAACACTCTCGCCGTTAGACGCGACACGGAAGACGCTATTGAGAGGAATTAGACAACGCTTATCTTTGGTGGGGCGTGATCACCAACGAGGCCAGATGAGCAGTTTCGGTGATTTGATGAAAGCGGAGGGGTGAGGGTTTGAGCAGAGCAGGCGAAGACCGAATTATCAAGTGGCAACGCCAACAAGGCAGAACCATCGAGAGCGGCATTCTCACAGAGCAAGCTGGAGTATTCGCACACCGTGTCAGTGATCAACGGTTAATCGATCGGTACAAAGTGCGGGGTAATATCACCTATCGTCAATGGGAGGCTGGGGACAGGCTGTATACGACTTGGTACAATGCGGGGCGGTCACCTGTGCAAGTGGCTGCATTGACTGTGCGGGTTGATGGTGGCGGGTCTAAGCGGGATATGTCTGAGCGTCAGAGTATCAACTGGCATAGCTTTGTTGGGGCGTTGGGTGCGTTGCCTCTCTCGATGCGATCCCTTGTCGTTAACGTATGTCTGCACGAGACAACAGCAGCGGACCACGCCAAGGCTCATGGTCACAACAAAGACGGCGGCATGTATGGATTATCCTTGTCACTCGACTTCTTAGCTGATCATTATGGGATGCCTAGTGGTTAACCCCCATGAGATCCATAATCTGATATCGCGGTATATAGATCGGGATCTTTATAATCATCCTCATCTTCGATATCGTCAACCATAACCATTCTCTTCTTAGCCATTTCGTCAAGACGCTCCCTTGCAGCTTGGGCGAGGAATTCACTCCGATTGTTTGAGATGGCATCAATGCGATCAATTAGGTATTCGTCGATAGTAAAATTATAACGCTTCTTTTTACCAGGAAGGGTGACGCCAACCAAGGTAATGCAGTGCGCGTCAGATGTATCCTCATTGCTCAAGCTGTTAATTTCTGAGGGTGTTGGCAGTTCGTCACCATCCTCATGCATGCCAGTAATGTGTAAGGATAAAGCCTCTTCAGCCATAACCATTACGTCATGCACAGACTCGCCAGATGTAACGCAACCGGGTAGATCAGGAAAGACTGCGCCATAAAGATCTTCTCGGTCTTTCTCAATCACAGCAGGGTAATACTGTTTCATTGTCTCTTACTCCTTTACCTTAATTTGACGCCTGATTGCTTCTCAATTGACTTAAGTGTTCCAGTTGCTAATTCTTTCTTAGGGTGAGGAATAGTAACGCGACCGGGTAACGTTGGGTGCTTGAACTGATGATGTGATCCCTTAGTCGCAACTAAGTACCAGCCACCTGCCTCAATCTTTTTAATAACGTCCCTAGATCGCATCTTGTTCCCCTCTGATAAGTATAATGTACGCTCGTTATGAATTGATGTCAATAATAAATATAAGTATAATGTGTGTATTTTATTTAAGTGTTCTTGATTTGATCATAGTTTGTTTATTGTATGTTGACGACTACGGGTCTGAGTGATATCTTTTTGATAGTTTCTAAAACGTGTCTTCAAGCCCTGCCTCTCGGTGGGGCTTTTTGCGTTGGTTATGACTAAGAACTGGAAAGAGATAGACCGCAAGCGTGGTAGCTCAAGAGCGCGTGGATACGATCACCGTTGGCGCAAGTATCGGAAGGGCTTCTTAGCTAATAACCCGCTGTGCGTGAAGTGTAAGGCCAAGGGGATTATAACCAGTGCGAACGTGGTGGATCACATTGAACCACACAAAGGCTGTAATAAGTTATTCTGGGATACTGAGAACCATCAAGCGTTATGTACTCGGTGCCATAACAGCACCAAGCAAGCAGAAGAGAAGCGTGGTTACTCTAGCGAGATAGGCTCCGACGGCTGGCCTGTTGATGGGTCGCATCCGTTCAATAAAAGTAATCGATTTTAAAGCTCACTGGTGCGTTTGGATGTCTCTAGTTCATCACTCCCATGTCTATGACTATACGTGCTTATCTCTGACCTTCCTAAAAGGGGGGGAGGGGTAAAAGTCTATGGTCTTAAGGCGGGGGACCGCCGAGGGGAGTTACATTTTCAACGCCACAATTCAAAAATTTGGATACCAGGACTATGCCTCGACCTAGAACGCCACTCGATAAGGCAAGGGCTACAGGGCAGGACCAGAAGAACAAGGGCAGATATTCTGCGCGATCAGAGCCAGAAGGTTTAAAGCCTCTCGGTGAGCCGTCAGAGTTTATGAATGAGGCGGAGGCCGGAGTATGGGAAGGTTTCAAGAAAGAGTTCCCTTGGCTCAAGGAATCAGACCGATGCTTACTGGAGATCGCTTGCAAATTAAGAGGGACAATGATCAGCGGAGGGGGATTGAATATCTCCGCACTGGCCCAACTTCGAATGTGTATCTCTTCAATGGGTGGGTCACCCTCGGACATTACAAAGATAACAATTCCTAATGGCGAAAAAGAAGACCCGGCAGCTAAGTTCTTTAACTGATAGGGCGACTGCATACGCACAGGGTGTTGTCGATGGTGATTTTCCTGCGGGGCCTCATGTTCGGGGGGCTTGCAAGCGTCACTTGGATGATTTGGAAAGCGGCTACAAGCGAGGCCTCTGGTTTGATCATGAAGCTGCCGCAAGGGTAATTGAATATTTTAAAGTAGTTCTAACTGTTCTTGATCTTAGAGAGGGTGAAGTTGTCCCTTTTCTTGTTGCTGATTGGCAAGCCTTTGTAATTGGGTCGCTGTTCGGCTGGAAGAAGGATAACGGAAATAGAAGATTTAGAACGGCCTATGTAGAAACAGGGAAAGGCTCAGGAAAGTCCCCGTTGGCTGCTGGTATCGGCCTATATATGATGACCGCTGACAAGGAGAAACGAGCGGAGATTTACGCTGCGGCTACGAAAAAAGATCAGGCAATGATTTTGTTTCGTGATGCTGTATCAATGGTCAATGCATCGCCGCACTTGAATGGGAAATTAACCAAATCGGGTGGCAATCCAGTTTGGCAATTATCACACTTGCCGACTGAATCATTTTTTAAGGCGATATCTAACGACAACGGGCAGTCAGGGCCAAGACCATATTGTGCTTTGGTTGATGAACTGCACGAACACAAAGACAGAATTTGTTTAGAGATGCTTGAGGCGGGGTTTAAGGGCCGAGAGCAACCACTTTTGTTTATGATAACAAATAGTGGATCGGACCGGACAACGGTTTGTTATGAGCAACACGAACACGGCGTAAGAATTTGCAAAGGTGATGTGATCGATGATGATTTCTTTACCTACATTGCAGCACTAGACGAAAAAGATGACCCGTTCAAAGATGAGACTTGTTGGGCTAAGGCAAATCCAACTCTAGGGATCACGATTAAAGAAAGTTACTTGCGCTCACAGGTTGCCGCAGCAAGAGCGATGCCCGGTAAGCAGAATACAGTTTTAAGGCTCAATTTTTGCCGATGGACGGACGCAGAAAGTGCATGGTTATCAAAGCAATCTTGGGACGCTTGTGAAAAAGATATTCAGCTTTCTGATTATATCGGAAAACCTTGTTGGGCGGGGCTAGATTTATCCTATTCAAAGGATTTAACCGCTCTGGCTTTGGTCTTTATGGTTGAGGACGAATATCACTGCTTTGTTGAGTTCTGGACGCCGGGCGCGACGATGCATCATAGGGCAGATCAGGACCGGGTGCCTTATCCGCAGTGGGTGGATGAAGGTTATTTGAACGCAACAGACGGCAAGATTGTTAAGCTGGCCTCTATTGGCTCAAGGCTTGGCGAGGTTATGGAAGATTTTGACCTGCAAGCCGTTGCGTATGACAGGTACAGATTTAAAGAACTTGAAGACGATTTTGCGGATTTAGGCATTTACCCGCCAATGATTGAACACCCTCAGGGGTTCAGGCGCGGCGGGGCGTTAAAGGATGCTAAGGGCGATCATATTCTTGATGAACATGGAAAGCCTAAGGAAAACCCGCTCTGGATGCCGGGTTCTATTGAAGAGTTCGAAAACGCAATTATTGAAGAGCGTTTTGTAACGCCGATTAATCCGGTGCTGCGTTGGAATGTGTCGTCTGTGGTTGCCCGTGAAGACCCAAGCGGCGTTGGCAATAAAGTATTTGATAAACGCAAGGCAACAGGCCGGATTGATGGTGCTGTGGCTTTAGCGATGGGAATTGGCGCGGCTAAGGCTGGTCAACTTAATGGTGCTGACTCTGTGTATGAAGAGCGCGGCTTAATAACAATTTGAGGTTAATATGCTCAAGGGCTTGATGGACAAATTCGGAATGGCCCGTTCGACCAGTTCATCCGGTACTGTTGGGCGGTCAGAACCCTTTGTGTCATCACCTTCCATTGCGGGAGTTAATGTAACAGAGGCAACGGCCCTTAATTACTCTGCTGTTTGGGCGGCTGTAAACTTTATATCAAATAAAGTTTCTGTTGTCCCGTGGGGCGTTTACGAAAAACAGGAGGGCAAAAGATCCCTCCTATCAGATCATCGGTTGCACCATGTGCTGTCTTTTAAGCCTAACCCTGAAATGGGGTCGCGAACTTTCCGTAAGACTTTAGCGGCACATGTTTTGCTCTGGGGCAATGGATACGGAGAAATTGAAGCCAGACGTAATGGCGACGTAGAGGCTATTTGGCCTATTGAGCCACACAGGATGAATCCAGATAGAGATTCACGAAATAAGCTTGTTTATGAAGTCAGTAACGAACGCCAGCCAAATACAATCTTATCCGCCGATCAAATTTATCATGTAAAGGGTCTCTCTTATGATGGGTTGATGGGGTACAGCCCTGTAAGATTGGCTAGGGATAGCCTTTCACTGAGTGCCGCAATGGAACGGTATGGGTCGGCTTTCTTCGGGAATGGCGCGAATCCGGGGGGTGTTCTTGAACATCCGGGAAATCTTAGTTCTGAGGCCGCTAAGGGACTTAGAGAGAGTTGGGAAGCTAAACACAAGGGCGTAAATCGGTCACATAAAGTGGCAATTCTTGAAGAGGGCATGTCGTTTAAAACAATCGGCATCCCCCCAGAAGACGCGCAGTTCTTATCCTCAAGGCAGTTTCAGATAACTGAGATCGCCAGATGGTTTCAAATGCCGCCACACAAGCTGGCAGAACTTACCAGGGCAACATTTTCAAATATCGAACAACAGAGCCAAGAGGTTGTTGATGACTGCATTGTTCCTTGGGTTGTTACTTTTGAAGAAGAGGCAGATTTAAAGCTTTTTAAGCCAAGTGAAAGCGGTCGGCTGTTCACAAAAATGAACCTCAAGGCATTGCTTAGGGGCGATTCAAAAAGTCGAGGTGAGTTCTACCAAAGCATGTTCAGCACTGGGGCTATGTCGGTTAATCGCATTCTTGAGCTTGAGGATGAAAACCCTATCGGACCGGAAGGCGATTTAAGAATGGTACCGATGAATATGGTCAGCGTTGAGCAGGCTTACAAAGAAGGCGGAAGCAGTCAAGAGGCAGCTCCGAAAGGAAAAGATGATGCCGATTAATATTACTTCTCAATACTGGGCTGTGAATGAGGTGGCTTTTAAAGGATTTATGTCAGGCATCCCCTTAACGATGCAGACATTCAATCCTGACGTTATGTCAATTGATGATTCACGTCGCTCAGGATTGCCTGTCGTTAGAGACGGACGCACTGCGATTGTAAGTGTGTCTGGCCCAATAATGAAGTCGAACAGCTTTCTTTCCCGGTTTCTCGGGTTTTCAAGTAGCGCCTCTATTGCGGCAGCGGTGACAGCCGCTGCGGACGACCCTGAAATTGAAACTATCATTTTGATGTGTGACAGCCCCGGCGGGACTGTGGCTGGCACACAGTACCTTGCCGATACAGTTGCTGCAGCAGCCACCAAAAAACCAGTGATCGCGCAAGTGGACGGCATGTGTGCCTCTGCGTGTTACTGGGTTGCCAGCCAAGCCACAAGAATCATTGCAAGTGGTGATAGTGAAATAGGTTCAATTGGCGTGAGAATGGCTATTTATGACTTCTCAGAGGCATTTAGAACTGAGGGAATAAAACCAATCCCTATCGACACAGGTGAGTTTAAAAGCATGGGTCTCCAAGGTACGGAAGTCACAGAGGCTCAAGTCGCACACCTACAAGGGATTGTGGATGGTATTTTTGAGGACTTTAAATCAACAATACTTTCCGGCCGGTCAATGAGCGCTGAAGGCCTGAATAATATCGCTGATGGGCGCATGTTCCGTGCTGAAGATGCACTTGCTAATGGCTTAATTGACGGTATCGCACATCACACAGAAACACTTCAAGAAATTCGGAGTAAACAAGCCCCGAAAACAGCTCGACGCACTCGAGCATTAAAGGCGCATGTTGCGCTGAACGCCCGCCACCTCTGAGTGGCATCATCCGAGCAAGGAGTAATATGCTATGGAAACTCTCGCTGAACTGCGGGCCGCGCTCGTGCAGCTTAACGCCGACGCAAACGCAATTCTGGATCTGGCTGACAAAGAAAGCCGTGATCTGACCGAAGATGAAGAAAAGCAGGTTGCTGATCTTATGTCTAATTTTGATAAAACAAAGAAAAAGATTGACCTTAAAGAGGCCGTTGCTTCTCGCGGTGACATTCTTGTCACGTCAACGGGTCGCACCACAGAATCACCCCGACCTTTTGTCGAACCAATACCAAAAGGGGATGATGACGGTGGATTTGCAGGGGGTGTTGCTGAGTTTGCGACATGTGTGCGCGATGCGATGAACCCTGCGGGCCGTTCTGTTGATGAACGCCTTGCTACCCCCGCTAACTTTCATCGTGAAGGCGGTTCTTCTGATGGTTATATGGTGCCTCCATCCTTCCGGGATAAAATTTGGGGGCTTGTGTTCGCAGAAGACGACTTACTTTCTATGGTTGATAGTGAGCCGACAGACTCAAACTCAGTCCAGATGCTTGCTGACGAAACGACACCTTGGGGGTCAACAGGCATTCAGGCCAAATGGGCGTCTGAGGCGTCAAAATTTGATCCGTCTCGAATGGAAACTCAAGGCCGTGAAGTTAAGCTTCATAAAATGTTTGCTTTTGTCACCGCAACGGAAGAACTTCTTGACGACGCGCCTCGTTTGGAATCTCGACTACGGGTTAAGGCCCCCGAAGCTATCCGCTGGAAAGCAACTGACGCCATTATGTATGGCGACGGTGTTGGTAAGCCCAAAGGCTACTTTGGCTCTGATGCTTTGGTTTCTATTGCTAAAGAAAGCGGTCAGGCTGCTGATAGTGTTGTTGCCAAAAACATTGCCAAGATGTATTCGCGGAATCTAAACCCTGGACGCGCCCACTGGATTGTTAATTCTGATGTTTTGCCGGAAATTATGACGTTGCAGATCGGTTCGCAGTCAATCTGGACACCGCCTAATTCCGGCTTTAAAAATGCCCCCGGTGGCTTCTTGCTTGGTCGGCCAATTCGGTTCTCTGAACACGCTAAGACCCTCGGCGACAAAGGGGATATTCAGTTTGTTGACCCAATGGGGTACTACGCTCCAACCAAGCGCGGTGGGATTAAGTTCGATAGCTCAATTCATCTTTATTTTGATTACGATCTATCTGCTTTCCGCTGGACTTTCCGTTTCGGCGGTCAGCCTTATCTGAGCGCTCCGGTTACGCCTAAAAATGGCAGCAACGAAAAGAGCCATTTTGTAACGCTTAATGAGCGCTCATAAGTAATATTGAACGCATAAAAACGGAGCTTCGGCTCCGTTTTCTGCTTCTGACGATATAAGGATCAAGGAAATGAATACAAATATTCTCCCTAGCAACCGAGCGGTTCTAGCTGCTCGCATCGACCCCGACGCCTATACAACTGGCGATGAATCAAGTGGATGGGTTGATATGGCTGTTTTTGAAAATATTCAAGCTATTGTTTGCGCCGGAACCCTTGGCGCAAGCGCAACGCTTGACGCTAAGCTGGAGCAAGCCACTAATAAATCAGGTGGGAGCGCCAAGGATATTACAGGCAAAGCCATTACTCAGCTGACTAAAGCGAGTGGCCAAGATGATGTCCAAGCTATAATCAACTGTCGATCTGATGAGCTTGATACAAATAACGGCTTTACCCATGTGCGCCTAACTATGACTGTCGGCACCGCTACTAGCGATGCTGGAGCTGTCATTTTGGGCCACGATGCTCGGTATCAGCCCGCCGATGGTGGTGGCGCGGTCGATATCTCCGAGGTTGTTGCCTAAATCAAGGCCAATAAGGGTGGCATTAGCCACCCTTTCTTTTTGCAAAGAAAAACAATGCCCCTCACAATAACAACGCAAGCCGCAGAAAAGCCTGTTTCTCTGGACGAAGCTAAACGGCAATTGTCTATGGAAGACACAACAGACGCTGATGTGTTAATTGCGTCTCATATAGCGGCTGCAACGTCCCATGCAGAGACAATATTAGGTCGGGCGTTGGTGGCCAGAACCTATACAGCGACACTAGATTGCTGGCTTGATTGCATCTGGTTACAAATGCCGCCACTCGGTGTTGTCAATTCAGTAAAGTATGACGATGTAGACGGCGCTGAGCAGACTCTTGCAACTTCTGTTTATGAGGTTGGGGAGCGGTTCGGACAGGCATTTGTGAAGCTTGCCCCTAATCAATCATGGCCTGATCTTGATAACACTAAAAGTCTTGATCGCATTCGTATTGAATACACGGCTGGTTACGGTGATGCTGATGCAGTACCGGACGATATTAAACACGCGATTTTACTACTGATAAAGTACTACTTTGACGAGGTGGACAGTAAAATTATAGACACTGCCGAGTCAATGTTAAACCCTTATCGGGTTTGGGAGTTAGCATGAAAACAGGGCGGCTTCGGGAGCGGATAACGTTACAGGAATTGTCAACAGTTGATGACGGAGGCGGCGGGTCAGTAGAGACGTGGAACGATGTTGTTAAAATATGGGCCAACATAAAACCGCTTTCAGGTAGTGAGCAGATCACAGCAGACAAAGAGGCATCGACAACACTCTATCGAATTAGAATTCGCAGCCGTGAACTCAAATCATCATGGCGCGTCGTTTGGGGTTCTAAAATCCTGAATGTGAGAGAAATTTTAGAGGGCGATAGCAGTCAGAAATATTTATTGTTTAACGCTGAATTAGGCGTCGCCACGTGAGTGCAAAGGCGAACAATAAGCGACAGGCTGCGAGATTGCGCCGCTTGCTGCAACGTGCGCCTGATGAAATTACAAAAGAAGTTAAAGAAGCTTTGGTTGAGGCCGCTGAGAGGGTTAGGGAAGACGCTATAAAACGTGCGCCATATCCTGAATTGAAACGGGCGCTTGCGGATAAGCAGGCTATCGGCATCCAGTCTAACGGCTTCAAGGTTGTGATGGGTTTTAGAACTAAGACGCAGCTAAAGCGCAGTAAAATTGGTTATGAACCAGCATGGGTCGAGTACGGCACCAAGCCTCACAGTTTGAAGCGCAGAGATAACAGCGTCAAAGTTAAAAAGAGAAAAGTAAAAGGTAGCGGCACAGGTGGTCGGACTGGCAGTGGGGGACAACACCCCGGCACGCCAGCACAACCGTTTATGACGCCAGCCGCTGAAATGAACAGAAAAGAAAACCGCCGTCGTGTAGGCGAAGCTATTAATAACGCAGTTAAGAAAATGGTACGTAATGGCTGATGCATCATGGGAAGTTCAAAAGGCGATATACACCAAGCTGAAAACTGACCTAAGTATCAATGTTTATGACAATGTACCGTCAAGCGCTCAGACTCCTTATGTGACCATTGGCGATGATACTGCCTCTGATGACAGCACAAAAACGGATGATGGACAGCAAATCACGCTGACTATTCATGCCTGGTCAGATTATGCCGGGCGTAAACAAGTGAAAGAGTTAGGCGCGGAGATTTACGCAGCCTTACACAAACAACCCCTTCCAGTAGCAGGCTTTGATGTTCGTGAAGTCCGTTGGGTGTTTGGTGACACTATACGAGAGCCAGATGGGCATACTTATCACGGCGTCCAACGATTTAGGGTTTTTGTTCAAGGATAGGAAAAAGGGGGCCGAAGCCCCCAATTCCATAGATGCCTGCCAAATAAGCGACCCTATAGCGAATTTAATTAACAAGAGTAATTAAGACGCACACTGATAGAGAATATTAAAATCACTACCCCTGATTTTTCAGGCTTCGAAAAAGGTCAAGACCTTCACGTGAATGCTTGATCCAGAAATACAAAAATTAATCTGTTAAGTCCAGCCGCTTCTGAGCGGCTTTTTTTATGGAGTAAGGAAAATGGCAAAAGAAAGTGGCGTAAAGGTCATCTTGAAAGTTGGCGATGCGGCTGATCCAGAAGTGTTCACAGACCTCAAGGGGCAAAAAGATACTCGGATGAGCGGCGCGGGAAATGCGATTGACGTCTCTGACAAAACTACAGGCGGTTGGGGTTCAACTCTTGCTGGAACCCGCAATATGACGGTAACAGCATCTGGCCTTGTTGTGTGGCCTGATACGACAGGCATTGATGTTTTGCGTGGTCACTGGGAGGCAGGAACGACAGTAAACTGCGAGCTTGTTCTAAATGATAACGGCGATAAATATTCAGGGGCATTCTCAATTACGCAACTTGATATTGGTGGCGCAAGTGACGGGGCAACCGAGTATAGCGTTACCCTTCAAAATGCCGGGCAACCTACGCACTCATAATGGTAAACAAAATCCGTGGCGAAGTGCCAATAACTCTGGACGGTAACAAGTATAAGCTTGTCCCGTCCTTCGAGTGCCTTTGTGAAATTGAGGCTGATACGGGCAAGGGCATCGTGGCTCTGGCCCGTAAAGTATTCGCAAACGACTTCACTCTATCAGAGATAACCGCGATTATTACTCGTGGTTTGAATGCTGCAGGGGAGCCAGCAATCTTTGATAAGGTTGGGCCTATGGTCGTGGGCGCAGGTGTTTTATCAGATGACATTCAAACACCTGTCAGAGCCTTTTTTAACCACGCCATAACAGGTGGGCAAATAAAGAGCGCTGAGGGAAACGAGAAAGCGGCGAAGAGACAGACTTAATCCCTTTTCGTCGCTATCTCGGCATTGCTTCGGGCCTTCTTGGCTGGCCCCCTAACATTTTCTGGAAATCAACCCCGCATGAGTTCTTCGCCTCGCTTGAGGAAAGGACAAAATCCAACTCGCCTAACGATAAATCTGAGGGTGAAGAGGATTTCGCACAGTTCCGCGCAAAACTTGAACGAGCAAACGTGATATGAGTGAAATTGAACGGCTTATATGGCAGATCGAGGCGAAGACCGAAGGGTTGCGTCGTGAGCTTAAAAAGGCTGAACAGTCGGGTGAGAAATTTACTCGCAAGATGGATCAGACCGTTTCGCGGACGAATAGTCAGTTTGCTGGATTGGGGCGCGTCCTAACTGGTGCTGTTGTTCCGGCATTAGGGGCTGTTGCCGGGGCCTTGTCAGTTCAACAGATTTATCGGTATGCGGAGGCTTGGAAGCAGACTGAAAACAGATTGAAACTTGTCACGAATGGAACTGCGGAACTTACAGCAACCCAGAACAGTCTTTTTGCGGTCGCTCAGAACACTCGCTCCAGCTTTGAAGGGACTGCGGATCTCTATTCGCGAGTTGCCAGAAGTACAGAGGAATTAAACCTCTCTCAGTCCAAATTGATTGAACTTACTACCTCAATCAATCAAGCCACAAGGATATCTGGCGGAGGCGTTCAGGCAGCAACTGCGGCGGTAACTCAATTCGGGCAAGCTTTGCAATCTGACAGGCTTCAAGGTGACGAACTTAGGTCCATCCTTGAAAACGCACCGAGATTAGCAAAGGCACTTGCTGATGGCTTGGGTGTGTCGGTTGGTGAGCTTCGTACGCTCGGTGCAGAGGGAGCACTGACCGCTGACAAGATCGTCAATGCTCTGTCTACGCAATCTCAGGCCTTGCAGGATGAATTTGACAAGATGGAGAAGACTGGGGGAGAGGCGTTAACACAGCTTGACAATGCTTTCTTGAGGGTTATTTCCTCGATGGATAAGGCGACTGGGGCCTCCAAAGTCTTCACAAAAGCCGTCAGTGGATTTTCTGATTCTATCGAAAACACAGGGCTTGAAGATGCGGAACAATCAATTTCTAGCCTTTCCTCTGAAATAGCTGATCTAAAAAAAGAAATAAGCATTTCAGAAAAGATCAATTTCTTTGGGGGCGATGTTGAGGAAAAGAGGAGGGAGCTCCAAAAGCTTCAAGATATAGTATCATCTCTTCGGGGCGATCTAAATAAATCACCTTTACAGATACAACTCGAGTTCGATCTGGATAGCTTGCAAAGGAAAGCAGCAGAAGCAAAAATACGGGCCACGGAAGGGTTGGAAAAACACAAGAGCAACCTGCTTGATCTTGGGTTTAATGATGTAGACGGTAATGATGCTGTTGATCAGATCAACAAGCAGGTCGTTTCTTTAAATAAGCAAATTATTGAAACAATCGACAACCTCGCCAAACTTACAGGCGGTCAGCATCCTGGTGGAGCTGTTCCAATTATCTCGACAGCGACAAAAGAAAAAAACCCAACAAAAGAAGAGCTAAAAGATGCTGAGTCGATCAAGCGGAAAACCGATGCTTTGCAGTTCCAGCTTGAGCAGCTTGGGCGAAATGAGAGGCAACAGTTTTTGTATAACCAGCTTAGTCAAGCTGGTATCGACATTAATCATGAGTCCGCTAACTCAATAATCAGTGTAGCAAATGCCGTCTTTGATTTAACAAAAAAACAGGAAAAGTTAGAAAAGGCCAAAAAAGACAAAAAAGAAGCTGACGCAGAACTTGAGAAGCAAAACTCTGCCGTTGAAGACGCAGAACAAGAAATAGCCCACATCGAGCGCGAAGTTCAGGCTCTTTTACAGGGCAAAGAGGCCTATGAGGCCTATCAACAGGCCCGTGAAATTGAGCAGGGTTCAGAATCTATTCGTGAGCGTCTTGAGGCTTTGGGGCTTGAAGAAGAGCTAATCAGCCGTGTTACAGCAGCTTACGAGAAACAATCTCAAGAACTCGACAAGGCAGAAGAGACATTCAAAAAACGCGAAGAAGCCGTTGAGAAGCAAAAGCAGTCAGAGCAAGAGCTTGCCGATATTCTTGAGAACGGCATTGGCCGCTCTTTGTCCGCTGCTGCGGACGGTTGGGACGCGCTAGGTAAGGTTGCTCTTGATGTTTTGGGGCAAATTATTGCTAAAAGCCTTGATCTTGATGGCGCGCTTTCTGGGGCCGGGGGTGGCTCTGGCGGGGGTGGCATTTTCGGCACGATTCTAAGCGGTATTGGTTCAGGCATTGGGTCAATTTTTGGTTTTGCTGACGGCGGAAAAATTCAAGGCCCCGGTGGCCCACGTTCTGATTCCATTTTGGCGGCAGTTAGTAACGGCGAATATATCGTCAATGCCACTGCAACCAGTAAATATCTACCCTTGCTCGAGGCTATTAATGGCGGCGGGCTTCCTGCGTTTGCCGATGGTGGGGTTGTCGGCGGCTCTGTGCCTCGTGTGCCGGATATCTCAAAAAGCATGAGTTCCATAACAAATAACAGCAGATCAAGTTCAAGCAATAGCGCGGTCTACAATATAGATGCCAGAGGCGCAGAAATAGGCGTTGAGCAGAAGATAAAACAGGCTCTTGATGAGAGAGAGCCTTCTATAATTGAGGGCGCTGTTCAGCAGGTCCGCGAAGAGAGTTATCGTAGCGGCAGTTCATACCTCGGGGGTCTTTAATGGTCACGTATCCGATCGACATCCCGACCAAGCCGGGTATTCGCGATTTTAACATGAAACCCCTAACGGCTGTCGGTGTGAACGTATCGCCGTTCACATTTTCACAAGAGGTTCAAGTTAGCCAGGGGCAACAATGGACAGCAGAGTTTGATTTGCCTCCCATGTTGAGGCACCACGCTGCTGACTGGCAGGGATTTATGCTCGGGCTTAACGGGCCAGAAGGCACGTTCCTCATGGGCGATCCTGATGCGAAGGAGCCGTTAGGCACGCCGACAGGTACGCCTGTTCTGGATGGAGATCACGCCGTAGGCGTAAGGGAAATTAATATCAAAGGATTTGTGGCGAATTCTATAGGAAATTTGTTGCGTGGTGATGTTATCCAGATTGGAGCAGGATCTAACGCACGCATACATCGTGTAGTTTCTTCTGTTGATGCTGATGCAAATGGTAAGGCGACTGTTGGAATTTGGCCGTTAATCAGAACTGGCCGCGCTGATGATGAGCCTATTGTTACTTCTAACCCTGTTGGCCTTTGGAGGTTGGTGGCGAATGAAATGGGCTGGCAATCAAATGCGATAGGTCACCATAACATATCCGTCAAGTGTATGGAGGTTGTTCCGTGACAGCAGAAGAAACATTTTCATATTTGGAAGATAATGATGTTTTTTCGCCAATCATCCTTGCTGAGTTTGATTTTGACCCAACGCCTGTTCGGGTCTTCTCAGGCCTTGGCGATCTTACTTGGGCGGGTAAAACTTTTACTGGTCTTGGCAATCTTGGGGAAATCTCAAACCCGCAAGACGGCAATGATTTGAGGGCAAACACCCAAGCCTATCGATTAAACGGCATCCCGTCCGAGTATTTGGGCATTGTGCTGACCGAAAACTATCAAGGCCGACGATCTCGGCTATGGCTTGGCGTCCTTGATGAGTACGGGCAACTGGCTGGTGATCCTTATCTAATTTCTGATGGACGCATGGACACAGCGACCATTGAGGATAATGGCGACACAGGGTCAATCACCATACAAGCCGAGACTATCCTTATTGATTTGGATAGGCCAAGAGAGCGCCGATATACGCACGAAGATCAACAGGACCTTTACCCCGGCGATATGTTTTTAGAAAAAGTAACGGCCTCACAAAACAAAGAAATCATCTGGAAATGACAAGATTTGAAGATTGGCCAAACCAGCTAAACCGCTTTGTAACGGATTGGATGGGCAAAAAGCATGTTTGGGGCGCTTCTGATTGCTCGATTATGTGCCTTGATTGGGTTGAGCGAGCCACAGGCCAAAAGGTCGGCGCTGATGTTGCTGGCTCATACGATAAGGCGTCCGGGGCTTTAACGTTCTTGAGTAATAAGGGCTATAAAGACCTTGGAGATATGGTCTCAGATCGTCTTGGTTCTGTGCCGATTGACGGAGCTTTTTTACAGCGCGGAGATATTGCACTCGTTGATTGCCCCGCTGCCCGTGAAGGCATCGGCGTAGTTACCGGGGCGCATATCTTGATTATGGACATAAAGCAGGGCGGGTCACTAATTCCGTTTTCCCGGTCAATAGCTGGTTGGAGGCTGTGAAATGGGTGGTCTCGTTGCTGCTGCAGTAGTTGCTTTATCTGGGGCGTTTGCTCAAGTCAGTATTGGCGCGTTGATTGCAAAGGCCCTTTTAGGCGCTGCGCTTAGTTTTGGTTTATCTGCGGTATCAAATGGGCTGTTCGGGAAAAAGGCATCTTCACCTAAGCAAAAGCAGTTTGGCTCGTCGCGAATTCTGACATTTAGAGAGCCTGTCCAATCTCGTGAAGTTGCTTATGGAGAAGTTCGTAAAGGCGGGTCTCTACCTTTTGTGGATGTTAAAGGGAGTGATCTTTACATGGTTGTTGCCCTTGCAGGTCACGAAATAGACAGTATTCGTGAAATTTATTTTAGTGAAGAAGCTATCCCCTTGGATACAAACGGGAACGCTATTGGTAAATATGCAGGATACGCCAAAATAAACAAACACCTCGGCGGCCCCGACCAGCAAGCTGATCCTGATTTAGTTGCTGCGTTCCCTGACTGGACAGAAGAACACAAGGGGCGAGGCGTTGCACATATTGTTGCGAAACTTACCTACAATCAAGATAAATTCCCCAACGGAGCGCCAACTATATCAGTCCTTTTTAGAGGGAAGAAAGTTACAGATCCACGCACTGGGTTAACCAAGTGGAGTGACAATGCTGAACTTTGTATAGCGGATTACTTGAGGGATCCTCTTTACGGGCTTGGCATCGATGCTCACAGCCTCCCCGAAGATAGTGTTATTTCAGGCGCGAATGCGTGTGATGAGATTGTCGCGATTGAAGGGAGCAACAGGGCAGTCGAAATGCCCGAAACCAGTTTTTCTTTAGAATACGACCTTCGAACAGTTTGGGAAAATCCGCCTCCTCCTCCTCGTGATGGCGGGTCGGCGGATCAAAGTGCTGATGGTGGAAGCTTTGGTACTGATAGCGGCGGGGTTTGGACATAATGCCTTACGTAACAAAAAACCACGGCCCAACGTCTTACGTTAAGCTTGGCGTCGATTTGGGGCTGGAAACTGGCGACAAGGTTCGCGTTTCAAGCGCTGTTGATTTGCCTGACCCTCTTCTGGTTGACACCGACTATTTTATTATTCGTTCGTCTGGCGTAAAGCTGGCATTTGCGGCGAGTGAATCAGACGCACTCAACGGTAATTTCATATCTATATCTGGTGGGTCTGGGGCAATGACTATTCGGCCCGTTGAGGTGCTGCATGTTACGGACAAACACGCTCTGCGCGATGGTGATGTGGTGCGCGTCTCTAGTACTGGTGATTTACCAGCCCCTCTTGCTGTGGATACGGATTATCACTGTTATGTTATGTCAAATAAAAGAATTAGGCTGTCGAATGCGTTAAATGGGCCGGTCATTCAGTTAACTGCGTCAGGTACGGGCAGTTTATCCGTAAAAAGGGCGGGAACACGTAGGTACAGGCTTAATGGGGACTTTGAAAGCAGCTTGAAGCCCCGAGAAGTGATTGAGAACATGTTGACCTGTTGTGCAGGTGATTTAATCCCTTCGGGCGGCGCTTGGTATATACAGCCTGGAGTGTGGGAACCCACGACGATTGAGCTTGATGTTGATGACTTGAGAGGGGCTATCAAAATCAGCCCAAGAACAACACGTCGAGATCTGTTTAATGCAATTAAGGGTAAATATATTAGCCCCGATAACGACCACCAACCCGCCGATTATCCTGTCATCCGTAACTCAACATACGAGGCAAGGGATAATGGCAAGGTTATCTACAAGGACTTTGACCAAAACTTTACTGACTGTCCGTGTCAGGGGCAGCGCGTAGGTAAAATCGTTCTTGAGAAAGGCGCTCAACAAATAACGGTGAACTTGCCTTGCAAACTCCGAGCTATGAGAGTGCAGCCGGGTAAGAATGTGATGCTGACCCTGCCTCGCTTTGGGTGGGATAAAAAGTATTTCTTTGTCGAGAAAAGAACTCTGGTAACTGAAAAGGGGCGAAACGGGGTCCCTGTTATAGGCATCGATCTTGTTTTGCGAGAAACCGCGCCGGAGGTTTTTGACTGGAACTCAGGCGAAGAAACAATTGTTGACCCGGCGTCGGACAGCAATTTGCCGACGCCGTTTGATGTGCCTAAGCCCGGTATTCCATCAATAACGGAAGAATTGTACAGGGTGCCAGGCGGAGGCCTAAAAACTAGAATAACATTTGAATCATTTGTAACGGAGTGGCCTTACCCACTTTTCTACGAGTATTCGTTTTCAATAAACGGATCAGCCTTAAGGACAATACCTAAAAACAAAAACTCAAAAGTTACCGTAAGCGACGTTGAAAGTGGCGACGTCTATGTGAGTGTAAAGACTTATAATTCACTTGGCGCGCCCTCAGAAGAGTCGGTATTTACAGGTAAGGTTTATGGGCTAACAGCACCGCCACAACCTCTTATAGAAGTTAATTTACAAAAAATAGGCGGCCTAGCCTACATAACTTGGAAAGCCACCAACGAGCTTGATGTTGTTTTTGGTGGACGCATCCTAGTCAGGCACTCGCCTAAACCGATTAGTGAAGCTGTATGGGAAAACTCAGTCTCAATTGGGGAGCCTGTTGCAGGATCTGCGGGGTCCGTTGCGCTGCCGTTGAGGGCTGGAACCTATCTACTAAAAACAGAAGATAGCGGCGGCAGAAAAAGCACAGAAACGACTAAAGTGGAAACAGATGGTGCAGGGTTAGTCGCATACAGCCCATTAACCTATGCTCAGGCGCACCCTACTTGGTCCGGCGATAAAGACGGCACCGTTCTTCGTGGGGGTTCTTTGAGGTTATCATCACAGCAGCTTATCTCTGAAGTTGATCTTATTTCTGAGATTGAATCGTTCAATACACTTGGCGGTATTGGAGAAAACGGCACGTATCGTTTTGCCTCTGGAATTGATCTGGGGACGGTAAAGCCTGTGAGGCTTCGTGTTGAGGTCGATGTTACAGGCTATGACGAAAGCGACAAAATCAGCAAGCGTGGCCTTGTATCAAGTTGGCCTTCACTAATGGGCGGCATGACTGGCGACGTTGAGTGTGACTTATGGACCAAGACGACGATCGATGACCCGAACGGCGGCTCTCCAGCTTGGTCGGATTGGCAAAAAGAAGTTGGTTCAGAGCACAGCGTCAGAGCTTTCGACTTTGAGCTGCGGCTCAGATCAGGCGATGAAAACACGAACATAGCTATAAACGAATGTATTATTTATGCAGATGAGGTTTCTTGATGGCGCAACATAATGACTTGATTATAGATGATCAGACAGGGGCTGATTTCCTGCCTGATATAAATTCGATCTTAATGGCGATTTTGACGCAGAACTCAGGGAATGATGAACCTCCGGCCACTGTCCCTTTTATGTTCTGGGCGGAGCCAGACGCAGACACGCTCTGGCAGCGGAATGCTGCCAACGATGGTTGGGTAAGCAGAGGCTCGTTATCGTCTGGCTTTGGCGCTCTTGCGGTGCGGGATGCAGTTGACACCGATCAAATTACCGCCAACGCAATCACCCTTGCCAAGATTGCGAGCGGGACGGCAGGAAAATTCATAGGCTTTGACGGTTCTGGCAATCCTGCTGAGTTGGATGGTGGTGGTAAGGTTGTGCAGATGGTCAATGAGACTTACTCGACAACAGCGACGACAACCTCAAATATATCGCCAGACGACACAATTCCACAAAATACAGAAGGCGCCGAATTCTTTTCTAAGTCCATAACACCGACGAACTCTGCAAACCTTTTGCGCATTGACGTTGTCGTTCATCTAGGGAATAGCGGGTCAAACCAAATAACTGTTGCGGGACTGTTCCAGGACAGTATTGCGGGGGCTTTATCTGTTGGTTCTGGGTCATCCCTTCAGTCTGATCAAATCCCGGAAACTATTGCATTCACCCGTTGGATGACAGCAGGGACAACAAGCGAAATTACTTTCAAGATTAGATGCGGCGCCAGTTCGGGAACAACAACAATAAACGGAGCTGCGGGTAGTAACCAGTACGGAGGCGTACTTGAGTCCTCAATGACTATTACGGAGATTTCAGCATGAGAAGCCTAGCCCTTGCCTTAGAGCAGAAGTACCCTGGCATTCAGGGGATTGGTACAACTGAAGGCGTTTTAACTTCATGGCCTGAAAACGTACCTCGTCCAAGTGGCGCGGAGCTTGAGCAGATCATTGCGGATTATATCGAGCCTGCACCTAAGCTATCATCTATTGATTTTTTTGCTCTGTTTGAGGCGGAAGAGCTTGCAATTGAAGTTGCCGGGGAAACAGACCCCAATATCCGTATTTTCCTCCGTTGGGCGACGGGTGCGGATGTAATCAGCATGGACAACACGAAGGTCATAGGCGGTCTTGATTATCTGATATCTAAGGAATTGCTTACTGAAGAGCGTAAAGCGGCAATTTTGGCGGGGCAGGCTCCAGCATGATCGAACACCTAAAAGGGGGAACTATGGACAAGTTTATTGGCGTGGCCGCTATATCAACGCCTCTATGGCTAACCTATTTTAATATGGGTGTTGCGGTCGTCGTCGGTGTC
>NZ_JBHUII010000006.1:75900-85797 GCF_042682825.1 Kiloniella antarctica
TCAGATACCAGTTTGGCCCGATGCGCATCACAAGCGGGTTTCGTTGCCCAAACCATCCAGAAGAGCGCAAGAAAAAACGTGGTGGCGCCCACTCTATCGGCCATGCGGCTGACATCTCTTACTCAAATGGCTCACAGCTTTATATCCTGATAAGCCAAGCGCCGAGAGTTGGGATGAAAGGCATAGGCACCGGAAAGAGCTTTGTTCACCTGGACGATAAACACCCTTACTTAGATCGCGGCAACGGTGTCGCTTGGACGTACTGAAAAGGAGTACACTAACCATGAAACGCATATTGATGACAGTCGCTCTTGTAGCGGCTTTTTTTATGTCTGCTTGTACGACGCCAGAAGGCAACAAGCTCTCGACTGAACAGCAAGTGCAAATCACTTGCGAGGGCATTATCTCAACCGTTCGTATCCTGTCCGGATACCGTGCGGCCGGCCAATTGTCAGATCAGACGATCAAGACCGTATCGGACCTGATGCCGTCCACAGTCAAACTCTGCTCTGGTGAGGTCACTGACTACGAAACAGCACTCCAGACCCTACAGGAGACCGCCTACATTCTCCTAACCGTCAAGAAAGGTGTAGAAGCATGAACCCCGCAACAATTGCAACTGTAAACGCCCTGATCGAAATCGGCCTGTTTACTTTCAAATCCATCCGCGCCGTTCAAAACGGTGACAAAACGCCTGATGAAATCCGTGCAGAGTGGAAACCAATTTCCGCAAAGCTGGATGACGCTTGGGCAGAATGGGAAGCGGCGGGTAAGTAAGTGGTGTATTTCCCCCGGTATTCAACGACAGACCCGGCTTTAAGGTGGTGTACAACTAAGCGTGTTTGGATACTGCTTGAGCCGATCACGGTTTATTTTGTGGATGATCGAGGGCTTCGGTTCTCGTTCACCGTTCCAGTTGGGTTTGAAACTGACCTGGCTTCTATACCTCG
Source organism: Kiloniella antarctica (assembly GCF_042682825.1). Classification (NCBI taxonomy): domain Bacteria; kingdom Pseudomonadati; phylum Pseudomonadota; class Alphaproteobacteria; order Rhodospirillales; family Kiloniellaceae; genus Kiloniella; species Kiloniella antarctica. The sequence continues at coordinate 76,851 of NZ_JBHUII010000006.1, forward strand.
GTTGTTGCGTGGGTTTATCCCCCAAGTTGGAAAACACATTCTACCCGCTATTATTCATGATTGGTGCTACCGCGATAAATCTATGATGTGGCTAAATAAAGACGATTCTGACATGCTGTTCCGTGTTGGCATGGAGCAAGCCGGGGTAGGGCGGTTACGTCGTACTCTCATGTATTCGGCGGTTAAATACTTTGGGGGCTGGAGTTATCAGTCGGAAAGTCCAATTTTATAGCAATAACGCCTCGGGTTAGGAAGATTATGATATTCAACGATCTTTACAGATCGCCCGTTTGTATCCAGTTCGTAAGTGCGCTGCAATGAGGCGCCTATCTTTGTTTTTACAATTATTTCGGCATCAATAATACTTGCGGCGTTAAAGCTTGCGTTCCGCTCACTCAAGTCTCCGTCATTATATATGATATAGTTGTATCTTGGCATAGTTGCTCCATTATCATCGCTATACCTTAGTTGAATATCCCGCCCGATCCAGCTAAAAGAGAGAATGCTTAAATCTCTCAAACTATCCCTTCTAGTTCTTTTAATCTCAGCCCCTGCACTGGCCGATGGCCTTGCTGTCCCCGCAGATGTTATATCCGTTTATGACGGCGATACCTTCAAAGCTAATGCTCATCCTTGGCCCGGTATGACTATGAATGTCTCGATCCGGGTTAACGGTGTTGATACTCCTGAGATTAGAGGTAAGTGCCAGGCTGAAAAAGATACAGCTATAGCGGCCCGTGATTATGTCCGCGAAGTTCTTGGGGAATCAGTGATACTCAAGAACGTTAAACGTGGCAAATACGCCGGGCGGGTTGTCGCTGATGTGTATCTTGAGGACGGGCGCAATCTTACAGAGCTATTAATTGCTGCTGGATTGGGTCGGGCTTACGACGGCGGGAAAAGGTCGGGGTGGTGTGACTGACCATACTCCCCTCACGTCGAAAATGGCACCTCGCTCACTCTGCAAACAGTATATCAACTTCAATTCCTTGTTCGTCCAGAAGCTCTCGCGCTGTCAAAGATGCGATCTGGTGAGGGCCAACAAAAGGCCCTAACGCCTTACCCCTTGTCGGCAAATTCTGCAACTTTGACCTAAGCTGGTCATTGCTTTTGTATACGATCAAAACGCCATCGCCTTCCTTAACGTCCTCAACCATGTTATCGGTCATAACGTCGATATCATCCCTAATAAGGTGAAGGGCCTCTTCAACGTCGAGCGGTATAGGTGCGTCGCCCTTCATCCATCGCCGCGCTTGTCGCTCTTTTACCCCGCCCAGTTCTGCAAGATCGGTTTGTGACAACCCAAGAGATCGAACCATACAGACCAGTTCTGCGTTTTTCATTTACTTTCCTTTAAAGTCGGAATGACGGGCCTTGCGACCCGCCAAAGATTTTAATCTTGAAGGTATTCTGCAATTTCTTCGTCGGTAGCTGGAATAATTTCATCAGCCCCACGGCCTAAACCTTCGTCACGAATCTCGTTGAAAGAATTGCCGCCGTCCATACCTTGCAAGATTTGACCAGCTTCAAAGGCGTCTTTAGCAACAATCTCGATAGCATCTTCAAGGCCTGTGTTGAACTGGTTAAGGATCTCGGAATTGTTTTTGAAGATGAATTTTGAAATAGTCATTTTTTTCTCCCTTGGAGTTTGGAGGAACTATTCCCTCCTTCTGATTATTAATATAAGACCGGAAAGAGGTCTTTTCAACATGTATTGTGTATTTAATTGAAGATTTTTCATGTTCCCTATATGTTCTAATTATGACTCACTCTTCATACATCACCAACATTGGCAACCCTTATCAACCGACCTATAAATTCACCGTCTACGACCACACTGGCAGGATTGTGAAAAAGGAAGTGTTTGATAAAGTCGATATGGAACGGCCCGCCCTTGAGTATGCGTATCGGTTATTGGATGAACACACCCGCGACGGCCTTAGTGGTATGGTTGGCATTACCGGTCCGAACCTGCACAAAGTCATCTACAAAAACCAAGGCGATCTTGAGCCAACGGAATCTGAAAACGACGAGGGGATTGGTTGGGTGGATTGGGAGTGAATTGCTTAGTTAATCATGCGATGCATGAAAAACTCACGAAAACAACGAGTAGGGCGATTTAGTTAAATTGTTGTTTTGTTTGGAAGAAAAATGGTGCCTCCGCCAGGACTTGAACCCGGAACCCCCTGATTACAAATCAGGTGCTCTACCAGTTGAGCTACAGAGGCACATAGGTCGATCACGCTCTGTTAGTGTTTGACCTCTCTGGGAAGTCAGCGTGTCGACGAGGCGGAATTTAGGTGATTCGTTTGAAATACTCAAGAGGAAAATGACAAAAAAATAAATTTTTTTAATTTTTATATAAGTTATTGATATTAAATAGTAAAATTTAACGATGTTTGTTGTTCGGTGCTTGCTGGCTTCATTCTTCAGGATTTTAACATTGGAAATTTAGTATCATCAGTGGTCGGTCAAGATTTGTTAACCATAATTAAGAATCGGTTGTGCATTATTAATAGACTGATTTTTATAGGGAAACTAGGTTTGCGAATGTAATGGTTAATTTTGTGTAAAGTTTTTCGTCACAGGAATGCCCTAGTAATGCCCCCACCATGTTACACACTTATTTCGATAAAGCCCTTAGTATGAACTTCATCACAGGATGGAAAAATCAAGGGTACTACCAATGGAAATGAAAACCGAATTTTTTGATCACAAAACCGTTTTATCACTAGAGGGTATAGATCTTACGACAGCTGCGCGTCAGGTATCATCTGTTCTGCCTGTACGTGGACGCCTGTCTTATGGGGATTTGATGGATATTGATTTATGCTCTGCGCCACTTTTGGATACTGCGGGATTAAGTGATGTGCTTAGCGGTGATCTTTCCGGCTTAGTTGTTTGATTTACCAAGTTCCTGTTGATCTAAAGGTGTAATAGCTCGCGCTCTGAGGCTCCTCGCTGCGGTGAAGTACGATAGTACTGTCGTGGTAACTTCTTAAAAACCTTCTTAAGCTCCCTTGCTTAAGAAGGTTTTTTTGTATTTTGAGTTGTTGTTTTGAAGGCTGTATAGGGAATTCTAAAAGGCAGCTGAATAAATCAACTGCCTTTTAATTCGTTTGGATACCTCGGCCTTTAAAAAAATCCGACCTAATTAACTGGGAGGATCAGTTTACTTTCTTAGGCGACCCTATTGGGCGAGTGCTTTAGCGCCAGGCACATATTCCATACCATGGGCTTCTGCAACGGGTGCGCAGGTTATTTTGCCAAAGGCAACGTTCAGACCTTCCATGAGGTGTGGATCATCAGCCAGAGCTTTTTTGTAGCCTTTGTTTGCCAGAGCGAGTGCGAATGGCAATGTTGCGTTGTTCAACGCAATTGTTGAAGTCCGCGCAACGGCACCAGGCATGTTTGCAACACAATAATGGATGATGCCATCAACTTCATATGTTGGGTCTTGATGAGTTGTCGCATGTGATGTTTCAAAGCATCCGCCTTGGTCAATCGCGATATCGACAAGTACAGACCCCGGACGCATTTTGCCGAGAAGTTCACGGCTGACAAGTTTAGGAGCTGATGCACCAGGAACCAATACAGCACCGATCACAAGATCAGCATCGGATACATATTTTTCGATTGCATCAACTGTGGAGTAAACCACTTTTAACTTATTGCCATAAAGGCTGTTAAGTTCGTCTATACGGGGGAGAGACCGATCAAGGATCGTAACTTCAGCTTCTAGACCCATCGCCATGCGGGCAGCATGAGTGCCGGATACACCACCACCGATGATAACAACTTTACCTGGCGCAACACCTGGTACGCCACCGAGGAGAACACCAGAGCCATTTTGAGCTTTGTGCAAACAGCTTGCGCCGACATGAACCGACATGCGGCCTGCAACTTCTGACATAGGGCGCAACAGAGGAAGCGTGCCTTTTTTGTCGGTCACGGTTTCGTAAGCAACAGCAACACAACCGGATTTAACCAGACCATTCGTCTGAGGGGCATCTGGTGCTAAGTGTAGGTATGTAAATAGCAGCTGGCCTTCTCGAAGTTGTTTGTATTCAACTTCCTGTGGTTCTTTGACTTTAACCACCATTTCCGCTTGAGCAAAAATTTCTGCGGCGGTTGCAACGATGGACGCACCAGCAGCTTCATAATCAGTATCTGTAAAGCCAATGCCACCCCCGGCATTGGTCTCTACAATAACCTGATGACCGTTGTGAACGAGCTCACGTACCGAGCTTGGGACCAAACCAACACGATACTCGTGGTTCTTGATCTCCTTGGGAACACCAATCAACATGTTTTCTCTTTCCTTATCTGTCGCACAAGCGCTATTCCTCTTTTTTTATTGAGGTTATTTCTAGCAACGAGTTCTTAGTAGGTGCAGACCAATCATTTTGATGGGTCCACACCGATTATCTACGCTGTATTTTACAGGCAGCTAGTCCAAATCATTTAGTACGTTCTGGATTGTTTCAAAAATTTGGTCAATTTGACCTTTTTCGATAATCAATGGTGGAGATAAGGCAATGATATCGCCAGTTGTTCGGATGAGAACGCCTTTTTCAAAGCATTTACGGAAAGCTTCGTAAGCGCGTTGTCCGGCAGCTCCTGGGCGTGGTTCCAATTCAATCGCGCCGATCAGTCCCAGGCTGCGTATGTCGACGACATGACGTGTACCTTTGAGAGCATGTGCAGCATTACCCCAATAGCTTTCCAATCCTTGAGCACGTTCGAAGAGGCCTTCTTCTTTGTAAGTTTCCAGGGTAGCAAGACCAGCAGCCGCAGCCACAGGATGTCCAGAGTAGGTATAGCCGTGGAATAGTTCGATTGAGCTGTTTGGATCTTTATCAGCAGCTTGTTCAAACGCATCATAAATGCCTTCGCGGCAGATAACACCACCCATTGGGATCGTTCCGTTGGTCAGTCCTTTGGCGCAGGTGATAAGGTCAGGCTTGACGCCGAATTTATCAACAGCGAAAGGTGTCCCAAGGCGGCCAAAGCCTGTGATAACTTCATCAAAGATCAGTAGGATGCCGTGTTTGTCACAAATGGTACGAAGTTTTTCCAGATATCCTTTTGGTGGCATTAGTACGCCTGTGGAACCAGCCATTGGTTCTACGATGACAGCGGCAATTGTGGAGCCATCATGTAGAGCGCAAATGCGTTCCAGGTCTTCGGCAAGGTGTGCGCCCCATTCAGGTTGTCCAACAGTGTAAGCTTGTTTTTCCAAATCATGGGTGTGTCGCATATGGTCAACACCAGCAAGCAGAGTGCCAAAAACATTACGGTTTTTAACAATGCCGCCGACAGATATACCGCCAAAACCCGTACCGTGATAACCACGTTCACGTCCGATTAATCGGGTACGTTGTCCTTCGCCGCGAGCTCTGTGATAGGCAAGGGCAATTTTGAGCGCTGAATCTACGGCTTCTGAGCCAGAATTGGTAAAGAACATGTGGTCGTAACCATCAAGCATTGATGTTACGCGTGAGGCGAGTTCGAATGCTAGTGGGTGACCAAGTTGAAAGGTTGGAGCAAAATCAAGTTTTGCAACTGTTTCTTGAACAGCCCTTGTAATCCGTTCGCATGAGTGTCCTGCATTGCAGCACCAGAGGCCCGCAGTTCCGTCCAGAACTTCGTTACCTTCTATTGTGGTGTAATGCATACCCTTGGCGCTGGTTAGCAAGAGGGGCTCTTTCTTGAATTTACGATTCCAAGTATAGGGCATCCAGAAAGCATCCAGATTGTTTGGTGATCGGTCGAAATCTTTATTTAAAGGTAGGTCACTCATTTTTCCTGCCTCCCATGTTCAGTGTTTCACTTGATGCTTGTGCACCGCTTTTAAGAACCATACATGATTAAAAAAATAGGCAAAAGCCCCTTTTTTATACCAATAGTATGGTTTTATTGTTAATAGTGTTAATAATAATAAGCAAGAAAGTGAAAATGATGGAAGATGAGGATTTTGACCTAGGTTTGCGCCTTCGTGCTTTACGGCAAATGAATGGATTGTCGCAGCGTGAACTTGCGAAAAGAGCTGGAGTCTCTAACGCGGTAATCTCTCTGATTGAGCAAAATAAAAGCAGCCCTTCTGTTGGGGTGCTAAAAAAGGTGTTGGCGGGAATACCGATATCTGTTTCTGCATTTTTCTCTGAAGACCTTACTCCGAGACAAAAGGTATTTTATCGCGCGGAAGATCTTACAGAGATCGGGAGCGGGAAAGTTTCTTATCGCCAAGTTGGTCGTGATTTAAGTGATAGAGCGCTACAGGTTTTACACGAAAGGTTACAGCCGGGTGCCGATACAGGAGAAACACTTTTGCGTCATGAATCTGAAGAAGCAGGAATCATTGTAAGTGGCGAAATTGAATTAACGGTGGGGGATCAGCGTAAAATCCTAAAAGCAGGTGATGCTTTTTATTTTGATAGCCGTATTCCACATCGATGGCGCAATCCGGGGGAGAAAGAGGCTGTCATAATGTCGGCCTGCACCCCACCTACTTTTTAGGGGGCGTGAAAATTAGTTGCCAATAAAAATTAATCACCAGACAGCATGAAATCAATTTGAGCGAGAACATTAACTTCGAGTCTTGCGGCTTGTTCCTCAGTAAAGACACCTGTTTTCAAAGAGGCAAAGGCAATGTTGACGAGAATTATGCCTAATCTATTTGCGATGAACTCTTGTGTTTCAACTTTCTTGAACAAGCCTTCTTCGCGCCCGCGTTCTAAAACTGCAGTTAGTTTCTCATAGTAAGGATATAGAATGTTTTCACTGTCATTGAGGGCGTCTATACCTCGAGGTGCGGCGAAATCTGCCAGAAGAACCAATACGTGTGCTCTATTGGTTGTGTATCGCTTTACCATCAAACGGGTGTGTTCTCGTAAGGCTTCTTTAGGGGGAAGATTTTCGATTTGATCAAAATCGGCGACGATCCCTTCGAAGATTCGCTTTCCGATTTCAAGTAAAACAGCGCCACGTCCAGCAAAGTGGGCATAGAGAGAAGGTAACTGAATGCCAATTTCTTTTGTGATGTCCTTGAGCTTGAGTCCTTCGACGCCATGAAGTGCAACCAGCTGTTCGGCAACATCAATGATGAGGTCACGAGTGCTTAGGGAGCTGGATAGGTATTTGTTACGCTTTGGTGGCGGCATGATGGGAACTTTTGCTCAATTTTTATAACAGGAACGCGGAATTCTGAGTTGGTATATTCTTGTGTCGTGTGGCGCTTTTGCGCTCATTGATTATGATTAATCCTAATTGAATTAGGAAGATCTTGCAAATCTAGGTACTCAATTTGTCGTATACCCTGATTATGACCTGTTGCGCAAAAAGACCGGTAAAAGTAAGTTTTCTATAGGATGAAGGTGATGAGCATATTTTTGCTCATCACCTTGTAGGTAATTGATTTTATTGCATAAAAATTGAGACGCAAACTGTTATTTACTTTACCCGGGCCGTTTCATAGAGGGCGACAGCCGCAGCGCTGGATACATTAAGAACCCCGAACGAATCCTGAGTAGGGAGGTTAACAAGCATGTCGCAATGTTCGCGGGTCAGGCGACGCATACCTGTTCCTTCTGCTCCCATGATTAAGGCTATCTTACCGTTTGCAGGGAGAGCTTCTGATATTGTCTTCTCTCCTTCACCAGCAAGACCATAACACCAAAAGCCAGCTTCTTTTACCTGCTCTAGCGCACGGACCAGATTGGTTACGCCGATATAGGGGATCTTTTCCAAGGCACCAGAGGCAGCTTTCGCGAGAGATCCTGTCGGTTGAGCAGAGTTTCTATCTGTCGTAATTACGGCTTTTGCGCCAAAGGCTGCAGCTGAACGAAGAATAGCACCTACGTTTTGTGGGTCAGTTACTTGATCAAGTATAAGAATGACGTCTCTTCCTTGCTGTTGGAACTCCCAATCTTCTTTATCTTTTTTTCCAGCAGCCCTATCAGCAAGACCAACTTCTGTAAGGATGTCTTCTATGTATACTTCTTCAAGGGCGGAAGCTAAGCAGGCGATGCCCTGATGAACGGCTCCGGGGGGGAGAAGTTCGTTTAGATCATTGTTAGCGATTAGGTCTGCAACGATTTTGCGTTCTGTTTGGTATGCAATTTCAGCCAGTTCCGATTCTAGCTTAGCTTGGGTATCTGGCGTGATTGCGAATCGTTTAATCGTACGATTTGGATTCCCAAGTGCGGCAAGGACGGCGTGAATACCATAGAGCCATAAATTTCCGGCTCCAATGCCATCTCTTCTACTGGGGCGCTGTGAAGCGCTCTTTTTTCGCAGTTTTTTGGGCTTTGCCATGACAGTCTTTTGCTCCTGGGTTTCTGTTTAACGGTCTATATGACAGTTAGGCGCGAAGAAAAAAACACTAATGATGATATTTTTATAGATCTTACCGTTGACATCCGTCTGGAAATGAACATATTTCGCATCATCAACGCACACCGAAACGCTCGGTTGCTGAAGCCTCTACCCTGGGGCAGCGTGGATAAAATGGAGGGATGCCCGAGTGGCTAAAGGGGGCGGACTGTAAATCCGCTGACGTACGTCTACGTTGGTTCGAATCCAACTCCCTCCACCATCCACATTCAGCAGGTAAGCAAATTAGGTTTCGCGATGTATGCGGGTGTAGCTTAGTGGTAAAGCCCTAGCCTTCCAAGCTAGTTATGAGGGTTCGATTCCCTCCACCCGCTCCAAATTTTATTCCCCGAAGCTCGCATGCTTTAAAGTGCGGGCTTTTAATGTATTTGAGCTAAGGACGCGTGGTCGTCCATCGGAACTGGAATTAGGCGATATGGCTAAGGAAAAGTTTGAGCGGACGAAACCGCATTGTAACGTAGGTACTATTGGTCACGTTGACCATGGTAAGACGACCCTTACAGCTGCTATTACGAAAGTATTGGCAGAGGCGAGTGGTGGTACAGCTACAGAT
>NZ_JBHUII010000007.1:0-226920 GCF_042682825.1 Kiloniella antarctica
CTTTCAACGGTAACAAATACCCTCATTGAGTTACATCACAAGATGGTTCAGATGTTTAGCTATCCCTTGTTGAAGTTGACGATCAATCTCCGCCATGAGATCCTCGGTTAGTTTGAACCAAATTTTCTCACGCTCGCGTAACTTGATATTTTCAGCAACGGTAACACTGCGTTCAGCACGCGCCATAACCGAAGCCTCTTTATAACCCTGCTCGTTTAAAACCTGTAGTTCAACCTCAAGAACGCCGCTATAACGCTCAGACTGATCATAGGTAAAAAGTCCCGTTACACCCTTTTGTTTCTCTAATTTTTCCTCGATAACCGCCGCATCTTTGATGATAAAGTGAAGGACGTTTTCCGTACCTTCAGCTTTTAATCGATCCTTTGCCCACCGGGTAGACGCTTGTGCAGGAGAGACAGCGAAAAGGTGCTCTACATTAGGATTTTGCGCTGGGCTTATATAAGTTTGATCGATCAAGACCTCACGCACCAAAAGCTGATAAGCAGGAAGGTGTCCATATGTAAGGTTTGCATGTTCATAAGTCGTCGGCACTGTTTTACAACCAACTAAGGCAATACCTGTTAACGCCAACCCACTTAAAAAAAATGTTCTTCTATTTAACATCAACCCCACCTTACTTATAATATCAGAAACTCATACATCTGAGGGCTTATATGTAGAGAAAAAATATGGCGCGAAGAAGGCCCGCAAAATAATCGATCAGATTATCACCCTAACCTTCGGCCTATTCCTCAGCATAAAGCTTCGCGATATCATCATCGTTAAAGCTATAAGTACGGCTACAAAACTCGCACTTGGCATCAATAACACCATTTACCTTATAGTCTTCGATTTCATTTGGGGTGACCGTTTTAATCACACCTGAGAGTTTTTCTCGTGAGCAACGACACCCTTCAATCACAGGACGCTGGTCATAAACCCGAACCTGTTCTTCATGGAACAGACGATAGAGCAGATCCGTGACCGGCAGATCAAGATCCAGTATCTCATCATCAGTACAACTCGCCATAAAAATCATGGAACGTTGCCAGTCTTCCTTGATTTCAGCTTCGTCCTTGGTCTCTTTTTCATGAACACCACCGCCCCAAGGCATGTGTTGTAAAATCAAACCACCTGCGTGCCAGTGACCATTCTTTGTCGTCGTCTTCACCAAAACGCCGGTATTAATCTGTTCAGATTGTTTAAAATATTTCTGCATACACTCGGAAAGGCTCTCCCCTTCCAGCTCAACAATACCCTGATATCTTTCCATATCAGCGCCCTGATCAACCGTGAAAGCAATATAACCCTTCCCGGTGAGATCAGTGAGTTTAAGCGTTGTGTGGTCTTCCGTACTTTCGAGGAGTTTTGTGAGGCGTTCTTTGTCAATCCCTGCATACCCCCGCAATACACCCTCTGAGGTCATATCGCTCACCAGCATTTTGATAGGGCCGTCGCTTTTACTCTGTAAGGTAAAACAGCCTTCGAACTTCATCAAAGAAGACAGCACACCTGTCAAAGCCAACAGCTCGCCCAACAACTCATTGACGATTTGAGGATAGTCATGCCGTTTTATAATCGCATCAATAGAAGGCCCCATGCGTACAAGCCGCCCCCGTATACCACTTACCTCCAACATGAAAGGTTGAATCAAATCGTCTTTCATGTCGATTTTCGGCAAATTTTCTTCCAGAATATCATTAGAGCTACTGTCAGAAGTATTACGGGGGCTATCGCTCATAAATTTTATCTCCAGAACCTGCTACAGGTTGCTCATGCACCAATATAAAATACCTTTTTGGGCATGCAGTCTATTTTCAGCCTCATCGAACACCACAGACTGAGGACCGTCGATTACAGCTGAGACGACTTCCTCTTCGCGGTGTGCGGGCAAGCAATGCATAAAGAGTGCATCATCTTTTGCCAAGCCCATAACACGTTCGTCCACCTGATATGGCTTTAAAAGATTGTGTCGATTAGCAGCATCTTTGTCACCCATAGAAACCCAAGTATCGGCAACAATACAATCACTACCGCGTGCGCCTTCATCTATGGAATGTGTAACAGAAATATTGCCACCTTCTGACTTTGCCCAATCCAGCGCGACCTGGCTTGGGGCGAGTTCTGGTGGGGTTGCCAATTTCAACTCAAAGCCAAAGCGGGTTGCCGCGTGTATCCATGAAGTCGCGACATTGTTGCCATCGCCACACCACGTCACTGTCTTACCTGCAATAGACCCTCGGTGTTCTTCATAAGTCATAACATCAGCCATAAGCTGACATGGATGAGATTCGTCAGTAAGTCCGTTGATAACAGGAACGGTCGCATATTGAGACAATTCATGTAAAATTTCTTCGGATGTAGTTCTGATCATGATCGCATCAACAAAACGTGACAACACCCGTGCTGTGTCCGCAATTGATTCCCCGTGCCCCATTTGAGAACTACTCGGATCAAGTAACACAGCGCTGCCACCAAGTTGAGAAATCCCTACTTCAAATGATACTCTTGTTCGGGTTGAAGGCTTCTCAAAGATCATCGCGAGGGATTTTCCCTCAAGCGGACGTCCAGAGATTTCGCCCGATTTCAATTTTGAACCATAGCTCAAAATTGTCCGTAACTCCTGAGTACTGAATTTGTTCAAATCAAGAAAGTGTTTTGTCTTGGTCATTATATTATACCTTTTAGGATACCTTACAGGTTTCCACCCTTTGGAGTTTCGTGCCTAAATTTGAAGCCCAGTGCCCCGACAAAATCAGTACCTAGAACTACGCCTGATTACAAAAACTGACGCAATAATTCCAAGATAATAGCCGAGGTCATACCGAGAATTAGGCGGCCTGAGCCATTTTTTTACTGACGTCTTCCAATATTGAAATCGCCTCATCAACATGTGAGCGCTCGATAGTCAAAGGAGGTAACAGACGAATAACATTATCAGCAGCCCCCACACTCAAAAGACCACTTGCACGCATGGCAGCGATTACATCAGAGTTTGTCACTCGACATTTGAGACCAAGCATCAGACCTGACCCACGGACTTCTTCAAACACAGCAGGATAACTCGCAACCAGGTTTTCAAGCTTGTCTCGGGTATAAGCCGCGATCTCAATAACCTTTGCCATAAAGCCCTCTTCAAGCATTACGTCCAGCACCGCGTTCCCGATCGCCATGGCCAAGGGATTACCCCCATAAGTACTGCCATGCGTTCCAGGCACCATTCCAGCCGCTGCTTTATTGGTTGCCATAAACGCTCCCAATGGGAAGCCACCACCGATACCTTTTGCCGTTGCGAGTACATCAGGTTCAATCTCGGCCCATTCGTGCGCAAAAAATTTACCCGTCCGACCATTACCGCACTGGACTTCATCCAGAATCAAAAGCAAGCCGAACTCATCGCAAACCGTGCGAAGCCCTTTTAGAAAATCCATTGACGCAGCACGGATGCCACCTTCGCCCTGAATAGGTTCCACGAGGATTGCCGCAGTCTCATCACTAATTGCCGCACGAAGTTCGTTCAGATTACCAAAGGCAACATGATCAAATCCAGGCGTCCGGGGACCAAAACCATCAAGGTGTTTAACGTTACCCGCGGCAGAAAGGGCCGTCATGGTCCGACCATGAAAGGCACTGTCACATGTAATAATCCGGTGCTTTTGTGGTTGACCGTTGTGGCTGTGATATTTACGAGCAAGCTTAATCGCCCCTTCAAGAGCTTCTGTACCCGAATTGGTAAAAAACACCTTGTCTGCAAAAGAATTCGCAACCAGACGTTCGGCCAACTTTTCGCCACCAGAAATTCTATACAGGTTTGAAACATGCCAAAGTTTACGACCTTGCTCTTCCAAAGCGGCAACAAGTTTGGGGTGGCTATGGCCCAGAGAATTTACAGCGATACCACCCGCAAAGTCTAGATATCGTCGGTTTTCAGCAGTATAAAGATATGGACCTTCGCCCCGCTCAAAAGCGAGGTCGATACGTGCGTAGGTGGGCATTACTGCATCACTCATGGGTATCTCACTTAATATATCTGCTGAAAAATAAAACCCGGGATGACAGAACTGTCACCCCGGAGCCCCGCATTAACCCAATTCCGCAACCTACTGTCAACAAGAAGAAGCTCGGAAAACACGCTTTTTATAGAAATACTAAGTTGATTGAGCGCCGCACTAAAATTCATGCTGGAAACTTACAGATTCACTGCATGGGTTTTAGTGTATATCCTTCAGCCTCCAACAGTTTCAAAACGCCTTCTTTTCCGGGAAGATGAAGCGCATCAATTGCAATAAAACTATTACCCTGAAGCAAGAAAGAGTGCATACGTCCAACCATGCGATAATTACGCTGGGTCACCAAGCTCGCAACATAACGATTGGAAAACTCTTCAGAGATCAAAATATAACCATCCAACATTTGTTGGTATAAACCCGCCGTATCCTGAGCAAGATAAAGTCCAAGAGTCCGGTTAAACATTTCTTCGACAGCAATAATGTCAGAAGGTAAAGTGTCCAAGAGGGCAATCTGTTCTTGCTCATTGGCCGCATCAAGCGTTGCCAACTGCTCTTCCACAGTTTCCAGTGCTATGATTGATACGTCTTTTTCCTGCGCATGATCTTGCAAGGTTTGATTAAGCGTACGAATACCAAGCGACACCCGGGATGCTTCTGATGGCGGGAATGAAAAAACAACCCCAGCAGCCCAGGGCTTCAGAACCTTCATCTGTCGGGCAAGGTATCCATACTCATAACCAAGAACTTTAATTTTCTCAAAAGTCTCGGGAGAAACCAGTTCATCCAAACGGCGGTTGTCTTGATAGACCATGGCAGAGAAAAGTTTTTGCTTAATGGAATCATCGTCAAGAACATCAACCAACAGCCGATCAGAAGAAGCCAAAAGAGACATTATGCTTGCCCCGAGATCAACGACACGGCGCTCGCTGCTATGCAACGTCCCGAAAAGAATATTCGGTTTTTGCCCCTCTTTTGAAACCTGCCAAAAAACCCCCTGCCCATATGGGAATTCTGCAGCATATGCATTTTGAGCAAGTCCCATCAGACTCAAAAGTAAAATTATAGAAGACAAAATAGATGTGTAAAATTTCTGGGTAAGTTTTGACCTTGAACTGTTAGGTAATTTGCCACTCATAAAGTACTTCCTGATATCACGGGTGTATGCGTAAGATCATTGTGTCAGAGTTTCCTCTGGGCAAAAACTGCTTTTCTCATCTTTCGCGCAATCCATACGGGAAACGGTATATCCGCGTTGAACCAAAATATTCAAAATTCCCTTCTCTCCCGGCAAGTGCAATGCACCAACCGCAGTAAAGGAGTTCCCACGAACCAAACCCGGGGTCATGCCATTGACCATATTGAGGTTACGTTTGTCCAGCATCGCAACTTTTTCAATGTCGTAGATTTCAGCGGGCTCGTCTTTTAGGTCTTCTTCAAGCTCGTTGTACATTCTTTCTGTATCTCTATCGAGATAAACTTGAATACCACTTTCACGTTCAGCTTCAACATCCTCGATCACATCCGTATTTGCCAATGCGCGCTCAATTGCTTCCAAATATATTTCTTTGGGGCGGTCATTTATTAAAATTGCCCGCGGTCTCATTTCCTCCAGGGCCTTTACCTTAAGATGATTTTCGTAAGCCAAATCCTCCAATTGAGAATCTAAAATCGGTTCGTAGTCATCTTCATCATCTTCTTTTTCCTGATCATCTCCACGATACCAAGGGGCTCCGTTCATCAATTCATAAACGTACCAAAGTTCAAAATTTTTGAATCTCTTTTCTTTAATGTCGATAAGCTTTGCGACTTCCAACGCCTTTTCATATAACTCTTCAGAAAGATCATCCTCAAGAGTTTTACCATCATCTCGGTACCGAATATTTATGTACTCGCGGTACTCTCTGTAAGTATCGACAATCTCGCCATAAAAAATCCATGCCTCTGCAAGGTAAGGCTTTACCTCCTCCTTCATCTTCAAAACGCGTTTATCAGATACATGCATTGTGCCAAGAAGATAACTAGGCTTACGATCTCCTTTTTCTATCTTCCAGAAAAGCCCTTTCCCGTGAGGAACTTCATTTGCAACGGCCTCCCCCGTAAATACCAATAAAAAAACAAACAATAGCCCCGTACGTAACTTTGAAGTCTGTGATTTTTTATGAAAAAGAATTGACATATAAATCCTCGTTTAGCGAACGCAAAGCCAATAACAAACCTTGCAAAATCCAATGAGGATCTTAAAAAATATTCCCTTATAAAGAGTAAACTTTAATCAAGACGTGTAATTTCATAACCTCTATCCGTAAGAATTTTTAATATTCCCTTTTCACCTGGAAGGTGTAATGCACCAACAGCAGTAAAAGAATTTCCTCTTACCAGGCCTCTTGCCATCCCGTTTACCATAACAAGGTTTCTTTTGTTCAATAACCGCTCGATCCAGATATCATACATTTCCGGGGGCTCTGTTTTTAGATCATCAAGTAAGGAGACATAAAAAGCATTGGTGTCGCGATCCACATACCACTGAATAAATTTTTCCATCATATCCAGAGAATCCTCAACGGCATCTGGATTTTCAAGGGCCCGTACAATTGCGTCGTAATAAATTTTACGATCACGCTCCCTAAAAACACCTAACTGATCACGAACCGTCTCTAGCCCCTTAACTTCGACAGAGTTTTCTGCAGCAAGCTTGCCAAGTTGAAAGTCTAATGGAAGTCCCGTATTTTCAGGACCATCTTGCCCAGAATTTTCTCTTCCCCCCGGATTACTCGGCATCGCTTTCACAAGAGGATATACAGCCCATAGCTCCAGCTGCTTTAACTCATCTTCTTCAATTTTGTAGGCATTACTGATTTCTTTGATCTTTTTATAGATCTCATCTGGCAAGACCTCATCAAGAGTACGACCATCATCGCGCAAGCGGGCATTATAAGCCTCGCGCATTTCACGTTGAGTTAAATCTATCTCCAAATAAAGTACGCTCGCCTTAATAAGATAAGGTTTCACCTCATCCTTAAGCTTGAGCACCCGTTTATCCGCAACGTGCATGGTGCCTAGAATATAACTCGGTTCTCGTCCTTCACGTTCAATTTTCCAAAACAGACCATGCCCATTAAGTACGTCCTCAGTTGCATATGATAGGCTGACAAACGCCAATGGAGCCATCAACACTAACAAGCAGCATGAATAGACATTTTTTCGGAAGATTAAATTGATTTTAGGGCATAAAAATGCAGATAACGATGGCCATCTCATAGACTGTCCTCTTCGGGTATCAGTACTTGATCAGGCTTTGATCTTGTATCCTCTGGCCATCAATGTCCAGCCACACATAAAAACAAAGGCAGCCATTCCAACGAGCGAGGCCCCGTGCCAGAACACAGTATCCACATTACCATACCCCGTTATTCCGTAGCGAAACCCGCTGATGATCCAGAACATCGGGTTTGCTTCGAACAACCATTGCCAGTTACCCGGAATGCTATCCAGTGTAAAAAAAGTCCCCGATAACAAACCAAGTGGCAAGATCAAGAAGTTATCAACCAAGGAAAATTGATCCCATTTCTCAGACCACAATCCAACAATGACGCCAATCATCGCAAAAAGAAAAGCCGCGGTAATGGCAAAGAAAGCCGCCAACCAAAAACTAAACAGCATTCCTCCGGTAAAAACCGTCATTGCCCCCATGATAAGAACTGCAGCTGTAAGACCATTGGCAACCGCGGCCAACCCGTACCCAAGCAGCAGCTCTAGCGGCGAGAGCGGCGCCATCAGGACGTCAGAGATCACGCCTTCCTGTTTGTCTATGATCAGCATAAAACAAACATTTTGAAAGGAGATCTGTGAGAGCACAAAAACCACCAAGCCCGGTGCTATAAATTGCAAGGCACTCAAACCCGGCACCATTTCATCACCCGCATCCAGAGCCAATGTAAAAACCGTCATAAAGAGCATGGTTGAAACCATCGGGCCAAGTAGGGTTTCTACCCAAAATTTCAGAAACCGAATAACACCGCGCCGATAAAACAACGTCCACAGCCGCAGCGTTGCAATTATGCGCGGCCGCTCAAGAAGGATCTCTGGGGTTTCTCGTTTCATCGCGGGGATCCCACCTAATCAGGCTTTTAACCGATAACCTGTTGAAATTAACCTGTGAACCACCAGCCAAAGAACAACGTTCACAACAGGCAAAAGAATATGCCCGATCATCACATTACCATCGGCGTGACCAATAAACCCGTAACGGAACCCGTCAATCATATAGAAGAACGGATTGAAGTGGGCCACCGCAACCCATGCCTCTGGCAAACGGTCGATGGAATAGAAGGTCCCGGATAAAAATGAAAGCGGTGTAATGATGAAGTTTGTAACAGCCGCAATGTGATCATACTTTTGCGCCCAAATCCCCCCCAACATGCCAAGTAGGGAAAGCATCATACAAGCGTTAATCGCAAACCATAGGGCAGAGAACGGATGCGCAACTGAAAGTGGCAGAAAGAATATCATGGCGACAAATACGGTCACACCAACCATCAAACCACGTGTAATCCCCCCCGCAGCAATTGCCAAGGTCATTTCCCACGGCGCCAAGGGCGGCATAAGGATATCTACGATGTTACCCTGAACCTTTGCAATCAGGATCGACGATGAGGTATTGGCAAAAGAATTTTGCGTCATTGTCATCATCATCAGACCGGGCGCTAAAAATGTAATATAATCCACCCCACCAACGGTTCGGCTCAAGCCACCAAGCGCAAGGGCAAAGACAGCAAGGAACAAAAGGGTCGTAATAACGGGGGCCATCAATGTCTGGGTAAAGACATTTAAAAAGCGTTTCACTTCTCGACTGTAAAGGGTCCAGAGTCCAAGGGCATTTACACGGCCAATCGCGCGTGGTGTAACCTGAATTATTTTTTCATCTATCAAAGCCATGCGACACATTTACGCAACCCAGTGTGAAGCTTCAAGGCCTAGATCAATAAAAGAACCTTATTTGGGCTTTATTTCTTATGGAACAGATCTTTTCGTGCGAAAATCACTGCTTGATAGAGCTAAAAAAGCTCTTCAATTCTAACTTCCGCTCAGCTGAGATCCAACGCCAGTCACAATCTTCAATGGCTCCTTCTAAAGCATAGAGATAATTGAGCGACAAACGACTTTCATCTCTATACCTGAAATAAATCCGCCGGAATACCTCTTCTGTCCCAATGGCAACAAGATCGTTCCGGCTTAATATACCAATTTCCACCAAATGAGGTACGGTCTTTGGCCCCAAGTTTTTAAGTTTGAGCAACTCTACTTTAGGATCAATCATTGTAACGGGCCATTTTATGTCTCTACCTTTGTTCTTGGTCTATCCCTTGATTACAAAAGGTCATAATTTATGCAAAAACAATTTGGACCCTAGGAAGCATCATGGCATTTATATAATGATGAGAGATACGCCTACAGAAGAAAAAGACACCCAGCCGAAGCGTAAGGTCCCGAGAAAAGCGACTGCGAAATATCTTGGCAATGTCGCCCGTTTTTATCTGGAACGTTATGCCACGACTGAACAAGGCCTGAGACAATACCTTATGCGTAAGGTAAATCTGTCAGCGAGAGAGCACAATACTGATCCCCAAGAAAGCATCGTGATTATCGATGATCTGATCAAAAAGTTTCTCGCCCTGAACTTCCTTAACGATGAACGTTATGCAGAAGGTCGTAGCGGCAGCCTCCACCGTAAAGGAAAGTCACTGCGCGCGATCCGGCAGGACCTTAAAATAAAAGGTGTTCCAGAAGACCTCATTTCAAAAGCCCTTGACCTTATTGAAGAGGAAAGTTCAAATCCTGACCTTGAAGCGGCAATATCCTATGCCAGACGCCGCAGAATGGGACCTTATCGTCTTGAAAAAGCCAGAGAAGAACGTCGAGACCGTGACCTCGCAGCACTCGGTAGGCAGGGATTTTCATACGCAATTGCAGAACGAGTGATTCTCGCCGAGGATATCGAAGATTTAGAGCAAGAAGCTGGTATTGGGTGATTACCCTCAAATTGCCTTATTTTCCAAATACCTTGAGCTGGAATAAGTGACCTATCACGAAATACACCTAATATTGCGAAATGATACTCGCGTTATTAAACAGGGAATATGACAAATGACCATCCGAGCAATCGTTTTTGCCCTTTCAATTATTGGGCTTCTTACTAGCTCTATCACACCAGGCTTTGCGGCAGGTAGTGGTGATGCGAGCTGGACTGAGACAAAATCACCGGACCTCAAAGCCGCTGTTGAATTGATCCGCAATGAGAAATACGACGAAGCTCAACCCTATTTACAAAAAGCCCTTGTTCAAGAACCAAATGACGCCGATGTTTATAATATGCTGGGTTACAGCCAACGTAAAATGGGCAACAAGGACAAAGCTCTTGGTTACTATACAAAAGCACTTGAGATTAATCCCAAACATCGTCGAGCCAATGAGTACCTCGGAGAACTTTATCTCGGACTAGATCAACCCGACAAAGCAAAAGAGCGTCTTTCCGTTTTGGACAAGAGCTGTTTTTTTGGCTGTGACGAATACACGACACTTAAAAATGCTATCGAAGCGTATGAAAAAAAACAATAACTCAAGTTTGATCATAACAGGATTTCATGACGCGAAGGTTCAAATTTTCGGAAGATCTTTCGCGTTTTCCAGCGACCAGATATCCATACCATCGCTTCGACCTCGAACCTGAATATGCTGACGAGAGAAAGCACTGAGATCAATCCCAGCAATCTTTGCCAGCGGGCCAGAAACAATCAATTGCGACTTCAATTCCTTGGTCATACCTTCCAGTCGACTTGCGGTATTAACTGCGTCTCCAATCGCAGTAATAGAGGTTGCCTGCCCCCAACCAAGTTCCCCAACGATGACTGGGCCGGTATGAACCCCGATACCAATACGCAAGGGCTCCGGTAGTTCGTGGGCCAGATGTACATTTAGTTCATCTAATTTCTCTGACATTGCACGAGCGGCTTTTAGCGCATTTCGACAACCTATCTCTACTCCGCGATCAATTCCAAATAATGCCATAACGCCATCGCCAATAAACTTATCCAACCGCCCACCGGATTCTTCTACTGCGGTCCCCATCGCTTCAAAATAACGATTTAAAAGAAAGACCACATCATAGGGTAGTTTCTTTTCCGACAGGGTTGTGAAGCCCCTAATATCCGCAAAAAGTATCGCGATTTCACGTTCTTGTCCTTGCGCGATAGAACTGTGCTGTTTTCGCGCAGCTTTTAAGCCACTTTTCGCCGGCAATAATGGCGTGACCTCGATGTCCGCAACAGGGTAGGTCTGACAAGCCAGCCGCATATTATCTGATGCCTTGATCCGTTGCAGGACTTTTACTTCCTCATTTTCTGGTTTATGTAGTAAATCAAGACCATTGCCGACACGGACACGACACGTTGAACACCGTCCCTTGCCACCACAAACCGAGGCATGAGAAACGCCATTTACCAAACTTACATCAAGTAAGCTCGTCCCCTTGATCGCACGCACCGACTTACCATCAGGATAAAGAACTTTGAAGGTCCCCTGCCAGCGTTGGATGGCATACCGCACCCACCGCCCAATAAGCACAACAACAATGAGCAAAACAAGACCGATTTGTATGTTGGTTTCCAGTGTATAAATATCTCTGGCTTCATCTTCTGTGGGTAGCTTACCGCTAGAGAGAAAAGCCTGTGTCCAGATGGGGTCTGCCGCCAGTTGAACAATTTCAAGACTGGCCACATAAAACCCGGCTAGAGAAAGCGTGGGAATGACAACCACAAGTGTTAACGCCCAAGGTTTTATCCGATCATAGCCTGCCTTGTATCGCAACCAATAGTGCAGCCCGACACAGCCATGTACCCAACCAAAAGCCAAAAGGATAACCTGTCGATAAGCGTTATCTATATTCCAAACGACGAGAGAATAGAGAACGTATAAATAGTTATCTTCGACACCAAATACTTCGTGTGCAAAACGGGTTCCCAGAATATGCAAAACAAGCAACAGAGGAATAGTCAGGCCAGAGAGCAATTGGGCCAACTCCCAAAATCGCATGTGTAAATGTTGACGTTGATAGACCCCCCATAATGAAAGCATCATATGGGAAATCAGTGCAAAATATAAAACCGACGTCCCCAGCGCACTACGCCATACCAAAACGAAAATCTTCCGTCCTTCATCCATCATCGCAATGGAATGAAGCCCTAAAACATGATTGAGAAGATGTGTCAGAATATAAAGGAAGAGAACAAGTCCACCGTATAACCGGATTTTTCTGACCATACTTTATGTACCTTCTCTCACCCTGAAAGACAGACGCCAAAGCGCCCGGTTGCTACTTTTTTCCACTCAAAACTCAAAGATCAATTTTGTAAAAATTATGTCTTTTTCACTCAACATGTTGACTTTTGTCGTGTTGATTACAATTCTTTGTCGCATTAGAGACGAGTGGTTAATTGATTTGTGCGTAGGATAGTCCGGATTAGATGGGATATCCAGTGAGGGTATAACTTAAATTTGATCTGGGTATGTGTGTGAGTAGTGACGACGTGAAACCAACTATGACACGGGAAGAAAGAGCCACCCGAAGGCGTCTGCGGAGAGAGAAGCTTTTAAAAGAGCTTGATACCTCGATCCCTTCTCCCTGCACCTCCGTTTGCCAAATGGATGACCTCACACAACTTTGCATCGGTTGTCACCGAACCATCGACGAAATCCGCGACTGGGTCATTATGACCAAAGAGGAAAAAAGTGATCTTTTAAACACAATTGGTCAAAGAGGCACAGGAATGGTGGCCTGAGACCGCCGAGCCTCTCAATCAAGTAATGCTGCCAACACAAGATCTCTTATAATTTTCGCAAAATCTTGAGACACGATCACCGGATCAGTACTCAAATTAAGACCATACCCAATTAAAATTATTTTAATTGCCTTAGATCAAATCTCTCTCAGAAGATAATCGCCATAACTACCCGCTACCTCCAAGTAACAGGTCTGAATTATGGTCAAGATTGCCCCACGCCCAAGTCGCTCTGAACTCCTTATGCCTGCGGGCTCTTTGGAAAAGCTCAAGGTTGCGATCCTCTATGGCGCCGATGCGGTTTATCTTGGCACACCAGATATGTCCTTGCGTACAAAATCCGACTTTACTCTCGAAGAGATCGTTGAAGGCATAAAGTTTGCCCATGAGCACGGAAAAAGAGCTTATCTGACCCTCAATCTGTTTTCGCACAACAAAGATATCGAAAAACTTCCTCTTTTTATTGAGACAATCAGGGCCATCCAACCAGATGGCGTTATCATCGCGGACCCCGGCATTTTCAATTATGTGCAACAGCACGCACCCGACTTGGAATTACACATTTCGACCCAAGCCAATGTCTGTTCGTGGCTCTCTGTTGACTTCTGGCAAAAGCAAGGCGCGAGCCTCTGTGTGCTTGCCCGCGAGGTGACCTATGAAGAGCTTACCGAAATTCGGGAAAAATGCCCGGATATAAAACTCGAAGCTTTTGTCCATGGCGCGATGTGCATGACCTATTCTGGCCGCTGCCTTCTTTCCAATTTTATGGCCGAGCGCGGGGCCAATCAAGGTAACTGTGCCAATAGCTGTCGCTGGCATTACAAGGTGCACATGAAGTTACGCGATGGCACGGTGAAAGAACTTAATCTTACCGATGAGAACATGGAACTGTTTGAGTTCTTTTTGGAAGAAGAGTGCCGACAGGGCGAATTAATGCCCATCGAAGAAGATGAACGTGGATCTTATATATTGAACTCAAAAGATCTCTGCCTAATGCCTAAACTGGATGATTATCTCCGCATCGGGGTTGATTCTCTAAAAATTGAGGGCAGGAATAAGAGTGCCTACTACGTCGCAATCACTGCCAGAGCATACCGGCAAGCCATTGATGACTGGTACAAAGATCCCGAAAACTGGTCACCGGACATTTACATGGAAGAACTATCCACCGTACCCAGTCGCGGATACACCTTAGCTTTTCACGAAGGCAGGCTTTCCAACCACGCCCACAACTATGAGCACACCAAGACTTTTGCCGATTATGAGTATGCAGGCTACGTGGAAGAAATCTCAAATCGGGGGGTGCATATTGCAATCAAGAACAGACTAGAAGCAGGAGATGTCCTCGAGCTTTTACCTCCTGGTTCTCTACTAGCCATTTTCATTAGGTTATATGAATTTGAAGACGCAAGAACCGGACGTAAAAGCGATACTGTCAACGCCGGACAAAAGCCTGTCATCCTTATTCCTTGGTCCTTGTTTGACCAAGAAGATGAAGAGAAACTACGTCGACAACTGTGTTCACAGACGATTATTCGTAAAGAGAAATCTTTAACCAAGGCTGAATGGGATCGTCTCAAATTAGATGCCACCTCACAAAGAATCGAACTCGGAACAGGGAGTAATAGTCTCTACGAAAGGCAGCAAAGCAAACTGCAAAAATCCATCTTTGAGGAAAAGGGTGAACGCATCCCTAAAATTCCAAGGATCGGCACCAGTGGCTGTTGCGGACGTGGTTGTAACGGTTGCATGATTTTTTGGCACGATCCAATCTACGAAAAAGCACGCAAATTAATTACCCAGAAAAAACAAGGGGAAATGTTCGACCGGGACATGCGAGAAGAGCTTACTTAAATTAAAATACCTAATTACCTTTAATTTACAACTTTAACGCTTTTATTAAACCCTTGTTAGCCTTTTTCATCGACACTGCCCAAAGTACATTTTCCTAACCCATGAGATTGCCACAAAACATCGAACCAAGATGGCAACTTATGAGAATCAAACATCGGATATAAGATAAAATGCGTTTAGCCTTCCACAGCTTAAGCTTCAGGCTTGTCGGCCTGACAGCCATCATGGTTATCCTCGGCTTTGCCGTCCTAATCACCTTTTCTACAATCAGCCAAACACAAAATGCGCAACAAGATGCAGAACGCTATCTTACAAGCCTTGCAAAGCAACATGCACTGGATGTGCGGATCGATATAGAGGAAGCCCTCGTCGCCGCACGGGGTATGGCACACGCAATTGAAGGCCCTTTAAGTGCGGGATCAACTGATCGCGACAGCTTCGCTCAAATCGTAGAAAACACAATTCGACGTTATCCAGATATTGTGGGGGGGGCCGTAGGTCTTGATCCAAATACTGGCGGTAACGATTCCGATGTAGCTGGCACTGGCTACAACGATGCTGCTGGACGGTTGTTACCTTATTTTTACCAGGACGGTAAAGGTGGCGTCGCATGGGAACCGTTGGCTCTTGGCGGAGACAGTGGCTCTGAACTTTGGTATGACCAACCTAAAATAACAAAACAAGAAGTCATTACAGAACCTTACGTCTACCCTGTCAATGGTGAAGACGTTGTCATGACAACAGCAACCGTGCCTATTTTTGATGCTAAAGGCAATGCAGTAGGCGTTGCCACTACAGATCTGGCTCTTAAAGATATTCAGGTTAGGCTTTCTGAACTAAAACTTTTCGACACGGGCACTGTATCTCTAATTACCGATACTGGTATGTGGATTTCCCATCCGGACGACCAAAAGCTAGCAAGCTTTGAAAAAAGTCCTGCTGCAGCTCCTGTTCTCTCGGCTCTTACGTCCGGCAAAGGTTATTACGGCAACATTGACGACCCTGCTTTTGGTGGTAATCGTGTTGTTTCCGTACATCCGATTCATTTCGGGAAGGCAGACAGTGTTTGGGGAATGGTTGTCTCGGTCCCCGAGAGTGAAATCATGGCGACCGCCAATCAGTCCCGCAACCTGATGATTATTATTTCGTTGCTTGTCGTTGTTGCCGTCATCCTGATCAATAGCTTGATCGGCACCAAGGCGATGTCTCTCCTCAGTCAGGTTACCACCAGTATGCGTAAACTTGCCGATGGTCAAAGTAATCTTGAAATTCCGGGGAGAAGCCGCCGAGATGAAATTGGCGAGATGGCAAATACAGTTGAAATTTTCCGTGTGCATGCGTTGGAAAAACAACAACTCGAAGACGAACAACGGCAAATGCAAGAAAATGTTGCTGCTGAGAAAAAAGCAACTCTCGACCAGATTGCTTCTCGGTTTGAGCAGGGCGTGAGCAGCTTGATCGCAGACATTGAAACGTCAGTGGTCGATATGAAAAGCTTTGCCGATAACATGAATGATATGGCTCAGCAAACCAGATCCAAGTCATCCGAGGCTTCAAGGTCAACAGAAACCGCAAATGAAAGTTCACAGGCTGTCGCAAGCGCCTCTGAAGAATTGGCAGCGTCTGTTGGAGAAATTGGAAGGCAGGTTGGCCAAGCAACAACTATTACGAACCAAGCAGTTAACGAAGCTCGTAGGTCCTCTGAAAATGTTCAATCCTTGGCAACGGCCGCTCAACGTATTGGAGAAGTCGTTAAGTTGATCTCAGACATTGCAGAGCAAACAAACTTGCTCGCCCTTAATGCGACAATCGAAGCCGCCCGTGCAGGCGATGCCGGAAAAGGTTTTGCGGTCGTTGCAAGCGAGGTTAAATCACTTGCAACTCAAACTTCTAATGCAACCGGTGAAATTGAACAGCAGGTTCTGGCTATTCAAACAGAGACCAACAATGCGGTGGAATCTATTGGGCAGATCAGTAGTGTTATTGGTCAGATTGATGAAATCAGTACCGTTATTGCTGGTGCCGTAGAAGAACAAGGCGCCGCAACACAAGATATCTCATCTAAAATTCAGCTCGTTGCGACTGGTGTTGGATCAATTAGAGAGAGTATTTCTAGCGTTGATCAAGTATCAGAGCAAACCGATACTGCAGCACGTTCAGTGGTCGATACCATCGCCAATCTGGACAAAAAAGTTCAGGCGCTTCATCAAGAAGCAAATCGACTGGTTACAGAAGTTCGGACGGCATAATTCGTTTTTGACCATAAACGAATATCAAAAAGGGGCCGCAAAATTGCGGCCCCTTTCGTTTTAACGGTTCAGAAATTGAGTTGTCATTATTTGCCCAGTAATTTTGCACTTACTTCTTTAGTTAGTTTCGCGGCAACCATAGCCGTCATACCCACCAAATCACGATGCGGATTAAGCTCAACGATATCGGCTCCAATAAGGTCCGCATTAAGCTTATATAGTGAATTAAGTAAATCACGCACAGACATGCCACCAGGTTCATGGTGAGACACCCCCGGTGCAAAAGCTGGGTCGAGAACATCAAGATCGATTGAGAGATAAAGTGGTCCATCAAAATCAAACAAGACTTCCGTACTCCAGTCCTTCATAGCAATAATTTCAACGCCAAATCGTTCCGCCTGTTCTTTTTGATGCTTGTTCAGTGTCCTAATTCCCACCTGAACAAGTCGCTTAACCTGTCCAGTTTCCATTGCACGTGCGAAAGGGCAGGCATGACTATTACGATTACCATCCATCTCGTCATAAAGATCAGAATGTGCGTCAAAATGAAGAATATTCAATCCCGGGTACGTTTTTGTATGGGCACGAATAAGAGGGCCAGAAACGGAATGATCTCCGCCAATACTCAGTAATTTAGCGCCCCGAGAAAGAACATCGGATGCAACCTGTTCAATTTCATCCAGAGAATTCTCCACATTTGTAAAAGAAAGATCTCCTATATCTTTCCAACGTGGTTCCATACCGAGATCAAACCCACTTTCACTGGTCAGATTCGCAGAACCACAATGTAAAGCCTCTCTCATACGAGAAGGTGCCAACGCAGGCCCTGTCATATAGGAAGAGTTATGATCAAGTGGCAAACCAAGAATAGCCAGATCATCTTTTACAATATCATGAAATCTTATCACCTGTTCTACCTCTTCAACATATATTTTCGATAAAAAAGGCAGCATCGCGATGATAACTACTGGCGTCAAGCCTTGTGATTTTACCTTAAGATTAGAGAGTTTGTCCGTTACTCTTCATTACGTTCGAACGGGTCTTTAACAAGGATGTCACGATACTTCACGTAACATAAAATAATAAAAATAAGCCCCGCACCAAGTGACCATGGGCTTTGCGTAAAGTATCCATTGATGATCAGAACCGCCGAGACCACTCCCAGAATAATCGCAGGTCCTCCTGTCCGGTTACCGCAAATAAGGGTCCAAAATTTTCGTTCTCTGAGGATTACTTTATTAAAGCGTGCCGTCATTATTAAGGTCCCAATCCAGACCAGTATTGCCAGCCCAAGTATCCCAGAAACGGTCAAAGCTTCCTTGAATAGAATTGACACCTTATTCCCCCTGAAGGTTTATTTTTCACATCAGCTTATAAGAAAACCTTTGTATTTCAAAATATTCAGAAATTAGACTTTTAAAGCACTTGATAAAACATACGGCATCCAGCACGTTTCTTAAGTTCAATTCATCCAAAGGGATGTGTCGGTGTAGTTATGCTTTCAAACAAAAGTATCCCCCCGACAAGAACAATAAGCCCCCCTCCTGCAACAGAGACGACCCTGCCCACGACACCTGCATGAACCCCGACTTCATCCAGCGCCTTAAGTAATGGATATCGCGCGCCACGCGCCACAACGGCCAATAGAGAAACCGTAATCCCTGTACCAAAAGACATTGCAATTACAGCGGCCAAACCACCAGCCCAATGCCCCAGAACGAATGCTAAGATCAAAACCAACAGTGCGCCGGTACAAGGGCGAATGCCCACAGCCAGTACAATACCGATAAGATCCCGCCACCGTTTTATTTTTGAAACCTGTTCTGGAGAAGGTAAATGACCGTGAGAGCAGCACTTTGGAGGGGACTGCTGATCATCTTGGTTATGTCCATCGTGGTTACATTCAGCGTGTACAGGATAGCGAACCCCTCGCCACAACAAAACAAGCCCAACGATTAACACCGCGCCATAGCTCAATGGTTCCATCACATTTTCAGCTGCGAGTGAAGCGCTTCGGACCCCACTTTCAATGACAAAATAAGCAATCCCAACAATCAATATAGCAGTTAAGCCCTGCATAAAAGACGATGCCATGGCAAGGACAATGGATGGTAAAACCCTTGTATCTGTCGTCAAAGTATAAGCCGCGATAACAGCCTTACCGTGTCCCGGACCAATGGCATGAAAAACTCCATAGAGAAAACAAATCCAGATCAGGTACAAGATTGAATCAAAACTGATATCATCCCCCAAAGCTCTGACACCATCACTAAGAAGGGTTGAGAAAGAACGTTGTTGCTCTCGTATTTCAGCAAAGAACCCCGCCCACAAAGAAGTATTTTCAGATTGAAAAAGATCTAATTCTCTGCCCGCAAAAAAAGTTCCTAAAAATAAAAGTGTTAAGCCGAAAAAAAATATCCAAAATCTTTTTGTCAGAGGTCGTTTCATAGACAACTCACCCGTAGTATCTGTGCAAAAATTGATCCTAAGTCAGGGTTTTCAGCAATCTCTTCATCACTAAAGAACAGTTCTGATAAGGGAGTTTCATTATTTTCGTTGCTGCTTGGATCCATTACTTCAGACTGGCATTCGTTGCGTGCAGTATCAGGTTGATTCTGTGCAACGCCATCCGGGCCTAAAAACGAAACCGTTTTCTCTTTAACAAGCTCTATAGCAATAAAATACGAAGGGTCGTACATTTTCAGCTCGATCACTTCTGACGAAGCGATAGGGTGATCCAATGTTAATTTAAACCTCAAGAGCAAACGATTATTTAAAACCACACTCTCAGTAGAGATTTTCTCTTCAAAATACAGTATCTGCCCATTTTCTTTTTTCGCAGAAAGAAAATATCCCCATTCATGAAGATTATGAACAGCCTCCTGCGCAAAGTTCAGAAGTTCGCTTCTTTCAACTTCGCCACTATGATCCAAGTCCAGATCGGGTAAAAGCGTCGCTGTATAGAGATCATCAAAAATCCATACAGGTTCAATAGCCGCAATTTGTCCGGCATCATTACGATGAATAATAACAGCAGCATCCACCCAAACATGAGGGTGTGCATATGCTTTAGGTAAGTCAAACAACGACAAAGCAAGAAGTAACAAGCCCATCATAAACCGTCTTGTCGGACTCCTCACAATCCTATTCACCTTCAATTCAGCCTCACAAATAAAAACCCTAACCAATATTGAAATATATCAACGTTGATTAGGGTTATATTATAACATATTTATATACAATATCTATTTCATGATCTCTTCACCAAACAGACACCTTACATAACAGAAGCCCGCATATTAAGGGCCGCAAGGTCTGACGCCTGAGCATAGCTATTGGCCTCTTTACGATAGCCCGTAAAACTATCGTAGATTTCTTTTGCAAGCGGACTCGTTTCGCTGATCTCGACAAGACTTTCTTCAGCGGCTTTATACAATGCCTGCATAACTTCATCAGGGAATGTCTTAAGCTCGACACCTTCTTTGGCCAGCAAAGGGGCGAAAGATTTAACATTGCCATAGGTAAAATCGGCATAACTTTCATTAGCCGAAGCCATAACCGCGCGTTTGACAATTTCTTGCAGATCACTCGGAAGAGCTTCATAGGCTTCCTTGTTCACAGTTGCTTCCAAAGCTGGACCGATTTCATGGAAGGCTGGCATGTAATAATAGTTGGCAACTTTATAAAGACCAAAAGCCAAATCGTTCCAAGGCCCAACCCATTCAGCAGCATCAACAGTACCAGACTGCATAGCAGAGAAGATTTCCCCAGGCGGCAAGAGTACTACATTGACGCCCAGTTTACGCATAGCCTCACCCCCGAGCCCCGCGATCCTCATTTTGATGCCCTGAAGGTCTGAAAGGCTGTTGATTTCCTTTCGAAACCATCCTCCAGCTTGAGGCCCGGATGATCCTGCAAAGAATGGCAACACACCAAAAGGCTCGTAAGCCCGTTGCCACAATTCCTGTCCACCACCGAAATAGAGCCATCCACTGTATTCTGCAACCGTTAGCCCGAAAGGAACTCCAGTGAAAAAATGAAATGCCTGATTTTTACCCTGCCAATAATAGGACGCCGCGTGCCCCATTTGAGCAACACCGCGAGAAACTGCATCAAAAACTTCAAAAGGCGGCACTAATTCTCCCCCGGCATATAACTCTACTGTCAAACGCCCCCCCGACATGGCAGTGATCATTTCAGCTATTCTTTGCGCATTTACACCAACCCCAGGGGCATTTCGCGGCCAGGTCATCGCCATTTTCCAGGTAATTTTGGTGTCCGCGCGGACAACAGAAGGTGCGGCCAAACTTGCTCCAACTCCAACAGTTAAAGCCCCGAGAGCTTGGCGACGATTCAATGTTTTTGAAGTATCGGTCTTACCATTTTTCGTAACGCTTGATTTTTCAGACATGTCCGGCCCCGTAATTATGTGCAAATTCACTTTAACTTTTCCCGCATAAGAGGCAACCACAGAAACGAATTAAACAAAGATACAGATGCACAAAAGCAAGGTCATAGCTCTTAGAAAAAATCACTTTCAAGCGGTCTGAGAAAGATCATTTTGAGGTGTCATAAAGAAAATTGAGACGGTTGCTATCAACACCATTACGGTCGAGACTAACAAACAAGCAACAAGGCCGTAGGACTGGAAGACAAGACCAGACAAAAGAGTTCCAGCCAAGCGCCCTAAAGCGTTTGCCATGTAATAGAACCCAACATTTAATGCCACCTTATCTTCGTCCGAACAGGCAACGATAAGATAAGAGTGCAGCGCAGAATTTACCGCAAAAACAAAACCAAAGACCAACAGCCCGACGAGCAAAAAAACATGCGAGAATGCAAAGTCCAGCCAAAGACCATAGGCAAGGATTGCAGGCAAAAGCGCCAATAATCCACCCCAAATTCTGGCGGCAGCAACACCGCCTTGAGCATCCTTTATGCGCTTGGTAAAGCGAGGCACGAAGGCCTGCACAATACCGTACCCGATGATCCAGACCGCCATGAAGGCTCCAACTTCATCAAAACTCCACCCCATCGCCGAATAGAGAAAAACCGGGAGACCAACCACGAACCAGACATCACGTGAAGCAAAAAGGAAAATCCGAGAGAAAGACAGTACGTTGATCTCTTTGCTCTTGGAAAAAAGCTCCTTGCCCCTAATCTTGGACTTAACCCGCCCCATGTCCTTATCAACAAACAAACGAGCCACAATAAAGACCAAGGCAAGCGCCAAGGCCATGGCCCAAAGTGCCGTTTGAAACCCCAACGCCTGAAGCATCACTCCACCGAGTAGAAAACCCAGACCTTTCAAAGCATTTTTTGACCCTGTTAACAGAGCGACCCACCGGAAAAGCAATCCCTGATTTTGATCTTGGTCTTTATCTTCCTTCACAACCAGCTTGACCGCAGACTTAGAACTCATCTTGGTTAGATCTTTGGCAATCCCGGAGAGTGCTTGCGCCCCCATGACATAGATGATGGAGAAATCAAGAGACCAATTTTCTTGCAATCCAGACAAAAGAAAAAGGGCAAATATTTGCACCCCCAGCCCCATAAACAACGTGAGGCGCAAACCAAAGCGGGCGGCAATCCAGCCGCCAATAAAGTTAGTAACAATGCCCATCGCCTCATAAAGCAGGAACAAATAGGCCAGATCCAAAGGAGAAAAACCAAGGCGATGGAAATGCAATAGAACAAGCATCCGCAAAGCCCCGTCCGTGAGGGTAAAGCCCCAATAAGCCGCTGTCACTGCACTATAACTGCGAAGATCAGACATAATTACGTTCCATAAGAATCAACGCTATTTCCCACAGTATACCCTACAGGTCTTTGGCGACCTTATGTAGCAAATCAACCATCCTGTTGACGTATCCCCACTCGTTATCATACCAGGCATAGATCTTGAGATGGCGCTTATCCACCACCATTGTACTCAGCCCATCAATGATCGTTGAGCGCGAGTCATTCACATAATCTGTTGAGACCAGCGGGCGCATTTCAAGCCCGAGAATGTCTTTCAACTCTCCCTCAGCTGCTACTTTGAACAGCTCGTTAACTTCTTCCGCAGTTGTATCCTGGGCCAAGTCAAAAACACAGTCCGTGATCGAAGCATTCAGAAGTGGCACTCTGATCGCATGGCCGTTCAGCTTTCCCTTCAGTTCAGGATAAATCATTGTAATCGCGGTGGCCGAGCCCGTTGTTGTTGGGATCAGGGAATTCATACCAGAGCGCGCACGTCGTAAATCTTTATGCGGCGCATCAACCAACACTTGCGTATTGGTGACATCGTGAATTGTTGTGATAGAGCCGCGTTCGATACCCAAGGCTTCATGAATAACTTTAACAACAGGTGCCAGACAATTGGTTGTACAAGAAGCCGCCGTAATAATGTGGTGCTTATCCGGTTCATAGAGATCGTCATTAACACCATAGACTATATTCAGCACCCCATCCGACTTCACCGGAGCCGCCACCATCACTTTTTTAATACCGCCATCCAGATAAGGCTGTAGTGTCTCTGTCGTTTTAAATTTGCCAGAACATTCCAGAACAACGTCCACTCCATGATCACGCCATCCCACTTTTGATGGATCTGGCTCTTCAGAAAAGGTAACCACCTCGCCTTCAATCTCAAAACCATCTTCTAAAGGGGTGATCGTCTTATCCCAGCGCCCATGGACCGTATCGAATTCCAAAAGGTGGGCCGCACATTCGACGCCGCCCTTGATTTCGTTTACATGAACAAATTCTATTCCGGGCACACCCCATCCTGCCCGCAGGACCAGTTTCCCCATACGGCCAAAGCCGTTAATTCCAACCCGAACAGTCACAGCTCTTTACCTTCTCTCAACAAACATTCCGAATACCAGCATCAGTAACTTGGCAATCTTCAAACTCATTATTTCGAATATAATCGAACTACTGAATAACAGTATGAAATTTTAATGACAACTTATCTCATAAGAAACACTATAGGCCGATGAAAAAATGTCGTTGGTTTCTCCAGAGATCATCTGACATCATCTCGCCAGATGCTCCAGACCTCAAACCAAAGAGAGCAAAGTTTGTCAGTTAGAGATCAGTAGGAAGTCCCATGTCCGTTCAGCATAACCGCGACCCCAGGTATGATATTCTTTTTGAGCCCGTAAAAATTGGCCCCGTCACGACCAAAAATCGGTTCTATCAGGTCCCGCACTGCAACGGATTAGGATATGCCCGCCCCAAAAGTCTTGCGGCTATGCGTGGCATGAAAGCTGAAGGTGGCTGGGGTGCTATTTGTACGGAAGAAGTAGAAATCCATCCCTCTTCTGAAATCTCGCCCTATATCGAAGGTCGCCTTTGGGATCATAGGGATATACCCGCCCACCGTCTTATGACGGACGCCGTTCATGCTCACGGCGCTTTGGCCGGGGTCGAGTTGGTTCACAATGGCTTTCACGCCCCCAACCGAACTTCACGGCTTCCGCCTATGGCCCCTTCGGCAATGCCCGTTGATGCCTATGATCCCGTTCATGCCCGCGCCATGGACCTCACGGATATCAGGAACTTACGCAAGTGGTATCGCACCGCTGCGATTAATGCTCGGGATGCCGGGTACGATATTGTCTATGTCTATGCCGGACACTGCATGACGACCCTGATGCATTTTATGCTCAGCCGTTTTAATCATCGCAGTGACCACTATGGCGGATCAATTGAAAACAGGGTGCGCCTAACTCGTGAAATCCTTGAAGACGTAAAAGACGCCGTGGGCGACCAATGCGGCATTGCCTTTCGATTTGCAGTTGACGAACTCCTCGGCAAAGAAGGCATGAGTTCTGATGGTGAAGCACAGGATGTCGTCGGGATGCTGGCTGAACTCCCTGATCTTTGGGATGTCAACATCAGTGGTTGGTCGCAAGATTCCTCCACCGCGCGTTTTGAGCCCATCGAGGGTTATCAGGAAAAATACACCGCTTTTGTTAAATCCATGACAACAAAACCCGTTGTTGGGGTCGGGCGGTTTACATCGGCTGATGCCATGGTTTCGCAAATCAAACGTGGGGTTCTCGACCTTATTGGTGCGGCACGCCCTTCCATTGCCGATCCCTTCTTACCCAACAAGATCTTTGAAGGACGCATCGACGAAATTCGCGAGTGTATTGGATGTAATATCTGTGTCAGCGGCGACAATCTCTGTGTGCCGATCCGCTGTACTCAAAACCCCACAATGGGTGAAGAATGGCGGCGAAATTGGCACCCGGAAAAAATCGCGCCCAAGGTGTCAGAAGATGCCGTGCTGGTTGTCGGTAGTGGGCCTTCCGGACTTGAGTGTGCCCTTCAACTCGCCAACAGAGGATATCAGGTTACATTGGCCGAAGCAGGAACAGAACTGGGAGGAAGATCAACAAAAGAAAGTCAACTTCCCGGTCTTGCGAGTTACGCCCGGGTTCGTGATTACCGTACCAACCTTCTGCAGCAAAAAAATAACGTAGAGATCTACCTCGACAGCGAACTGGACGAGACAGCCATTCTTGAATTTGGTTTTCAACACATCTTTCTTGCCACAGGATCACATTGGCGCAAAGACGGTACAGGTCGTCACCATCACCAACCAATCCCAGGTCTGGAAACGATCCCCACCTTTACACCTGACGATCTCATTGCTGGCCAAGCACCAAAGGGGCGTGTCGTCATTTTTGATGACGATCACTATTACATGGGCGGCGTGCTCGCAGAAAAGCTCCTTGCTGCGGGCCACAGTGTCAGCCTTGTCACACCAGCAGTGAAGGTCTCAGCCTGGACCGAGTTCACTCTTGAGCAAGAACGCATTCAGGCAAAGCTGCTCAATCTCGGCATTGAGATTATCACCAGCCAAGCGGTCTCTGCCATCAAGAACGGGGAGCTTGAGTTATCTTGTACCTACACGGGGAAAACCAAATATATCGCCGCAAATGCTTTGGTATTGGTGACCGCGCGCAACGCCAATGATGACCTCTATCAAACCTTAAAATCCTCACCAGAAAACCTTGATGCAGCCGGGATCAAAACCCTGGAGGTTATCGGGGATGCCTATTCTCCGGGGTCACTGGCATCTGCAGTGTATTACGGACACCTCGCTGCCCGCTGTTTTGAAGGCGAAAGCTGGGATGCGGCACTTTTTGAAGGAGAACGTCCAGGGCTGGTCAGTTAATCTATTCTCCCAAATAGCTTAGCCGTTTCTCACGCGCACTTAAGTGATTTTCCGTCTGATTCAGCGACAGGATTTTGAACATATATTGCGGAGTGAACGGTGAAGATTTCGGCTAGTTTCGCGGCGATGATGTAGGCGCGCTGATCTGACAGACCTTCGGCTTCAATATATATATTTTGGACGCCATCGGAAGTACGGCGCGCCCAAACTGTTGAAGGGGTCGTGCTATTCAGGGCAAAAAACGAAAGTATCCGCGGCAAAGTACCGGGTTCACGTTCAGCCATGATTTCAAAGGCGGTCAAATTATTACTCTTCACGGTTCTGATCCTGAATTTAAAGCTGCACATAAAACGGTTATAGCCAGCACGGTTCCTGTTCGTACCAGCACATCATTGACCTAGTATCCCCCAAATCCCGAGGTAATTCTTCCCCAAGACACTCTCGACGTGTTATTTATAGGAATAATATTTCATAAACTTATATAATTGCGGGAAAAATGACCGAAAATCTTGACTCTTTGGATATAGGCATCCTCGAACTCTTACAAAAAGATGTCACCATCCCGGTAACGGAACTTGCAGAAAAGCTCGGGTCATCTAAATCCGTTTGCTGGCGGCGGATCCAGCGTTTGATAGATAACGGCGTCATCAAAGAACGGGTCGCCATTCTAGATCAGAAAAAAATTGGCCTTGGCGTAACCGTCTTTGCCCAGGTCAAAATGCACCACCACACCAAAGGCGCGTTACCCGATTTCGTCAAAGCCGTGCAAAAATTCCCCCAAGTCATCGAATGTCATACCCTTATGGGCAGCGTAGATTTCTTGCTAAAGATTATCGTAAAGGATATTGAGGACTACGAACGGTTTTTCTGGCAAGATCTTTCACCAATTGAAGGTGTTCAGGAAATAAGCTCCTCTACTGCCTTGACCCGTTTTGTTGATACCACAAGCCTGCCCCTAGACCACCTTTATCATTCCGACAAACAACCGGAGTGATCTCTCTTTTATTTCCTGATGCTGGCCCGAAAGTAACGAACCGCATCTACGTGAAAGCACACCATGACAAGAGATACTGACCAAGCCGTTCCGATGAAAGACTACGCCGTTCTTGCAATGATTTTTACCCTTTGGGCGCTTAACTACATTGCGATAAAAATTAGCGTAAATGACTTCCCCGTCTGGACAGCTTTGACCATTCGCTTTTCCATTATCGTTGTTATACTGCTACCCTTCGTGAAATTTCCAAAAGGTCAAATGCGCTCTCTACTCTTGATTAGCGCGGTCCTTATCCCCGGCCATTTCGGCTTTTTGTTTTGGTCGATTCAAAATACAGCCAGTGTTGGCGCTATCTCTGTTATTCTTCAATTAGGCCCAGCATTTTCTGTTCTACTGGCTTGGATATTCTTTAAAGACATTCCTGGTATCAAACGCATTAGTGGCTTGACTATTGGCTTTGCAGGTATCGTCATTCTTTTCTACGAGCCCACATTTTTTGACACTTTGGACGCGCTTCTTGCCGGAATTGCCTCAGCCTTTTTTATGGGAACTTACATGACGTTGGTACGCGGTAAGAACCAGATATCGCCCCTTGCCATCATCTGCTGGTCATCTGTCCTTGGCGTTCCTTTTTCTTTGATCATGGCCTTGCTTTTTGAAGCCCCCATACAAGAAACCCTTCAAGCGGCAAGCTTTGATAGCTGGCTTGGTATTTTATATGCAGCCATCGCTTCAAGTATTATCGCTCACGGCTCCTGGGCCTGGATGCTGCGGCGTCAGCCGATATCGTTCCTCGCGCCGCTGACCCTGATTGTTCCTGTCTTAGCCGTCCTGGCAACTGTCACCATCTTTGGCGAACCGCTCACCCTACATATGATTGTTGCAGGGTTTATCGTGCTCGCAGGCATGGGGCTTATTACGATTTCGAAAGCTTATAAATAATGGCAAAACAAGCACCAAACGATATGCGTTAAAAATTGGCAACATCATCCAATAACCATTTAATAAACAGCTGGGTTTGGGGCGAATTCTTGTGATCTTGGCGGCACACCATCCCCCAGCCACCGGGCGCCACCGTTGTGTGATCAACAGGTTGCACCAAACGCCCTGCCTTGAGATCACTATCGGCAAAAGGGCCATTGACCATCGCCACACCTTCGCCATCCAGGGCCATCTCCAGAGCAATCGCAACCGTATCCACCGCAATTGAATTTCGAGAAATCTCAGCGAAAATCCCCAAAGATTGAAACCACTCCTCCCAATGATCGTCCGCCGTATAGACTTTGAGCAAGGGCAGAGATAGAAGATCCTTCGGTGTTATCTTATTCACACCTTCCTTGGCACATGTCTCGAGTAAATCAGGGCTGCAGACCGGCATCAATTGAGCCTCGAACAAAGGCACCCAATACAGATGGGCCGGGACAGGTTCTGGCGCATAGAGAATGCCAACATCCTCATTGGCCTCGTCGAAATCTCCCTCAAGAATACTCGAAGTAATCTGAAGGTCGAACCCGGGATGCAAGGCTTTAAAGCGTGACAATCGCCTAGCAAGCCAACGAATGGACAGTGTAACAAAAGCCTGAATACGAAGGCTATGAGCTTGATCCGAACGGCGTAGAACTTCGGAACAGTTGATCAATTGTTCAAGCGCCGTACTCACAACAGGATAAAATATATCCCCTTCAGCTGTGAGTTTTACCGCGCGGCCTTCCCGTTCAAACAAGAGAACACCGAGGTCTTCTTCCAGAAGCCTAACCTGATGACTAATGGCCGTGTGGGTCAGATTGAGTTCTTGCGCGGCCTGTCGAAAGCTAAGTAGGCGGGCCGCAGCTTCAAAACCTTTTAAGGCCTTCAGCGGTGGTAACTTTTTCAAATCCATTTGCTTCACCATACCACACACCATCAATACCCGAATAATCTCTGACCCAATTAGTCACACAGGCCAATGACAATTGGAACATTTTTTGAACCAAACGGCGAAAAAACATCAATTGTTTAAAAATTCGGTTAGGCTCACAGTTCAAATAGAAAAACCGCATGAGGCCAAAATGAAGATCACGGATATCAAAGTCTTTGTCGTCGGAAATCCTCCCCCGCATTTTGGGGGGCGTTATTGGATCTTCTCCAAATTAACAGCAGATAACGGCATCGAAGGCATAGGCGAAGTGTATTCGGTTCCCTTCCACCCTCGTGTGGTCAAGCAGATGATCGAAGACGTTTTCGCCAGGCATGTTGAGGGCATGGACCCTTTCAAGATAGAAACACTTTGGCGTCGGGTTTATTCAAGCGGTTTCACTCAACGCACTGACATCTCGATTATGGGCATTCTCAGCGGACTGGAGATGGCTCTATGGGATATTATAGGGAAGTCTTTGGACAAGCCTGTCTATGAACTGCTTGGCGGTCAGGTTCATGAAAAACTGAGATCCTACACCTACATTTACCCCAAAGACGATGACAAAACCGACGTTTATAGAGATCCGGACCTTGCCGCAGAACGGGCCGCTGAATACGCGGATCAAGGTTTTACCGCGGTTAAGTTTGATCCTGCAGGCCCCTACACTGCTTTTGACCCACGGCAGCTTTCTCTCGAAGAACTGGATCGTTCGGAAACCTTTGCTCGCAAGATACGCGAGGCCGTTGGCAACCGTTGTGATCTTCTGTTCGGGACCCACGGACAGATGACAGCTGCGGGCGCAATCCGCTTGGCAAAACGATTGGAGCCTTACGATCCTCTTTGGTTCGAAGAACCCACACCACCCGATAATCAGGAAGAAATGGCCAAGGTCGCGCGCGGCACCAGTATCCCGATCGCCACCGGAGAGCGGCTCGCGACAAAGTACGAATTCCAACGTGTTCTGCAAAGTGGCGCAGCCTCCATTCTTCAGTTTGCACTTGGACGCGTCGGCGGCATTCTCGAAGCCAAGAAAATTGCCGCCATGGCAGAGGCAAGTTACGCTCAGATTGCACCCCACCTCTATTGCGGTCCAATCGAAGGTGCCGCTAACGTTCAGATCGGCGCCTGTAGCCCGAACTTCCTTATTCAAGAAAGTATTCAACAGTGGGAAGGTTTCCATTCTGATATCCTGAAAAAACCGATGATCTGGCAAGACGGTTATATTATCCCATCGAAAGAACCAGGCCTGGGAGTTGAGCTTAACGAAGCGGTCGCGGAGGCCCATCCTTATAACGGGACAGAACTTCACCTCGACATGCATCCTGACCCGGTTTGAAACCGGGCTAAACATATAAAGAGAACACCTGCACTCATCAGGTCATTTAAGGACAAAAGAAATGAAAATCGGATTTGCTGGACTTGGCAGCCTTGGCGAGCCTTTGGCGATGAACCTTGTGAAAGCGGGTTGTGACGTCACCGTTACCGATCTTGCAAAATCAACCGCAACCCGGCTTATCGAGGCTGGTGCAAAATGGTCAGATGATATCGCTAGTATCTGTGATGATGCAGAAGTTGTTATTACCGCGCTTCCATCGCCTGCCGCATCCAGATCCGTGGTCGAGGGTGAGAACGGTGTTTTTGATAATCTATCTTCCGGGGCAACCTGGATTGAGATGAGCACCACCGATTTCGAAGATCTCCAACGCCTGACCAGTCTCGCAAAATCCAAAGGCATCAATGCCCTTGAATGCCCTGTTACTGGTGGTGTCCACCGTGCGCATTCTGGCAAGATCACCATTCTGGTCGGCGGCGATGAAGCCATTTTTGAAAACGTGAAACCCGTTCTACAGATTATGGGCGGTGAGATCCTCTACATGGGGCCGACAGGACACGCCACCGTGGTCAAAGTGGTCACCAATATGCTCGCCTTTATCAACCTTGTTGCCGCCAGTGAAGGTATGATGCTTGCCAGAAAATACGGCGTCGATATGGATGCGATCTGGAAAGGCATTCGCCACAGCTCAGGCAACAGTTTTGTCCATCAAACTGAATCAAAACTTGTTCTCAGTGGTGGTTACAATGTCAACTTCCCGATCGATCTCGTGCTGAAAGATCTTGGCCTCGCTCATGACATCGCCGACAAAACCGGTGTGCCCCTCGAGCTCGGTGGTGCGACGCAAGAAATCTACCGTCGTGCGAAAGGTTTACTGGGTGGGGACGCGCAATCACCCGAAGTCGCCCGCTTGTTAGAAAAAGCCTGTGGCATAGAAATGCGTGCTGAAGGGTATCCGACAGAACTGACAGAAGAGAACACTGCTTAACGATTGAAATCAGTAACGTCCAAGGCACCAAGGTACTGCAACGTGCCTTGTTGCCTTGGGATAAGTTATATTATAGCGTCGGTTAGATTATTTTGGGGACTCAAAATATTCCAGCTTCCAGCCCCGCTGCCATCAGCATACCAAGCTCTTCGCACTGGCTTTTAAATTCATCCTGGTATTCACCGCGACAAATGAGTGCCTCTCCTTGCACAGGTTTCCAGCGTAGTCCCGTTACAATGCTCTCAACCGCTCGTTTGGTTCCCGTGCCATCGTGACCCGCTCTGATATAAACCCCATAGGGCAGACCCTGTTTGACTTCGAGGCAGGGGTAATAAATCCGGTCAAAGAAGTCCTTTAACGCACCGCTCATATATCCCAGATTTTCCGTCGTCCCCAGGATAATGCCATCGGCGGTCAACACGTCTTCTGGACTGGCTTCGAATGGGGTACGCACGACCAAATCAACGCCCTCGATATCAGGATTTTCCGCGCCCTTAACAACAGCATTTCTAAGCATCATCGTATTCGGCGAAGGGATATGGGCTACAATCAAAAGGCTTTTATTCATCAGTCGCTTATCAGGATAATTTTACACAAAAGGTTGCTACACATATAGTTACTGAAACAGTAGGATAGCATCAAATAATCAATAAAGAGATTTTATTCGAGAGTGAGAAAAATGGCTGACAAAAATCGGGTGGTATTGGTAACTGGCGCAACTAGCGGCATTGGTTTGGCAACGGCTGAAAAACTAAAAACCGTGGGTTATCATCCCGTGTTAACCGGACGCAACCCCGACAAGGTCAAGGCTTGTGCTGAAAAGCTTGGCATTTCGGGCTACACCTTGGATGTGTCCAACGAAGAAGACTGTGCACGTGTTATCAAATCCGTTGAGAATGATATCGGGCCAATTTGGGGGCTGGTCAACAATGCCGGTATTTGGCTGGAAGGCTCTTTTGAGAAATACAAAGTAGCCGATATCCGTGCCGTAATGGAAACCAATACCTTAGGCACCATGTTTATGACCCATTCTGTTCTGCCAGGAATGTTAGGGCGCAAATCAGGCGCGATCATTAATGTTGTCTCAACCGGCGCTCTTTACTGCCGTAAATCGATCTCGGTTTATTCCGGTAGCAAATGGGCGATCCGTGGTTTCACTGGATGCATGGAAGTCGAATGCGCGCCCAAGGGCGTTCGCGTGATGGGCTTCTACCCCGGCAAGGTCGACACCAACATGTACAGTACCGCTGGCATCGATCGCGACCTTGAAGTTGCCATGACACCAGCCGGTGCAGCTGGGATGATTGAGCGGATGTTCTCTGACGAGCATATTCTTTGGGGGCAAGTATCAGGCCGCAGTATCAACGACTACGCTTAAGCTCGATTATATATAATAAAAAAAGGCCCTGATCTGTAACGATCAGAGGCCTTTTTTTACAGTTTCAAAGTTGAGCTAGATAATCGCGGATCTCACCTTAGCTGAAACAACCTCGCTTACGATAACCGCGGCAAAGATAACCAAAATGATCAACGACACTTGCGGCCAGGCCAATACGTTCATTGAGGAATCTAGGTGCAAACCAATTCCTCCAGCTCCCACGTAACCAAGCACTGTCGACTCGCGGATATTGATATCCCAACGAAAGACGGTGATCCCGGCAAATGACGGCATGATTTGAGGTACAATGGCGTAGGCCATGACCTGCCAGCGACTAGCCCCTGTAGCGGTTATGGCTTCAACCTGGTTTTCATCAATTTCTTCAATAGCTTCATATAGCAGCTTGGCACAAAATCCAATAGACCGCAGGGCAATGGCAATGGTCCCGGCAAATATGCCTGGACCAATAATTGACACCAACAACAAGGCCCAGATCAAGGAATTTATCGATCGTGATGATACTATGATAAACAGAGCTGGCCAACGGCAGAAAATCTTATGTGGCGTTGTATTGCGAGCAGCCATAAAAGCAACAGGTACAGCAATCACTAAAGATAACAATGTCCCGAGAGTGGCAATATTGATGGTATCCCACAAGGGTTCCCAGAGTTCGTTGATATAGCTCCATTTCGGCGGCATAGCACGGCCGCCGATGTCACCGGTAACCCGAGGGGCATCGTAGACAAAATACCAGGTCGTCGCCGAAGATATTTTCTGCCAACAGTACATGATCACGATGACGCTTAAAAAATATATCAACCAACGTTTGAGTTGCGCATTTCGGTCGCGAACTTGCCAGACTTTCTGTCCGGCATTATTTGTCGAAATAGCCATTATTGTAACCTCTCGCGGATAATGCCTGAGAGAAACTCAAGGATCATAACGACAACTATGATGATGATGATAATCGCAGCAGCAGTATCGAATTCGTAACGATCGAAAGCCGTATTCAAGGTCGCGCCGATACCACCGGCACCAACAAGACCTAAAATCGCTGATTCACGAAAGTTGATATCCAGGCGATACATTGAAAGACCGATCAGACGGGGCATAACCTGTGGTTGGATGCCATAGGTAACCCATTGCCACCAACCCGCACCCGTTGCCTTGATCGCTTCGGCCTGGGATTTTTCGGTATCCTCGATGGCTTCGGCGAGAAGTTTTGCCAGGAAACCAATGGTCGCGAAAGACAACGTGACAAAACCGGCAAAGGGTCCGAAACCAAAAATAGCAACCAACAAAATCGCAACGATGATTTCGTGCAACGCACGAGAAACCGCAATGATGCCGCGGCAGATTATGTAGACCGGCAGCGGCGCGATATTTCGGGCGGCACCAAGTCCGATCGGAATTGAAATCAATATCCCGAAAGCCGTGGAGGTTACAGTCATAATCGCAGATTCAGCCATGCCCGCGGAAATATCCGACCAGCGACTGGTAAAATCAGGACTGGAGAAGGCCACAACAAATTCCCAGCCGCGATCCAAGCCTTCGTACACCCGGGCCCAGTTGACATCGAACGACCCAAAGGCGAGAACAAGGTAGATCAGTGAGACAGAGATCAGTCCCCAGCGTATCAGCGGGTTCTTGATCATCGGAGGCTTTCGCCATTTCCGCCTAGCCATTACTGAGGAACTCATGCTACCGCCCCTTGTTCCGCCTCATCTAACTCTTCATCATCAATTTTTTCAATCGTCGCTTCCCAATCTTCTTCACCATAAATTTCGGTCAAAGTCTCCGGCTTCAACTGATCCGGTGGACCGTCATAAACAATCTCGCCGAAACGCAAGCCAACAACACGTTGGACAAACATTTGTGCGAGAGCAACATCGTGAATATTAATGATTGCAGCAAGATCGCGTTCTGCACAAAGCTCACAGATTAAACGCATAATCTGACGAGAAGTTTTGGGATCAAGAGATGCTGTCGGCTCATCAACGAGAAGTAATTCTGGGTCCTGTATCAAAGCACGGGCGATGCCAACACGCTGCCTTTGTCCTCCAGACAGTTCATCTGCGCGTTTGTCTGCCATGTGGTCAAGACCAACCCGCTCAAGAAGACGGAAAGCTTCATCAACATCACTTTGTGGATAAATACGGAAAAATGAACGCCAAAATCCAACATAACCCAAACGACCGGACAGAACGTTCTCCATAACGGTCAGGCGCTCAACCAGAGCATACTCTTGGAAAATCATTCCCATACGCCGCCTTGCCTGACGCAACGCGCCAGAACCGAGCTTCGTCAGTTCTTTTCCATTGAGCGTAACCGTACCAGAGGTCGGCTCGACCAAACGATTGATACAGCGGATCAACGTACTTTTACCCGCGCCGGAGGGACCGATTAAAGCAACAACCTGTCCCTTGGGAATTTCAAGCTCTACACTTGTGAGAGCCTTATCGCCTGTAGCGTACTGTTTAGTAAGTTTATTCAGGTGTAACATGCCAACTCTACCTGTCTTTTAACACAACATACCCGGCACCTTTGCAGGCACCGGGTTTGTTTATCTCTATTCAAAAAAGCCTGTTACTTACAAGCGTAGGACACATTGTTAGCCGTATCGATCTTACGAATAACGTCCCAGAACTTTTTGTATGTCATTGGAAGGAACTGGCTTTCTTTTGACTTAGAGAACTCTTTTTCCAATGACGAACCTGCCCACTCAAAACTAAAGAAAGCGTCTTTGATGCTCGCTTGAAGTTCTGGTTTCAGATTGTAAGCAACACCAAACCCAGTGGTTGGGAAAGTTTGCGATGTATAAATGGTTTTGACTTGATCAGCCTTGATCACATCACGAGAAATCATCCGGAATTTAACGGAGTTCGCGATAGATGCCGCAATATAATCTTTATTGGCAACACCAAGAATGGAGTTGTCATGCTTACCAGAGAAAGTGGCTTCGAAGTCACGACCTTCGACTAAATCAAAGTCTGCTTTCAGGATTGCAGATGGCGCTTTGAAGCCTGAATTAGATGTTGGCGATGTAAAGGCTAGAGCTTTGCCTTTAAGGTCTTCAACTTTTTCGACGCCACTGCCTGGGTAAGTGATGATTTCCATCTCATAACCAAAACTACCGTCTTCGCGGGCCATAATGGTG
This sequence comes from Kiloniella antarctica, assembly GCF_042682825.1. Lineage (NCBI taxonomy): Bacteria > Pseudomonadati > Pseudomonadota > Alphaproteobacteria > Rhodospirillales > Kiloniellaceae > Kiloniella > Kiloniella antarctica. The sequence goes on from NZ_JBHUII010000007.1 coordinate 35,867, forward strand.
AAAGGTGAGAAACCAGCACAGTTCACTGCCAACGGGTTCGAACCCGTGTTGAAACCGGCGATATGAAGACGACCAGAACGCATAGCTTCAATTTCAGCAGCATTGGACTGAACAGGGAAGAAAACAACGTCTTTACCCGTTTTCTTCTCTAGGTGATCAATAAAATCAGACCAGGCTTCCTTATAAACTGCAGGATCTTCTACAGGTGTATAAGCAAAAATAAGAGTATCCGGATCCAGTAATTTCGAAGGATCAGTTGGCGTGTCGGCGATCATATCACCATCGACATCACAAAAACGCGTATCTAAATCGCCCCGCGCGCACTCATCGGCCGCAACAGTTGATACGTTGAGGGAAAGACAAGCTAGTACGCTTGCACAACCAAATAAAATGTCCCGAAGTTTCATCAATACCTCCCAGTATATTGAAAGTTTCTCTGTCTAGGTCTTAAAGCTTATAAAAGGCCTTATTTTCAGTCGTTTATTGATTTATTTTTTTAAAACAGCTTATGAGGAAAACATTATAACACATCACCTCAAACTTATTCCCAAAGACACCACACTCGTTTTACAGCATAAAATCTTTGAATATTTTCAATTGAAACACAACTATCTTTCATTTGAAACCCATTTTACATTACAAAAATAGATAGAACTGATCAAATTTAATCCAGATATAATCTGTACGCAGCATCTACCCAAAGTAAGTATAAATTCTATTTTTTGTTATCAATTTCAAAAAACACTGCAATAACTCAATTGCTTATAATCAAAATTATATTTTTCTCACTCATTATACACGAAAGAAACAGTGGTACTATTTGATAAAATCATGGTTAAAAGGCCAAGATCAACTCTACACAACCACAAGGATTTATGATCAACAATAACCCAACCAAAATTACCATCTCTCAATGCCATAACACACTATTTTAATTACTTATTAACCAATTAAAGACACACTTATAAGGTGCAATACTCCGAAACTTTTCAGCGTGTAAGCATGACACTTTAAGTTTTTGAAAAGATCATCACAAATCGCTCTTCAACAGCTTACATGGAGCATTTAGCCTCGATCATCAGTAAGTCTCTATCCATTTCATTACCAATATATACCAAAAGAATTCGCGAACGTATCTAATCAAAAATTGAATAAAATATTATAGATGCACTTGAGTTTCCCCGTAGAGAAAGCCTTATCTAGGAGCACGTATATTGAAATAGGGACGTATTATTTTGACAGGTATTGGCATCGACAGAACAGACAGCCCTTAATTATCCTCTAGACAGAAAGTATCGTTTCGTCAGTTATTGATTAAAATTAATAATCAAAAGCTCGTTACAGTGAATGAAGACCGTAGCCAAGGTACTACGAGAAATTAAATACAAGAATCTTCATAGCGAAGGACACCATACGATGAATTATTCATTCTCATCCAAGCCCACGCTCACTAAGTGCCTAATGAAAGGGGAGCTCACCTTCAATGATCACCCCACATTTAGAAGCATGATTGATGAAGCTTTAAAAACAGGTGTTTTAAGTATTCAGCTGGATCTCACTGAAGTTGAATACGTTGATTCGGCCGGTCTTGGCATGTTTTTGGTTGCAAACGAGCGTGCCGATCAAGAAGGGTGGCAGTTCTCGATCAGCAACCCGAGAGAAAAAGTCAAAAAAATGTTCCATCTTGCGAAACTAGAAACAATCGTCAAAATCACTGATCAGTAGGCTATTCCTATTACCACGACCCAGTGTCCTGCTAATTTAGGAGAATTCAGACGCAATGTTCTCTTCTGACACGTATTCAGAGCACCTTTCATTCAAGGAGATTTCCCACCGGCGCATATTAGTCGTAGAGGACATCAAGACCCTACGACATTTAATAGAGTTGATCCTCAAAAAAGCTGGATTTGATCAAATTATTCTGGCTGAAAATGGCCAAGAAGCCATGTATCAAATAGTAAAGAATCCACCAGACCTCATTATTTTAGATCTTATGATGCCCATCATGGGCGGCATGGAAGTTTGCAGCTTAGTTCGAAAAGTAAAAAGTACCGCCTCTATCCCCATCATTGTCCAAACTGCCATGAACGATAAAGAAGAACGCCTCAAGGCCTTCTCAGTTGGCGCCAGCGATCTAATTACAAAGCCTGTTGATGCTCACGAACTGGTCATTCGGACAAAATTACATTTAAAAAATTTAGTTCTCAGCGAAAGGCAGGAACAATACAGGCGCAGAGTTACCGATGAGTTATCTACCGCCAAGGACGTGCAACAAAGCCTTTTACCTTCCGTCGATTTAATCACCGAAATACAGAATAAAACCAAACTCAACGTTTCATCATTTTTTCAACCGTCGTCAGAACTAGGGGGTGATTTTTGGGGCACACGCCTTATGGAAGACGGTCAAGTCGGATTTTACATGGCTGACTTTTCAGGTCATGGCGTCGTATCCGCACTTAATACAATTCGTTTGCACACTCTTTTATTCAATGTCAAAGAGGCCTGGTTAACCCCGGACTTATTACTGTCGAGTATAAATAAAAATTTATGTGAGATGTTACCAACAGGGCAATATGCGACTATGCTGATGGGAGTAATTTCACCACAATCTAAACAGTTGCACTATACCGCGGCGGCAGCTCCTCCTCCAATAGTTGGGAGCTGGGCAAACCTTAAAAATTATGAATATCTGGACACCACGGGGGTTCCCTTAGGGGTCAGTAAATCAACAACTTATGAAATCAACACCATTGATTTTACAGAAGACAATTTCCTTTTTTGTTTCAGCGATGCATTAGTAGAAACTAAATTACACAACAAAAAGATGCTCGACGACGAAGAGTTGATATCACTGATAAAAACTTTTTCCGTGAAGGCTCCTAATCCTAATTTATTGAACCAGGTTGTTGCTACCTTCTTTGAGAGGATTGATGAACCTATACAGGATGATTTGACGGTACTCTCATTTGACTATCTATAGAAAAATAATGTTACTAACCAAATGCTTAAGATAGAAAATTCTTTGAGATAATTTAACTTGAGATGGAATTCGTGCTTCTAAAGCGTTAGCCGAGCTGTAACTCTGTTGCCCAATCCGTTATAATTCAACTCCGTAAAGGCCATCATTTTAGCAAGAGCAATCCCCCTGCCATGACTAGAATTCAAACGGTCCTCATCAATCGCTAGATATTTACGCCAGTTGAAACCAGCTCCCTCGTCTTGAATAATAAAAACAATTTCCTTTTCTGTTCGGGAAAAATTTACCCGCACCAACCTCTCTCGATAAGGCGCCTGCCCTAACCTTTCTTCTATTTCCTCAAGAAGCCGGCCTGTTTCCAGTAACTCTGACTTTAAGCGAAATCCAATTTCCAAATTCCCGTGCTCAATCGCATTTTGTAATAATTCACTAAGCCCAATAACCACCTGATCAGATCTTGGACATGCAAGTGTAAGCATCGTTGTTAAATTACGCGCCTCATCCAGATCCCGTAACTCAAAAGTACCCGCGGTTATCAAGCCAATAGCCGAAGATCTGGTTTCAAGCTGGTGTAACAGCTCGCGAACATGATTAAATTGATTTATTGCAGCACAAACAACCGAACACAGAATTTCAGGATCAAATGGTTTTTGGATTGTATGAAACCAATTATTGATCACCATTTCCAAAGGAGATTTTCTATCTAAGGCCTCCGTCATAACGACGACAGGAATTTGTTGAGGCAAAAGTCGCGTAGCGCCCAGCACAAGCGACGACGCAAATAATATGTCACGACTAAATTCATCGGACACAAGAATCAGCCCAATCGGCGAAGTATCCTCAACGTCTCCTCCAGCATCAGTGAACAAGATCTCATCTGGCGCAAAAGAGCTTATAATTTCAAAATTTTTACCAATCAGCGTTTGTTCTATTTCCTGTCGCGTGGCGTCATTCGGCTCAAGTAACAGTATCCGAGGCTCTCCAAAATCCATCAATTCCCCCTGACCTGTGAGATCACTGGCAGTACCGAAAATAATTGCTTCTATTCTACACACGGTTCCTAAAGAAACGATAAAGAGGTTTTCAACCCATCATTGCTCTACTTATTCGCCCCGAGGAAATCTCGCATTATTTTCAAGAATATTGAGATCCATATGGTTACGCATATATTTCTCTGATGCTTTTTGTAGAGGCTGAAAATCCCACGGAAAATACCCCCCATTGCGTAAAGCTTCATACACAACCCAGCGACGTGCTTGGCTTTCACGAACTTGCCCATCAAACAAAGTTAGGTTCCATCGCGCCCGCACCTTTACTAAAAAGCTATCCAAAAGCTCTGCATTTTCATCATGGGCAGCCAGATTGTTAAGTTCATTTGGATCAGTCTCCAAATTGAACAACTGCGGGGGATCTAACTCACAATGGTTAAATTTATATTTTCCTTCTCGGATAGAGACCAGCGGAGCGTAGGACCCTTCGGCAGCATATTCCATATAAACCGGGCTAACTCTTTCCACGCCGAGCGTTAAGGGAACCAGAGTCTCACCGTCAGTCCAGGGCAATACATCGCTCAAATCGACCCCGGCAAGATCCGCAAGGGTCGGAACGATATCTAAATTGGAAACAGGTGCTTTAATAAGCCCTGCTTCACCCCAGCCTTTCACTCCTTCAGGCACAGAAATCATCAGCGGGACACGCGCAGAACCTTCAAAGAAATTCATCTTGAACCAGAGGCCGCGTTCTCCCAACATATCCCCGTGATCCGAACAAAACACAATGATTGTCTCTTCGTCCATACGGCAGCGCTTGAGTACATCCAACAGTTCTCCCACTTTTTCATCCAGATAAGAAATATTGGCAAAATATGCCTGACGGGATCGCCTGATATTTTCAGGGGCGATATCAAAAGCTTCATAGTCATTGGCTTTATAAAGCCGTTGTGAATGAGGGTCTTGCGCTTCGTATGGAATTGCCTCAACTGTCGGCTCAAGGTGCGCGCAGTCTTCATACAAATTCCAAAACTTTTTCCTGCTGACGTAAGGATCGTGTGGATGCGTAAAACTGACCGTTAAGCACCAAGGTCGCTTAGTACCTTTATCTTTTGAGTTCGTGTTATCTCCAGTTTCATCATCATCTCCTCCCATCTCTCGGGCGAGTTGGTAAAGTTTTTGTTGAGCATGAAAAGCCACCTCGTCGTCATATTCCATCTGATTGCTGATTTCAGCCACCCCAGCTTCTGTGACTGAACCAAGGTTGTGATACCACCAGTCAATACGCTCACCGGGCTTACGGTAATCCGGTGTCCAACCAAAGTCGGCCGGATAGATATCCGTGGTTAGGCGATCTTCAAATCCATGCAGTTGGTCAGGACCGACAAAGTGCATCTTGCCGCTCAAACAAGTGTAGTAGCCCGCCCGACGGAGGTGATGGGCGTAGGTTGGAATATCAGACGCGTATTCCGCCGCGTTATCGTACACCCGGGTACGGGACGGTAATTGCCCGGCCATAAAAGATGCCCGGCCAGGTGCGCACAAAGGGCTGGCGGTATAATTGTTTTTAAAGCGTACAGAACGTTTCCCAAGTGCACGTAAATTTGGCGCGTGCAGAAAATCAGCAGGACCATCGGGAAATAAGGTACCGTTTAGTTGATCTACCATAATGATCAGAATGTTAGGTTTCTTTGTCATATTTCCCACCTTTGGCTGCGTTATATTGACCACTTTTCAGTTTGGAATAACGTGCGCATCGTTTGAACAGTTAGGGCTGGTATTTCAATCATAAAAGTTTGACCTCCAGCCATAAATAATTTTAGCTTCAAAACAATACACGAACACAATTACAGCTTGTAGACAGGAAATTGACGTGCCTGGCATAAATAATCTAGATAGCAAGATGCATACTCATATCACAGAACTCCACGCTTTTAACATCGCAAGCAGACACGGGAGCCTGACCAAGGCCGCACAACAGTTAAATTTAACACAGCCTGCTCTAAGCCAAAAAATTAAACGATTGGAATCGTTTGTTGGCGAGCCTTTGTTCCTGCGCCAAAACCGCGGTGTGAAGCTCACCCAAGCCGGGGAGGCACTATACACAGCGACACACCAAAGCCTTTCCGATATTCAGGACATCTTCGAACAGCTTCATGCAAAAAAATCAATAAAGCGCGTGCGTATCAGCACTGATTTTGCTTTTGCAGGCCACTGGTTGATACCGAGACTGGCAAAGCTCCGAGATAATTTTCAGGATTTAGATATTCAGGTTGTGACTTCTCAGACACCCGGCGCCCCCCTAGACATTCAAAGTGATCTGGTTATCTCCTTGCAAGAGCCTGTTGGAAGCACAGAGATCAGTAAAAAGAGCTGCACACTTTTTGCTGAAGAGGTCAAAGCAATTTGCAGCCCAGAATTTTTAAATAAACACGGGCCAATCACATCACCAAAAGATTTACTCACCTTACCGCTACTCAATCTATCTGCATCACCAGAAGCACCATGGCACAATTGGGACAGCTGGTTTACGCAACTGGGTTTCAAGGCACAAAAACCTAAGGCTGCGATATCTTTGAGTAACTACACCCTGATATTACAAGCAGCGATTAATCATCAAGGCGTCGCTCTGGGCTGGCAGGGGTTAATAGACGATTATATGGATCAAGGGCTTCTTGTATCCGCTTGTGTTGAAACCGTACAAAGCTCACGCGCCTATATTATGTCACTCAATAAGGGCGCTAGCCCGCATGTTCAAAGTATTTATGATTGGATACTCAAACAGTGTTAAAGGCTTAATCTTTAAATAAAATCCTACCCCCGGTTTTCTCTCAGCTTGTTCCCGTGATGGACAGGGCCTATATGTGATGTTCGTATCACTAACTGGCTTTGTAGGTTCTATGTCACAATTACACCCAAAATCTTCTTTAGGATCGTCAAAGCCTTCCTTGGGCTCAGGAGAGTTCATTGCTCTGATGGCATTTTTGATGTCGCTTGTCGCCTTATCGATTGATGCAGTCATGCCAGCTTTACCCGTAATGGGTCAGGAACTCTCAGTCTCAAATGCCAATGATACCCAACTCATAATCGGTATTATATTTTTAGGCTTGGCAACCGGGCAAATTTTCTTCGGCCCCCTCTCGGACAGCGTTGGACGCAAACCCGTTATCTACCTTGGGTTAATTATATTTATTGTTGGCTCTGTGATCTCCGCACTCGCGAATGACTTCTCCGTTATGCTTATTGGTCGCTTACTACAAGGCGTAGGTGCATCCGGACCACGGACGATCTCAGTCGCCTTGGTTCGTGACCAGTACGAAGGGCGCGCCATGGCGCGTATTATGTCCTTTATCATGGCTGTTTTTATTATCGTTCCAACTATAGCCCCCGCCCTAGGGCTATCCATCTTGATATTTTTCGACTGGCAAGCAATCTTTTATAGCTTCTTCTTGTTAGCTTCGATTGTCCTTATCTGGTTTGCGGCCCGCCAACCCGAGACACTTACTGAAAAAAATCGTATTTCTTTATCTCTTAGCCATTTCTGGGCCGGTCTCAAGAGTATCCTGAGCAACAAACAAGCGCTCTCTTACACCATCGCAGCCGGCATTATTTTTGGTGCATTTATTGGCTACCTGACCAGTGCCCAACAAATTTTTCAGGACATATACGCCATTACAGAGTTATTCCCACTCTACTTTGCTATCCTCGCGCTATCCATCGGTGCGGCTTCATTGACCAATGCCAACCTTGTAATGAAATTTGGCATGAGAAAGCTATCAAAGATCGCGCTTGTCACGATGACAATCCTGGCCATTCTTTTTGTTATTCCCGCAACGTTAACCGGGGGCCGCCCTCCACTCTGGGCTTTTATGGGCTTTATGATGTTGAGCTTCTTCTGTGTCGGTATTCTCTTTGGTAATTTCAATACTCTTGCCATGGAGCCCCTCGGCAAACTTGCTGGTATGGGGGCATCTGTAGTCGGCTCCTTAACCACCTTTATTTGCATGGCAATTGGGGTCACCATTGGCCAAAATTACGATACAACCATTATGCCCTTGGTCTATTCCTTTGCTGTTCTTGGCCTCACCTCTCTTGGCATTATGTTGTGGGTTGAAAAGCAACCTGAAGCCCAACTGACGTAAGCATTCATCATTAAATTTAGTACTCATTGGTATTTTATTTAACTTCACCTCTTGAAACCCGTAGTCTCTCCTGCCATCTCCAATGAAATTAACTCATAAAACGTCGCCAAGCGAGAATACTCTATTCCCGTTTAGTTTTGAGAAAAACAGGAAATAAAAATGCTGGATCTTTTTTACGCTCCCACCCCAAATGGTCATAAGGTTACCCTATTACTCGAAGAGATTGGGATCCCTTACCGAATTACGCCAATCAACATTATGAAAGACGACCAGTTCAACCCAGATTTCCTAGCTATAGCGCCGAACAACAGGATACCAGCATTGGTCGATCACGACCCCTTAACAGGCAACAAAGCGATGCCCCTGTTCGAATCTGGCGCAATCTTAGAATATTTGGCTGATAAATATGGTCAATTCCTGCCAAAAGACGGTGCTGAACGCTACAAAACCCTACAGTGGCTGCACTGGCAAATGGGAGGCTTGGGACCGATGGCTGGCCAAAATCACCACTTTGGTCGTTTTGCCCCGGAACAAATTCCTTACGCCATTAGCAGATACGTAAAAGAAACAGCTCGACTTTATGGCGTTCTCGACAAACAACTTGAGGATCGTGATTACATTACTGGCGCGTATTCTATCGCTGATATGGCCGCCTATCCTTGGGTTGCTTATTACGAGTGGCAACAACAAGATCTCGATGACTTCCCCAACCTCAAAAAATGGGTTGAACGGATCACTACACGCGAAGCTACTGCCCGTGCCTATGCCAGAGCCGAAGAGGCCTTTGACTGGGACAAGGGCTTGGAGGCACCAAGCCTAACCACACTAAAAGAAGCAGCCGCTGCCATCCGATAGACATTCAGCAGATACATTTCATCAACAAGGCCCTGTCAAATTTGGCAGGACCTTGTTGTTGATGCGTAGAACAAACCTAAAGTCTTAATCAGCCTTAACAGCAAGACGTCCAGATCCGGTAAAGAGCAACACCACTGCCGTGAGCAAGAAAAACCCCTGTAGCTCTAGCTGCCATCCGCCCTGTGGTGTTAACAGGAATAGTTGGTGAGTATGAACCAGCATAATGGCAAAGACCATATTTCCAATAACCAACAAAGCCCCTAAGCGCGAATAGAGCCCAAGAATAATCAAAATTGGTGCAACGACTTCACCAAATAAAACCCCATAAGCGACAAACTCCGGCAGCCCTATTGCAACAACTTTGCTGCCGATAAACTCTATGGATCCACTAAGGTTTTCTAATTTATTAAGGCCATGGAGGAAAAGTAATCCACCAAGCGTAAGACGTAAGATTAACAGGCCTAAGGCCGTATTATGGAATATGTTCAACATTGTTTTCCCCAAGCTTATTTCACTCTGCGTTTGGAATCATTGCATAAAGTGCAAAACAAATCCAATCGCTTATACCACCTTGCCTTTATCACTCCAAAGCAATCAACATCACGGCACACGAAGCCTAACCATTAAAAATGGGCCTGATCACTAAAGATCAGGCCCATATATTTTTGATAATCCTCAGATCACCTCAATTATTCACGTACGACTAATACAGAACATTTGGCATGACGAACCACCCGAGCTGCGTTTGGCCCAAGTAAATAGTTTTCCATTCTTAGTCGGTGTGCACCCAGGATGATCACGTCGGATTTAATTTCTCCTGCCACACGAAGAATTTCTTCATAAGCATTACCATGCCCGACGATATGTTGGACCTTGATCTCTTCCGGAATCTTTTTAGCAACAAAATCATGCAAAGCTTTGTTTGTTCCAGCCATAATTTGCTCTTCATGATCTTTAGGAAAAAACGTGCTGACAATACTGCTGCCAAAACTTGGAACAACAGTCATGATATGCAGCGTCGATCCAAAAGCCTTTGCATATTCAATTGCGACAGGAAGCGCTTTTCCCCAGCTATCATCGTGCTGTAGATCAACGGCTAACAGGATATGCTTAAACATTATTTTTTCTCCTCTAAGCAGTTGCAGGTTCCGCGATTAGGTCTCGGCGACGGCGCCGCTGTAACATCACAATCAGACCTAACAACAACAAGGCGGGGATATAGAACAGTTCTTTAGCTGGACGATCAGCAGGCACCCCAACCGAGGCAATAACCTGATCAAAATCAAAGCCCGCTTTTTCAGCCATGGTATCGAAACCAACCCCGTCAACGATATAATTCCCGTCTTGCTCTATAACTTCCAAACCATAAGCTTCCAAGCGCTCTTCACCAGTCGCCTCATCACCCACGGTAACAAGCATGGTTAAAGTAACAGCGTCACCAACATCATCAGTACCATTGATCAACACACGAAGTTCGTCTCCAGGGTTAACATCAGCCATGGCTTGTACGATTTCAGATCCGTTTCTTTCTTCGTAAGGAGAAATAGCATAGTCCAGCCAAAACCCCGGGCGGAACAACGTAAAGGCAATCAAAAGCAACGCTGCAGATTCCCACAACTTGGATTTGGCAAGGAAGAAACCTTGCGAACCAGCTGTAAAGATCAGCATAGCCGCCGTCGCAACGATAAAGATAAAGACCCCCTCCAATGGAGTCACATCAATCAATAGAAGATCAGTGTTAAAGATGAAGAGGAACGGGAGTAGCGCAGTACGAAGAGAGTAGAAAAAAGCCACAAAGCCCGTTCTAATCGGATCTCCACCGGATATCGCTGCCGCCGCAAAGGAGGCAAGCCCCACCGGGGGCGTCACATCCGCCATGATCCCGAAATAGAAGACAAACATATGCACAGCAATAAGCGGCACGATAAGGCCGTTTTGCTGTCCCAAGCTAACAATTACCGGCGCAAGCAATGAAGACACAACGATATAGTTCGCCGTTGTCGGCAATCCCATACCCAATATCAAACTAAGGATCGCTGTCCAAAACAAAATAAGCATGATATGGCCGAGAGATAAAAACTCAACCAATGCAGCTAATTTACCGCCAACACCCGTTTGATCTACGGCACCAACGATAATACCAGCTGCCGCAGTCGCGATACCAATGCCGATCATGTTACGACCACCAGCAATCATGCCTTCAACGAGTTCAGTAATACCACGTTTGATGGTTCCAGATTTTGCCTCTTTACGAAAGAACGCAAACAGATAGCGCTGGGTAAGCAAAATGAAAAGCATCAAAACTGTTGCATAATAAGCTGAAGTACCTGGAGAATTTCTCTCAACCATCAAAAACCAGATTAAAACAACTACTGGCAGAAGAAAATGTAATCCGGATTTTAATGTAGGACCAACTTCTGGCAATTTTGTAATTGGCTCGTTTGGATCATCTATTTCAAGGTCAGGATAAGCTGAGCCGAATTTGGCCAGTATAACATATACAACCAAAATCAAGGCCCCAATGACCCAAGGCGTCAGCTCTTTGCCTGCCACGTTCTGAATAAGATTAACCAGGAAAAACAGGCCAAAAGATCCAATGACCATATTACCGAGGACAATTGCTCCCGTAGAAATAGTCCGAGCATACGTCGCCGCACTCGCACTACTCTTTAAGGCTCTTATGATCACAAATTGGACAACCAAAATCCCTAACACGGCCCCAAGACGTGCTGCTGTGCTTTCGAGAATTTGATAAGCATCAGAGGCATATGAAAGCCCCCCCGCCAAGGCAAAAATCCCGGCCAGAGTGATGCCCCATGAAAGGGCAATATCTTTGCCTGACTTTACGGTTCCTGTTCGGGTCAACCCCTTCATGTGCATTTTTTGCGCTTCAAGGTGAACAATATAAACCAAGGCGATGTAGGATATTATAGCAGGTAAGAAGGCGTGTTTTACGACTTCAAAATATGGGATATTGACATATTCCACCATCAAGAAAGCCGCAGCTCCCATAACAGGAGGCATAATCTGTCCGTTGACAGAAGAGGCAACTTCCACTGCACCCGCTTTTTCAGAGTTAAAACCAACGCGTTTCATCATTGGAATAGTGAAAGTACCGGTTGTCACAACATTCGCAATTGAAGAGCCTGAAATAAGCCCCGTCATGCCAGATGCCACAACAGCCGCTTTCGCAGGGCCACCGCTAAAGTGCCCCATCAAGGAGAAGGCAACCTTAATAAAGTAATTACCAGCACCAGCACGATCAAGCAGCGCACCAAACAAAACGAAGAGGAAAACCAGCTCTGTAGATACACCCAGAGCTACTCCGAATACACCGTTGGTTGATGTCCATTGCTGATCAACCGTTCCACCAAAGGAGGAACCTTTCCAAGCAATTAAATCAGGCGCATAAGGGCCAAAAAATGTATATCCAAGGAATACCATCGCCACAACCATAAGCGGCGGACCAAGTGCTCTGCGTGTAGCCTCTAACAACAAAATCATCCCGATAACAGCAACAAAAATATCAACGCCATTAGGATTACCGGAACGATCAGAAAGCCTTGATCCAGACAGCGCTTTTATTAGGGCTGTATCTGCCCAAAAAAGATAAAAAGCGCACAGACTGCCAGCCACAGCAAAGCCCCAATCAAGAAGAGGTATGCTTCGACGTGGTGAACTTTTAAATGCCGGATAAGCCAGAAAAGCTAAAAATATTGCAAAGGCAAGATGTATCGGTCTTGCTTCTCGACCAGAGAAAGCCCCCCATCCAATCGTGTAAGGCAAGGGAGAAGCAATCCAGACCTGAAATATTGACCAGATTAAAGCTGTTGCTGCGAGTAAAGTAATAATCTTTTGATTAGATGGTATTCGACCACCCGTATCAGTCGAAGCAACAAGGTCTTGTAGTTCCTCATCGCTTAATTTTGTGCTTTCAGAATTTTCTGATGCCATACCCCATATCCCTGCTATCTGCGCCTAAAGCTGATCACACGGTACCCTTGGTCATTTTTAGATTATTTTCCATGTTTAATGACGTTAATATCACCACACGAATTTAATTTATAAAGGCAGCCGATAAATAATTAGAAAAAGGGTGGAAAAACAAAAACCTTCCCACCCTTATCATCTTAGAGCTGATTACATCCAGCCGCGTTCTTTGTAATAACGAATAGCACCATCATGTAGAGGAGCAGACAGATTTTTCTTAATCATGTCTTCTTCTTTAAGAAGTTCAAATGCAGGATGCATTTTTTTGAAGCGCTTGAAGTTATCAAAAACAGCTTTCACCATTTGATAGACAACTTCATCATCTACAGCAGTTGAGCTAATGAATGTTGCTCCGACACCAAATGTCACAGTGTCATCATCTGAACCTGTATACATACCACCAGGAATAGTTGTCATTTCATAATAAGCATGATCCGCAGCAAGCTTTTGAATAATATCATTGTCTACATTGATTAACTTAGATTCACAGGATGTCGTTGCTTCTTTAATTGTTCCACTTGGGTGGCCAACAGTAAATACAATCGCATCAACCTTACCATCACAAAGAGCAGCAGCTTGTTCGGAAGATTTTAGCTCGCCCGCAAGAGCGAAATCGCCCATGGTCCAACCCATTTTCTCCATCACAACTTCCATCGTCGCGCGCGCGCCAGAACCTGGATTACCCACGTTTACTTTTTTACCCTTTAGGTCTTCAAAAGTTTTGATGCCGGAATCTGCACGGGCAACCACTGTAAATGGCTCAGGATGAGCCGAAAACACAGCGCGAAGCTCTTTGTACTCGCCTTCAGGGAAAGTCTCTGGTGCTGTTCCGTTATAACCGTGGTACTGCCAATCAGATTGAGCAACCCCCATATCCAGATCGCCCGCGCGCATACCATTGATATTGGCAACAGAGCCCCCTGTTTTATGCGTACAGTTAATTTCGTGATCACTAGACCCTTTATTGACCAAACGACAGATTGCACCACCAACGGCATAATATACGCCTGTCTGACCACCAGTACCGATCACAACGTGTTTTGTGTCAGCAATCGCAGATGACGCCATAAAAGCTGCCCCTGCAACAGCCGTAAGTGCTATTTTTTTAATAAACATGCCTACTCCTTAGTTTTTTAATTTTTCCGTTCACGATAACGAGTACTTCTCAACAATTAAGTTGTCACCACTCGCTCATATTCCTGTGCCGAATCACAAATGAATATTCATAACAACTAATACAGATTGTTAATTTCTCTCTATCCGTGCCTCTATTCAACAAGTGGCATTTCAAGTAATTTCAAAGGCAAAAATTCACCTTAGAATCTAAATTTTTCCTGACATGGAGAGTTGTTTGAAGCAAAGGGGACTGAAACCAATAGATACCAATTCCCAAACTAAAGCTGTGCGATTCTCAAGCTCCCCTTTTTTCGAATCTGCTTTCGTTTCATGCGTTTAAATTAATTTAAACCATACACATTTTTATTGCTATAGTAATTTCATCCCTGTCAGGCAGGCTGCTTAATGAACCCTTACCGCGTACATGGTCGCGTATGTATTTTTTTTCGTCAACAGATAACATTTGTTCTTTTTTTTAAATATGTAAAGACAACTCATATCCAAACCAAATTCTATCGAGGCTCTTAAAGCCAATGATATCAGGGCTTCCAAAAGACATTTGTTTCTTGTCGATACTGATTAAACATCTGAATTCTTTGCTTAGTATTAGGTGACCCTTTTTCAACCACCGCAGTAAGTAACCACTCCGAAAGAGCAAAAAAACCAACAAAACTATCGAACCCAACAAAGCCATCAAAGTTACGCGGCGTTCCTACCGGAGCAATTAAGGTGATATCTGGTTTCAAGGGCAACGAATTCGCCGTTGAGTCTGACATCAAGATCAATTTAGCTCCTCGAGATTTAGCAATTTTACATGCTTCAATCGTTTCTCGGGAAAAAGGTGTGATCGAAACGGCTAAAACCAGATCATCCTCTTTAACATTTAAAATTTCATCCACAGGAGAGTTTGCATGCCCCGGCGTTACAACCAGATTTGGAAGCGCCATCCGACCCACATAATACAGATAATGAACAAGGGTATAAGGGGCGCGTGTCCCCATCAGGTAGACACTTTTAGCTTGAAGAATAAGCTCGGCAGCTTTGTCAATCACTTCCGCTTCATTCTGTCTCAATGCCTCAGTAACATTACCAATAACACTGCTCACCGTATCGGCACGAATTTGTTCAATCCCGCCCCGATCATAAAGCTCATTGATCCATTGGTTGGTACTGGCATTAGAGGCATTCGTAGTCAGCGCAGCACGAAAGGGAGCACGAAGCTGATTGTAGCTTTCAAATCCTAATTTTTGTGCAAGTCGAACGAGCGTGTTGGTACTTACCCCCGTTGCTGTGGCACTATCACGAATTGACTTCATACCAAATTCAGCAGGGTTATCGATGATAAACATCGCTATTCTACGCAAACTTTTAGGGTAAGAATTTAGTTCCCGCGTAAGCTGTTCCACGATACCCGTTTTATCAATCGCACTCACACTAATGCCTCAACTACATTCAAAATAATAACAAATGTTATTATATTTCATTTATTGACACAAACGATATTTTATCGAACTCTACTATGTCTAACGATAGTCTATCGTGCTAATACAGAAACGATACCCAGCAGGATTACTCCAATAGGACGCCCCTGGGTATAAGTCTCCCGGAGAGAAAAATGGGACACGTATTTCCTCGTCACACAAAATCAAAGCTCCCAACCGCTGTCGCAGGTGATGGCTGCTATATCTTTGATCAAAATGGCAAGCGTTATTTGGATGCTTGTTGCGGCGCCGCTGTATCTTGCCTCGGTCATTCAGACCAAATAGTACAAGAGGCCATAAAATCACAAACAGATAAGCTGTCTTTTGCCCATTCCGGCTTTTTCACAAGTGAACCTGCCGAGGCCCTCGCCGATCTTCTGATAGCAAATGCGCCCGAAGGCATCGACAGAGTATATTTTGTCTCTGGCGGTTCGGAAGCTGTTGAAGCCGCTCTAAAACTCGCCCGGCAATATCACCTTGAACGCGGAGATGATCAACGCTCACACGTCATTGCCCGCTGGCAAAGTTATCACGGCAATACGATTGGCGCCCTATCGGCTGGAGGCAACAAATGGCGGCGCGAACCCTTTATGCCGATGCTCGTTCCCATGTCTCATATTGATCCCTGTTATCCTTACAGAGATCAATATGAAGGCGAAAGCGATGAAGCCTACGGCCTTAGAGCCGCGAACCGTCTCGAAGCTGAGATACTCAAAATTGGCGCAGAAAGTGTATCAGCCTTTATTTGTGAACCCGTTGTTGGGGCCACGATGGGCGCAGTTGCAGCCGCACCGGGTTACCTCAAACGCATCCGGGAAATCTGCGATCAGTATGGGGTTTTGCTTATACTTGATGAAGTCATGTGCGGCATGGGCCGCACCGGAACACTCTTTGCCTGCGAACACGATGAAGTCGCCCCCGATATTGTCTGCATCGCCAAAGGTCTTGGTGCGGGTTATCAGCCGATTGGGGCCATGCTCTGTAGTAAAGGTATCTATAGTGCGATAGAAAATGGGTCAGGTTTTTTCCAACACGGACATACTTATCAGGCGCACCCCATGGCCTGTGCTGCAGGCCTCGCAGTTCTCACTAGCATGCTGGAACGAGACCTGATTACAAACGTCAGACACCGTTCAGAGCAACTGATGAACGCCCTCACCGATACCTTCGGTCAACATCCTCATGTTGGAGATATTCGTGGGCGCGGTCTCTTCATTGCGCTTGAGCTTGTCAAAGACCGGGATACGAAAGAGCCTTTTGATCCCGCTCTTGTAATCCATGCCCGGATCAAGAAAGCAGCCTTTGAGTTGGGCCTGATGTGTTATCCGATGCCAGGAACCATCGACGGCAAAAATGGTGATCACATCCTTCTTGCGCCGCCCTTCATTATCGAAGATCAGCACATCGATGAGATTGTTGATAAACTGTCTCAGTCATTTTCGATGCTCGATGAACTTGCAGTTACCAAATAACTGAGATCAGAACAATGACACCAACAATCATCATGGCCGCCCCAAACGGGGCACGGAAAACCAGAACCGATCATCCAAACCTTCCTGTAACTGTTGAGCAAATCATCGAAGAAGCTCTCGCCTGCCAAGGCGCAGGGGCCGCTATGGCTCATCTGCACGTTCGGGATCAATCCCAGGCACACGTTCTTGATGCGGGCCTCTATAGAGAAGTTCTTGCTGGAATAAATGCCACCATTGGTGATGATCTTCTGGTCCAAATAACCACTGAAGCGGTCGGGCACTACACGCCACAAGAACAGGTATCTTGCGTAAAAGGGGTGATGCCGGAAGCCGTAAGTGTGGCCTTAAAAGAAATGATGCCTGCGGGTGAAGAGGCACATGGATCGAATTTTTATCACTGGGCAAATGAGGCAGGTATACACGTTCAACATATACTTTATGACCAGGATGACCTGATCCGGTTTCTAAGTTTTGTTGAAAATAAAAAAATTCCCGTCAACAATCCCTCCTTGCTTTTTGTGCTCGGACGCTACGCCAGTGATAGTCTTGGCAAGGTCGACGAGTTATCTCTGTTTATTCAACTGAAAGATCGCCAGAAGACAACCGAACTTGGACCTTGGTTTGTCTGTGCCTTTGGTCATAGCGAAGCCAATTGTATTGCAGAGGCCATCAAACAAGGTGGACATGCCCGTGTTGGCTTTGAAAATAATAGCTATCTCAGAACAGGGAATGAAGCTGGTTCAACGAGCCAAATCATCACTCAAACCCGCGATGAGATACTTAACATGGGCAAAGCTGTTGCGTCCGCCCATGAGGCACGCAAGTTATTAGGTATTGCCAAAAAAAGCTGAGAGGCTTCCAATTTCATAAAACGAATTAGAAGCCTCTCATAACCTTAACCGACTTTAGCAGCTATAGATGCGATGCCATCTCTCGCGGCTTCGATAATAATATCGGCTTCGTCACGTGTCATACATAGTGGTGGTGCGAAACCCAAGATATCTCCTTGCGGCATAGCCCGCGCAATAACCTTGCTGCGTTCCAGAAGCGCAGCAGAAACCTGTGGCCCTACTTTTTCAGACGGATCAAAGAAGGTTCTCGTATCCTTGTCTTTTACGAACTCTACAGCTGAAAGGATACCTTCGCCCCTGATATCTCCAACAATAGAAATATCTGAAAGTGCACTTTTAAGACCTTCGTTGAAATAAGCACCCATTTCTTTAGCGTTGGAAACGAGGCCCATTTCATCAATAAGCTTGAGATTCGCCACGCCCGCAGCCGCCCCGATTGGGTGCGCAGAATAAGTCCAACCATGGCCGATTGGGCCAAGTTTGTCCGTACCCTCTTCCAATACTTTCCAAACCTTATCAGATACGATCGAGCCTGAAAGTGGTGCATACGCAGAGGTCAAACCTTTGGCGATGGTGATGATATCAGGCTCAAGACCATAGTGATCAGAACCAAACATGGAACCGAGACGCCCAAAGCCGGTTACCACTTCATCGGCAATGAGAAGTATGTCGTACTTTTTAAGAACAGCCTGGATAGCAGCCCAATAACCTTCTGGTGGCGGCACAATACCACCCGTACCCAAAACGGGCTCTCCAATAAAGGCCGCAATTGTATCTGCACCTTCTCTTGCAATCAGCTCTTCGAGGCTATCGACGCATTGCTGAACAAACTGAGCTTCAGATTGATCAAGATTTTCACGGCGAAAATAATATGGTGCATCTGTATGAACCACTTGAGAAAGAGGTAAATCAAATTTGTTGTGAAACAATTCCAACCCGGTAAGAGACCCTGTCATCAAGCCCGAGCCGTGATAACCACGCCAACGTGAAATGATTTTCTTCTTCTTAGGGCGATCAAGCACATTGTTGTAATACCAAACCAGCTTGATATTAGTCTCATTTGCATCCGAGCCTGAAAGACCAAAATAAACTTTTGACATATTGGCTGGTGCCCGATCAATGATCATCTTCGCCAAGGTAATAGACGCTTCGGTGCCATGACCAACGTATGAGTGGTAATAAGCAAGCTCTTTGGCTTGCGCAGCGATGGCATCCGCCACTTCATCCCGGCCATATCCAATATTTACACAATAAAGACCAGCAAAAGCATCCAGTGTTTCATAACCGTTGCTGTCTTTTATGTAGAGCCCTTTACCACCTGTAATTACGCGATTTTGGATATCACCGCGGGCAAATTGAGCAAGGTGTGTAGAGGGATGGAAAAAATTATCGCGATCCCATTCGGCTAGTTGATCATTTCTCAGCATTATATTTTCCTTATACTTGGCTCACGCGTAATCGCGACAGACGTATTTAATTTCAGTAAAAGCTTCAAGACCCTGACGCGCACCTTCACGGCCCAGGCCGGATTGCTTCATGCCGCCAAAGGGAATTGGAGCGCCTGTGACTTTGGTACGATTGATTGCCACCATGCCATATTGCAAAGCCCGGCTGGCGGTATAAATCCGTTTAGGATCTCGGGTATGAACATAGGCAACAAGCCCGTAGTCCGAATCATTGGCTTTGGCGATGATATCATCTTCAGCCTTAAACGGTGCGAGACAGGCAACAGGCCCAAAGGTTTCTTCTTCAAAGATAAGTGCATTTTCAGGAACAGCGCCTAATACCGTCGGCTTATAAAACAGCGGCCCCAAAGGATCACGTTCTCCACCCAACAATAATTTGGCACCTTTACCCAAGGCATCTGCAACATGTGCTTCTTGTTTAAGCATGGCGTTTTCGTTCATCAGCGGCCCAATGATCGGGTCATCCACCCCGCGGCCCAGGGTCAATTCCTTCGCGGCAGCAACAAACTTGCGTGTAAACTCATCATAGATCGGTTGCTCGATATACATTCTATTTGCAGCGAGACAATCCTGACCAGAGGTCGCAAACTTGGCTGATATGGCACATTTCACTGCATGATCAATATCCGCATCAGCAAAGACAATAAATGGCGCATGTCCACCAAGCTCCAACACCAAGCGTTTAATGGAAGAAGAAGACTGTTGGTAAAGCAATCGACCGATCTCGGTTGATCCTGTGAAAGAGAGAACTCTCACACGTTTGTCTTCTGTCCAAGAAGCTACCACCTCGTCGGGTTCACCCGTTACGACGTTAAAAATGCCTGCCGGGAATCCCGCGCGTTCTCCCAACTCAGCTAATGCCGTTGCTGAAAAAGGCGTCTCCTTGGATGGGTGCACCACACAAGTACATCCCGCAGCCAATGCGGCTGCGGCTTTACGTGTGATCATTGCACAAGGAAAATTCCACGGTGTGATTAAAGCTGCAACGCCAGATGGTTCACGCCAAACTTCGACTTCGCCCCCCGACATATGAGAGGTTACATTTTCTATATTTGGCCGTTTA
Source organism: Kiloniella antarctica (assembly GCF_042682825.1). Classification (NCBI taxonomy): domain Bacteria; kingdom Pseudomonadati; phylum Pseudomonadota; class Alphaproteobacteria; order Rhodospirillales; family Kiloniellaceae; genus Kiloniella; species Kiloniella antarctica. The sequence goes on from NZ_JBHUII010000007.1 coordinate 56,269, forward strand.
GCTTCTTCGGCATAGAACTCAATAAAATCTGCCGCATAATCAATTTCACCCCGAGATTCAGAAATTGGTTTACCCTGCTCTAGGGTCATAAGAAACGCAAGATCTTCCTTGTGCTCTTTTAGAAGATCAAACCAGCGACGGAGGATTACAGATCGTTCTTGAGGTAATAACGCGGCCCAGGATGGGAAGGCATCTTCAGCCGCACCAACGGCTCTCGCACTTTCAACACCCGACATTGCAGGCACACTACCAAGAGTGAGTTGAGTTGATGGATCCGTAACTGTGATCTGTCGACCTGAAGTCGCATCACACCACTGGCCGTTAATATAACTAAATTCTTTTAGTAAGCGGGGATCTTTCAAATGCATAAAAGCATCCGAACGCTTTTTTTCATCGTACTTGCAGGACATAGGTTAGCCTCTGTTAATTTCTAACCCATGATGCAAAACTTATTCAGGAAGGTGTGTCTAAAGAAGAAGGAGATTTTAGAAAAGCTATCGCTTAAAAAAGATAAGACAGCAGTTTCATCTATTCCTCAGAGCTACTACCGTCAAATAAAAGGTCAATCGGCAACGCGGTTTCCTGTTTAACTGGCTTTGTGACCACATAAGTAAAGTAACGTCGAAGGCCAATTTTTGATTCCAACATGCGATCCACAAGCCTTTGGTAACCGTCAACATCTTTAGTCACGATCTTTAGGATGTAGTCGATCCCACCACCAACAGCCCAACATTCCAGTATCTCTGGTATATCTTGAACGGCTACTTCAAACCTGTCGAAGTCTTCTGCTCGGTGACTATCCAGTTCGGCTTCCATCAAGACAGTAGAAAAAGATGAGAATGCTTTAACTGATAGTCGGGCTTCGTAACTCTCAATCAAACCTGACTGCTCCAAACGCTGCAAGCGTGCCCAGCAGGGCGTTGGAGATAAATTTACCCGTTCTGCTAAAGCAGCTTTTGTAATCCGGCCCTCTTTTTGTAAAATTTTCAAGATCGCGATATCACGATCATCTAAACGAAGCCCAGCTGCACGCATGTAATATTCTACCTAAATTTTGGCTTATTGCGACTGATGTCTGGCTAGATCATGCAAGAAAGAGAGGCAGCACTCAAGCTCGGAAATTTCAATATACTCATCCGGTTTGTGCGCCTGCTCAATTGAGCCTGGGCCAAAGACCACTGTGGACAGTCCTACTTTCTCAAAATGACCCGCGTCAGTACCAAAAGAAACCACTTCGCTAGCATTGCTGCCCGTGATTTGCCTAATCAAGGTCACTGCGGGTGAATCATCATGTGCCAAGAGCGGTGGAATATCTGCGAGAACAAGAGTCCGAATATCCGCTTCAGGAAAAACAGCCTGCATTTCCGGCACAAGAACACTCTCAGCATAATTTCCGATCTTGTCCAGGATTGCGTGGCCATCATCACCGGGTATCGGACGAATTTCCCAATTTATAGCACAACTTTTTGCGGTGATGTTCGTTGCAATCCCGCCTTCTATTTGACCAACATTACATGTCGAATAGGGCGGCTCAAAAGGGGAGCCCTCCAGAGGATTAGCCGCAAGTTCAGCGCCAACCTCTAAAATTTTAAAGATAAAACGTGCTGCAAATTCGACCGCATTAACGCCTTTTCTGGGGTCAGAAGAGTGAACTTCAAGACCATCGAATTCAGTCCGAAGCTCAAATCCCGCTTTGTGCCCCGTCACCAACTGCATATTGGTCGGCTCACCCACGATGACAACAGATGGGGTTATAGATTTAGACATAATATCATCGGCAAGAACAGGCGCGCCAAAACCCCCGATTTCTTCATCATAACAAAAGGACAAGTGCACAGGGCGTTTAAGATCGTAAGATTTAAATTCCGGAACCATTGCCAATGTGCAGGCAAGAAACCCTTTCATATCCACAGAACCGCGACCATAAAGACGATTATCGCGTTCGATCAGAGTAAAAGGATTTTCGGTCCATGGCTGGCCCTTAACAGGCACCACATCCGTATGACCATTAAGAACAACACCCCCATCGACCTCTGGGCCCACTCTCGCGTAGAGATTAGCGCGCTCACCCGTTTCATCATAACTAATCGATGACGAGATCCCGTGTTCTTTAAGATAACCTTCGATATAGGCGATCATATCAAGATTAGAGAGCGCTGACAGACTCTCAAAAGCAACAAGGCGGGTGAGGATTTCTTTGGTCGAAGTCAGGATCGAAATCTGGGTCGGGGTATTTGTCATGGAATAATAACCAACTCGCGGGGTACGTTTGAAAGTAACTCAGGTCCACGTTCACCAATAACAATACTTTCGGTAATCTCCAATCCCCAATCGTCAAGCCAGAGCCCCGTCATGAAATGGAAAGTCATACCCGGCTTCATCACGGTCTTGTCTCCGTTACGCAAGCTCATGGTGTGCTCGCCCCAATCAGGTGGATACGAAAGTCCGATTGAATAGCCTGTGCGACTGTCTTTGATGATACCGTGTTTTTTCAAAACGGCGAAAAAGGCGTTGGCAATATCTTCACAGAAATTTCCTGCTTTTGCCTGCTCAAGGCCCGCTTCCATACCTTCCAGCACAGCCTTTTCGCTATCGAGAAATTTTTGATCTGGCTTGCCTAAAAAGACCGTCCGAGACAACGGACAGTGATAGCGTTTGTACACGCCCGCGATTTCAAAAAAAGTCCCCTCTCCAGATACCATCCGCTTATCATTCCAGGTTAGATGAGACGCAGAAGCATCGGCCCCTGAAGGTAACAAAGGAACAATGGCAGGATAGTCACCACCGTATTCAGGAACTCCGCGCAAGCCTGCATCGTAAATTTCGGCGACCAGTTCGTGTTTACGTAAACCTGGGCGCACAGTTTCACGGATGCGTTTGTGCATTGCTTCGACGATTCTTCCAGCCTTACGCATATAATCAAGTTCACGCTCAGACTTTACTGATCGTTGCCAATGCACAAGATTTTGGCAATCTTTGAAAGTTGCGTTGGGAAGATTTTTTGTAAGAGAAGCAAAGGCCGCCGCAGAGAAATAGTAGTTATCCATTTCAACACCGATAGTGTCTTTATCAAGACCCTTTCCTGTCATAACTTGAGACAGGAAATCCATCGGATGGCGTTCGGTCGATTGCACGTAATGATCGGGGTACTCGATGATATTATCATGAGAAAGGTATGAAGTAAGCTTGGCTCCATTGGCATCTATACCACGGCCATACCAAATTGGTTCACCCTCTAAGGTCACAATCACGCACTGATGCACATAAAAAGACCAACCGTCATAACCCGTCAACCAAGCCATATTGGCTGGATCTGTAACAATCAAGCTATCAAGGTCAGCTGCTTGCATTGCCCGACGAGTTTTTGCCAATCTCTCAGCATATTCTGCGCGTGTAAAATTTAGCTCAACTGATGCTGTTAAATTTTCTGATAAAGAAGACATCCCACCCTCTAATACATACCCATAAATACACACTCTATTCTTTGGTATAGTGGCATAAGATTTTTGGATAGATCATCTAAATACAGAAGCAAAAAGAGATAAATTCTCGTACCCAAAACATAAAAAAGCGTGATTTATTCCAGAGCATCATCCTCAATACAGCAAGAACAGGTTTGGACTTTATTCCGGGATATTTAGAATCACCTTCCCCGTAGTCTTACGGCTTTGCAATAACGCCATGGCGTCTGGCAAATTTTCGAGAGACTGTCCTTCGTGAACCACAGGATTAATCTGTCCTTTTTCTAGCATAAGAAACAACTTACGGGTCATTTCTCCAAGCATTGCGCCATCATAATCATGGTTCCAATAAACGCCTTTGGCAGATGCCCGCTTTAACATCAATCTGTTTGCAGGTAGCTTAGTAATCACCCCCGAAGCAAAGCCGACAACAAGCAAAATACCGTCACGGGCAATACACCGCAGACTATTGATACCGATATCACCTCCAACTGGGTCATAGATTACATTAACCCCCTTGCCATCAGTCACTTCTTTTACCGTCTGAAACCAATTTTTATCATGATAGTTAATACCAACATCTGCACCATGTTCTCGTGCCAAATCCAACTTATCGTCACTACCTGCTGTCGCAATTACCCTTGCCCCAATTGCCTTTGCAATCTCAACTGCGGCTAACCCAACACCGCCCGCAGCAGCATGAACCAGTACGGTGTCTTCCGGTTGAACCTTTGTACTATCAAAGAAAGCGACCATCGAAGTGATGTAGGCAACAGGTAAAGCAGCGGCTTTGGCAAAAGTGATATTATCAGGGACTCGAAAAGCCATATCAGTTCGCACTTCAACCAGCTCGGAAAACCCTCCCCATATCACCTTACTCGCAACCCTATCGCCAATACCCCAGCCACTACCTTTAGGAGCAGAAACAATAACCCCAGCGACTTCCTGACCAGGCGTAAAGGGGCGCGGCGGGCGAACTTGATATTTGTCCTCTACCATTAAGAGATCAGAAAAATTCAAGGCCGCAGCATGTACGCGCACGACCAGCTTTGTCGGATCAGAGGGGGCCCAACTTTCGTCTATGAATTTCATTCCTTGGATACCAAGAGTGTTTGAGGAAACCCACCTTTTCATTTTTACCCTCTTATGCTTGAGATATTTACGTACTTTCGATGTCTGACTTTTTATACTTCGTCCAATCCCGTTCGAAACGAACATAAATTGTTTTACGGACACTGTTCCCAACAAAAAACACGTTAAGTATTTAATCAGTCATCCTTCAGGCTTGCGCAATAGTATTGATATACGCTTCGATATATCTGCCATTTTTCTACCCATATCTTCCCGTTCGTTTTCGGTTAGTCTATTCAATGGAAAGGCTATTGCAATGCTCCCCCACGGGTATTCATCCGGGCCGACAAAGGGCGCGGCAATGCCTGCAGCCCCTTCATAGGTCTCTTCCACAGATATTGAATAACCAGCGTCACGTATCTTCTTAATTTCCCGACGTAACTCTACTTCAGAGGCCATGGTGTGATCTGTGAATTTTTTCAGCGGCAACTGGAGATAAGCATTTTGCATAGCCACAGGCAAAAGAGCCAAAACCGCCCTCGGAGCAGCCCCAGCATGTAAAGGGAATGATGCTCCAATTTTTTCAAAAACCCGTAAACCACCGCATCGACTTTCGATTTGGTCAACACAAATAACCGCCTGTGCAGAACGATCCAGTGACGTCAAAAGAATGGTTTCATCTGTTATTTCTGAAAGCTGCTCTAATGCTGGTTGGCATATTGCTTTCAAATCAAACCCTGCCATAGCTCTTCGTCCAAGATCCGCAGCGGCAACGCCCAGCATATAACGTCCAGAAGAGGGGTGCTGAACCAAATACCCCGTGTCGACGAGATAGCGCACCAGTCGACTCGCTGTCGATCGGCTCATACCTGTTTCCAAAATTAGTTCAGACTGCGACCAATCAGGTCTATCCAGTTGAAATAGATCTAAAACTTGGAAGGTCTTCTGAATGAGACCAACGCCAACTTGTGATTGCTTCTTGACATCAATCAAATCAAAATCCCACTATATGGCATGTAAGTCCCATAATACGGGATATTTATCTCATTTTTTACCCTATAGGTAAACCTCATAAAGAAAGTACTATAAATGCCTTGGATTGAAACCGTCCCTTACGAAGAATCAGATGGAAAGCTACGTCGCCTGTACGACCGAGTAAAAGGACCAGATAACAATGTAGACAACATCATGATGATGCACTCGCTGCGCCCGCACAGCATGGAAGGGCACATGGCGATTTACAAATACGTCCTGCACCATTCCAACAATACAATCCCGAAATGGTTTCTTGAAACGCTTGGCGTATGGGTCAGTTCCCTTAACGATTGTGGCTATTGCGTTGATCATCACTTTGGGGGGCTCGTCCGGCTTTTAAACGACGAGGTAAAATCCTCCGGTATCCGCAAAGCCATCGATGAGCGAAACATCGATATCGCTCCCCTTGACGACAAACAAAAACTGGCCATGATTTACGCTCAAGCTCTGACTTTGTCGCCTGCGAGCACCACCGAAGAAATGGTAATCGCCATGCGCGAAGCAGGTTACACAGACGGTGAAATACTTGAGGTCAATCAGGTCTCGGCTTACTTCAATTATGCAAATCGGACAGTTCTGGGCTTGGGTTGCTCGACCAAAGGTGACATCATCGGCCTCTCACCAAATAACTCCGATGACCCCAATGACTGGTCACACACTTAAAAAGAGGCATCATTCATGAGGAGATCCCTTCTGGCAACGCGCGTTGAAAACCTTGCCTTTCCTGCGCCGCCCATACTTGCTGAGCCAGAAGGGAGGCCCAGCGATACGCCCATTCGCCTCAATCTAAATGAAAGCCCCTATTCTCCTTCTCCCCGTGCCATAGCCGCCATGCAATCCGCAATCAGGAGCGTGAATTTTTACCCTGATCACGGCTGTACTGCCCTTGTAAACGCCTTGTCTGAAAAGACGGGTATTCCAACGGCGCAATTTAGTTTCGGCAATGGTTCTGGAGAGCTTCTCATCGCCGCAGGTATGCTTGTGATCGAAGAAGGTGACGAAGCTGTATTCCCGGCACCAACCTTCCCTACTTGTGGAAAAGGTGTGGAATTATCTGGCGGCAAGGTCGTATCGGTACCCGTTACCAAAGACGGTATCTGTGACGTCGACGCCATGTTGGGTGTCATTACGGAACGCACACGTCTGTTTTATCTTTGCACCCCAAATAACCCAACTGGCGGCATACTTTCCCAAGCGGACTTGGACAAAGCCATTGTTCAGGTTCCAGGCAATTGTCTCTTGGTCATTGACGAAGCCTATTTCGAGTTTGCACAATACGAGGGCGCTCCAGATGTTTTGAAATCACTGTCAAATCGACAAGGCCCTTGGATTGTCACCCGCACATTCTCAAAGGCCTATGCCCTTTCCGGTTTGAGAATTGGGTATGCCATCTCTAGCGAAAAACCTATCAACGACGGAATTTGGAAGCTGCGGGCAAACTTTAATACAAACCGTATCGCGCTTGCTGCGGCAACAGCAGCCCTTGGTGATAAGGAACATTTGGAGAATATTTTAAGCAATACTATCGCCCAACGAGAATGACTTGCTAATGCGATGAGAGAGATGGGATGTAAGGTTTACCCCTCGTCAGCCAATTTTTTGACGATTGCACCACCGGTTGCAGCAAAGCCAATACAAGATGCGTTGGCTAAAGCCGGCTTTCTTGTACAAGCGCTCTCCTGGCCCGACAAGAACGGTACATTGCGCATTACCATCGGGAACAAAAAGCAAATATCATCGTTCATCAATGCCTTATCTAACATATTGGAATAAAGCAGCCACGACCCTGGCTTGCCAGAATGCAGTTGGTTGAAGAAGCTTTGTCTTGTATAAGCTAGTTAACATGAGACAACAAAATTTGAACGCATAAGGTAGAAAAATGGCCGCAGAAATTAAGGGGACAAATCAACGTGCGCGAGGGTTAGAGCGGGCATTTGATATTCTCGACCTGCTACGCCGTCAAAATCGAAGCATGCGACCAAATGAAATTGCGACCCAAATGGGTGCTCCCCGATCTTCTGTCTATGAACTTGTCCGGCTACTGCTTGAAATGAAAGTGCTGGAAAACAGCGGTAATGATGGTCAGGTATTCCTTGGCAGTCGCCTGTACTTCCTCGGTCGCGCCTACAATAACAAAGTCAGTTTTTATGAGAGCGCTGAACGCTTGCTTGGGCAGATTGTGAATGAAACTTCTGAGACAGCTCAATTCTGCAAACTTGAAGGATCAAAATATACCGTCGCTTTAATGAAAGAGGGCAATCGTCCTTTCCGGATTTCATCAAATGTCGGCGAGTTGGTTCCCATACCAAGCACCGCATCAGGACGATTACTCCTCGGCCACCTCAACGATCAGGAAATAATGGACTTTCTTGATGACGACGACTTCAACCTTCCTAATGGGGAAAGGCTTCATCCTAACCTCTTCATAAAAGAAGTTAGACAAGCAAGTAAAGACGGGCACTTCACTTTTGATAGTATCGTCGACAACTACACCCATTGCTTTGCTGTGCCCGTTTTCAACAAAAATCACAAATGCATTGCGACTCTATGCCTAGTTACCCCTAGAGATGACGGCCATAGCAACAAAGAGATGTATCTAAATAGTCTAAAAAAGGCGGCGAGTGAACTTGTACTGCACTTGGAAGCAGCGCCAATGCCAGATTTCATTTAAAACATCTATATCCCTAGAAACCCATATATCATTTTGCGACGCCTTGCTTTCCTTTGGAATATTTGTATCATCGGCAATGTCCCGAATAAAAACATAATGCCTACTATTATGTACATATTAATTTCCACACATGCACAAGCTTCTAGTATAAGGAAAGCACCATGATTAAACGTTTCCAAGTCGGCAGTCGAATGAGCCAAGCCGTATCCTATAACGGCTTTGTCTATATTGCAGGCCAAGTCGCAGACGATAGAACAGCGGATCTTCAAACCCAGACACAGTCTGTTTTACAAAAAATCGAACACCTGCTTGCCGAAGCCGGAACTGATAAATCCAAGCTGCTCGCCATTGATGTCTTTCTCCCTGCAATCGTTGATTTTGATAAGATGAACGAAATCTATGACGCCTGGATTGATCTCAAAAACCCACCTGCGCGTGCTTGCGTGGAAGCCCGATTGGCCGATCCAATGATCCTTGTTGAAATGACGGCTGTCGCAGCGGTATAAATCAAGCCTAACCAGGAGAGAAAAATGCGGTATTCAATGTGGGCTTATCCTTGGGATCTACAAGATTTAGGGCTAAAGACCACCTACGATGAATACCACAACAAGGCTGGTGTTAACAGCATCAGCCTTGCCGTTTCTTATCACGCGGGGCGCTTTTTACAGCCCCGCAGTCCCCACAGAAAATCCTATTTCCCCCAAGACGGCACGATTTATTTCACCCCAGAACAAAACCGGTGGGATGATCAAGAGATAAAGCCTCTTGTTGCCGATAACCTCCATGAAAAAGGAGACATGCTCTCCGCCCTGATAAAGGATCGCCAAAAGCATGGCTTGGCAGTTTCCTGTTGGACCGTTTGTCTCCACAACACCCGTCTTGGCATGCAGCACCCAGATCATGTGACCCGAAATGCTTTTGGAGATCCCAGCTTTTATAGCCTGTGCCCCAGTAGCCCAGCGGCACGTAGTTATGTCACCACCTTGATCGCCGATCTCACACACAACTACCGGCCAGATATGGTTGAGCTTGAAACCACTGGGTTTATGGGTTTCGACCATGGTTATCATCACGAGAAAGATGGCATTGGCCTCACCCCGGAAGATACATTTTTACTCTCACTGTGTTTTTGCGATCACTGTACACAAACAGCGGCCCGCAACGGGGTCGATGCCCTTAGCGCTCAAAAATTGGTAAAAGAGCTCATTGAAAGTGCCTGTTCGAGAGATATTCCTTCGCCCATATTTCCCAATTTCCCAGAAGATGGCATCGCAACTTTCAAGGATCTCCCCGCGCTTTACGATTATTTGAAGTGGCGCTCACAGCCTGTAACATCGTTACTTGAGAGCATTAAAAACGCAGCCCACCCAGACAGTAAAATACTCTTGATCGAGGGCGAAAACGCGTGGCGCGACGGCTTTGATTTAAAAGCTGTCGGCAAAGTTTGCGACGGGATGATCCTTTGCGCTTATTCGGCAAATCCAAAAATGATCACAGAAACAGTAAAGCGTACGAGAGAAAAACTCGGAGAAAGTAACTACTTGGGCTTTGGCGCCAGCGCCTTTTATGAGCACACCCAATCCAGTGACGATCTACGCCAACGGATACAAGCCGCTATAACGGCAGGTGCAGATGGAATCAATTTTTATAACTACGGCCTCATTCCAGAACCGCGACTCAAATGGATTAAGGCCTCAATTGAGGATTCCCAAGCTTAAGACAGGGAAATCGGAAGCGAGAGAGAAACTGGCCCTCTCGCCTCAATTATCTTAATGCTTGAGATGATCCACAATCGCCATTTTTTCGCCACTGGCTTGAAGATCTTCTAACCACTTACCAGCAACATCAATATCGCGAGGTGCAGCAGATACCCCCGGTGCAATTTCACCGTTAAGCACAGCTTCGACACCGTAGCTCACAGTAATTGAAACCAAACGGGCCATTGCCGTATGATTATCATCACCATATGCATCCATAACATAAGACTTATCATAGACCCGTTTACCATCGCGTTCAGCCCAGAGATCAACGCTGAGAACAACCCTATCGTGCTCACCTTCTTTTAAGGAATATTTATTCCACAACTCAGCAGAGATTTCAGCCAAACGTTTGTCCCCGGCTTCGCCTTCTAAAGTTTCAATTTCCGTGAAAATTTCTGACCATGCCTTGGACCACCCGCCGAGCCGCAAAGTACCACGAACAAAAAGCTCCATGTTCCAGTCATCACCAAAACCGTATTGTTTCATAAAAGGGTAGGAATCACGATTGGGATAGACCTCAAAAGTCTCTGTACCTTTTTCCAAAGTAACATCGTAGGATTCAACGGCATCCCAAGGACGGCTCACATCGTACACCTTGCCATCACGTAAACTTTTGGATGGCGACCTAAGTGCTTTAAGCACGCCAAGGGGCGCCCAGCTAAACTTATAGCAAAAATCATTTGGCTCTTCCGAAAGTCCGCCACAATAAGATCTGAAAGAATGCACGTTACCTTTGGAAAAAACTGGTGAGTTTCTATAGTCATCCATCAGAACGTGGGCCATCAGATGATCGATCCCGGGATCAAGGCCTACCTCGTTCACCAGCGCCAATCCTCTTTGCCGCGCCACCGTATTTAACGCCCGCATCTCTGGCGAGATATAAGAACTTGAAACAAAGTTCGCACCAACCTCCAAACAAAGCTCGGCGATCGCAACATGGAAATCACCGGGAAGCATTGAAACCGCAAGATCGCCTTCTTTCAGCTCATCAGCAAAGGCATCAGGTGTAAAAGCCATGAGATCAAAATCCCCGGAAAGCCCCGCTGTTGCAGCTTCAGCTTTTTCAAGCGTGCGATTCCAAACCGTCACACTATGACCACGTTCGATCAGCCGACGAATACCCGGTACTGTTGAAAGGCCTGCGCCCAACCAGTGAATACGTGCCATCTCTTTTCCTTATTTGATTTCCAGCGGTATTTTATATTTATTACTGTCTCTACTACACGATCTGGATCTTCTTTAGAAGCCATAAGAAATGAAGCTTGGAATTCTATTAACCAGACGATCAGAAGATGAAATAAATTTTCATTCTGGCTTATCTTCGCCAGCCACAACACAAAGCCGTTGACTCCTGACAAAGCACCGCTATATTCCAGCAATCACTGGCTGCCCGGATTCCGTGCGGCCAAGTATGCATGAATAACCAACAGTGCATAAATTCAATGCCTAATTAACAGCTAAGTGACCGAAAATATGTTCGCAGTAATCAAAACCGGCGGCAAGCAGTACAAAGTTCGCAAGGACGATGTTCTGGTCGTCGAAAAAATCAATCTTGAAGCAGGTGCTTCTATTGATTTCGATTCCGTTCTAATGATCGGTGACGATGAGAAGGCAACCATTGGCGCGCCAGTAGTGGACGGCGCCGTGGTAAAGGCTGATGTGGTTGAACAGACGCGTGGTGACAAAGTCATCATCTTTAAAAAGAAGCGTCGTAAGAACCATCGCCGTAAGAACGGCCATCGCCAGGATCTCACAGTCATCAAGATCACTGACATTCTCGCCGATGGCGCTTCGAAGCCTGCTAAAAAAGCAGCTGCTCCGAAAGCCAAAGCAGACGTTGCAGAAACTGCTGAGAAAAAAGCTCCAGCAAAGAAAGCAGCTCCTAAGGCTAAAGCAGCTCCTAAAAAAGCAGCTCCTAAAAAAGCAGCAGAGGAATAAGACCTCATGGCACATAAAAAAGCTGGCGGTTCATCCCGCAACGGACGCGACTCAGCAGGTCGACGTCTTGGTGTAAAAAAATTCGGTGGCGAGCACGTTATCTCAGGCAACATCCTGGTACGTCAGCGCGGCACTAAATTCCATCCTGGCGATAACGTTGGCATGGGTAAAGATCACACGATCTTCGCCACTGTCGAAGGAAACGTTGTTTTCCGCGAAAGAGCTGGTGGACGCACATACATTTCTGTATTGCCGGCGGCCTAACGGCCCCGCCATCCAGGTCTCGTATCTGGATTGAAATGGTTTAGGGGGGAATGGCTTACCATTCCCCCCTTTTCATATTCAACGCACAAGACCCATTTTGGCCACGTTACCCAGCCAAACTTCCCACTGGATCAAGGGTTGGTTATACTCATATTAGTATAGCAGCCAGATACTCTAGATACAGGTCACCCCGACCACGATATTTTATTGGTATCTAGGTTACGATAAAGAACAGGCACGACGATGAAATTTCTTGATGAAGCCAAAGTTTACCTTAAAAGCGGCGATGGCGGTGGCGGCTGTTCCAGTTTCCGACGTGAGAAATACATTGAATTCGGCGGGCCCAACGGCGGAGACGGCGGACGTGGTGGTGACGTTATTGTAGAGGGCGCTCACGGCCTAAATACCCTTATTGATTTTCGATATGCACAGCACTTCAAAGCCAAACGTGGCGACCACGGTCGCGGCAGTGATATGTTTGGAGCCGCAGCAAAACCATTAATTATTAAAGTACCCGTTGGCACAGTTGTTCTTGATGAAGAAAAAGAACAAGTCATCGCTGACATTACAGAAGAAGGCCAACAAGTCATCCTCTGTAAAGGCGGCGATGGTGGCTTTGGCAACGCACGCTACAAAACATCAACCAACAGAGCACCCCGACGATCTGATCCGGGCTGGCCTGGGGAAGAGTTGTGGATCTGGTTACGTCTAAAGCTGATTGCTGATGCCGGCCTTGTTGGCATGCCAAATGCGGGAAAATCAACCTTCCTTTCAGTGGTATCTCGGGCCAAGCCAAAAATTGCGGATTATCCCTTTACCACTATTCACCCGAACCTTGGCGTTGTGTATAGCCGAGGGGAAGAGTTTGTCATTGCTGATGTTCCCGGCCTGATCGAAGGCGCGAGCGAAGGACATGGCTTGGGAACGCGTTTCCTTGGTCACGTTGAGCGTTGTGGGGCCCTCTTGCACCTCGTTGATGGCACATCCGATGACTATCTCAACGACTATAAGGTTATCCGTGGAGAACTCGCAGCTTACGGCCAAGGTCTAGATACGAAGCCTTCTGTCCTCGCGTTGAACAAGTCCGATGCTCTGACAGACGAAATCGCAGAAGAACGCCGCGCGGCGCTTGCAGAGCTATCTGGCCAAAAAGTTCATCTTCTATCTGGAATCAGCCAAGATGGCGTCAAAGAAGTCCTCGCCTCGATGCTGGATCATATTTTGGATGCCCGTGAAGAAGAAGTCAAAGAGATCGAAGCAGAAGAAGGCCCTCAGGGCTACTCTCCGATCTAAACGTGGTGCAAAACAATGAACGACAAAACGCCCGTAACAGGTCTTTCTGCCGCTGAACACCTTCGTTCCGCCAAACGAATTATCATCAAAATCGGCTCCGCACTTTTGGTAGATGACGAAACGGGCAAGCCACGCATTACTTGGCTCAATGCCCTAACGGACGATGTTGCCAACCTCCGAGACAGGGGTGCAGAGGTAATTCTGGTATCATCTGGTGCTATTGCTGTTGGTCGTAATCACCTCGGCCTCACCAAACAAAACCTGCGCCTTGAAGAAAAACAGGCTTCAGCAGCAACTGGACAAATCGTTCTGGCACACGCTTATCAAGAAGCTTTGGCAAGGCATGACACGACAGTATCTCAAGTCCTCCTCACTCTGGGAGACACAGAAGAGCGTCGTCGGCACCTTAATGCACGCAACACTCTGACAACCTTACTCAGACTGAACACAGTTCCAATTATCAATGAGAACGATACCGTAGCGACCAGTGAAATACGTTTTGGCGACAACGACCGCCTGGCTGCCCGTGTTGGCGCCATGGTCGACGCGGACCTCTTGGTTTTGCTATCTGATATTGATGGCCTCTATACCGCAGATCCCAAAAAAGATCCCGACGCTAAATTCCTACCTGTTGTGAGCGAAATCACCTCCGAAATTGATGCCATGGCAGGCGAAGCACTACCGGGTTACAGTTCTGGTGGCATGATTACAAAAATTTCAGCCGCTAAAATATCGGTAGGTGCTGGGTGTAGCATGATCATCGCCAACGGGCATCAGCTCAACCCCTTACAAAGCATTATAGAGGGTAGCCGCGCGACTGTCTTTGAAGCTTCCGTTGAGCCCAAAACAGCCCGTAAACGCTATATCGCCGGAAGCTTAAAACCTCTGGGTACAGTCACCGTTGATGCAGGCGCCGTGAAGGCCCTACAAAACGGGAAGTCCCTTCTCCCTGCCGGAGTTACTGCTGTTGAAGGAAATTTCCAGCGCGGTGACGCCATTTTGGTCAAGGCACCGGATGGCCGGGAAATTGCCAGAGGTCTTGCTGCTTACTCCAACGGGGATGCTCGCAAAATTGTCGGTCTGAAATCTTCGGAAATCGAAAATCGTTTAGGATATCTGGGCCGCGAAGAACTAATACACCGCGACGACCTTGTTCTTCACTAAAAAGAAACAATATAATCAAATTCCTAATGGGATATAACAACGCAGTATTAGGGACTGCCTCGCAACAGGAATATTTAAGGATATGAGCGAACTCAAAGCACAAATGGATCAGCTCGGCAAAGCTGCAAAAGCAGCAGCCCAGGATCTGGCTCTCGCCCCAGCAGAGGCAAAAAACAATGCCTTGAAAGCTGCGGCACAAGCTATGCGCGCTCAACTCCCGACAATACTGGAAGCAAATAAAAAAGATATGGCCGCAGCAGAAGCCAAAGGCATCAGCAGTGCCATGCTGGACCGCCTCGCGCTCGATCCTGATCGTATTGAAGCCATGGCGAAAGGCCTAGAAGCCATCGCCGCCTTTCCGGATCCCGTCGGTAAATCCTTGGAAAGCTGGGAACAGCCCAACGGTCTAAAGTTCGAGAAAGTATCTGTACCTCTTGGGGTAATTGGCATTATCTATGAAAGCCGACCCAACGTAACAGCCGACGCGGGCGCCCTTTGCCTGAAGGCAGGAAATGCCTCTATCCTGCGTGGCGGATCAGAAAGTTTTCACTCCTCAGGTGCGATATTAACATGTTTGCAAATCGGGTTAGAGAGCGCAGGCTTACCTATCGCCGCGATCCAGCGCGTCCCAACAACAGATCGCGCCGCCGTTGGGCACTTGTTGACCATGAACGATTATGTCGATCTCATTATCCCACGCGGTGGACGCGGATTGATAGAACGTATTCAAACGGAAAGCCGTGTCCCCGTTTTAGCGCACCTTGATGGCCTGTGCCATACCTACCTACACAAATCGGCAGATCCAAAGATGGCCCTAGAGGTTGTTCTTAACGCTAAAATGCGTCGTACAGGCGTTTGTGGTGCAACAGAAACTCTTTTGGTGGATGATGCTTTTGCCGATGACGATCTAAAGCCCATTCTTAAGAGGTTAATCGCCAAAGGCTGCGAGATTAGAGGCGACACAGCTATTCAAGCTCTGGATAAGCGCATAAACAAAGCTGTTGAGGCTGATTGGGATACAGAATACCTAGATGCAATTATTTCGATTCGCAAAGTAAATGGGCTTATTGATGCCATCGCGCACATTAACCGTCACGGCTCTCATCACACGGAAGCAATTATAACTGAAGACAGCTCAGCTGCGGCCGCGTTCCAACAAGAAGTCGATGCAGGTATCGTGATCCATAATGCCTCTACTCAATTTGCTGATGGTGGACAGTTTGGTATGGGCGCAGAAATTGGTATCTCTACAGGTAAACTGCACGCCCGTGGCCCCGTAGGCGCCAACCAATTGACCAGCTATAAATATCTTGTTCGCGGCAACGGGCATGCCCGCCCTTGAGACCACAGGCGCGGTTCGTTGCAATAACCCAGATTATATCACGATGAAGCCACAGCACATCCCAAGCCTTGAGTTCGATAAAATCGTGACGTCAAGAAGTCTTGCCAAAAGTCTTGGTGGCACTTTGCCCTCAGCCAGACAGAGAGTTGGTCTTCTCGGTGGGTCCTTTAATCCTGCACACGCTGCTCATTACCAAATCTCAACTGATGCCCTGAAAAAATTAAACCTGGATGAGGTATGGTGGCTGGTCTCCCCCCAAAACCCACTCAAAGACACCAAAGAAATGGCACCTCTTTCCGCGCGAGTTGCCAGCGCCCTTTTACTCAATAAACATCCCCGGATCCGTATTACAACAATCGAGAGTCAACTGGAGTCAGTCTATACTTCCAATACGCTGAGTACTCTTACTGCTCGATTCCCTAAGGTTGAGTTCGTTTGGCTAATGGGTGCCGACAATTTAAGTCAAATTTCCCTATGGAGAAATTGGCCAGAAATTTTTCGCTCAGTGAAGATTGCGGTTTTCGCCCGCCCCGGTTATTCCCTGCAAGCGGCTGCATCGAAGGCAGCGCAACGGTTTAAGCACACAAGAATTTCTGAAAATTTATCTCACAATCTATGTAACGTCCAAGGTCCTGCCTGGATTTTGATCCACGGCCATCAATCTAAGCTGTCCTCAACAAAGATCAGAAACGGACACAAAGTGGGAAAAAATTCATAAAAAATATATCAAAAAATCCCCTTATTGTAACCTAGGGCATTAACATATAGGGTAGCGCCGCCTTGATGTGCTAAAGTTACGAGCATGACTAGACGTGCTGTATAGCGATAATTACAGGACATATGATAACAGCCTGCAGTGAGAAGTCGTGATCCCACGAGTAGGTTCAATTGACGGAGACCGATCATACCACGAGAATCTACGGCCACTGAGGCCACTATGCAGGATATTACAGGCAACAGCCGTAACCTGCTTGAATTAGTTCGAAACTCACTAGAGGACGACAAAGCTGAAGATATTGTCGTTATCGAACTTGCCGGTAAATCCAGTATTGCTGATTACATGATCATTGCTAGTGGTAACTCTAGCCGTCAAGTATCAGCCATGTCTGACCACCTTCTTCGCGGACTTAAAAGCTCTGGCATGAAAAGTATCATTGCCGAGGGTAAAGAACGTGGTGATTGGGTTTTGGTCGATGCTGGCGATGTTGTGGTTCATCTTTTCCGCCCAGAAGTCCGAGCGTTTTATAACTTGGAGAAAATGTGGGGCCTGGAGCTACCTGAATCAGCACAACCTTTTGCATCTAAAGACGCCTGATCTATACGAGAAACGGCCTTAGATGCGCATAACCTTAGTTGCTGTCGGAAAAGCGAAAGCTGGACCGGCAAGGGAACTTTTTGAACTCTATTGCAAACGTTTGGCAGGTAATCGCCTCAACTGGAGTCTTGAACTTCGAGAAGTTGAGGAAAAGAGAAATTTGCCTGCTGCCCAACTAAAGCAGCGTGAAGGCGAACTGCTCCTCGCCGCTGTCCCCAAAGGGGCTAAAATTGTAACGCTGGATGAACGGGGAAAAGATTTTTCCAGTCCTCAACTTTCCGAACTACTCGGTAAATGGCAAGATAGCGGCGAACAGGATATTATATTCCTGATCGGCGGTGCTGACGGTTTATCCGACGACGTAAAAAGAAAATCACAACAAAGTCTATGCTTAGGACGTTTAACCTGGCCACACATGCTTGTGCGCGGACTTTTTGCAGAACAAATCTATCGCTCTTCCTGTATTTTAACAGGGCATCCTTATCATCGCGACTAGGTCACAGCTTAGACTTGATACATACAATATCAGCCAGCTCATCCCCTGATGCTATTTCCCAAGAAAATATCACGGTTAATTTAGGTTAACCAGAAGTCAATAATCAGTACGGTATCTTTCGCCGATACTATCGACTTGTGCTTGAGACAAATAATTTCAATTCGTGTTAATTACGAAGTCACAAAACACGGGTGATAATGATTGAACCAGTGCATACTAAGAAACGGAAATTTTTATTGCTCCTCAAAAGTCAACCTGAGCTAAATCTCAACCTTTAGCACGTAGCCATAAACGCCTTTGAGGGCCCTTGAACTCCTATGATCTGAGGCAAAGTGAATGACTTTTGGCAATCAGCACTCATTCTTTCGTACAAAGATAACATATGCTGTTCTTGTTCTTATCATACTCGTTCTCTACCGTCCTCAAGCGGCTTTATCACAACAAACCATCCAAATTCGGCATTCCCAAGGCGATGGCGATATTGCCCATAGTTATTTTTCACAAATCATCTCCGAAGTTTTACATCGAACTGAAAAAGAATATGGTTCTTCAGAGCTGAAAGTAAGTGTTGAAAACTTAACCCAAAAACGTTCACTACATTTTGTTGAAATAGGAAAAGAAATCGATCTGGATTGGGCCGGAACTAACAAAGAACGTGAACGCACTTTGCGCGCAATCAGAATTCCTTTAAACCTTGGCTTACTCGGGTATCGGCTCTTGGTGATAAAAAAGGGCCGCCGCACCGAATTTGACCAGATTACAACTCCCCAACAATTAAAAAAATTAATCGCCTGTCAGGGTCAACACTGGCCGGACAGTGATATTCTTGAGGATAATGGCTACACGGTTGATCGTACGATCCGATTTGAATTCATGTGGACTATGATAGACAAGAAACGTTGTGATTATTTCCCTAGAGCAATTAGTGAGGGCTATGGAGAAACCGAACATTTTGGCACAAACAAATTTTTGGCTTACGACAAGTTGTTACTTGCCTACCGTTTTCCGATGTATTTTTTTGTTAACAAAAAAGATGAACAATTGGCTCTACGCTTTGAAAAAGGCCTTGAAACAATGCTCAATGATGGAAGTTTGCTCCAACTCATGAAAGAACATCCCGCTACACGTTCAGCCTTTCCCTTAACTCAATATCAAAACAGCCGTATTTTTTTCATGCAAAACAATTTCTTAACACCAGAAACCTTAAACTTACCGAATAAGTACTGGTTGAGTTTAGAAAATTGAGCATCCATACACAAAATTCATTAAAAATAATCCAAACAAGATCGTGAGTTTATCTTAAAAGGACGCTACATTTATATATTCTTTTATCGCCCTAATCATAACCTAACTATTGATCATTATTCACCAATCTACGAAAGCGTTTTACATCCATGTCCCCGACCGCTCATAAACCCAAACCAGTTGTTCTTTGTATCCTTGATGGATGGGGCTTTCGAAAAGAAGATGATAACAACGCAATCAATCTGGCGAAAACTCCGCTGGTGGATCGTTTAAGCAGAGAAGCTCCCTTGGGATACCTCGCTACTTGCGGTAGAGATGTTGGCCTTCCAGACGGACAAATGGGAAATTCTGAAGTAGGTCATATGAATATTGGTGCCGGGCGCGTTGTCATGCAAAGTCTTCCGAGGATAGACACTGCCATTGAAGATGGAACCTTTGTTCAAAATCCTGCTCTGTTAGATACTATCGACAAACTCAAAAAATCAGGTGGAACAGCCCAAGTACTTGGCGTTATATCAGATGGCGGCGTCCACGGACATCAAGTCCAAACATCAACCTTGGTACGTGCTTTTCAAAGTGCAGGAATTCCAGTTATTGTTCATGCCATTTTGGATGGCCGTGACACCGCTCCACAAGGCGCCTCTACCTTCATCAAGGAGTTTGAGAGAACAACCCCGGGTGTTATCATTGGCACCGTTCTTGGTCGCTATTACGCCATGGATCGTGATAATCGTTGGGAACGGGTAAAGCTTGCATATGATGCTATTACCTCTGGCAAAGGCGAAAATGCCTCCAATCCAGAAGAAATCATTCAGCGAAGTTATAATCAAAAAATTTGGGATGAGTTTATCATTCCCTGCGTGATGGATGGTTATGACGGCATGAAAGATGGCGATGCTATCATCATGACCAATTTCCGGGCTGATCGGGCGCGTCAAATTCTTCATGCCCTTATCGACATAGAATTTTCCGAATTTGATCGAACTTTTCATCCCAAATGCTGCTCGTTCCTTGGCATGATTGCCTATTCAAATGAATTGTCGCAATCAATGGGCGTTATGTTTTCACCACGGGATCTAACCAAGACCTTAGGAGAAATCGTTTCCGCAGCGGGGCTCCGTCAGTTTAGAATTGCCGAAACTGAAAAATATCCACACGTAACCTACTTTTTCAATGGCGGTGTTGAAGAGCCTCTTTTAGGAGAAGATCGCGTTCTTGTTCCATCCCCCAAAGTAGCGACTTATGATCTCCAGCCCTCTATGTCAGCCCCGGAAGTAAATGCAAGGCTCTGTGAAGCGATTATTAGTGGAAAGTATGAGATGCTTATCTGTAACTTTGCAAACTGTGATATGGTCGGTCATACAGGCGATCTCAACGCAGCAATCGAAGCTGCAGAGACCGTGGATCGTTGCTTGCAGGATATTCATGCCGCAACATTGTCTGTCGGAGGTCGCTTACTAATAACAGCCGACCATGGTAATGCCGAAGAGATGCTGGATCCCATCACAGGTTTGCCACATACAGCTCATACACTTAATCCTGTGCCCATTTTACTGATTAATGGCCCAGACAATGTAACCAAAATCGCTAATGGGCGCCTTGCTGATATTGCGCCGACAATACTGGATTTACTCAACCTCGAGCAACCTGATGAAATGGATGGTAAATCTTTAATTCGAAGAGACGAAGACTAAAGGACAAAGCTGAGGCATCCTGTGAAGAGCTCGCGTACCAATCTCGCTATAACCAAACCACCTTTCTTACCGGGTTTTATTGGTATGCGTCCCGACTACTTAAACGAGTTGCTCAGAACCTCTATACTAAAGATAAGAACGCAGGTAGCCCTTCTTTTATTCTTACCGATCGTTTGTCTTTCTTCACTTACCTTTGCCCAAAATACAAAACAAGAAATTCAGACGCTCGAACAAAAGGCCGCTCAAGGAACAAAAGAGGCTGAAAAACTATCCAAAACATCAACACGCCTCGGTAAAGAGCTTTCAGGACTGCGCGGACAGCTTATTGTTGCAGCCAGAAAGATCCAAGATTACGAAAGCGACCTTACTGCTATTGAAGATACATTGATATCGCTTGAAGAAGAGGCCGAAGCAAAAACCATCCGTCTGACATCTGATCGTGAACGTTTAAGCCAAACTTTGTCAGCCATTCAACGCATTGCCTTACTTCCCCCAGAAGCTTTGGCAGCAGCCCCAGGTTCACCACTCGACACGATCAGATCAGCCATGCTGCTCAAAGTTGCTGTTCCTGAAATTGAAACGCGGGTTGAAAACCTGAGATCCGATTTAGCCGAACTCGCTGAACTCAAAAGCCGAATCGAGTACGAACGTACGGCATTGCTGTCTTCACAAAAAAACCTTAAACGCGAGAAAGATGGTTTAAATATTCTCATCAAAAGAAAACAAACCCTTCAATCCCAAACAGCTTCGTCCCAAAAATCGGTGGGCGCGCGGGTCAAAAAACTGGCTCAACAGGCGCGGAATATGAAGGATTTAGTCAAAAAGCTGGAAGCTGAACGTAAAAAACTTGCGCTTGCAGCCCCTATACCTAAATCAAAGCCAACTCCTCCCTCGACAACAAGTATACCGAATCCTCCTGCTACAAAAATCGAATCAAGCCCTCAACCAACCACTCAACTAGCTGTAATCCCTGACCCATCACAGATACGGGACTTCCCTTCTCGCCAGAAACGTGTACTTTTATATCCAGCTCGCGGAAGAGTGATAAGTAAGTACGGGCAAAAAAAGGGGACCAATGTATCATTCGACAAAGGGTTAGTGATCGCAACACGCCCATCAGCGCAAGTTATTGCACCATTTGATGGACGCGTGGCCTATGCAGGAGATTTTCGTGGGTACGGGAGAATCTTGATCATTGAACACTCTGGACGATATCATACACTATTGGCAGGCGTTGAAAGGATTGATGTGGCAGAAGGACAATGGGTTCTTGCAGGTGAGCCAGTTGCTCGAATGGGTGACCATAAGCTGGAACACGAAGAAATTTATTTCGAGCTCCGCCGCAGCGGACAACCTATCAATCCAGCCCCCTGGATACTTACAGAAACAAAGACTTTAAATATCAATAAGGTGAACGGTTAATGCTCAGTCTCAAAAAAGTGCTCTTAACAACAGCTTTTGCTATTGCACTACCCACCAGTCTCGTAGCTGATGCATCCGTTGATCCGCGGCGAGACACCTATCGTCAGCTGGAACTCTTCGGCAATGTTTTTGAACGAATCAAAGCAGATTATGTCGAAGAAGTATCCGATGAAGAGCTGATTGAATCAGCTATACACGGTATGCTTACCCGCCTTGATCCTCATTCCAGCTATCTTACACCAGACTCTTTCAAAGACATGCGCGTTCAAACCCGTGGCGAGTTTGGAGGTCTTGGTATCGAAGTCACCATGGAAAACGGTTTTGTTAAAGTCGTATCCCCTATTGATGATACCCCTGCCGCAAAAGCAGGGATTGAAGCCGGAGACTTCATCACGCACCTTGATGGCGAAGCTGTACTTGGCCTGACCTTGCAAGAAGCCGTCGAAAAAATGCGCGGCAAAGTTGGTAGTGAACTAAAAATCTCCATTAGCCGTGAAGGTGTTGACTCGTTTGACGTGACACTAGAACGCGCAGTTATCAAAGTAAGATCAGTACGTCACCGCGTTGAAGGTAACGTCGGTTATGTTCGCGTTTCTTCTTTCAACGAACAAACCACTCCAGGTCTGGAGAAATCCATTAAGGCAATTCAGGACGAACTTGGTGATAAAATGATCGGACTTGTTCTTGATCTACGCCTCAACCCTGGTGGACTTCTGACTGAAGCAATTTCGGTATCCGACGCTTTCCTTGAACAAGGAGAGATTGTCTCTACCCGCGGCAGAGATAACTCTAATGCTCAAAGATTTAATGCTCGCTCTGGCGATCTGATCGACGGTAAACCACTTGTTGTCTTAATCAATGGTGGGTCAGCTTCTGCCTCTGAAATTGTCGCAGGTGCCCTTCAAGATCACCGTAGAGCAATTATCATGGGCACAAGATCTTTCGGTAAAGGTTCCGTTCAAACCATCATGCCCCTACTTGGCAATGGCGCAATGCGGTTGACCACCAGTCGTTACTATACGCCTTCAGGCCGGTCGATCCAGGCCGAAGGTATCGCCCCAGATATCATCGTAGAACAAGCAAAACTTGAAACTCTGAAAAATCAAAATCTACGACGCGAAGCTGATTTACGCGGAGCATTGGAAAACAAAGGCGGCACTAATGGGGATGAAACCAACGAAGCTGAAGATGAGAATGCTGAAGATGTGAAAGCATTGGATTATCAGCTCGACCGAGCTGTAGATTTACTCCAGGGAATTTCATTGTACAGCTCAAACAATAGTGCAAATAACTAAACAGTCTATCAAACCCAAAATGAAACAGTTGAGATAGCTGTGAACTGGAACAAAATAGTCCTTATTATTAGCTGGGTGGCGCTGATCTCTGTGATCGGCGCTGCAGCTGGTTATACAATTTACGGACCACCTGCTCCGCTTCCTTATATTTATACAGAAGACACCTTAACCACAGATCCCCATCCTGAAACGGAAGGGAATCTTCCTGATGCGAATTTACAAACAGAAACAACACATACCGACGGAAACGAGCACACACCGAATTCTGCGTCAGAGGATCAAAGCCCCATCCAACCGGAAGAACACACCGGAGAGAAAGCACCTGATACTCATGCCGATGATAAAGCAACAGAACACACCGAAGCCCCTGAAGTATCCGGTAACGACCAGATAACAGGAGAAGAGACACCTCCTATAACTGAAGAGACAGCAGCTCATCCTCAGCCAGAGCCTCATTCATCTGAAGAAGTCATGGCTCACACATCTGGCCAAGACGCCCCATCTTCTAGTGAACATGAAGAAGTTGCTGCAATAACAGATCCTTTAAATTCAGAGAATAAAACATCCGGCGAGAATGAGACTACTGGTGACAAAGATCAAACTCCTGCACCTGAGCACACATCGAAATCCACAGAACTTCCCGCTACATCAGAAGTATCCAGCCTACCCCAAGAAACATCCGTAACGGCCCCTTCTACACATGACAACTCTCCCATAAATGACAATGCTCTGAGTAATATCCCAAGCTGGAAACGATATGCTCAAAAACCACCTGTTGCGGATGGGCGTCCCAAAATTGCGATTGTACTGACAGGTTTAGGTCTCTCCCGCGCAGCCACAGAAGCCGCGATAAGACAGCTTCCCCCAACAATCACCCTATCCTTTACTCCCTACGCCCGGGATCTTGAAAGTTGGATAGCCTTGGCACGCTCTCACCATCATGAGGTGCTCTTAGACCTGCCAATGGAACCTCTCACCTACCCTTCTGATGACCCTGGACCACAGGCCCTACTCACCGGCAGACAACCAGAAGGCAACATTAACAATCTTGCCTGGATTGCGAATAGAGGATCAGGCTTTGTTGGCATGAGCGCTTATATGGGGGATAGGTTTGTTACGTCGGAACGGCAGATGATACCCGTCATAAAATACTTTAAAGATCATGGCCTCCTTTTCCTCGACAATGGCAAAAATCAAGCCAGTCTGGCGCCGAGCCTAGGGGCTGAATACGGTGTGCCCGTCGTGACAAACCAGCGCGCCATTGATGAAGCACAACTCAGTAGATTGGCGATTGACTCTCGACTTGCTCAGGTCGAACAAATTGCTTTGAAGAATGGTTTTGCCATCGCTACTGGCCGCCCCTATCCAGTAACTCTGGAACGTATTGCAACTTGGGTTCATGATCTAGAGAACAAAGGCTTTCAACTGGTTCCGATTACAGCTGTAGCATCCGTCCCTAAAAATCCGACTGAAACCTCTGATAAACAAGTAAAAGCAAGTACCGCGAGCGCCCATGCTCCTGAAAAAAGTGACGAGAATACCAGTGACCACTAATTTTAAACTAACGGATAACGAGATTCGAGTCCTTCCCTATAGGCCTTGCGTTGGTATCATGCTCTTAAATGCCAAAAATCAGGTATTTGTTGCACAAAGGATAGATAATCCTGGTACTGCTTGGCAAATGCCTCAAGGAGGGATTGAACAAGAAGAAGAACCGCTCAAAGCCGCATTACGGGAACTGGAAGAAGAAACTGGTACTGCAAATGCAGAACTCGTAGCACAGACATCAAATTGGCAGACATACGATCTGCCGCATGATCTTGTTCCTAAAATATGGGACGGGCGTTACCGTGGACAAAAACAAAAATGGTTCGTTTTTCGTTTCAAGGGGCTAGATAGCGAGATCAATATCGATACAGAAATTCCTGAATTCTCGGAATGGAAATGGGTAGATATGTCCTGTCTTCCTGATATCATAGTACCCTTCAAACGTAGTCTATACACAAAACTCGTTGAAGAGTTTTCCTATCTCATAAAATAATTTATTTGAAATAGGACGCCGAGATATCAACTACCTCTACAAAAAAAAGCGCTTTTCCCTCGAGTAAGGTCTGTTTTGAAGCTAAAACCGTCTTACCCAATGTTTCCTTCTGTTGTTGTGTCCGCCCAGGCAAGAGCTTTACGATTGTACTGACATATAGCTGTTGATCAGCCCCGGTCTTAAAGGAAGTAAAAGGTAACGCCCGAACCTTAATGCTTGCAGTATCAAATAATCCTGTCTCGTCCGCTGCTCTAAAAACCTCATCAACCAACTTGGAAATATCAATGATATTCTCTAAAGGTGCTGCATACTCAATAATACAATGTGGCAATGGCTAAATTCCTAAAAATTGTTTAAACACATATTGTTATCACTCAAACATAAAGGTTTGGACAGTGTTTGGAACTGAAAATCTAATCGGGCATATCTACACAGGAACCTGCGAGAAAATTTTTGTATTCCTAATTATTGTTCTTTCAGCCACTTCATCGGTCGAAATTTCACCCCGGCCTCTTCTTGCCAATCGTCAAGAGGTTCAAATTCATGCTCCTTATAAAACTGATATCCCCTTGAGGACGAGTTTACATAAAGTTCTTCGAAATCTAGTGTAGACTGCATACGAAGTAAAAGTCGGGACGCAAGGTTAAGCCCTTGGGCTTGTTTGGCAATAAACAGCAACAGAACTTGGTTTTGTGAGATCTCAAGATAACCCACGATTTGATCATCGCCCTCTTGGACAACGAGTGCTTTGGATCCTGTTACCAACCGTCTCAATAGCTGATCATCGGAAAGGTATTCTTTAAAACCCTCCCAACCTGTATCATCAAAGTCATCGGCTATACTTCTTTTGGCTTCTGTTAAAACCATCTCCGACACACCGACAAGATCATCAACGCCGCAAGGTCTTATTATTCGGCCATCCTCAAGTAACACGATCTCCATAAAAGGCATTCCTGATCCTTCTCAGATTACTTTCGCCATCTATAAGCGTGGAATTATCCGGTGCGTAATAATATCTACAAAGTACTCAACAAAACAATAACTGAAGTTAAGTTGTTCCTTAAGATCTAGACTGATATTGTGCCTTAGAAAATTGTGTGCACTAGACTTGAAAATAAGTTAGGCCAAACACTTACCCAACATGAGCATAATATAATGTCGATAGAACTAGACCTAAATAAACGCAGTGAATCAAAGTGTGAACTTTGCAGTGCTTCAGAAAATCTTGCACACTTCGAGATCTCCCCCAACTCTGACGGCAGTGCAGATCAATCCATTTATATTTGTGACACCTGCCGTGACCAAATCAACAATCCCAAAAAAGTAGACGCTAATCACTGGCGCTGCCTTAATGACAGTATGTGGAGCCAAGTACCCGCAGTTCAAGTAATGGCATGGCGTATGCTCAACCGGTTGAGAAGCGAAGGCTGGACACAAGATCTCTTGGACATGCTCTATCTAGATGAAGAAACTCTCGCTTGGGCGCAATCTGAGACAGAAGAAGCATCTGATGACGATGCTGTTAAACATCTTGATGCCAATGGTGCTTTACTCGAAGCAGGAGACACTGTCACATTGATTAAGGACTTAAACGTAAAAGGCGGTGGCTTCACTGCCAAACGTGGTACAGCTGTACGCGGTATATCTCTGGTACAAGATAACGCCGAACAGATAGAAGGTCGTGTCAGTGGACAACAAATTGTCATTCTGACTAAGTTTGTTAAAAAATCATAATTCCCAGATACAACAATTAATTATAAGGGGGGCAAACAAATCATCTGTTTACTCCCCCTTATTTATTCATTTTATTTTGTTTTTTTTCTTTTACGAGTTAACATATTCAAGCCTTCGATAAAGGCAGAAAAAGTCATTGCCGCGTAAATATAGCCCTTAGGCACATGAACACCAAAACCATCTGCAATTAGCGTCATACCAATCATCAGAAGGAACCCCAAGGCCAACATAACGATGGTTGGGTTCGCTTCGATGAAACGTGAAAGTGGTCCCGCTGCAAGCAACATAACCAGGACTGCCGTAATAACTGCAATCACCATAATAGGGATGTGATCGGTCATACCCACGGCGGTGATAATACTGTCGATCGAAAAGACGAGATCTAGTACGAGTATTTGTCCAATTATTGTCGTAAAACTCGCCACAACAATATTGTCGCTTTTCGGACCAGCTTCGTTTTGTTCAACGTTGTGGTGAATTTCTTTTGTCGCCTTCCATACCAGAAACAAACCTCCGGTAATTAAGATAATATCTCGCCATGAAAAGCTTTGATCAAAAATGGTAATGATCGGCTCTACCAACTGAACGATGACAGCCACTGTCCCCAAGAGCGCTAACCTGAAAATCAACGCTAACCCCAAGCCAATAGAGCGCGCTTTTGCCCGGCGTTCTTCTGGCAGCTTATTTGTTAGAATAGAAATAAAGATGAGGTTATCAATCCCCAGAACAATCTCCATCACAATTAAAGTAAACAGAGCCATCCAGGTTGCTGGTTCATTCGCCAGAGCTATTAAATTATCCATGAGAGATCTTTACTGCTAAGAAAAATAAATAAATGAATTAAGATTATAATAGTTAAATATCTTTAGCTGTGATGCAACATACCCAATAATTTTTGCTTCCCTCTAGATAAAGCCACAAAAAATATCAAAAAAAAGCCCGGGCCAATATGGCACCGGGCTTTTTTATATTCATGAAACTGTCTGATTAACCGATGGCTTTAAGCCGGGCTTCAGACAATTCGATCTGTTTACTTGCAGCGTCACGTCCAGCATCATCACTTGCATCAGAATAATCTTCTTTTGCATCTTGAAGCTGCTGTTGAACGGTTGCTTTGTCTAGCTCGCTAACTGGCTGAGCAATTTCAGCGAGAACTGTGCAGCGTTCGGTGGTCACCTCAGCAAAGCCGCCTGCAACGAAGATACGCTCACTAATCTCTTTACCAGAGTAGATCGCGATCACGCCAGGGCGGACTGTGGAGATCATCGGTGCGTGACGCGGCAGCACACCAAAGTCGCCATCTTCACCAGGAACGACAACCATGTCGACGCTCTTGGAGAGAAGTAGTTTCTCTGGTGATACGAGTTCGAATTCCACCTGTTGGTTGGCCATCAATCTCTTCCTGCTACCGGTCTTACGACAATTAAACTATTCACGAAGCCTTAAGCGGCTTCAGCGGCCATTTTTTCAGCTTTGGCAACAACTTCACTAATGGTACCAACCATGTAGAAAGCTGCTTCTGGAAGGTGATCATATTCACCAGCAAGAATGCCTTTAAAACCGCTAATGGTATCTTCTAGAGCAACCTGAACACCAGGTGAGCCAGTGAAGACTTCAGCCACGTCAAATGGCTGTGACAAGAAACGCTGGATCTTACGAGCACGCGCAACAGTCATTTTATCTTCTTCGGATAGCTCATCCATACCCAAAATCGCAATGATATCCTGCAAGTCTTTGTAAGACTGAAGTACACGTTGGATTTCACGAGCAATAGAATAGTGCTCTTCACCAATGACTGAAGGCTCAAGAATACGACTAGTTGAATCGAGAGGATCCACAGCCGGGTAGATTCCAAGCTCAGCAATCTGACGAGACAGAACAGTTGTCGCATCCAAGTGAGAGAAGGTTGTTGCAGGTGCAGGGTCAGTCAAGTCATCCGCAGGAACATAAACGGCCTGAACGGATGTGATAGAACCCTTCTTCGTAGACGTAATACGTTCCTGCATGGCACCCATATCAGTACCAAGAGTTGGCTGATAACCAACCGCAGAAGGAATACGACCTAGAAGAGCTGAAATTTCAGAACCAGCCTGTGTGAAACGGAAAATGTTATCCACAAAGAACAGAACGTCCTGGCCTTCTTCATCACGGAAATATTCCGCTTGAGTAAGACCTGTCAAGGCAACACGTGCACGTGCTCCTGGAGGCTCATTCATCTGACCATAGACAAGCGCACATTTACTGTCGCCTTCTAGGTTGATAACGCCACCTTCAATCATTTCGTGGTAAAGATCGTTACCCTCACGAGTACGCTCACCAACACCCGCAAACACAGAGTAACCACCGTGTGTTTTCGCGATGTTGTTGATCAATTCCATGATTGTCACGGTTTTACCAACACCAGCACCACCGAAGAGACCAATTTTACCACCCTTGGAGTAAGGGCAAAGCAAATCGATAACCTTAATACCTGTTACCAGGATCTCGGCGTCAGTAGCCTGTTCGTCAAACTTTGGAGCAGCACGGTGAATTGGGAAAGCGGCTTTGTTGCCAATAGGGCCACGTTCATCAATTGGCTCACCAATTACGTTCATGATACGACCCAGAGTTTCTGGACCAACAGGAACTTTAATAGCATCACCAGTGTCCGTTACTTCCTGACCGCGCATAAGGCCGTCAGTAGCATCCATCGCAATAGTACGAACTGTGTTCTCACCCAAATGCTGGGCAACTTCAAGAATAAGGCGTTTGCCGTCATTCTGTAATTCTAGAGCGCCCAAAATTTCAGGAAGGTTTCCACCTGAAAATTGAACGTCAACCACCGGTCCGAGGACCTGTGTGATCTTACCGATATTCTTATCAGCCATTTAGTGTCACTCCTTAGCCAGTGCGCTTGCCAGAGCTCTCTAAAATTAGAGAGCTTCTTTGGCGGAGATAATTTCAATCAACTCGTTTGTGATGTTTGCTTGACGCGTTCTGTTATACTGAATCGACAGTCGATCAATCATCTCGCCAGCATTACGTGTCGCGCTGTCCATAGCGGACATACGAGCACCGTGCTCACTAGCGGCATTTTCGAGCATCGCTTTGAAAATTTGGATCGAAATATTGCGAGGCAACAGATCTCTCAAGATTTTCTCATCCGATGGCTCGTAATCGTAGATACTGCCATCAGCCAGGCCAGATGCATCAGCATCCCCCTCAGCTTCAAACGGGATCAACTGTTGAGCAGAAGGAATTTGAACGATTACAGACTTGAACTTCGCATAGAAGATCGTGCAAACATCAAATTCACCAGCATCAAACATTCTCAGCACGTAATCAGATACTGTCGTTGCCTTATCAAAACCTAAGCTAGGCTTTGCGACATCTTCAATTGTATCGACGATGCTTGATCCAAATTCACGTCGTAGCTGATCACGAGATTTACGACCAATGCAATAGAACTTTACAGTTTTACCAGCTTTGATCAGCTCGTGAGCTTTCTTGCGTGCTTCCTTTACAATATTTGTATTGAAACCACCACAAAGTCCGCGGTCAGCCGCGGCTACGATGAGTAAATGAACGTCATCTTTACCTGTTCCAGCAAGAAGAGGAGATGCACCAGGCTGTTTACCCGCAGATACAGCAAGAGAACCTAACATCCGTTCCATACGCTCTGCGTATGGTCGGGATGCTTCAGCTTGTTCTTGTGCACGGCGCAGCTTAGCTGCAGCAACCATCTTCATGGCCGAAGTGATCTTTTGCGTAGACTTAACGCTAGAGATCCTAAGTTTCAGATCGTTTAAGTTTGCCATGTCGTTATTCGTTTCCCACAGCCATTAAACTCTGGACTGCCAATCCGTTATACAAAGGTCTTGGCAAAATTATCCATGAATGATTTCAGCTTGCTTTCTGTATCAGCAGAAAGGGCTTTGTCTTTACGGATAGCATCCAGAATGTCCTGGCCATTGCCACGAACTTCAGAGAGAAGTTTTTCTTCGAAGTGACTGATCATTTTCACGTCAATCGCGTCGAGGTAACCCTTCACGCCGGAGTAAATAACAATAACCTGCTCTTCAACAGTCAGCGGTTTGTACTGTGGCTGTTTGAGGAGCTCGACCAAACGAGAACCACGAGCCAACAGACGCTGAGTAGCGGCATCGAGATCAGAAGCGAACTGAGAGAAAGCTTCCATTTCACGATACTGAGCGAGCTCAAGTTTAATACTACCAGCAACTTGCTTCATAGCCTTGATCTGCGCAGAAGAACCAACACGGGAAACCGATAGACCAACGTTCACAGCTGGACGGATACCTTTGTTGAAGAGGTTCGTTTCAAGGAAAATCTGACCATCTGTGATAGAAATCACGTTTGTCGGAATAAACGCAGAAACGTCACCACCTTGAGTTTCGATCACTGGAAGCGCGGTCAAAGAACCAGCACCGTGATCGTCGTTCAATTTACATGAACGCTCAAGAAGACGGGAGTGAAGATAGAAAACATCACCAGGGTAAGCTTCACGTCCAGGGGGGCGACGAAGAAGAAGAGACATCTGACGATAGGCAACAGCCTGCTTTGAAAGATCGTCATAAACGATCACAGCGTGCATTGCATTGTCGCGGAAGTACTCACCCATCGCTGCGCCAGTATATGGAGCAAGGAACTGAAGTGGTGCAGGATCAGAAGCTGTCGCAGCAACAACGATGGAATATTCCATAGCGCCATTGTCTTCGAGTGTCTTAACCAAACGTGCAACAGTAGAACGTTTCTGACCAACAGCAACGTAGATGCAGAAAAGCTTTTCGCTTTCGCTAGAAGCAGCATCGTTAGTTACTTTTTGATTCAAAATCGTATCTAGAGCAATCGCAGTTTTACCAGTCTGACGGTCACCAATGATCAACTCACGCTGTCCACGACCAATAGGAATAAGACTATCAATAGACTTAATACCGGTCTGCATCGGCTCATGAACAGACTTACGTGGAATAATGCCAGGGGCCTTTACTTCCACACGTGTAAGCTTAACGTCCTTAAGAGGGCCTTTACCGTCAATCGGGTTACCCAAACCATCGACAACGCGACCAAGCAGGCCTTTACCTGCAGGTACGTCAACAATAGAGCCGGTACGTTTGACTGTATCGCCTTCTTTAACACCTCGGTCATCACCAAACAGAACGACACCAACGTTGTCGACCTCAAGGTTAAGGGCCATGCCCCGAATACCGTTAGCAAATTCCACCATCTCGCCAGCCTGAACATTGTCCAGACCGTAAATGCGAGCTACACCATCACCCACAGAAAGAACTTGGCCGACTTCGGCAACATCGGCGTCTGCACCGAAGTTTTCAATCTGTTTTTTGAGAATGGTAGAGATTTCAGCGGCGCGGATATCCATTACCCAACCCCTTTCATCATCAGTTCAAGTCTCTGAAGTTTTGTACGCAAGGAACTATCAACCATGCGGCTACCAACCTGCACAATCATGCCCCCGATTAATGTTTCATCGACAGTTACGTCAACTTCAACAGAACCACCTACAGAAGCCTGAAGAGCATCTGCAATTGCTTTCTGTTGTGCCTTAGTTAATTCATGTGCTGCTGTTACTTTAGCCTGAACCTCGCCGCGGCGACGCGCCAGTTCCGCCAAATAAGCGTCTGCCATGTCTGCCAAAACAGCAAGTCGACGGTTTTCAGCAACAACCAGTACAAAGTTGTGTGTCACAACATTGACACCTGCTTTGTCGAGTATTGCAGAAAACGCTTTTACCTGCTGGTCGCGTGTATAGAGCGGAGAGCTGAGCAAATCCTGAAGTTCAGAGCTACCTGAAACGAGTTGTTTCAGACCAACCAGATCTTCAGCCACTGCATCTAATGCAGATTTTTCCTCGGCAATTCCCAGCAGCGCTAATGCATAGCGCCCTGCCAAGCCATTCAAGCTAGTGTTTTCGCCTGCCAAGCCGATTGCCCCCAAGATAAGCCAGAAACTGACCCTGCCCGAACAGGTCGCATTTCAGTGAAGCCGAAATTCTTTCGATACGAAAAGTACAAACCGTACTAATCATCAGGCGCGGGTTAGGTATCACAGACATAACAGGGTTTCAAGCGAGTCAGATGAAAGATTCGAGCTTTTATTGCACTCTTTTTTACAGACACACCTAACATAGACATACCCAAACCATGGGAAGTCCCTGTTTATCCTTAAAAATACCCGGTTAAAATTCTGTTTTTAGACAATCTTTCGTATCGAAAAAAACTTTTCCAATATGTAAAATATATCAAGCCATCCAGTTAAGAATCTCTCAAATAGGGAAATCCCAAACTTCCAGATTCAGCGTGACAGACCGGCTCCATAAGAATCACTCTATAAAAATGAATAAGGATCGATATCAACAACAACCCTGATGCGAGAAGAAGGCTTGACCCGACTGAGCCACT
The DNA here is from genome assembly GCF_042682825.1 of Kiloniella antarctica. Classification (NCBI taxonomy): domain Bacteria; kingdom Pseudomonadati; phylum Pseudomonadota; class Alphaproteobacteria; order Rhodospirillales; family Kiloniellaceae; genus Kiloniella; species Kiloniella antarctica. The sequence goes on from NZ_JBHUII010000007.1 coordinate 89,926, forward strand.
CTTTTGCAATCCCCTGAGGTGCAATAGAGCGTTTTGACATAATAAGGAATCGACGTCGAAACTTTCCTCGCAGCAAAGCAAGTGGTGCCGGTGCTGGTCCTAAAATTTGCGCGCCATCGATTTGCGGGATCGCCCGCGCTAGGCTTGCACAAAAATTATCTAATTCGGATTCATCCGGACCAGAGACGATAATAGCAGCCAAGCGTCCAAAGGGAGGCAAATGCCCTCTTGCGCGCGTCTCAGCTTCTTGTTCAAGAAACTTATCACGGTCGCCCGCTTTAAGAGTTTGCATGACGGGGTGATTAGGATCTGAAGTCTGAAGAAGCACCCGCCCCTTATGTTCAGCACGGCCAGCACGACCAGCCACCTGATGAAGGAGCTGAAAAGTTCTCTCAGCGGCCCGAAGATCACCGCCAAATAAACCAAGATCAGCATCGACAACACCCACCAATGTCAAATAGGGAAAATGATAACCTTTGGCTACGACCTGTGTACCTACAAGTAAATTCACTTCTCTATTTTGTATGCTCTTTACCATTTCGCGAGTCGCAGCAGGAGATGTCATAGTATCGCTTGCCATTAAGGCAACATTCGCATCAGGAAATAACTTTTTTGCCTCTTCAACAATACGTTCCACACCCGGCCCACAAGCCACCAAAGTATCTTCTGCGGCACAAGAAGGGCATGCATTCGGTAACGCAGTATTAAAACCACAGTGATGACATTGTAATCTTGCAAAACGTCGATGCTCAACAAGCCAAGCGGTACAATGTGGACACTGCATGCGATGCCCACAAGTTCGACAAAGCGTAAGTGGTGCATACCCTCTCCTATTCAGAAAGAGCATAGCCTGCTCACCAGCGTCCAATGTCTTTCTAATGGCGCCACGCAAGGCCTGAGACAGCCAACCTGGCCCTGTATTTAACCGCTCTGGCTTATCAAACCGCAAATCAATCAATTCAACATCCGGCATTCCCGCACCACCATGTCGCCCGGGAAGAATGAGACGATCATAACGCCCATTTTGAACATTAATCATGGTTTCAAGCGCGGGTGTGGCCGAGGCCAAGACGACAGGACAAGAACAACACTTCGCCCGAACCACCGCCATGTCACGAGCATGGTAATATACTCCATCCTCCTGTTTAAAAGACCCCTCATGCTCCTCATCGACGATAATAAGGCCTAAGTTATCATAAGGTAGGATCAAAGCAGATCGCGCCCCGACGACGACCGACGCCTTGCCCTCTGATACCGCACGCCAAGTTTTCCGCCTAAGAGCAGGCGAAAGTTCTGAATGCCATTCTGCAGGAGCCACCCCGAATCGTTGTTCAAAACGATCAAGCCACTGACTAGAAAGAGCTATCTCAGGAAGCAAAACCAGAACCTGCCGCCCCTCTTTCATAGCGGCCTCGACAGCTTCGAAATAAACCTCGGTCTTTCCTGATCCCGTAACTCCATCAAGGAGAACAGTAGAAAACACATGCTCTCGAACACGGGCCATCAGATCGTCAGCAGCTTCCCTTTGTCCATGCGAAAGCTCGGGGCCTTTGATATCCGACTTTGGAGCCGGAAAGGAAAAATCTGGACGATCAAAGTAGCTTTCAATCAAACCCGCCTGCTCCAACCCCTTGATAACAGAACTCGATACAGCAGCTTCCTTGGCAAGATCTCCAAGGACCCAACCACCACTATCACTAACCAAATCAAGCACACGTTGACGCGCCGCTGTTATCCGAAACCCCTCTTGAGGCTCTCTTCCTACAACCAAATGATAGAGCTTTTGCCCAACAATTGTTTCCAGAGCCTGAGGAACAGACAAAGCCATTTTAAGAACCGAGCCTTGCGGCGACAGTGTATAAGAGGAAACCCACTCGACAAATTTTCGGAGCTCTGCCTTTAGAGGAATCGCTTCAGAAACACTGATTATTTCTTTCAGCTTCTTCAGAGGAACATCTTCATCCGCGGCACCATCCCACACTACACCGGGAAGAATCCGGCGTCCGACGGGCACCTGAACGATTTGACCTGGCTCAAGATTGATTTGCTGGCCGTCAGGTCCATAGGGCAAGATATAATCATAAGGGCGATCAATAGGTAAGATAACCTGCACTCGACAACGAAGCGGCTTTTTAGTGTTCTGATCAAACAATGTCAGATCGTGGCCACTTTCAAACACGAATCTTTACCCTCATACCTATGAAATTAACTTTAACACTGCCAATTGTCTCCGCTATGACAAGAGAGAAAACATCTAAATCTTCTAAACCAAAATAAAAGTTCTCGCGCCCCTTATTATGCCTTCATTTTAAATAGACAACTTTATTTCGCATGGAACCTCTGGACCTCAGGCGTCGAGGCGTTATCTTGGGGCAGACATATTTTCTGCATATCGTGACGACCTGCCCCTTGGTCTCAACAAGCAGAACCAGATTTATAACGAGGTTATTGATGGAATTCTTTATCGACACTGCGGATATCAACGAAATTCGCGAACTAGCAGCAACTGGTCTGGTGGATGGCGTAACAACTAATCCGTCCCTGATCGCAAAGAGCGGCCGCCAGTTTATTGAAGTCATCAAAGAAATAGCCGAAATTATTTCAGGCCCAATCAGCGCTGAGGTTACGTCTCTTGAATACGGTGGCATGGTTGCCGAAGGACGTAAACTTGCAGCCCTTGCAGATAACATCGTCGTCAAGCTGCCACTCACTCCGGATGGATTGAAAGCCTGTAAGACTTTCTCAGATGAAGGTATTTCGACAAACGTAACGCTTTGTTTCTCTGCCGCACAGGCCCTGTTGGCAGCCAAAGCCGGCGCAACTTACGTATCTCCATTTATTGGACGACTGGACGATCTAGCTCAGGACGGCCTGACCTTAATTGCTGATATCGTCGAAATTTATAATGCCTATCCTGATCTGACAACCAAAGTGCTTGTTGCTTCCACACGTAGTCCACTACATATCGTTGAGGCTGCTAAAATGGGGGCTGATACAGCAACAATCCCACCAGCCGTTCTTCGTGCTATGTTTAAGCATCCGCTTACTGATCGTGGCCTCGAAGCCTTTATGGCTGATTGGGAAAAAACCGGTCAGACAATACTATAAGCGACGACGCTAGGCACCAAGACCCACACTAGGAACCAAGACCATGAGCAGCCCTTCTCAGGATGTTAAGACGGCTTCAGAAAAAGAGCCCCTTATCACTGCGCGTCATGTAGAGAAATATCTACGTCAGCACGCGGATTTTCTGGTGCAGAATCCACAAATTATCGATTCTCTCGAAATACCCGGAAAAACAGAAGGGCGCGGCCTTGCTGATCTTCAGCAATATATGATCGAGAAACTTCGTAATAAACTTGATCTCGTAACGCGAGAGCGAGATCTCGTCATCACCCGGAGTCACCACAACAAGTTAACCCAAGACAGAACACACCGCGCAGTTAAAGCCCTGATATCAGCCAAAAATTTTGAACATCTCATCGACATCATCAGCACAGAGCTCCCTATCATTATGGGAATGGATGCTATTTCAATCGGTGTAGAACAGCCCGGCGAAGCAGATATCGCCGCTCCGGTGGAAGGTATCTCTTGCCTGCTCCCCGGAATGGTCGACGGTTTGATCGGAGCCGGACAACCCGCAATTCTTCGCAGCCATATCGAGGGCGATGTCTGCCTCTACGGCACCATGGCCCCCCTCATCCAGTCAGATGCCTTGGTGAGACTACATATATCGTCGACAACTCCCCCTGCTATGCTCGCATTTGGGTCACAACTCGACGATCAATTTGAACCCGGCCAAGGAACGGAATTGATCCGTTTTATCGGCTCTGTCATAGAAAATACAATCCGGACATGGCTAAAGCTCCCGGAATAAGGAACGTTCCTCCCCCCCAAAATCCAGACCAAACGAAGAAAACAGTCGAACTGGATTTCACTCCGATCCCTTGGGATGATGAAATTCAGTCCGCCTTTGAGGGCTGGCTCAAATGGCATGCGACAGAAAAACGCTCATCGGATAAAACTCTCGAAGCCTACGGCCACGACATCAGAGGTTTTCTTTATTTTCTTGCCGATCACAACGGCGAGATAACAACCCTGGCAACTCTCACTTCTTTGGAAACACGAGATTTCAGGTCGTGGCTTGCGGCGCGTGCGGCACGAGAATTCAGTAAGACATCAACCGCCCGGTCGTTATCCGCTGTCAGAGGCTTCTTCAAATGGCTCAATCGACGCGAGCTTATCAAAAATAATGCCCTGGATATTTTACGAACCCCAAAACGCCCACACACTGTCCCAAAGGCCCTCACCAAAGACGAAGCCCGGCGAGTTATGCATGAAAGCAGCAAACTCCACGACGATAGCTGGATCGGATTACGAGATCAGGCCGTCTTACTTTTACTTTATGGCTGTGGCCTACGCATTTCTGAAGCTCTCTCTTTAAATCAAGAAGACGCCCCCGGTCCTAAACAAGAAATCCTTCGTATTGTCGGAAAAGGACAAAAGGAGCGATTGGTCCCACTTCTACCCATCGTCATAGAGGCAATCGCAACCTATCAAGACGCCTGTCCTTATAGCAAAAAAACGAACGACGCCCTATTCCTTGGGGCCAAAGGCAATCGCCTTTCAGCTCGAATTATTCAGCTACAAACACAGAAGTTACGCGCAATACTCGGATTACCAGAGACGGCCACCCCCCATGCCTTGCGTCACAGTTTTGCCACTCATCTTCTTTCAAATGGGGGAGACCTTCGCGCAATCCAGGAGTTATTGGGCCACGCCTCTCTGTCTACCACTCAGCGCTATACAGATGTGGATACAGAAGAGTTACTAAAAGTGTATGACAAGGCACACCCTAGGGCACAAAAATAACATCCCAATTTGTTCAAAACAAAAAACGCGCCTTTTGTATTATAAAAAGCTATTTCCCAGTAATCTCTAGGTATTGATATCTATTCGACTTGCATCGCTGCTGTCTCTGGAGTTGAAGCCCGCGCAGGGGGCGACGAAACGTACGTCCCCTTTTCTGCCGCGGCAACCGGCGCACGTTGAGCAATCCGCCAGATGGTATAAAGCCCGATCAAGATATGAGCTCCGAGGGATGTCATAAATAAGCCCGAAGTTCCGATTTGTGCCATCGTAAAGCCGGACACTAACGGCCCGATAATTGATCCAAGACCAAAAACCAAAAGTAACCCACCGCTTACTTGGATAAAGTTCCCATCTGAGGCGTGATCATTGGCATGCGCCACAATGACAGGATACATACTAAATATCGCAGCTCCGAAGAAGCCGATAAGGATCATGTTTACCAATTGTGATTGAGGCTCAAGCAGGATGAACGAGAGATCCACCAAAATTGCGGCCAACGCAATGGCCAGTAGTACTTTACGGCGATCCATCTTATCTGAAAAATGTCCAACCGGAATCTGAACTAAGGCACCAGTGAGAATGGGAATACTGGTAAACAAAGCCACGCTCGTCAAAATAAGACCAATACGATCAGCATACACCGCCGCCAACGTCCCAAACGAAGCGTTTGAAATACCCACCATAAAAACAGCAAAGACTGCGACTGGAGAATTCTTCCAAAGCCCTTTAATATCGAGGCTTACCTTTGCCAAAGGGTTGGGCGAAGCACTCGACGATACCGCCGTTGGCACCAGAGCCAGACAATAAAACATCGCCCCGAGCACAAAAAACAGGAAACCCGCACTATCACCTAAAGGCAGAACCATCTGTCCTGAAGTTGTCGCAGCCAGTGTAACCATTGTGTAAATTCCAAAGACCCGCCCTCTGGAGTTCGCATCAGCCCGCTCCCCTAACCAGCTTTCGACGATCATGGCAGCGCCCGCGAAGCAAAACCCAGATATCGCCCGCAACGGAATCCAGGCAAAAGGCGAAATCAAAAGCAACGAAGCCAAAATGGCAAAGGCTGCAAAAGCAGCCATCACACTAAACGCCCGGATATGGCCGACCTTAGCCACAAATCGCGGTGTAATGACACAACCTGTTACATAACCCACGGCCCACCCGGTACCAAGCAACCCCAAAGAGAAAGCAGAGAAGCCTTCCATATTACCCCGAACAGGTAAAATCAGGGCGTTGATACCACCAGCAAAGAAGAGAAAACCAGCCCCAAGCAGAAGTGCACTGATGGGTAATAGTTTGCGGATCATATTAAACACGTTCCCTTTGGAATAGTTCTCAGCCTCATGGAATAGTTCCTGACTTTTGAACTGTGGGTCTTGGACGATGTGTTTTAGAACGCTGCGATATCAATTCAAACAGTGCAGCATATGTAATCACATTGCTCAAGTACGAAACAAATGAACCGTACTCGAAGGCGCTTCTTATGAGACAGAAGTTCCAGAAGATAAAGGCTTACTTCTACCAAGCTTATGAATAAATATTGGCCCCAATAAAACCCCCATCCCCATCGTAGAAAAGGCTACAGCCCAAGCGAGGCTATTTTCAGATCCACCAAACAGATCAAGTACCGCACCAAAAACGATTGGAGAAAGCGAACCCGCGGCAAAACCCGCCAAAGATTGCAACGCCATGGTCGCCCCTTTGCGTTTAGGGTCAGAATTGGCAACAATTCCTGAGGTAAGAGAAGATGAGTCAGCAGTTGTTGTAATTCCATAAAGCGTGAAGCCCGCGATTACGACAACAAAGGGTAAACTTGCGGAAAACCCTATTGAAAAAGCGACCGCAGCTGATAGAATCATAACAAAGGTTAAAAGCCTTCGTCTGCCAAACCGTACCGAGAATTCGTTCCCAATCACGCTTGCTGGCAAACCCAGCAGAAAGACCCAGGACGCTATTTGAGTGGGACTCCACTCAAAGCTACCTGAGGGCTGCAGAGACAACGAGAAGACCAGAAAAGCCACCAACCACGCCCTGAATGCAAAGAGTTCCCATAGGTGAGCAGCATAGGCGAAGATATATCCAAGCGCTGGGCGATTGGCGATGACGGGACGAAAATCAATAAGCTCTTTAAGCGGAATGTGATGTTCAGGTTTGTGGCCTGTCGAAACAAAGAGTAGAACCACGGCCCAAGCAAAGAGACTGCCAATTCCGGCAACAAGAAAAGACCACTGCCAGCCCCATAATTGCCAAACCTCTCCAGCGACGAAAACCGACACCCCTGTGCCTATAGCGAAATGAGCCGTATAATAGGCGACCGCTCGGCTTTGTTGTTTTTTCTCACTCACAAGATCCGTAAGCAGTTTTAGCCCAACCATGTAAGTACCGGCAAGACTAACACCTGCAAACAGACGGAAGAGCATTGCAGTCCAGAGACCTTCGGCTAAAAGAGCAAAACCAAAGGCCGCAAAACCACCTAGAGCCATTGAGTAGAGATAAATACGCCGCGCATCCTCTCTATCTGTAAGCGCAACCAGCAGAGGAACTGCTGCGGCATACCCCCCGTAATAAATACCACTGATCCAACCAATTTCAGTGTTAGTCAGAGACCATTTTTGTTGAAATAAAATGATAAGAGCTGAAAAAGTCGCATTATCGAGCATGCCGAGAACTTGAGAAAGACACATGACGGCAATAAGCGCTGTCGCTTTTTTGGGAGTACTACCGTCTAATCTCATCTCAAACCCTCTTAATTATCCGGGAAAATGATCAACGGTGAAGTCAACAATTTGTCCAGAAATAAATACGAGCAGGTCGTCAAATTTCTATTGAATACAAAGCAAATGGGGGAACAATTTGTTCCCCCTTTCTGTTCTTTTTGCATTATGAACAATTAAATTCTGACTGGGGTTACATATGAATTGCGCGCTTATCCACCGCCATAGCAGCTTCTTTAACGGCTTCGCTCAAACCCGGATGAGAATGGCACGTCCGGGCAATATCTTCAGCTGAGCCGCCAAATTCCATCACCGCAACAGCCTCGGAAAGAAGTTCACCAGCGACAGGGCCAATAATATGAACACCGAGAACTTTGTCCGTTGTTGCATCGGAGAGGATTTTGACCTGCCCATCTGATTCCCCCATACAACGTGCGCGGCTGTTGGCACTAAATGGGAATTTACCAATATTGTAAGCAACACCGGCCTCTTTCAAGGCTTCTTCGCTTTTACCAACTGATGCAATTTCTGGATGTGTATAAATAACGCCAGGAACCAAGGCATAGTTCACATGCCCATGTTGACCAGCCAATGTTTCCACACACGCGATACCATCTTCTTCGGCTTTGTGCGCAAGCATTGGTCCCGGCACACAGTCTCCAATAGCGTAGATACCGTCGACAGAAGTTTTAAAGCTGTTATCAACCTGAACAACCCCGCGCTCCATAGCAACGCCCAGCTCTTCAAGACCAAGGCCTTTTGTATAAGCCCGGCGGCCAATTGCGACGAGAACAGTATCAACTTCAAGCTCTTCAACTTTACCTTTTTTAACAGATTCCATAGTCAGCTTGACTTTACCATCTGCTTTTTCTGCACCTGTAACCTTCATTCCGAGCTTGAACTTCAATCCTTGTTTCGTCAGAACACGCTTAGCAAGCTTGCCTGTTTCTTCATCGATGCCAGGAAGAATTTGGTCAAGAAATTCAACAACAGTAACCTTGGCACCAAGACGCGACCAGACAGAGCCAAGCTCAAGACCAATAACGCCAGCACCAATCACCACCATGTTCTCTGGCACCTTCTTAAGGGAAAGCGCCCCTGTTGAAGTCACGATTTGATCTTCGTCAGTTTCGATACCGGGAAGCGGCGTAGATTCTGATCCTGTTGCGACCAAAATATTCTTGGTCATTAAAGTCTGTTCGCCCTCTTCTCCCTTAACAAGAACCTCACCTGCTTTAGGTATAGAACCCCAGCCTTTGATGTAATCAACTTTGTTCTTCTTAAGAAGAAACTCAACGCCCTTTGTAAGGTCATCAACAACTTTGTCTTTACGTCCAAGCATCGTTTCCAGGTCGAGTTCAACACTGGTTTTAATACCATGATCAGCAAAATGGTTTTGAGCATCAACATATTTTTCAGATGAGTTTAACAACGCCTTTGATGGCATGCACCCAACGTTCAAACACGTACCACCCAAAGCTCCGCGGCCTTCAACGCACGCAGTTTTGAGCCCCAACTGTGCTGCACGAATTGCGGCAACATACCCACCCGGGCCACCACCAATAATGACCAGATCGTAGAGAGCTTCACTCATTTTACTATAGATCCTTTCAGTATCCTGAGGGTTTCCCCTCCTAACCATGACACGCCGAGAAAGCGCCAGGTCGGCTATAAGCTATTTGATTTCGTCAATCTGGATAGCATAGGAAACCTGTTGCACATAGTCTTGAAGTAATAAAAATAACAGAAATCATGACTGATCGATTCAAGGCCAAGTTTATTCTGTATAAAGCGTAGAAATAAAAAACGTTCACATACAAGGTAAGATTAGCTAATATTCCTATAGCAATCAAATATTTCTTATAGGAAACTTAATATGGTTTTTCTGGTATAATCAAAAACAACAAAAAGATATAAAATCGGGGAAGTAGGCCGGGGATGAACAAAAAAGATACACACAAAATTATAGAACCCAAAGCTACGATCTCTGGGGCAGAGCAAACGCTTGAACCCTTGAAGCTCGGCACGAGACTTCGCGACGTGAGAAAAAGAAGAAATTGGACCCTGGAAGAAGCATCAAAACGTACAGGATTAGCTCGTTCGACTTTATCAAAAATCGAAAATGATCAAATGTCACCCACTTTTGAAGTGGTACAAAAGCTCGTCTCAGGGCTGGAGATTGATATCCCCCAACTCTTTACCAAGGGCGATACACAGAAGAATGTCGGCCGAAGGGCCGTAACCAGAAAAGGTGAAGGTAAAGAGCACCCAACAGCCACCTACGAACACGAACTTCTCTGTACAGAAATTAGCAACAAAAGGATGATTCCCTTTAAAAGCACAATCCACGCAAGATCCATGGAAGACTTCGGCGAATTGGTGCGACATAATGGGGAAGAATTCCTCTATGTGCTTGAAGGACAGTTGATTTTTTACTCTGAATTTTATGAACCTATTACCCTTTCAGAAGGCGATAGCCTGTATTACGACAGTGGAATGGGCCACGCCTGTGTTTCAACAAGTAAAAAGGATGCTGTCATTATATGGGTTTCCACGCCGCACCCTTATTAACTTACTGATATATATCGAATATTAATATAATCACGAAATTTACACATATTTTTTACTGCCCAAACATTAATTCTTATATTGCAAAAATATTTCCGATAGGATAAAAATTCGAAAATTTAGAAATCGAACAACGATTTAAAGAATAGCTCCCAGCAGAGTATCCAATATCAACGCTTGCATGTGCACCGTTCCAGCAAACTAAGCACATCAAATAAATTCGTTTGTCTTAAAAAAAGATGAATGAGGGGACCGCTATGGAATTTTTAGAATCACTCACAACTATATTAAACGAAATTAATGGTATTGTATGGGGCGTACCGATGCTCGCCCTGATCCTTCTTACAGGTTTATTCCTGCAAGCGGGTCTGCTTTTTCTACCACTGCGCAAAATTGGCTTTGGCTTTTCCTTACTTTGGAAAGGAAGAGTGAAGTCTTCAAGCGAAGGAGAAATCAGTCCCTTTAATGCTCTGATGACATCTTTGTCAGCAACAATTGGTACCGGAAACATCGCAGGGGTTGCCGCAGCGATTTTCATTGGCGGTCCCGGTGCTTTATTTTGGATGTGGTGTACCGCTCTCGTCGGTATGGCAACAAAATACGCCGAAGCCGTTCTTGCTGTGAAATACCGTGAAGTCGATGATCTCGGCAATCACGTTGGCGGCCCCATGTATTATATTAAAAACGGTCTTGGTAAAGGCTGGTACTGGCTGGCACCGGCCTTCGCCGTTTTTGGCTCCATTGCCGGCTTTGGTATTGGCAACATGGTTCAGTCCAACTCCATTGCTTCAGCGATTGAAACAAGCTTTGGCGTACCAAGTATGATTACGGGTATTGTGCTCTTCGTCTTAACTGCTGCGGTTATCCTTGGAGGAATCCAACGCATTGGCTCTGTTGCAGGTAAGCTTGTACCTGCCATGGCCATCATATACGTTGCCTGTGGGCTTGTTGTACTGTTTATCAATGCTGCCGAGATCCCAACAGCCCTTGACCTGATTTTTACCCACGCTTTCACACCAATAGCCGGTGCCGGAGGCTTTGCAGGCGCGACTGTCTGGTTGGCTATTCGTTTTGGTGTCGCACGTGGCGTCTTCTCTAACGAAGCTGGCTTAGGTAGTGCTCCGATTGCACATGCAGCAGCAACCACAAATGACCCAGTACGGCAGGGCTTGATTGCTATGCTCGGCACTTTCATCGATACCATCATCGTTTGTTCGATTACTGGTCTTGCCATTATCACCAGCGGTACGTGGACCAGTGGCGAAACCGGGGCTCCCCTAACAGCCCTCGCATTTGAAACTGCGCTTCCAGGCGTGGGCAGTTACATGATAGCAATCGTCCTATCTGTCTTTGCCTTTACAACTATTCTCGGTTGGAGCTTCTATGGAGAAAAGTGCATCACTTTCCTCTTTGGAGTGAAAGCAATCACACCTTTTAGAGTTGTATGGTGTATCGCTGTGTTAGTTGGCGCCTATTTGAAAATCGACTTCGTCTGGCTATTATCTGATACCCTAAACGCCATGATGGCTTTGCCAAACCTCATCGCCTTACTCCTTCTCAGTCCTGTTGTTTTCAAGCTGACCAAAGAGTATTTCGCAAAACAACGCGCAGATGAAGAGCTAGATGAAGAATCACAAAATTCTGGAGTTTAACTTTAGGATTTAACCATAAATTTCTTAGGCTTAAAGGGCGGAGTATTCATTGACTCCCTGTAATACGGTACCCTTTAACTGCCTACGCCTCACCCTACCCGGGTGAGGTCCTTAACCTCTGATATCTTTTCGTATCAGAGGTTTTTTATTCATCTAAATTCTTTTCGTCTTCATGGCCATTATCTTTTCCAGCAGGAAGATGAACAACGAACCCCGAACACTCATCATCTGCATACGGCTTCACTCGCGAAACCATTTCCTTTTTTAGAAGCTCGACTAAATGTTTTCCAACAGGTCGAAACAAAGTCTCTCCATTACCAGGGACAGGTGGATCTAAACGGATAAGTACTGAGCGCACGCGGCGGCGACGGCGTTGCCGATCAATCATCTGACGAATAGATTCAAGTGCATGCCTCAAATCTAATCCCGTAAGATCAAGCTCAAAGTCAGCATGACCACTCCGGTCAATTAGATCGTTAAAGTTCAGTGATGCATCATCCATAGCCACCCCAATCCTAAACCCAATTATGTCGGGAAATTCTTTACCTTTGGCAATTATCATATCTGTAAAACGTTACAGCACCAAGAAGTTGACGAATTCTCTACCACAAATAAAAAGGGAGGCCGAAGCCTCCCTTTAATCACAATCGCTTACATACTAAGTAAGAGTCGTTGAGGATCTTCCATGCATTCTTTAATTCGCACAAGGAAAGTTACCGCTTCGCGACCATCAATCAACCTATGATCATAACTAAGCGCCGTATACATCATTGGCCGCACAACAACCTGACCGTTCACAGCAACAGGACGTTCTTCAATCTTGTGAAGACCAAGAATACCACCTTGCGGCATATTGAGAATCGGTGTGGAAAGCAAAGATCCAAATACGCCGCCATTTGTAATGGTGAAGCTGCCGTTGGTCATATCATCCATGCCCAACTTACCATCCCGGCCTTTCTTCGCAAGATCACCAAGGCTCCCCTCAATCTCGGCAAAGCTTTTCTTATCACAATCACGAATAATTGGCACCATCAGACCAGAAGGTGTTGATACTGCCATGCCAATATCAAAGAACTTGTTGTAGACAATATCATCACCGTCGATACGGGCATTAACAGCAGGAACATCCTGCATTGCCTGAACAACAGCCTTTGCAAAGAAGCAGTTGAAACCAAGGCGTACCCCGTGCTTTTTTTCGAAACCTTCTTTGTATTGCTTGCGTACATCCATAACCGCTGACATATCAATTTCGTTGAAAGTCGTCAGCATCGCCGCTGTATTCTGAGCTTCTTTCAGGCGACGTGAGATCGTCTTACGCATCTTAGACATTTTCTCACGGGTTTCTCTTACAGGCGCCGCTGTAGCAGAAACTGAAGCCGAAGCTGCAGGCGCAGAGGTCGGAGCAATTGGTGTTGGCGCCGCAGGAGGGTTTTTCAAATGTTCGAGAACATCTCCCTTGGTCAAAGCACCATCGTTACCGGTTCCTTTGATTTGGTGGGGATTGAGATCATTTTCAGCAATCAGTTTCGCAACAGATGGAGGAAGGGTCATCGCGGAAGAGACTGAACTTGTTTCCAAGAAAGACAGCAAATCTGCCTGAGTAACTTTTCCACCTGTGCCCGTGCCTGCAATTTTAGCTGGATCCAATGTTGAACCACCACCCTTTGTAACAGAGCTTGCTGCCGTAGAATCCGATGTTGTAGAAACGGATGGTGCTGCAGAAGTTGTTGCTGGAGCCGACTGGTCTGAAGCAGCCGCTCCCCCACTTGTTCCAGGTGTAATCACACCAAGAATAGCACCCACACCTACATCTGAATCCGCTTCGGCATTAATAGCCGTCAGAACACCCGCAACTGGCGCGTTGACTTCCAAAGTCACCTTATCGGTTTCAAGTTCACAAATAGCTTCATCCTGTGCAACACTATCGCCAACAGATTTCATCCACTGTGCAACGGTCGCCTCTGTTACGGACTCACCAAGAACGGGTACCGGAATTTCTACTGGATCTCCAGCAACTTGCACAGCTGGTGCACTTGCTGTTTTCTCTGTTTCAACAGGAGCTTCAGCCTTAGGCGCAGCAGCTTTAGTTGCTGCAGGGGCGACGGCGCCTTCACCTTCGCCAATCGATCCCAACACAGCACCAACCTCAACATCCTCACCTTCTTGAACGAACACTCCCGAAAGAACGCCTGCGACCGAGGCATTTACTTCTAACGTGACCTTGTCAGTCTCTAGCTCAACGATCGCTTCATCCATAGCAACAGCGTCGCCGGGCTGTTTAAGCCATTTAGCAACAGTCGCCTCTGTAACAGATTCTCCAAGTGCCGGAACTACAATTTCGGTGGCCATTTTTTGTCTCTATATTAGTTTGTCTATTATGTTTGATTATCTACGAGATCTTCTCGCCTGACGCCCGAGGACTTCAGAAAAAAGGGTGATCCCTTTATAGGACCACCCTCTTCAATTATTTTCCGGCTTTCTTTTTGACCGGACGTAATTTTTCAACTTTAGTTGCAGCCGCATCTCGCGCTTCAAGTTCTTCGGCTTTACGAGTTTGGATACGACTCATCGCTTTTTTGCCAAGTGTAAAGGCATCTTCAAGCAACGATTCTAATTGTAGAATATGCTTTTTACCTGAGCCTGTTGCTGGAGAAGCAGCCGTTTTACGACCAGCATAACGAGGTCGAATGTGCGCAAAGCCCATTTCCTCTGCAACTTCTTCGATGAAGGTTGATACGAAGGTCCATGCACCCATGTTCCGATGTTCTTCCTGACACCAAACAAGATCGCAATGCTCATAGCCTTTTAAAGCTTGAGAAAGAGCTTCTGCCGGGAAGGGATAAAGCTGTTCCAAACGGATAAGATGCACATTATCCATACCGCGCTTTTCACGCTCATCAACAAGGTCATAATAAACTTTACCTGTACAGAGCACGACTTGCTTAATCTTGTTCGGCGGGTTCACCGTAATATCACAAGGCAAAACACGATGGAATGATGTATCAGGCAACATATCTTCAAGATTTGAGACACACTTTTTATGACGCAGAAGAGATTTCGGTGTCATAATTATGAGTGGCTTACGAAAACCACGGTGAATCTGGCGACGTAATACATGAAAATAATTCGCAGGCGTTGTACAGTTAACAACCTGAATATTATCTTCCGCGCAAGATTGTAAGAACCGCTCTACCCGACCTGAAGAGTGCTCCGGTCCCTGACCTTCATAGCCATGAGGGAGCAGCATCACAAGACCGGACATTCTCAACCATTTTGATTCACCAGAAACAATGAACTGATCAATAATGATCTGCGCACCGTTCACAAAATCACCAAACTGCGCTTCCCAAAGAACAAGAGCGTCCGGTTCTGCAAGTGAATATCCGTATTCGAAACCAAGAACAGCCAACTCACTAAGCGGACTGTTAATAATTTCAGCGTCAGCCTGACCCTCGCGAATATGATTCAAGGGCTTGTATTCAGATTGATTTTTTTGATCAATCCAAGCAGCATGACGATGAGAGAAAGTCCCGCGATTACAATCTTGTCCAGACAAACGAACTGGATGACCTTCAACAAGAAGAGTCCCATAGGCAAGAGCTTCAGCTGTTCCCCAATCAATTCCTTCACCAGTATCAATCATCGCCTGCTTTGCTTTGAGTTGGCGCGTTAATTTCCGATGGATATTGAAATCATCAGGAACCTTGCAAAGCGTTGCACCAACTTCTTTCAGAAGCTTTAAGTCGACACCTGTAGTACCACGACGCGCATCGTAACCACGAACCGCACCCATATGAGCCCATTTTCCTTCAAGCCAATCAGCTTTATTAGGTTTGTAACCTTCAGAAATTGCAAACTCTTCTTCAAGCTTATCCCACCAGGATTTACTTATTGCGTCTATCTCGCTCTTGGTAACCATGCCCTCTGCAGACAACTGCTCAGCATAAAGATCACGCACAGAGCGTTGCTGAGCAATTTTTTGATACATTTGTGGCTGCGTAAAGGTAGGTTCATCGCCTTCGTTATGGCCAAAGCGGCGATAACAGAACATATCAATAACAACATCTTGTTTGAATGTCTGACGATACTCAATCGCGATACGCGCCACATGAACCACGGCTTCTGGATCATCACCATTAACATGAATAATCGGTGCCTGAATGCACTTTGCAACATCCGTACAATATGGACCAGAACGCGAATGAACAGGATCTGTCGTAAAGCCGATCTGATTATTAACAATAAAGTGGATTGTTCCACCTGTTGTGTAGCCATCCAACTCTGAAAGATCGAGAGTCTCAGGGACAAGGCCTTGCCCAGCAAACGCCGCATCCCCATGGAGTAAGATGCCCATAATTTTGGTGCGATCAACATCGTTCTTTTGGTCTTGTTTTGCGCGAACTTTACCAATAACGACAGGATCAACTGCCTCAAGGTGAGACGGATTAGCCGTCAAAGACAAGTGAACCGTGTTGCCATCAAACTCGCGATCTGAAGAAGTACCTAGGTGATACTTCACATCACCAGAACCACCAACATCTTCGGGGTTAGCTGCCCCTCCTTTAAACTCGTTAAAAATAGCCCTAAAAGGCTTACCCATCAGGTTTGCGAGAATGTTCAAGCGACCGCGGTGAGCCACCCCAAGAACAACTTCTTCCAAACCGAGCGCAGAACCACGTTTAAGGATTTGCTCTAAGGCAGGAACCATCGTCTCTGCCCCATCAAGGCCAAAACGCTTGGTACCAGTGTATTTTTTACCGAGGAATTGTTCGAATATTTCTGCCGCAGCCAAGCGTTCAAGAATTGCCTGCTTACCTTTTGAGGTAAAATCCGTGCGGTTATTGATGCCTTCTATGCGCTCTTGAATCCAAGCTTTCTGCTCGGGCTCCTGAATATGCATAAACTCAACGCCAATTTTACCACAATAAGTTCTGCGCACTCGCTCTACTATCTGACGTAAAGTTGCTGTTTCGAGCCCGAGAACACCATTGATAAAAATAGGACGATCCATATCACCATCACCAAAGCCGTAGGCTTTGGGGTCAAGTTCAGGGTGTGGTGTAATTTTTTTCAATCCAAGAGGATCTAAATTCGCTTCCAAATGCCCTCTAACACGATAAGCCCTGATCAGCATCAATGCCCGAATAGAATCGAGAATTGCCTGCCGATTAGCATCTTCGCTTAATGGAGCAATTGGGGCAGTCGACGCAACAGCGGGGGCTGCGCCGCGTATACCAGTCAAGAGGTCCTTGGCATCATCTTCAAGGTTTGAGAAGAAGGATTGCCACCCCGCATCTACTGATGCGGGGTTGCTTAGAAACTGAGCATAAAGATCTGCCAGTTCACCGGCTTTAGGGCCAAAGTAGCGGGCTTCATGCCCAACGTTGGTGTTCGCCATGTAAAACGTAACCGAACTGGAGGTTACCAGTCCGGCTCCCTCTCAATTAGGTTGTTATCCTTGCATCGCTTTCAGCATTGTGCTGCCAAGACTAGCAGGAGAATCAGCGACTTGGAAGCCAGCAGATTTCATGGCTTCAATTTTATCTTCAGCTCCACCCTTACCGCCAGCGATAATCGCGCCAGCATGTCCCATGCGACGTCCAGGAGGTGCTGTTACCCCTGCGATAAAGCCAGCGATTGGTTTTTTAACCTTAGAAGCTGCAAAAAATTCTGCGGCTTCTTCTTCTGCACTACCACCGATCTCACCAATCATGATGATACCCTGTGTCTCGTCATCCGCGAGGAACAGCTCTAGGCAATCGATGAAGTTTGTTCCGTTTACCGGATCACCACCGATACCGATACATGTAGATTGACCTAGGTTCGCAGCAGTGGTCTGAGCCACAGCTTCGTAAGTCAACGTACCTGAACGTGAAACGATACCAATTTTACCGCGTTGGTGAATGTGACCCGGCATAATGCCAATCTTACATTCGTCAGGTGTAATAATCCCAGGGCAGTTAGGGCCGATTAGACGGGACCCTGAACCTGCCAACGCCCGTTTCACCCGAACCATATCGAGAACGGGAATACCTTCTGTAATGCACACGATCAGCTCAACACCAGCATCAACGGCTTCAAGAATTGCGTCACCAGCAAAGGGAGGAGGTACATAAATAACAGAGGCGTTTGCTTCTGTCGTGTGTACGGCTTCAGCCACAGTGTTAAAAACAGGAAGGTCAAGATGACTTGTTCCGCCTTTACCCGGTGTTACACCACCAACCATTTTGGTGCCGTAAGCTGCAGCTTGTTCAGAGTGAAACGTTCCCTGAGCACCTGTAAAACCCTGACAGATTACACGAGTATTCTTATTTACTAGTACCGACATGTTACGCGGCCTCCTTCACGGCTTTGACCACTTTAGCAGCAGCATCAGCCAGATCGTCACCAGAGATAATCGGCAGACCGGATTCCGCCATAATTTTCTTACCAAGATCAACATTTGTGCCTTCGAGACGCACAACCAAAGGAACACTCAGTGAAACTTCGCGTGCTGCGGCGACAACACCTTCGGCAATCACATCACAACGCATGATGCCTCCAAAGATATTAACCAGAATGCCTTTTACGTTTGGATCGGAAAGAATGATTTTAAAAGCAACCGTTACACGTTCTTTCGTCGCGCCACCACCAACATCAAGGAAGTTTGCTGGTTCGCTACCGTAAAGTTTGATGATGTCCATCGTCGCCATAGCAAGACCAGCGCCGTTCACCATACAACCTATCTCACCATCAAGAGAGATATAGTTAAGCTCATGACGGGCAGCTTCGAGTTCTTTGGCATCTTCTTCGTCTTCATCGCGCATACCCGCAATGTCTTTGTGACGGAAAAGAGCGTTGTCATCAAAGTTCATTTTGGCATCAAGTGCAATAATATCACCCGCACCTGTTACCACGAGCGGATTGATCTCAACAATGCTCGCGTCGAGTTCCATAAATGCTTTGTACATGGTCGCCATGAACTTAACTGCAGAATTGACCTGCTTACCTTCAAGACCCAGACCAAAGGCAAGGTTACGTCCGTGGTAAGGCATAAACCCTTCAACAGGATCAATGGCTACTTTAAGAATTTTTTCCGGAGTTGCTTCAGCAACTTCTTCAATTTCCATCCCGCCTTCTGTCGAAGCCATAATCGTTACACGGCTGGTCACACGGTCAATAAGCATACCGAGATAGAGTTCACGCTTAATATCGCAACCTTCTTCGATATAAATACGCTTTACTTCTTTACCCGCAGGGCCAGTCTGCTTGGTCACGAGGGTATGACCGAGCATCTTGCGTGCGTTTTCTTTCACATCATCAAGCGTTTTGCAGAGGCGCACTCCGCCATCGCCATCAGGATCGTCCGTGAAGCGGCCTGCGCCACGTCCGCCTGCGTGAATTTGGGATTTTACAACCCAGATTGGACCGCCCAGTTCGCGGGCTGCGTTCTCTGCTTCTTCCGGTGTAAATGCAACTGATCCTTTAGGAACGGCTACACCGTACTTTCTCAGCAGCTCTTTAGCTTGATATTCATGAATGTTCATGGGACGCCACAAAGCCTCAATGGTTTTTATTTTTTGAATTAGATAGAGCCGAAAAGCTCTGGATAATGACAGCATACTCCTAAATTATTATAAGAGCATACTGCGTGATACTTATCGATAGATTAACACCACCTGCGACGAGCGCAACCGCACCGCAACAATTTTTGTCGGAAAACTGACATATAACGACGCGATTAGTCGGATAAAAGAAAGACGTTGGGACCAAAGATCCTCAACGCCTTTCAATTTTTACAATCTTAAGCAGATATAATTGTGCGCCGCACAATTAACCTTACGCTTTTGATTGAATTTCTTTGCAAGCAGCGACAAGACCCTTAACGGATTCAACAGAACTGGCCAATTGAGCAGATTCGGTTTCGTTCAAATCAATCTCAACAATACGTTCAACACCGTTTTCGCCAAGGATCGCAGGAACGCCGACATAAAGACCGTCGACACCGTACTGGCCTTCGAGATAAGCAGCACATGGCAAAACACGACGCTTGTCTTTCAAGTAGCTCTCAGCCATCAAAATTGCAGAAGCTGCTGGTGCGTAAAAAGCAGAGCCCGTTTTCAACAGTCCAACGATTTCAGCGCCACCATTTTTAGTTCTATCGACAATAGAATCCAATTTCTCTTGGCTCATCCAGCCCATCTTGATCAGTTCAGGAAGAGAAATACCTGCAACTGTTGAATGGCGCACCATAGGAACCATCGTGTCGCCATGACCGCCAAGAACAAATGCAGTTACATCTTCAACAGAAACATTCATCTCATCCGCAAGAAAGTGACGGAAACGCGCGGAATCGAGAACACCAGCCATACCAACGACTTTGTTGGTCGGAAGGCCAGATGCCTGTTGAAGAACCCAAACCATCGCATCGAGAGGATTGGTGATACAAATAACGAAAGCATCTGGACAATGTTCTTTAATGCCAGCGCCAACCGATTGCATAACCTTGATATTGATACCAAGAAGGTCATCGCGACTCATACCGGGCTTACGTGCAACACCAGCTGTGACGATAACCACGTCTGCACCAGCGATATCAGCATAATCATTTGCGCCTTTAAAATTAGCATCAAAACCTTCAACAGGTGAAAGCTGGGCAAGATCAAGTGCCTTACCCTGAGGAATGCCTTCGGCGATATCGAAAAGAACGACATCTCCCAAATCCTTCATTCCAGCCAATAAAGCGAGAGTCCCGCCAATATTACCAGCACCAACAAGCGCGATTTTTTTACGTGCCATGATTTTTGTCCCTATTCGGATTTCTTCGGCCCGATCGGGCCCTCGATCAACATGCGAAGCAGATAGAATAATCTGCAATAATTACGCAATAATTATAGTGAGATTCCTAACGCGAATGGTCTGTTTCGGCAAGGAGCTTTGTTGCAACGCACACAAACAAGACAGAAATTAACGTAAAAGTGACTTCAGAAAACAGTCATTTCATTGAAAATAATTTGAAATATAAAATTATTTTGCACAATTTACACATGTCGTCGCGTAAGGGAGAGCTTCAAGCCGTCCTTCAGGAATATTTTCTCCGCAACCTGAGCAGACTCCATAACTCTCTTTTTTTATTCGGGTTAAGGCAGCACGAATTTGATTAATTTCATCCAACCCTGCCTCTTCGAGCCCTTCAAGAACTTCATCACCTTCGCTCTCGGTGGCATTTTCACCAAAGTCCTGACTATGAGGTTCACGTAGCTCATGCTCTATCTGATCAACCCGAACACCAAGATCTTCCATTCGGGCTCCCAGTTTAGCTTCAACTTTCTTCAGATTCAGCATTTGCATTTACTCCCTTCAGTCATTGCTATTGGGATGGCACCATTCGTACGATATCTGTCATTGAGGCATATCGAGAACAATTACTAAATTCCTGGTCAAATTTTCCGAGTCTTCAACAGCCAGAGAAACAGCTCCTTTCAAAGCCTAAGACTATTTACGAAAAAAAGGAAGTATTTCCTCTGAACTTCACTCAACCACAATCATGTAAAAAAAGTCCGTTATCAACTCACGAAGTTATCCCAAGTGGGCCAAGCCAATGTATTCTTGAGACCGCATTTCCTGTAATCGGCTAACTGTCCGCTCAAACTCAAATGCACCATCGCCCTCTGGGTAGAGCTTCTCCGGCTCTGTGGCAGCTGATAAGACTAAGTTACATCGATGTTCATACAGCGCGTCTATCAACGATATAAAGCGGCGCGCTTTATCTCGATTGTCCGGCCCCATAGTAGGCACCTCAGACATAATAATTGTATGAAAATGTCCTGCAATTGCCAGATAGTCTCCCGTCCCCAAGGCCCGCCCACACAATTCATCAAAACTTACAAAACCAACATTTCGAGCAGCCCGATAGATTTCAAGGTGACGCCCTTTAATCAAAAGTGTTTCCGGCTCGACACGCGCTCCTTCTGTTAGTGTAAGAAAGGCATCCTCAAGAGCTTGCTCGGCCACAGGTCCCAAGGGCGTATGGTACACAGGTAAATTACGCATTCTCTCTAAACGATAATCAATACCTGAATCCAGTTGAAGTACGTCGAGTCTTTCCTTCAAAATATCGATGAAAGGCAAAAAACTCTCGCGTTGCAGGCCATTTTCATACAAGCGATCTGGCGGCCAGTTCGATGTTGCGACAACCACCACACCATTATTAAATAAAGCCTCAAACAAACGTGCCAAGATCATCGCATCAGCGATATTTACAACATGGAATTCATCAAAGCAGAGCAAGAGCGCTTCACCAGCCAATTCTTCCGCGAGATCCGGCAAAGGATCTGAGCGCGTTCCTTTATGACGTTCACGCCACTTATGTAATCGTTCTTGAACTTCTTGCATAAAGGCATGAAAATGTACCCGACGTTTCTTTTCCACAGGCGCTATCGAAAAGAACATATCCATGATCGTGGACTTTCCAGTACCGACACCGCCAAAAAAATAAACTCCTTGAGGTGGCGTAACCTTTCGCCGTCCGAGGCCTAAACGTTCCTTCCAGCTCTTTCCTTCTGTCGATGGTTGATACTTTTTAAGGGCAAGATAAAGGCTTTGTAATTTTTCGGCTGCCAATTCCTGAGTTTGATCCGGGCGCAACTCTCCTGAATTACGCAGTTCACGATAAAGAAAAAGCGGGCCTTCACTCATAAAAATATCCCAAAACGACAAACATCAACTTCACCAGTAAAAATTTAATGTGCAAAAACATCATCGACCACCTGAACAGTCAAGAATGCTACCATTACAATAAGAAGCCTCTTCAGAACCAAGCCAGATAACAGCATTTGCAATTTCCTGGGCAGTCCCCGCCCGTCCAAAAGGGATCATTGGCGCAATGCGATCCACTCGCCCGGGGTCACCACCTAAGGCATGGATTTCCGTATCAATAATACCTGGCGAGACGGCATTGACTCTCATCCCCTCACCGCCAACTTCCTTAGCTAAACCAATTGTCATTGCATCAACAGCTGCTTTGGATGATGCGTACCATATATACTCCCCGGGGGAGCCAAGACGTGCTGCAATAGAGGAAACCGTAACAATTACACCACCTTTCCCACCACGTTTGGTCGACATCCGTTTAACCGCTGCCTGAGAACAATAAAGCGCTCCCATAGTGTTTATAGCAATAACTTGGCTCATGACTTGTGGATCAACCTCATCAAATCGACAAATTTTTCCTGTGATACCTGCGTTATTTACAAGCATTGTAACCGGCCCGAGTTTAGATTCAGTCGTAGCGAAAAGACGTTCAACCTCCACATGATCAGAGACATCTGCCTTACAAGAAATTGCACGACCACCAGATTCATTAATTTCTGCAATTAATGCTTCGGCTTCGGAATCACCACTGTGATAATTAACACAAACCAAATATCCTTTAGCTGCGGCTGAGCGAGAGATTGCAGCGCCAATTCCACGGCTCCCCCCTGTGATGATTATTACTCCAGTCATTAGCTGCTCCCGTTCGGCATAAAATGTTGCATCGCAAAATCATAAAAGCCTGAATCGGCTACTATTTCAACAACCAGATCAATCAAAAATAGATATACTAGTTTGGTTTCAACATAATTCAGGGGATGAAAGTGAACGAAGACACATTGAATATGAGTATTCGGAAGTTTCTCAAAAAAGTTGGCATCACCTCCCAAAGAGAAATAGAAGCGGTAATCCGCAAGGGTCTGGAAGATAACAAGCTCAATGATAAGGGCCCCCTTCAGGTCTCAGTCAGACTACAGTTGCCTGACCTTAACCTCGACCACCTCATAACAGGTAAAATCGACCTCGATTAATTTTTTTAATACCGAAGCGACGGTTTTCATATTTCCTGGCGTTGAATGAGCATGGAACATTTTATAACGGAGAAATTATTATGATCAGTAAAAAAACTTTAATCGTCGCAACCAGTATCGCTTTTCTTACTGCAAGTGCAGCTTTCGCAGCAGGCGGCGGCAAGTGGCACAGCTCTCTAAAGAATGCAGATTCGAACGGAGACGGGAAAATTACTCAGGAAGAGTTACAAAATTCTCAAGCAACTCACTTCAATCAAGCCGACAGTAACAGTGATGGACAGGTCAGCTTACCTGAAATGGAGCAAGCGATCACCAAACATGTCTTAGAAAGAGCTAAATCAAAGTTTGAAAAAATGGATACTGATAATTCGGGCAGCCTCTCAACAAAAGAATTTAGTGCCAGAATGAATAAGATGATGAAACATCTCGACAAAAATAGTGATGGTGTAATTAGCGCTGATGAAATACCAAAACACGGTCGTCATAAAAGCTAAACACCATACCAAAGTATACAACTATGATGGTTAAAACAAATTTGGGTCTTGAATGACACATCTTCATACCCCTGAAGAGGATGCAAAATTAATGGCCCAGGTCGCACAGGGAGATGCAATCGCTTGTCGTCTCCTTGTGCAGCGCCACCTTGGTCCTCTTGTTGGTTTGGCTTTAAGAATGACACGAAACAATTCAGAAGCTGAAGACATTGCCCAAGAAGCCTTTGTCCGACTATGGAAGCAGAGTAAAAACTGGCAGCCAAAAGCAAAAATATCAACATGGCTTTACCGAGTTACCCACAATCTATCTATTGACGTAATTCGACGAAGAGAACGCCAAAATGTGACCGACAGCGACATGACTGAAATTGCAGACACGACAACGAACCAATCCGAGAAGCGGCACCGACAAGATGTCAGCAAGCAAGTTCAGGCTGCGATATCCTCTTTGCCAGAACGGCAACGTACAGCCATCACGTTAGTACACCACAGAGATTTAAGTAATAAGGAAGCAGCCAGCATAATGGATATTTCAGTTGACGCTTTAGAATCTCTCCTGGCTCGTGCTCGGAAGGGTTTACGTGTTACTTTAGAGGAACAACGTGAAGATCTGTTAGGAGCTCAATTATGATGGATCGCCCTCCCCTAGACCGACAAGATAAAGAAAAATTACAATTCTTGCTCGACTGTTACGGCGCTTATGAACATCATTGGCCAAAAGAAAAGCGTACGTGGATGTTAGAGCAGTTTAACAAGTCCACAGAGGCTCAAAAATTGCGACAAAACGCAATTGAACTCGATAATCTCTTGGATCTTGCACCTTCCGAACCTAATGTCGACCATCTAATGGAAACTATTTTGGCAGATGTTCCCGTTGCAAAGAATAAAGGCAGCCTCCTCTGGAATTGGTGGCCATACGAGAGCTTATGGCGGCCTCTATCCGCGCTAACCATGGCAGGTGCATTTGGTCTCATTCTTGGAACCAGTTCTCCAAATTGGATTTACGATCAAGAAAATATCGAACTTCAAGAAGACTACATTGCCTTTAGTGAAGCCAGTTTCAGTAGTGATTTTCTGGAAGGAGAAATCAACTAATGCCTATTCCATCCAAAAAGACACTCACTATACTTTTCTCCATATCTCTCGCCTTAAATATCTTTTTTGGCGGGCTTATTGGGTCGCATCTTTGGCACGCCCGGAGTTTTGGTGGTGCAGGAGAGTTTGGTAGCTCTCATGTTCAGAAAAGTAAGTGGAAGAACCTGACGCCCGAACAACGTAAACTCTTCAAGAATATTTGGCGCGAACATAAAGTTGAAATAAGATCCAGTTTTAAAGAGATTCGATCATCACATAAGCGCCTGAAAGAAAACCTAAAAGGAAAAACTGAACGCTCAGAGTTCACAGAAGTCTTTCAAACCTTCCTTGGCGATCAAACTTTGATCCATACCCAAACAATCGAAAAACTACTAGATATCGCCATGACACTCCCGCCGGAAGATCGTAGTACTTTCCTGTCCCTTTGGGGAACCGGCCCAGGGCGTCAACGATCCCATAATCGAGATCGATCTCCAAAACCTTAAATCAAGAAAGCATACGCATACATATTTACGGCCAGATACTTAGCCGGTATTTAAAGGCCAATTTTGATGTTGCAGAAATCAAATGATAAAGACTACTAAAGGTCTTTATCATTTGATAATTCGGCTTTCGGGCAGCAAAACAGAAGCTGTCGTCCCTTTGCCTTCAATACTGACAAGACCCAGCGATCCTTCGTGTAAATGACAAAGCTTTTGAGAAATTGAAAGGCCGAGCCCTGTGCCCTGACTCTGCCGTGCCATCGTGCCATCAACCTGAATAAAAGGGTTCATTACATCTTCAATTTTATCTGCAGGAATACCAATCCCCGTATCAATAATTTTGATAGAGACACCATCGTCGTTGGACTGACTTACAATTCGAATTTTCCCACCTGCTGGGGTAAATTTAACTGCGTTTGAGAGCAAATTAATTAATATCTGTTTAACCCCACGCTCATCCGCATATACGTTGGGAAGATCCGACGGCGTATCTACTTCGAGATCGAGATCACCATGTTCAAGGCGAGTGCGCATGATCGTGATCGAGGATTCAATCAATTTTTTCAAATTAAGGCTCTCTTCATTGAGAGAAAACTCCCCAGCCTCAATTTTGGATAAATCAAGAATATCGTTGATCAACTGTAGCAGATGATCACCACTGTTTTTAATATCCCCTAAGTATTCTTGATATTTCCTAGACCCCAAGGGACCAAAAATTTCCCGTTCCATAAGTTCAGAGAAACCAATAATTGCATTCAAAGGAGTTCGAAGTTCGTGGCTCATGTTTGCCAAAAATTCTGATTTGGCCCGGTTCGCCAGCTCGGCGCTCTCCTTAGCCTCCATCAATTGAATTTCAGCCAACCTCTGCTTGGTAATATCTTCTTTAGCTGCCACATAATTTGTTATGACACCCTGCTCATCAACAACACTTGAAATTGACGCCCATTCCCAGAAAAATTCGCCATTTTTGCGACGGTTCTTAAAAGCTCCGCTCCAAACCTTTCCACTTGAAATAGTTTCCCATAATTTCTGATACTCTTCTGGTGTTGTGTGGCCAGACTTCAACATATTCGGATTTTTGCCTATAACCTCTTCCGCTGTGTAACCTGTAACTTCCAAGAATTTTGGATTTACATACTCAATAACACCATTTGGATCAGTGATTTCGATTGCTACAGGATTTTGCTCGACTGCTTTTGATAGTTTTCGCAAATTACCTTCTACCTTTTTCTGGGTAGAAATATCTCGAATAAAGGTAACCCTCGTCGCTTCACCATCCAGCACACTATTTTTTGCGTTGATACTTATTTCAAAAAAAGAACCGTTTTTATGAATTCCAATAGATTCATAAATACCTTCCCTGGCATTGGAGATATAATCCTGCACCATCACCATGGCTTCAGGTGCAATCAGATCCTTGGTCCCAAGCGAGATCATTTCTTCGTAACCATACCCAAACAACTTTAATGCTGCGTCATTACAGTCACTTACACCTTCTTTCGAGTGAATAATAATGGCTTCATTTGACAGTTCGGACAACCGACGCAACCGTTCTTCGCTCACTCTTAATGCGTGTTCCGCCTTTTTACGTGCAGAGATATCTACCGATATACCGATCAACCCACCATACGTCCTATCCGGGTTATCGAAGCGGGCTTTATGCATCAAAATATGTAGATCTGAACCATCTTTGCGGATAAAAATTGCTTCCTGCTCTTCGGTTTGCCCTTCAGCTATTGCTTTTTTGTCAGCTTCGATAAAAACATCGGCCAATTTTTGTGGGAAGATTTCGTGAGAGGTTTTCCCCACAATTTCATTTAACTCCATGCCTATATTCTCAAGAAACAGTTTATTACAACTGATAAACTTTCCTTCATGGTCCTTGAAGTAAACTTGAGCAGGCATGGCATCTATCAATGTCTGCAAAAAAATATTATGCCGCTCGACTGCCGCCTCAGCAGTTTCCAGCTTTTCAATTTTATCGGAAAGTCGGTTTAGACAAGGAACTATTTTTACAACACCAAGAATAAGGGCGATACAACCGCCAACATAGCCAACACTCAACGCCAACAAAGGAAGCGTTTGATGTTCGCCATAAGAAAGGCTGTTGCTTAACGGCTCATATCTTTTGACAAGGTCCAAGAAAGCACCAAAAGCAAAGAGAACAACCCCTGTAGTCAGATAGCCCCACCCTTGCAACAAAAGCTCCTTTGCTGGACGACGCTGGAAAACAACAATAACAAGTACGAAGAGAACTACTGCACGAAGAGCATCGGCGGTTACATCCTGCATTTCAAAACAATTTCCCCATAGTCCATGCCATTCACCAACCTATTTAATCTCCCCTTAAACACCATAAGACACTGGTACACTCTTCGATTTAAAACGCTACAAAAAATCAAATTTAATATTAATAGGGAAAACTAATCCGAAGTAAATGCGGCAAAACTTATCTCCACAAAAAACAAGGCCGACACGAAGTCGACCTTGTTTTAGATAATTCAACTCTAGAGGTCCAGGATCAGACCTTGCGTTCGACCATCAACTTTTTGATTTCTGCAATCGCTTTGGCAGGATTCAAGCCCTTAGGACAAGTTTTAGTACAGTTCATAATCGTGTGACAGCGAAAGAGCCTGAAAGGATCTTCTAGATTATCTAAACGAGATCCAGTTTCTTCATCGCGGGTATCCGCAATAAATCGATAAGCTTGTAGCAACACAGCAGGGCCAAGATAGCGATCACCATTCCACCAGTAGCTCGGACAAGACGTTGAGCAACTAAAACAAAGGATACATTCCCAGAGGCCATCAAGTTTTTTACGATCTTCAGGTGTTTGAAGACGCTCTCTCTCAGGTGCCGCCGTCGTTGTTTTTAACCATGGCTCAATAGAAGCATACTGCGCATATACATGATTGAGATCGGGCACCAAATCTTTAACTACAGGCATGTGCGGTAGAGGATAAATTTTAACTTCATCGTCTCCCTCAACATCACTACAAAATTTGGTACACGCCAGAGTATTACTGCCGTCGATATTCATCGCGCATGACCCACAAACACCTTCGCGACACGAGCGACGGAAAGTCAGGGTCGGATCAATCTCATTTTTGATTTTGATCAATGCATCCAGAACCATCGGGCCACAGTTATCCATGTCCACTTCGTAGACATCTTCACGCGGCGTCTCGCCACTATCAGGATCCCAACGATAAACGCGGAATGTCTTGGTCTTTGTTGCCCCAGCCGGAGCAAGATGCTTTTTGCCGCTCTTGTTTACTTTTGAGTTGGCTGGAAGTGCAAATTCTACCATTTTTTATTCTCTCCTTGACGCTATTCCCACCGCACCGACTAATAAACGCGGGCTTTGGGTGGGAAGGACTGCACATCATCTGACAACGGCTCCAGATTAACTGGGCGATAATCAAAGGTTACAGTTCCGTCATCGGCACATTTTGCCATGGTGTGTTTCATCCACTTTTTGTCATTGCGATCCGGGAAATCTTCACGTGCATGCGCCCCGCGGCTTTCTTCACGATTAGCTGCCCCAGACATTGTTACACGCGCCTGATACATCAGGTTGTCCAATTCAAGGGTTTCAACCAGATCAGAATTCCAAACCATAGAACGATCAGTGACCGATATATCGTCTTTCTTCTTCCAAATCTCGCCAAGGGCATCAACACCCTCCTTGAGGGTTTCACCCGTTCTGAACACAGCCGCGTGGCCTTGCATTGCTTTTTGCATTTCCAAGCGAACTTCAGATGTCTTCATAGAACCTTTCGCAAAACGTGCTTTATCCAGACGTGCGAGTGAATTATCACCTGCATCTGTTGGAAGATCAGCCTGTTTTGCACCAGGTTTAACTGTATCAATACAATGAAGTGCTGCACCACGCCCAAAGACCACGAGATCAAGAAGTGAATTAGATCCCAAGCGGTTTGCACCGTGAACAGAAACACAAGCTGCTTCACCAATCGCCATCAAACCCGGGACTTCCACATTGGGATCACCGTTCTTACTGGTGACAACTTGGCCTGTGTACTTACATGGAATTCCACCCATATTGTAATGGCAGGTCGGAATCACAGGGATCGGTTCTTTTGCAACATCAACACCCGCAAAGATACTGGCAGATTCAGCAATGCCCGGAAGACGCTCATCAATGATGGCAGGATCGAGATGTTCAATGTGCAAGTTAATGTGATCGCCGCCAGCGCCAACACCACGGCCCTCACGAATTTCCATGGTCATCGCACGACTGACAACATCACGGCTGGCAAGATCTTTTGCGCTAGGCGCATAACGCTCCATAAAGCGTTCGCCTTCAGAGTTGGTCAGATAACCACCTTCGCCACGGACACCCTCAGTAATAAGACAACCAGCGCCATAAATACCCGTGGGATGGAATTGAACGAATTCCATATCCTGACAATCAAGTCCCGCACGTAAAGCCATGCCATTACCATCACCTGTACAAGTATGAGCACCAGTACATGAGAAATAAGCACGGCCATAACCACCGGTTGCCATGATAACTTTTTGTGCACGGAACCGATGGATCGTTCCGTCATCAAGGTTCCATGCCACGACACCGCGACATTCCCCATTTTCCATGATCAGATCAATGGCGAAGTATTCAATAAAGAATTCCGCGTGACGACGCAGGCTTTGCTGGTAAAGCGTATGCAACATAGCATGACCTGTTCGATCAGCCGCAGCACAAGTCCGCTGTGCAATGCCTTCCCCATAACGGGTTGTCATACCGCCGAAAGGACGCTGATATATTTTGCCCTCTTCGGTCCGGCTAAATGGCATACCGTAATGCTCAAGCTCAACGATCGCAGGCACGGCTTCACGCACCATGTATTCGATAGAATCCTGATCACCCAACCAGTCAGATCCCTTAACGGTGTCATACATATGCCAGCGCCAGTCATCTTCACCCATATTACCAAGAGAGGCAGATATGCCCCCTTGAGCAGCAACGGTATGACTACGGGTTGGAAATACTTTTGTTATACAAGCAGTTTTGAGCCCCGCTTCCGCCAAGCCCAGTGTCGCACGCAATCCAGCGCCACCAGCCCCGACAACGACCACATCATACGTGTGATCAATAAACTCATATGCTTTGTTTGATGGAGCAGCGTTCATCGTTTATTTCCTAGCCCCTGAATAAAATCATCAAAATTGAAAGAACACCTGTCAGGCCCAACACAACGTGGACAGACAGACTCAGGAATAGGGTCACAACCTTACTTACTTCGCCATGAACATAATCTTCGACCACCACCTGCATGCCTTGCTGCGAATGCAGTAGACCGACAGAAATGAGAAGGATCAAAAGTCCTGCCACAATAGGCGATTGTACCCATGCGATAAACTGATGATAATCAGCCCCTGTCATCAATGCGACAGAGAACACAAACCACAGCACAAGGGGTATAAGAGCAAGACTGGTCAGGCGTTGTGCCCACCAATGTGAAACACCTTCTTTGGCAGAACCAAGACCACGCGCACGCGCTAAAGGAGAACGAAGCGACATATCAAGCACCTCCCAAGGCATAAGCAAGGACCCAAAGCCCCAGCGTGATCAAAACTGTAAATACCATTACAGCTTTACCTGATGCATAAGCAGTTTCAAGCTCGAGGCCTTTACCTGCATCCCAATAGAGATGTCGGATACCGTTGCAAAGGTGAAAAATGAGAGCCAATGTCCAACCAAAAAGCATAAGTCGGCCGAACCATGATCCCAAGAAGGATTGCACAAGCTCAAAGTATTCCGGGCCGCTCGCTGCTGCAGCAAGCCACCAGACAAGAACGATAGAGCCAACGGATGTGGCCACGCCCATGATGCGAAATAAAATTGAAAGTACGGAAGTTAATTGAGGACGATACACCTGCAAATGAGGCGAAAGAGGTCTGTTACCCCTGGACATATTTTCTTTCCCGATATAGCGCGCCGGCTCCACAATTTAACTTCGCACGCTTTATATTTTTTGCGGAACCCAAAGATTTAACGACGTTAAACCGCATTGCAGCATTAGTCAATGTCATGCGACAAATACCCATCAAAGAACGACAAAGCCCCATACGTTACGTCACAAAAGACGAATGCCAATGCCACTTATTCGCAACAAAAGAGCTTTACCTCACCTAGACATGTTGCGATGCAAAATTCTACGTCAAACAATTTTGATAATCTCTAAATTGATTATCTACGAAAAGTCTCCTTAATTTTTTACCATCACGTGACCTCAAGGAGAAAGGCATATGATAATCTGTATTTATTAATGATAAGAAAACATCACCCTTTGTAATTCCCACTAAACATAATTGCTTGGAAAATTATTTTGGCATTAAAACTGTATAGTCAAAATCGAGAACAACATCAGAATGATACCTCCCGTCCTCATCCATTAAGGGCGTGCTCTCGCAATTGTTATTTTTAACGGCAATCAAACGAACCCTCAATGCACCGAGATCATTTCTTTCAGGAAAATCTATTTTCTCGAGAATTTCGCTCCAAGCATAGATGGTGTCGCCAGCAAAGGTCGGCGCAACATGCGCTCCCCCGTTGATGGCCATTATTTTGACCGCATTTTCCATTCCATTGAAAGAAAGTGATCGAGCCAACGAAATGACATGCCCCCCGTAAATCAATCGCTTGCCAAATCTTCCCTGACTTTCGGTGTGATTATTGAAATGGACCTTGGCTGTATTTTGGTACAGACGCGTCGCCATTTGGTGTTCAGCTTCTTCAATCGTCACGCCATCGACATGAACAATCTTCTCACCTACGTGATAGTCATCCCAACGAAAAGAAGAACCCGCGAGAGTATTATCAAAGCCAGACATAGTAAGCTTGCCCGGCAAAATAAAATCTTCGACCGAGACAACTTTTTTCAAATCAGGAACAATTGTTTTGGGTGAAGGAGAACCACTTGAACGCTTTCGAACCATAACCCAGCGTACATAGCTTAAAACCTCTTCGCCCCGTTGATTACACCCAGTAGAACGAACATATACCACCCCCGTCTTCCCACTTGAGTTCTCTTTAAGGCCGATGACTTTGCTGGTCGTTGTAATCGTATCTCCAGGATAGAGAGGCACCCCAAAGATACCTTCTGCATAACCAAGGTTAGCAATAGCATTAAGTGATATATCAGAGACTGTTTTGCCGAACACAACGTGAAAAGCAAGAAAATCATCCACAGGAGATCGCTCCAGCCCAAGAGAGCGTGCAAACTCATCGGATGAAAACAGGGCAAAGCGCGGTCCATAAAGTGCCGTGTATAACGCTTGATCGCCAGAACTCACAGTTCTTGGCGTGGCGTGTGCTATTTCCATCCCCAAACAGAAGTCTTCAAAAAAATTTCCTAATTTGGTCTTGCTTACAATTGCCTTCTGCACATCCATAACGTTCCCCTTCAACACTTTTTATGTGTTTTGTTCCAACTCGGCGATTATGTCAGATAACGCAATCAGCCTTTTGGCTTCTTCGGCATGTAAGTTTTCAATCAACTGTCCGTTCAAGACAACAACCCCCTGCCCTTTGTCATTAGCATCGTCAAAAGCCCGCACAATCTCGTGCGCTTTTTCAATCGCCTGTGAGGATGGCCCAAACGTCTTGTTCGCAGTTATAATCGTTTTCGGGTGTATTAATGTCTTACCATCAAAGCCAAGCTCTAAACCCTGTTCGCAAGATTTCTCAAAACCTTCATCATCGTTCAAATCCAAGCATACACCGTCAATAATACCGATCCCGTACGCCCGTGCTGCCAAGAGGCATATACCAAGCGACGTAATCACAGGAAGACGCATTCTTGTATGCTGCGCATGCAGGTCCTTAACCAGATCCGATGTTCCCATGATAAAACAAGAAATTCGGTTTGAGGCAGCCGCGATTTCTTTGGCATTTAACATCCCCAATGGCGTTTCCATCATACACATAACCGACATGGTTTGCGTCGCTCCAGAAGCATCCATTAAATCAATAAGGCTTTTAATCTGTTGTGCAGTCTCAACTTTAGGAAGAAGAATAGCATCAGCCGATGTCTTTGCTATGGCACGAACATCATCCTGCCCCCAAACCGTATCCAGATCATTTACCCGTACGATTAATTCTCGGTTGCCATACCCCCCTTGATTAAGTGCTTTTACGACTAAACCTCGTGCTTCGACTTTATTGACAGTTGAAACGGCATCTTCAAGATCAAGTATCAACGCATCCGTAGCAAGCGCCCGCCCCTTTTCAAGAGCCCGAGCATTTGATCCTGGCATATAGAGAACAGATCGACGAGGCCTTTGGATAGAAATCATGCCCTTTTCCTTACCTGCATTTTCTTATGTTTATTAGTGCAGAATTTATTGTGCACCGCAGCATTTAACGTATCATTCCATCAAACTTCTTATCAGACAAGACCTTTCATTTCCTAATTTTGAATTTTAATTACCGTATATTACCTCTCTTCCTTACGCCTCCCTCTTCTCGACAAAAGCAAAACTAGTCACGAGAATTAATTATGGAGATTCAAAATAAAAAAGGATGCGAAACTTTTCGCACCCTTCAAAAATTTTATACGAAAGAATAAACTCTTCACAATTGTTGAGTTTATGCGAGTTGCGGCTTTCTTTTCAAAGCAAATAATCCAACCCCAGCCAACACAAGGAGAGGGAAAGACATCAAAGCCACTGAGTTCCAATCAAATGTCGAGATAATGACGCCCGACCCAAAAGAAGCCAAAGTTGAAACAAGAGCAACAAGAGTATCATTCGCACCTTGAACAACTGATCTTTCGTTTGGCGCTAAGTTGTCGTTCAACATATTCGTGGCACCAATAAATCCAAAATTCCAACCAACTCCAAGTAAAATCAACGAAACATAGAAATGTCCAAGCTCAATCCCAGTCATAGCTGTACCAGCGGAGAGAGCCAATAAAAACAGTCCGCAAAAAACAACTCGGCCAGACCCAAAGCGCGTGATCAAACTACCTGTGAAGAAACTCGGTGCGAACATGGCAATGACATGCCAACGAATAACATCGCTTGCCTGGGTTTCACTAAAACCGCACCCGACCATAGCCAAAGGCGTAGGAGCCATAAGAAGAACCATCACCCCAAAAGATACTGCGGCACATAAAATCGCCGTATATACAGGACGACGGCGTAGTATTGAACTCACCGGGACCTTAATAGTCGCTTCTTTTGAAACACCTTGTTCTTTGATTGGAAGGGCCAGTGCAAGAACAGGAAGACACCCGATGAGAGATATCAACGTTATTGCTGCATACGCTCCAGCAAGTGGTATTGGGGAATAATAATCTTTCGAATAGACAAAAATTTCTGGACCGATAATCGCCGCGACCAAGCCAGAACCCAACGTGATAGAGATTGCCGTTGGTCGCCAAGATTCCGACACGACCTCTGCGGCGGCAAACCGGAAATAACCAAAACAACTCGTCGCGGCCCCCATAGCAGCATGAGCCAGGCAGAGCATAAAGAAATTTCCTAAAAAGAGGCTATAAGCTCCAAGTAGACCGCCGATTGCAGCAAAACTTGCTCCAAGTAAAAATCCTTTTTTCCGCCCAAACCTTCCCATAAAAACAGACATCGGCGCGGCAAAAAGCATCCCAGCGAGCATTTGTAAAGACACAGGCAATATTGCCAACTCTGTAGCAGGAGCAAGCATGATCCCGGACAATCCGCCAAGAATGATCAACATCGGCATTGGGGTGCCGAGTATGGCGTTACCCAGCAGGAGAAGAGGAAAATTAAATTTTTGTCTCTTGCTCAAAGTTTGGGAATTCATTTTGACGACACCTTTTGGAATATATTTGACGAACATAACCTTAATACATTAGAGGCTTGACCAAAATGATATTTCAGCATCATATTTCGCCAAACTAATTTGACACCAGCCAAAGGTGAGCCGGATGATAGAGACGAGAATGATCGACGTTTTTGTGTTTTCTGGCGTTAATCTATTAGATATCAGCGGTCCTGTTCAGGCCTTTCATAGCACACCAGGCACAAAGAAAACTCCATACAAACACCGCTTTATTACTCTCGATGGGAAAAATGCCATTACATCCTGCGGCATGGAGATCGTTGCACAAGGCTCTATGAGCAACCTCGCCGACCAAGCCGATCTTCTTATTCCCGGCGGTTGTGGTGTAGACAACCACCTAAAGAATGAACAGCTCGCAAAAATCTTAAGAGGCTTTATAAAAAATTCAAGTACGAACCGTTTAATTTCCATCTGCTCTGGCTCCTTAATACTCGCCGCATCAGGCCTATTGGATGGACGAGAAGCAACAACCCACTGGTCACGCGCTCAAATGGCAAAGAGCATGTTTCCAAATGTAATCTGGAAACTCGATACTATCTATACAAAATCAGATCAGATTTATACCTCTGCTGGTGTTTCAACTGGCATAGACCTCGCGCTTTCTATTATCGAAGAAGATCACGGTACGGGCATATCCCTAAATGTCGCACAAGAGCTGGTGGTTTACCTCAGACGCACTGGAGGACAACGTCAATTCTCTCACCTATTAGAAGCTCAAATTAAGTTAGAGCCCAAATTGCTCCAACTCGTTGATAAAATTACCAGTAACCCAGCTCAAAACTGGACCTTATCCGCGCTTGCGAACCAGGCGAATATGAGCCCGAGGACGTTGGATCGAAAATTCAATCAAACACTCAATACTTCCCCGGTTCAGTTTGTTGAACTCACCAGATTAAACCAAGCCCGAGTTCTCTTATCCAAGGGGGTATCTATGAAACAGGTTGCCGGACTCTGTGGCTTTGGCGATTTACAAAAAATGCGTCGCAGCTTCACCCGGCACTTAGGCATCACCACGACAGAATATATACAGCACTTTGGGCCCGCAGAAAACTAATGTAATTACTGTGCAATCGTTAAAGGATAACTTGTCGCTAAAATTGAAATCTTTCGCGAAACAATTTTGACTCAAAAAAAAGGGCTCGGAAAAATTCCGAGCCCCGCAAGTACGACAGAGGAGGACATTAAGGATACTGCCAGCTTAGCTGAGGTGATCCTTAATAAGCAGTTCAGCAATTTGAACTGCGTTCAGGGCAGCGCCCTTACGGAGGTTGTCAGCAACAACCCAAAGACTTAAACCGTAATCAACAGTTGGGTCTGTGCGTACGCGGCTGACAAACGTTGCGTCTTCACCCGCAGCTTCTTGCGGAGTAACATAACCCTCATCCTGACGATGATCGATAACTGTGATACCAGGTGTATTTTTTAAAAGCTCACGCGCACGTTCCACGGTAACTTCTTTTTCAAACTCAACAGATATCGCTTCAGCATGACCAATGAAGACAGGAACACGCACACAAGTTGCGGTCACTTTAATTTTAGGATCGAGAATTTTCTTGGTCTCGACCATCATTTTCCATTCTTCCTTGGTGTAGCCGTCATCCATGAAAACATCGATGTGTGGGATCACGTTGAAAGCGATCTGTTTGGTAAAGCACTCTTTAACGATAGGATCGTTTACGAAAATGCCACGTGTTTGGTTGAAAAGCTCATCCATTGCATCTTTACCACCACCAGAAACCGCCTGGTAAGTTGACACAACCACACGCTTTATCACGCCAGCATCATGCAAAGGCTTCAATACGTGTACCATCTGAATGGTTGAGCAATTGGGGTTCGCAATGATGTTACGTTTTTTATAACCACCGAGATCTTCCGGGTTCACTTCAGGCACGATTAATGGCACATCAGGATCCATACGGAAATGAGATGTGTTATCGATGACAATCGCACCAGCTGCAGCAGCTTTCGGAGAATATTCAGCAGACACTGCCCCGCCCGGAGAGGACAGAACAATATCGATGCCCTTAAAATCGAATGTAGCCAGTTTTTTGACCGTCAGTTCACCAACATCGCCAAAAGACACCTTTGTGCCAGCGGAACGGCTAGAAGCCAGAACTGTAATATCTTTGATATCAAATCCGCGTTCAGACAAAGTTGTTAAAACTTCACGACCTACGGCGCCAGTAGCACCCATTACTGCAATCTTGTGACCCATGGCTTTAGCCTACGTTCTTTCAGTTGCGGGCCTCATAGTGAGGCCGTTTTAAATATCTTTGCATTCCATCTGCGTTTTGGCAGAAATAGAAGCCCTAAAGAAAAAGGGCCGCCCCTCAAT
Organism: Kiloniella antarctica; assembly: GCF_042682825.1. NCBI lineage: Bacteria > Pseudomonadati > Pseudomonadota > Alphaproteobacteria > Rhodospirillales > Kiloniellaceae > Kiloniella > Kiloniella antarctica. The sequence continues at coordinate 127,807 of NZ_JBHUII010000007.1, forward strand.
GGGACGGCCCTTTTATCAGCCTTTATTCCCGAGAGGATTTACCGTAAGCCACCCATCTTCACCTTAATGGTGGTGACAGGCGTGGTGGTAATCATGGTCCAGGTCGTTGTCACGGTTGCAACTGGACGCGCAGCAATGAACGCACGGCGAAGAGATTTCGCAGTGTGTGCAGCGCGCGGTGCGTTATGTGCAACGTGATTATACATAAAAACCTAGTCCACTCGGGTATTAACTCGGTCGCTAACGTAGTCAGCTTTATCTACTCGGTCAACAATGAAATTTACGTTTTTCATGTTTACTCAAACAGAGCCAACAAAGTTAGTGATACCAGAAATATTCAAACAATGTATCTGAACAAATTAAAAATTCGATGCATCAGCGCACCTAGCACTAATATCAGCAGGCGCAAAAACATCTCCATTAATTATTAATTCCTGTCCACCATTTTGAGTTAAGTTTGTCGGCATAAACTTTGACTTTCCACAAGGGACAGCAGTGTTGGTTGTTGTGATGTCAGCATCAATATTACGAAAGTCACCCATCATCCAAAATCCGGCATTTCCCGCATTGTCAATATCGACATTGTCGAAAGTCAGGTTTTCAACATCACGCATCATTCTCATCAATTGCACACCAATAATATTAACATTCGCAATATCAATATTTTTAAAATTTGAATCCTTTATTTCCTGAAGCATCATACCGCTATTCGAAGCATTCGTAATTGTAATGTTTTCAAAGTTATAATTTTTATTTTCAGTCGCCCCCACAATAATTGAACCATCACTCGAAAACCCACTGATATTCACACCGCTATATTGCCCCAGAGAATTCATCGCTCCCAGATTTGTGAGAGTAGAATTTGTAAAGTTAACATCGGCGGAAACAATAAAAGCCGCACCGTCAGCCCCGGTCTTATCAATTGAAAGGTTATCAAAAGTGGCATCGTGAAGGTAATGATGCACCATCCCCTCTTTACGGGAACGAGAGATCCTCGAATTACGAACATTCAAATCAGTCACAGCATTTGAAAACAATCCCGTTCCAACGTAGTCGGCGGTATAGTTATCGATATCAATATCGCTTGAACTAACCAACCGAACCCCGACAGCAGTAACCGTATTATTTGGATTTGCATTTGAAAATCCATCTGCATTATCAAAATCAAGATTACTGACCTCCAGATCAACCACATCTAGGCCAGTTCCATTCTCAAAGTTCAACCCTACCTGACTTGTTTTCCTAATATTAACCTTCTCGATACGGACATTATTTTTACCATCAGAATGAATACCATGCGCCCCACCCGATACTGTCATCCCAGAAAGTGTAGAATTATCATTCATTTCAAAAACGTTCTTATTTACATCAGTTCCATTAACATGCGTTTGACCAAAACTCATTTGTCGACCAGTGTTCGGATGCACAACGTTAAATTGTCCCTGTACACGTTGGCCAGATTGCAGATTAATTGTATCACTAACGTTCAAAATCTGTCCTTGTCCATTTACAAAACTCACCTGACCCACGGACGCAGCCTCAATTGCCGCCTTCAGTTCAGCACCTGATTTGCCCTCAATAACATTCAAATTAACAAGCTCATGCCCTGTTTCCATATCAATGGCCGGAACTTCCGCTCCAAAGCTTCCAGCTTGCGCCACAACATCAATATCGCGGACAATTGTCTCTGTCATTCGCCTTTCAATCTTAGAAAGTCGAGCACGCTTTTTCGCAATATCGGGCTGTAACGGTATTCGGAATTTCAAACCAATGAAGCCTTGTTTTCCACGAGGACTATCCCTTTGGAACTCCCCATTGAAGCTAACACGCGTACCAGCCATTAAGACATCGTTCAGTCTATATTCCGCCCTTAGTCTAGGACCGGTTACGCTATCTAAATCATTTTCCCAAAAATGATACCCGCCAAGATAAAGCTTAAACTCATCAGAGCCGTCTTCTGTTAGAGACAACCAGGGAAGTGTGTGGCCAATTTCGACATCCCCCCCCTTCATCGCACGCTCTTCACCTTCTTTCATTGTGATTGAACTACCGTTTAGTTGAACACTGTCATGCTGAGCAGAGGTCTTTATCGTATCCCCAAAAGGAACATAACCATTCATTCTTAGATCAAAATCACCCGACATGATCTCAGCACCAAACGTCATTTGATTAAAGCTATTGCCTTCAGGTGAACGTCTTCGGTCATAAAACCCATAACCACCAATTAACCAATCTTCATCAATAATACGGCGATAGCCCAGACCAACATTGGCTTCTCTTGATTTGTGGTTATCCATTTTTCCGCGAATATCGAGGAAAAGCATTTCCTTCTCGTCCTGATAAAGCGGAACAAAAACACTACTTTCCCCAATATGCCGATCTGTCCCGTACTTTCCCTCGAATTCAATATGTGCGCCCCATTTTTTTGAGGGCCCTGGTTCCAATACAGTATTTTCTTCTGCATTTACCCAAGTACTGCTTAGGAATGTAGAAGACATAATAAACAGAGCTAAAACCGTTCTGGTTCCCCCAACGGTCAGAGATGTTCTTTTAGGCATTTTATGAAACCTTTATATATTAATGATAATGCGACTCATTATCATTAATATATTGCTTTGTTAACATAAATTTAGCCTTTTATTTCAGATAGCAACTCACGATAGAAATCTAATTCTGAACCAATACTTATTAAGTATTCTTGAGAATCCAGACAAACAAAAAGGGCTGTAAATTTTCACTTACAGCCCTTTTAAAAGTATGTTTATATTTTAAGCAGCCTGCTCATCAAGTTCACGAAGTAAAGCCGAACCCATACCTTCGGTAGAGACCAATTCACAGCCTGCGGCCATAATGTCGCCAGTACGTTTTCCTGATGACAAAACTTTGGTCACAGCTTTTTCAATCAAATCTGCTTCATCCCCCATATCAAACGAATAACGAAGATTCATTGCGAAGGAGAGAATGGTCGCCAAGGGGTTGGCTTTGCTCTCGCCAGCGATGTCTGGCGCAGAACCGTGGACAGGTTCGTACATCGCTTTACGTCGACCCGTTGCATCTGTTGCCCCCAATGAAGCTGATGGCAACATGCCTAAAGAACCTGTCAACATCGCTGCTGTATCAGAAAGCATATCCCCGAACAGATTGTCCGTCAGAATGACGTCAAATTGCTTTGGTGTGCGAACCAACTGCATTGAACAATTATCAGCATACATATGAGAAAGGTCGATATCATCAAAACCTTCACCGTGAAGCTTGGTTACTTCTTCGCGCCATAACAGGCCTGATTCCATAACGTTTGCTTTTTCCACGGAACAAACCCGACTATCGCGCTTACGCGCAAGGTCAAAAGCGACTTCGGCAACGCGGCGAATTTCTGACGTGGTATAAACTTGCGTGTTGATACCGCGGCGCTCTCCGTTTGGAAGCGTTTCAATCCCGCGTGGTTCGCCAAAATAAACTCCCCCGGTTAACTCACGCACAATCATGATATCAAGGCCTGAAACCAATTCAGGCTTGAGAGACGACGCTTCAACCAGCGCATCAAAACAAAGAGCGGGACGCAGGTTGGCAAAGAGTTCCATTTCCTTACGCAGGCGTAACAAGCCGCGCTCTGGCTTGATAGAAAAATCCAGATTGTCCCATTGTGGACCACCAACAGCACCCAACAACACGGCATCGGCTTCCATCGCCTTGTCCATTGTCTCATCAGCAAGCGGCACACCATGCTTGTCGATAGCTGCGCCACCCACGAGATCTTCGGTGATGTCAAAGCTCACAGCCCGGCGTTTATCCATCCACTCAACAACGCGGTTCACTTCGCGCATAACTTCTGGGCCAATACCGTCACCGGCGAGAATCAATAAATTTTTGTTAGATGCCATTTTTCCGCTTTCGCATTTTCTTACAAAAAGACGGCTGGCAAATGCCAGCCCACACTATCCAAATTAGTATCTCTGGACCTTTAACAGATCCCAATCCATCATCACCTAAGCTCAGAGTCAAAAGGCGGGGACTAATAATAGTCCCCGCCTACATCATCTTACAGCCAAGGCTGTGTTGCTTTACGTCTACTTTCAAACTGATCGATATGCTCGGACTTTTCGAAGGTCAGACCGATATCATCCAAACCATTCAACAGGCAATGTTTGCGATGGGCATCCACTTCAAACTTAAGCGTGCCCCCGTCAGGACCCTTGATCTCCTGCGTTTCCAAATCGACAGAAACAACCGCGTTTGATCCGCGTTTGGCATCATCCATCAACTTGTCGACGTCTTCTTGCGGCAGAGCAATTGGTAGAATACCGTTTTTAAAGCAGTTGTTATAAAAAATATCAGCAAAACTTGGTGCGATGACACAGCGAATACCCTGATCCAACAGTGCCCAAGGCGCGTGCTCCCGCGAAGAGCCACAACCGAAGTTATCGCCGGTTACAAGAATCTGCGCATTTTTGTAAGCAGGTTCATCCAAGACAAAGTCAACTGGATTACCTGCCTCATCCGTACGCAACTCATAAAAGAGACCAGCCTTCAGACCTGTGCGCTTAACAGTTTTTAGAAACTGTTTAGGGATGATCATATCCGTATCAATGTTCACCAATGGCAGCGGAGCAGCCACAGAGGTGAGTGATGTAAACTTATCCATTCTCTGTTTTCCTTTAGCTTCTACGCTTAATCGTAATCACGAACATCGTCAAAATGACCCGCGATTGCAGCAACCGTTGCCATTGCGGGGCTTACAAGATGTGTCCTACCACCACGACCCTGTCGGCCTTCGAAGTTACGGTTTGATGTTGATGCACAACGTTCCCCCGGAGAGAGACGATCCGCATTCATAGCAAGGCACATGGAACAACCAGGCTCACGCCAGTCGAAACCAGCTGCGATAAAGATCTCATCAAGGCCTTCTTCTTCCGCCTGCAGCTTAACCAACCCAGATCCCGGTACAATCATTGCGTACACGCTTTCAGCAACCTTACGGCCTTTGGCAATACGCGCAACTTCGCGAAGATCTTCAATCCGGCCATTGGTACAGGACCCGATAAAGACTTTATCAATCGTAATATCTTTAATCGCCTGACCAGCTTTAAGATCCATATATTCAAGCGAGCGCGTAATCGCAGATTTCTTGTTTTCATCCCGTCCATCAGATGGGCCTGGTACAACCGCGGAAATACCAACGACATCTTCAGGAGAGGTTCCCCAAGTAACCTGTGGCTCAATATCCGAAGCTTTAATCACAACTTCTTTGTCGTACGTTGCACCTGCATCGGAAGGAAGTGTTTTCCAGTGCTGTACAGCCTGTTCCCAATTACCCGCTTTTGGCGCCATAGGACGACCCTTGATGTATTCAAAGGTTGTCTCATCTGGCGCAATCAAGCCAGCGCGAGCACCAGCCTCAATGGACATATTACAGATGGTCATACGCCCTTCCATTGAAAGCTTACTCATCGCATCACCAGCGTATTCAATTACATACCCCGTACCGCCTGCGGTACCGATCACACCGATGATGTGTAAAACCATATCCTTTGCAGTTACACCTGGAAGCAGATCGCCTTCAACAGTGATACGCATTGTTTTCGCAGGTTTTTGAATCAGTGTCTGGGTCGCGAGAACGTGCTCAACTTCTGAAGTTCCGATACCAAAAGCCAAAGATCCAAAAGCACCGTGGGTCGCCGTATGACTATCCCCACAAACGATTGTCATTCCTGGGAGCGTGAAACCTTGCTCTGGGCCGATGATATGCACTACACCCTGACGGACATCGTCCATACCAAAAAGCTGAACACCGAACTCTTCACAGTTGCTCGACAGTGTCTCAACCTGGATGCGACTTTCTTCGTCTGCAATACCTTGGGCACGGCCTTGCGTCGGAACATTATGATCCGGAACCGCCAGTGTATTTTCGGGACGGCGCACTTTGCGCCCAGTCATACGAAGTCCTTCAAAAGCCTGCGGGCTTGTTACTTCGTGCACCAAGTGACGATCGATATAAAGTAAGCAGGTTCCGTCGTCTTGACTATGAACCAAATGACTATCCCAAATCTTTTCGAAAAGGGTCCGCGGGTTACTCATCCTAACAAAGTCCTCGTTTTTTATTGGCGGCTTCCTCCAGCTATCAAGCCTTGCCATAAGGGCAAAACCAGTAACAGCGGCCAGAAAGCGTTCTTGCAACCATTCTTACTAATTTGGGCCAAGTTCGAGCGGAGCATAACGCTTCCGCGCTGCGCCGAAAAGTGTTTAAAGAACGATTGAATCTCTTTTTGTCACTATTCTATAAGAAAATTTCATAGTGACCATGTAATTTGCTACTTTTCTACACTCTGGTTGCGTTAAATATTAATCGTCAGCTCAAGTAAACTCGACCAAACGCATCATTATGATCAGCGACGTTCACCAGGATAAACTCATTACAAAACAAATAATTATCCCACTCCCTCACGAAATAGACCTTTTCTGCCACAAGTTTGTTACTGGACGAACACCCTTAAAATCACCTCATTGTGTACATAATACCCGCAAAAATCCCCCGCAAGGTAATTTAGCATTATTTTCGGCGGCAATGCGTTAGCTGGTAAAATTTGGGAGCAGATTACATGAACCGCAAATTAAGAATCCTCATATTACCCATAATTGTGATGGTAGGGATTTTAGTCAGTGGCTTCGGCTCTTTTGATGCCCTGTTTACTCCAAGTGCAGAATCCATCCCACGTTGGACAGCTTCTGATCCCAAAAGCACAACAATGATCCAAAATAGAAACTGGAATCACTTCCTCAAGACCTATCGAGAAGAAAGTTATGATGGCATTGCACGCATTGCCTATCACCGAATTTCACTCAATGACCGCCTTGTTCTTAGGGATTACATACGTCAACTACAGGGTATCTCGGTTAGTAAACTCAATCGCAAAGAACAGTTGGCCTATTGGGTTAATCTCTACAACGCGACAACAGTTCAGCTCGTTCTAGAGCATATGCCAATTGAAAGTATTCGCGACATTGACATCTCCCCAGGGCTCTTTGCCTCCGGCCCTTGGGACAAGAAAATTTTACGCGTGGAAGGTGAGAAGCTTTCCCTCAATGACATTGAACACGGCATACTCCGTCCGGGTTGGAAAGATCCAAGAATACATTACGTCCTAAACTGTGCTTCTCTTGGTTGTCCTGACATCCCCAAAAAAGCACTGACAGCTCAAGACAGTGAGAACCAGCTTAGCCTTGCCGCAACACGTTTCATAGATCACCCCAGAGCGATCACCATCCCCGAAAACAATGAAGCGGTCGTTTCAAGCATTTATATCTGGTTCAAGAAAGATTTTGGCGGCAGCGATGCTGCCATTCTGGATCACATGCGCACTTTTGCATCCAAAAAGAAAAAGAAACGCTTAATGAATGTCAGGTCGTTGGAAAGCCACCGATATGATTGGGATCTAAATGCTGTCCCTGTAGTCGCAACAGCATCGGCAGGATCTTGAGGGTCACACCCAACTTCACAGGACAACAGGCATAGCAACAAAACTTAATCTTCACCTGATGATTCCGTACTGTATTTTAGACACAAAAAAGGGCACCACGTGGCGCCCTTTTTATAACAGTTGATGCGACCAGGAAAAGTCGCGGTCACATCAATGTTTAGATTACTTTTTCTTTGCAGCAGCTTTAATAGCGGCTTTATCTGCACGCTCAACAGCAGCAGCTTTACCAGCAGCACCAGTGGTTTTTTCTGCGATACGAGCAGATTTACCACGACGATCACGCAGATAATAAAGTTTTGCGCGACGTACGTCACCACGACGGATCAATTCGATTGAATCAACACGTGGGCTGTAAAGTGGGAAAATACGCTCAACGCCTTCGCCGTAAGAAATCTTACGTACGTTGAAAGCAGAGTTCAAACCAGCATTTTTACGTGCAATACATACACCTTCAAAAGCCTGGATACGCTCGCGTGTACCTTCAACAACTTTAACGTTTACGCGGATGGTGTCACCAGCAGAAAAATCAGGGATTTTTTTGCCTTCAGTAAGCTTGGCAATCTGGTCAGCTTCTAGCTTCTCGATCACATTCATGTTTCTATCCTCTACCATTCTTATGGGGCCAATGACCCGTTTAGCTTTTCAACGGACCTAACGGCCCAATTTGGTATCGTTGCGTTTATCCAAGTATTTGCCCCATAAATCGGGACGCTTTTTCTTGGTAATCTCTTCCGCTTGTTCCTGACGCCACTGTTTTATCTTCCCATGGTGTCCAGAGGAAAGAACCTCCGGTACCTTGCGATCTTGCCATTCGGCAGGTCGCGTATAGAGCGGATACTCCAATAAGCCAGTTTCAAACGATTCCTCGTCTGCAGATTCCCGGTTTCCCATAACCCCTGGTAATAAGCGAATAACAGCATCCATAAGGATAAGTGCTGCCTGTTCACCACCAGACAAAATGTAATCGCCAACCGAAACCTCTATCACCTCATGCGCGTCCAAGACCCGCTGGTCGATCCCCTCATAACGCCCGCAAAGGAGTGTCACTCCGGGTCCTGCCGCAAGCTCCTTGACCAAACTTTGATCCAGAAGCCGTCCACGCGGCGAGAGATAGATAACCGGGCCAGCTTTGCCAGCCACAGAGTTCAAAGCTGCATCAACAATATCAGGACGCATTACCAAGCCAGCACCACCCCCGAAAGGGATCGCATCAACAGTACGGTGTTTGTCATGCGCAAAGTCGCGAATGTCCACCTTATTCAACTCCCAGATTCCTTTTTCAAGGGCCTTGCCCGCCAGGGATAACCCTAGAGAGCCCGGAAACATTTCCGGATGGAGTGAAAGTACTGTTGCTGTCCAGTTGGTCGTCACGTTATCCAACATCCTGTCGAGCAACCCGGTTTGAAAGACTTAAACACCAGATCATAAATCCAGCCCTTAGTCTTCCCGACCCAGAACCACTTCGGGCATATCGACAACGATACGTTTTCCCTCAAGGTCCACCACGGGAACAGAGCTTTCAGTAAAGCTAACCATTTCCGATTGTCCACCGACACTGTCAAATTCAAGAATATCACCTGCTCCGAAATCAAAGACACCTTTAACAGTGCCAAGAACCTCACCTTTGGGACTTTCGACCGTTAGGCCAACAAGGTCAGAGTAGTAGTATTCATTGTTTTCTATCAGTTTTGGTAAAAGATCACGGTTCACATACAATTTTGTTCCCCGCATTTCTTGGGCGCGATCACGATCCGTCACACCCTCAAGCCGCGTAAGAACGGTACCCTTAGCATAGCCCGTAATAGCGATTTTATAGCGGTTTCCCGCGTCATCAACCACTGGTCCGAAAGCCGCCACATCTTCTGGAACTTCTGTATAGCTTTTGATCTTCACCTGGCCACGCACTCCGTGCGCCCCAGCGATCACGCCAACACAAACTCTATCTTCGTGGTTTAATGCCATGAGCTTAAGAAATCCTATACAGCCGAGTTACTCAGCAGCGCTTTCGGCAGAAGCTGCAGCAGCTTCTTCAGCGGCGGCTTCAGCAGCCATACGCTTTTCTTCAACACGCTCTTTAGCTTTTGCTTTCGGCTGATTTTTCTTGGTATGTGCAGGAATAGCGGGCTTTGCCGCAAGACCAAGATCACCCAAGAAGCGAGCAACACGATCAGTTGGCTGCGCACCAGTAGAGAGCCAATACTTCACACGGTCTTCGTCCAATTTCAAACGATCCGGGTGATCTTTTGGTACCATTGGATTGTAGGCACCAATTTTTTCGATAAACCGACCATCACGTGGAGCACGAACGTCAGCAACTACGATACGGTAGTATGGACGTTTCTTGGCGCCGCCGCGGGCGAGGCGAATTTTAACAGCCATTTGAGTTCCTCTTGTTAAACACTAAACTAAACTTACTTTACTACTTACTTTAGAAGCCTTCTTTCATAGGGTTCCCGACTACTTAGGGAAGCCCATTCCGGGTGGCATCAAATTTTGCAATCCACCACGCATCATGCCTTTTTTGCCCATCTTCTGGACTTTTTTCATCATGCGGGCAGCTTCTTGTTGCTGCTTGAGAAGCTTATTCACATCTTGAACAGAAGTTCCCGAACCACCAGCAATACGAGTACGTCGTTTTGCTTTGATAATTTCAGGTTTTTCGCGTTCTTGAGGTGTCATGGATGAAATGATCGCCAATTGACGATTAATGATCTTGTCATCAACCTTGGCGTCTTTCAGTTTCTTCATTTGGGCAGAATTCATCCCAGGCAGCATATTCATCAAGCTGGACATTCCGCCCATCTTTTGCATCTGCTTAAGCTGACTTGCCAAATCATTTAGATCAAACTTGCCCTTCTTCATTTTCGCGGCGAGTTTTTCTGCTTCTTCCTCATCAAAGGATTCTGCAGCTTTCTCAACCAGCGACACCACATCGCCCATACCCAAAATTCGGGAAGCGACACGAGAAGGATGGAAGTCTTCGAGTTCTTCTAGCTTTTCACCAACACCCATCAACTTGATAGGACAGCCAGTAACAGCTCTCATGGAAAGTGCTGCACCACCACGTGCATCACCGTCCATTCGGGTCATAACAATACCCGTTAAACCAACTTTTTGATTAAAGGTATCGGCAACAGTAACCGCGTCCTGCCCCGTCATTGCATCGGCGACAAGTAATATCTCAGCGGGCTTCGCAGCATCACGGACACTTGCGACCTCAACCATCAACTGTTCGTCAATAGCCAGACGACCTGCGGTATCGAGCATAACAACGTCGAAACCTTCAAGCGCGCCCGTTTGAACCGCACGTTTAGCAATCGCGACCGGTTGTTCACCCGGAACAATGTTTAAAGTCCGAACGCCTATCTGAGCACCAAGAATAGCAAGTTGTTGCTGCGCGGCAGGACGTTGAACATCAAGAGAAGTCATTAAGACTTTCTTGCGATCTTTTTCGGTTAAACGTTTGGAAATTTTAGCCGTAGATGTTGTCTTACCAGAACCCTGTAGACCAACCATCATAATAACGGCAGGCGGTGTCACCTGAAGATTAAGAGCAACATGGTCAGAACCAAGCATTTCTGCGAGGTGATCATTAACGATCTTGACCACCATCTGACCCGGCGTAACCGATTTCAGAACATCTTGTCCAACAGCATCAGTCTTGACCTTTTCTACAAAGTCTTTGACGACAGGAAGTGCCACGTCAGCCTCAAGCAATGCAACGCGCACTTCACGCAGAGCAGCTGTCACATCAGCTTCACTCAATGCGCCGCGGCGTTTCAGCTTGTCAAAGACTGAACCCAGACGTTCCTGAAGGCTATCGAACATATTGTTCCTCTTTCCAAAACAACCAGCAAATAAGGCTGGAAACGATAATCACATAGGCCAAACGCAATTTACGCCAGTGCGCGATACTCGCGGACTGGCGGAGCTCCTTAGAGCTGGATGCTTTGACCCATGACAGATATTTGATCCGGAACTTATTGAAAACAGCCCCTGTGGTCAAGCTATTTCCAACGACCCAACACTTACAGCACACTTATACTGTTTTTTGATTCGAACACACTTAACTTTCACATGGAGTCGTTCAAAAGTCGAACGCTAAACTTCACTTGAAATTTAATGCTGCGAAACGAAGTCATGAACCACTTTAGCTTCGTCTGGGAAGAGCAATCGCAATTTTTATAGACTCACGCACATGCTAGCCTGTAACTATTGAAGATCAGAGAGTGTCGCAGATTACCTCTCAGCACAGAATAATGAATTCGCAAGAGAGCAAAACAGTATGAGCGGTAGAGCTTTTGTAAAGATGCATGGTCTTGGTAACGACTTCGTTGTCATTGATGCCCGTAAAGAAGCCTTCATCCCAACTGAAGAGCAATCCAGATTAATTGCCGATCGTCGATTTGGAATTGGCTGTGACCAATTCATCATTATAGAAAATAGTGAACACCCTGATGCCGACGCCTTTATGCGTATCAAAAATGCCGATGGTTCCGAAGTTGGTGCCTGTGGCAACGCTACTCGTTGCATCGCCTCTCTTCTCATGAACGAAACTGATAAGGACAATGTCACAGTCGAAACACTGGCTGGTCTCCTTCACACAAAAAGAGAAGCGAACGGGTTAATTGCTGCGAATATGGGGTTAGCCCGCCTCAACTGGCAAGACATCCCCCTTTCTGAGGAAAGAGATACTCTAAATATCGGCATTAAGCTCCCTCCTCTACGAAATCCGGTAGGCGTTAACATGGGCAACCCGCACGCCGTGTTTTTTGTTGAAGATGCTGAAGCCATTGAGCTTGAAGCTTTAGGCCCTCGGCTTGAGCATCACCCAATGTTCCCTGAACGCGCAAATATAAGCGTCGCCTCTCTTATCGGCGAAGACCATATCCGCCTACGCGTTTTCGAGCGTGGCGTTGGTATTACCTCAGCCTGTGGTTCAGGAGCCTGTGCCGCAGGCGTTGCCGCAGCTCGTCGAGGACTAACCAGCAGAAAAATTCGCGTTGATCTCGACGGCGGCCCGCTTTTCATTAATTGGCAAGAAGATGGGACCGTCTTAATGACGGGTCCCGTATCCACCGCCTTTGAAGGGCACATTTCTCCTGAGTTGCTTCATGAAAATAAATAAACCTTCAATTTTAACGCATTAGACAAAAATTTCCTTACTGATCATTTCCCTGTTGATCTTCCACCCGAAGGTGTGCATTTTTCTTATGAAATTCAGGGGGAAAAATGCGTTATTTAATATTTGCTGTTTTGCTACTCGCAACACTTACAGCCTGTCAGACCACAAAAAATTCATCCGGAAAAATACATGGTGCTTACTATGTTAATGGCCATCAATCCGACAGTGGCACTGTGAATGGATTTACCGCTGACACAAACAACGTCCTCCTAAACAGAGACCCAAAGAAAACAACCCTTCTAATTTATAATCACGGAACTGTTAGCTCTGGCATCCATCAAAAATGTCATACAGACTGGATGCCCAGTTATGTGCGACTTCTCACCCTTAGAGACCCCAGCATCATCGCTTATTATTTTTGTTCTCAGGAAGCTGGGGGAAATTCAGGAGATAGTATTGTCAATCAAATCCACTATAAAAGGGGTGTTGAAATAGCCCGATTATCTGAAAAATTTCAAGGACTCGGCATCTCCAAAGACAATATATTTCTTATGGGGCATTCAGGTGGTGCCTCGGCGAGTTTAATGACGGCCAGTAGAAGCCCAAACCAGTTCAATAGCTATATCGTTACGGCACCGGGTTATGGGTACGCCTACCTTGGTGGGGCCAGACAACATCTGAATTATGGCAACCTTTACAATAACTGGAAAACTGTCATCCAGCGGGGCAAAAAATCCAAGGGAATTGTCTATGCATTTCCCGGAGACAAATATTCGCCCGCAAAAGATCTCGACTTCATGAAATCCATGAAGAATATCGACTATCGGGTGTTAACTGCAGAAGATGAACAAGGCTGCGGCATAGAAGAAATTCATGCTTATCCTTGGACTGATTGTTTTGCAAAAGAACAAACTTTGGATATTTTGAAGTATATTCAAAGTACCAGAACAGAATATACCGTCTCTGCGCCGCCCCAAACCGTTAAACATGAAGGTATCAACCATCCCAAACACGGAATTTTTTACACATCCCAGGACAATCCCCACCGCAAACATTTTGGCACTTATCCAACAAACAAATCGTTTGAAGAAAAATTTTCTGCCACCTTTAAAAATCGCTCCCCCGAAAAAACCGTCGTCTTTGTATATAATCACGACCTAACAAACGAAGGGGCAGCGAACAGATGCGATCCAACAAATTTACCTTTTTATCTTCGAAACCTCATTAGCTTTAATGCCCGTTACGTGGTTTACAGCTTCTGCGCCCCTGACACCATCAATTCACTTAACAAAAAAACGACCGATACTCTTCACAATAAAACCAGACTTTCAGAGCTCAAAACAATACTTAACAAGCTAAAAGACAAGCACGTAAAGCCCGGAAATATCTTTCTTGTTGGCGACAACTATGGCGCAACAACCAATATTTTGGCGGCATTTGAGTTCGGAAATAAATTCAACAGTCACATCTCTTTATTTCCAGATAGAGATGTTCTTTTAAAGCGCCCTCATGTCTTTTTTGACACGGTTGACGCACTCGTCAAGGATCGCGATGAAGCTGCAAGAATTGCAAGCAATGCACCCGGTTTAATATATTCAAAGAAAGAACTCCTCAAAGAAAACCCCTTAAAGAACGTTGCAGAAAATAATCACTGGTCATTTGTAGTTAGTGGCTCCTGCGATAGCAGCCAAAAAGTGAGTTACACTGACAATTGTTTCCATGATAAAAACAAAGAGAATATTACACAGTTTATTTTAGATAGCCTCAAACAACCGTCCTCATAATAAGAGATCTATGTTCCATTATGCGCTTTGCTTTTGTCATACTCGCGTTTTCTATTCTAGCTTCTTGTCAGACGATCAAACCTGAAAAAATAGACGATCCGCACGGAGCTTTTGCAATAGGGGATAACTTTGAAACTGTGACAAAAGATAATTTTGAACTGGCATTGGTCCGGAACATTCCTCATCCAGAAAAAACAATCCTCTTTATATATAACCACGGCACAGAAAACGGTGGCCATGGACAAGAGTGCTTTCCAGATTCCATCCCTTCCTATGCCAGAGCAATCGTAAGGCAACACTCTGAAACGATAATATATTATCTTTGTTCTCAGGAAGTCGGGGTCAATGTAGACGGAGACCCAAAAAAACAAAGGTATTTTCGACGTAGCACTGAGATTCTCCGTATTCTTAAAATTTTCAAAATGCATGGTATTACTGCCGACGGAACCTTCCTTCTTGGACATTCTGGCGGAGCATCAACCACTCTTATTGCCGCGGCAGATATTCCGGAAGCTTTTAACGGATTTGTGGTTTCGGCTCCAGGATACGGCTTTGCCTATACAGGTAGAAGCCGGAAATCAAAGAGCCTAGCACCCCATTATGAGGCTTGGAAGGCTGGTTTGAAGAAAGCTAACAAGAAAGATGGATTAGTATATGCGTTTGAAGGAGATACCTATGCACCTCCTGAAGACCTTGAATTCATGAGCGAGATGGGAAACATCACGCTCATCGTCCAAAAACCTGAAAATTGTGGAATTAGGGACCCTCATGGCTACCCTTGGAGCCGCTGTTTCAGAGAAAAAGAAACGCCAAAAATTTGGAGCTACATTCAACAACGCATAAATTCTCCCCCGAAACTGATATCCCAAAACTAACCATCCCAGAATACGACGTAATTTATCTCGTTCATAGCTGACTTGCACATGCGTATCTGGACAAGGGCTTTTTGTTAGTCCATAACACCGAAATGACTAAGCCACAGACAGACCCGAAGATTGTCACTTTTGGTTGCCGCCTCAACACTTATGAGTCCGAGGTGATGCGTCAGCATGCCCGCGAGGCAGGACTGTCAGATACCATCATTTTCAATACCTGCGCGGTTACAACCGAAGCAGAGCGACAAGCACGGCAAAGTATCCGTAAAGCGCGCCGAAACAATCCCGACGCAAAAATTATCGTGACAGGCTGCGCGGCCCAAATTAATCCTGCGCTATATGCTGACATGGAGGAAGTCGACCATGTTATGGGCAATGAGGAAAAATTAAAGCGCGAAAGCTTCGACTTGGGAGAAGCAGCGTCTGTTGCCGTCAATGACATCATGGAAGCCAAGGAAACGGCCGCCCATCTTGTTCATGGCTTCGAGGAACATACCCGCGCTTTTGTTCAAATCCAGCAAGGTTGCAATCACCGTTGCACTTTTTGCATCATTCCTTTTGGTCGTGGCAACAACAGATCCGTTCCTATCGGTGCCATCACTGAACAGGTCAGGCTGCTGGTCGACAATGGCGTAAAGGAAGTCGTCCTTACCGGGGTCGACATTACGGACTACGGTTTAGACCTACCCGGCACGCCAACACTTGGTCAGATGACCCGACGCCTTCTTGCGCTGGTTCCTGATCTGAAACGCTTGCGCCTTTCCTCTCTCGATCCCGTAGAGATTGATGAAGATACCTATCGTCTCTTTGCCGAAGAACCCCGGGTAATGCCACACCTTCATATTTCTCTGCAGGCCGGAGACGATATGGTATTAAAACGGATGAAACGAAGACATCTCAGAAAACATGTTGTCGAGATGGTTGAACGCGCCCGCGCGCTGCGTCCTGATGTGGTCTTTGGCGCGGATATTATCGCCGGATTTCCAACCGAAACCGATGAAATGTTCGAGAACACCTACAATTTGGTGAACGAACTTAACCTAACTTATCTCCACGTCTTCCCCTATTCTGAGAGACCAGGAACGCCCGCCGCAAAGATGCCACAGGTTCCCGGTAATATTCGCAAAGAAAGAGCCGGACGTTTGCGCTCAGCTGGCGCGACTTCAGAACAATACTTCCTGCAAAGCCGGATCGGAACAACCGCGCAGGTTCTAATCGAAAAGAACGGCTTTGGGCGTAGCGAACACTATGCCCCCGTTCAGGTCGAAGCCCTTGAGGGCGATTTATCTGGTCAAATCGTCCCGGTTTATATTGCCGATATTCACGACGGGAAGCTCCTCGCATACCCGCTGGGCACACAAGCAGCCGAAGAAGCCAGAGCAAAGCACGTCGGCCACGAATAAACGTCTATTACAACCAAACTAACAGCTCCTGATAAAAGAACGGTCCGAGAATGAGTGACGAAAAGAAAAAAGGTGGTTGGTTTTCTCGCCTCAAGGCAGGCTTAAGCCGCTCATCATCGAAACTGGGCGATGGCATCGGCGGGATCTTCACCAAAAAGAAGCTCGACGACGAGAGTATCGAAGAACTAGAAGATCTTTTAATCACGTCGGATCTAGGTGTCGCAACTGCTGCCAAGCTTACCAGTAATTTGGCCAAAACAAGATTCAACAAAGATATCGAACCCCGCGAAGTATCCGAAGCACTCGCAGCTGATATCCAAGCTATCCTCGACCCTGTCGCCAAGCCACTCGAAATCGACCGGACAAAATCCCCTCACATCATCCTTATGGTGGGTGTTAACGGCAGTGGTAAGACAACAACGATTGGCAAACTTGCTACCCATTACAAAGCCCAGGACCTAAAGGTCGTGCTCGCAGCCGGAGACACTTTCCGCGCAGCAGCCGTCGAACAACTCCAAATCTGGGGCGATCGCACTGGTTGCGAAGTTGTCGCCAAGGAAACCGGAGCAGATGCCGCAGGTCTCGCCTATGAAGCCATTGAACGCGCCCGCGCACAACAGGCTGACGTCGTTCTCATCGATACCGCCGGACGCCTCCATAACAAGTCAGACCTTATGGCTGAGTTGCAAAAAGTAATCCGCGTTATCCGTAAGCTGGATGAGAACGCCCCACATGACACCGTGCTGGTTCTCGACGCAACAACCGGTCAAAATGCATTATCTCAAGTAGGTACTTTCAAAGAGCTTATCGAGATATCAGGCCTTATTGTGACAAAACTTGATGGCTCTGCGCGTGGCGGAATTCTGGTTGCCCTTGCAGAAAAATTTGGTCTTCCCGTACATGCAATTGGTGTTGGCGAAACTGCCAACGATTTACGCCCCTTCACGGCAAAAGATTTTTCCAGGTCCCTTATGGGCTTAGAGAATGCTTCAGACTAAGACAAATAATATGGAATGGTTAGGGTTGCTACGATGAAGGTTATTTTTGGTTTCTCGTTTTTCTGCGTCCTAAGCTTTGCAACACTATCATCTATAGGTTTGTCACCGAGTGCCGCCGAAGAACCGAAAAAACTCAACTCGAATGACCTTATTCGAGAGTACGGTAAAATTGCCACGGGCCTTGCCCTTGAGGAACGCTGTTTATTGCTTCCCCCTCAAGAAACCAGAGAGTATTACTGGCACCAATTTATCCTCGACATCGCTCTGAACAAGCTTTTCACAGGAACGCCTGTCTTGGGCATGGTTCAAGGCAGCGCTCTCCAAACCTCACACAATGAACGCTTTAAGTGTGATGGAGAATCCAAAAAATTTATTGATAGTTCTCTACAAAGAGCGCGCGATCTCAATAAAGAGTTGAACGGACAAATTTTTGAAGCCAACGTCAGTGACCAGCTTTTTGATCAAGAACGCATAACTATTATAGCCGCTGCCGCGGGATCAAACTCAGTGTGCAATCACCTGTTGCCAGAGTACGACGAACAGCTCCGTGTTGGGCACGCTGCCTTGAAAAAATCCTATGAAAATCTCTACGCTTTTGAACCAGGCATAGCCGCAATTTCAACAGCCTATCAAACAACAAGTAACCAACCCCAAAGTGTATGTGGAGACGACACCCGCCAACAAGCACTCCAAGGCTGGCAACTTACCAGATTATTGATGAAACAAGCCCGTTTGGCCTTTGCCACCAAATAAAGTTATTTCAAATACTATTAATCCGGATAATCCTCATGTAAATATCTGCCCTAGGGATAAATTACTAATTGCTCTCTTTCATTATTTATCTCTGACGACACCTTGCTTGCGACAGCACACAGATCAATTCAAACATCAAGTTTACCCCAACAATCGCCGTACCACCGGATTGATCAAATGGGGGAGAGACCTCTACCAAGTCCGCACCAATTAAGTTCAAATCGCCCAGACTGCGGATCATGACTTGTGCATCAAAAGGCGTATAGCCCCCAATTTCTGGCGTCCCTGTACCCGGTGCATAACAAGGATCTAGACAATCAATGTCAAAGGTCACATAGGTCCTTTCATCACCAACTACCCGGTGAATCTCTTCGATGACCTTTTGGATACCAATATCAAAATATTCCTCAATCGTGATAACTCGGATCCCCACCTCCTTCGCATACTCTTCATCTGAACGATCATAGCGCGATCCGCGAATGCCGATCTGAACCAATCTTTTAGGATCGAGAAGATTTTCTTCTATGGCCCGTCGAAAAGGCGTGCCGTGAGTCAATTTACTACCACCAAAATAACTGTCGTTAACATCCATATGGGCGTCAAAATGGACCATCCCGACAGGCCCACTATCCCCAACAAGTCCTCTTAGAATGGGCAGGGAAATCATATGATCACCTCCCGCAACCATTGGCATAATTTCCATTCTACGAATTTCAGCCATGTAGTCTGTAACCCGCTGCATGGTCATATCCAAATCGACTGGGTTGATTTTTACATCACCAAAATCTGCTATTTTACAATCGTCAAACGGTGCGACCCACGTCGCGCCATTATATCGACGAATAAGGCTGGACATATCGCGTAGTTGCCGTGGACCATGCCGAGTTCCAGGCCTATTGGTCACACCAGCATCCCAAGGAACACCAATGATGCCAATATCATAGCCTTCAAATTCAGTAACATGGGGCAGTCTCATGAAAGTTGCGATACCACTAAACCGCGGTAAATCCATACCGTCCGGCGGCAATACAGTATTGGTGCTCATTATTTAATTTTCCCTATTTCACGAAATCTCATTCTTTAGTTTTGATCATTCCTTAATTTCTATAAATTCAAATGTAATGAACATAACTTTTGGAAATTTCAAACTATGCGGTTAGACACTATAGACCTCAGACAATTGCGCGTTTTCCTCACCGTCGCCGATTGTAGAGGCTTTTCCACTGCTCAGGCCGAACTTAATATCAGCGTCTCCACGATCAGCACCCAAATGTCAGATTTGGAAACGCGCTTGGGACTTCGACTGTGCCAAAGAGGACGGAGTGGTTTCTCTCTGACAAAAGATGGCGAACGAGTTTATAAAGCAGCCCAAACCTTGTTCCGTCAAATTGATGGCTTCAACAATGAAGTGTATGATTTGAGGCAAGAGCTCAGCGGTAAACTGTCCCTCGGGCTTGCAGATAATCTCGTTACACATCCAACCTCTCCCATTACACAAGCACTCGAAAAATTGTTCAACATGGAGGGAGAAATAGAAATATTGATCAATGTTCTTTCCCCCAACTTGCTAGAGAGAGAACTGTTAGAACAACGCCTGGACATTGTCATTGGCGCTTTTCCTCGTCACCTGCAAGGCATCAATTATCAGCCACTGTTTGATGAACGCCAGAGCCTGTATTGCGGATCGAAACATTCTCTCTTTGCGATGAAAGAAAAAGAGTTACAAACAATCGATTTGAAAGAACATCGGATTGCCCAGCGAGGCTACACAGCGGGGCGCCCACACCCCTCTAATTTGAACACTGCGCCATCAGGAGCCATATCCTATCATATGGAAGGCTTGGTATATCTGGTTCTGTCAGGGCATTTTCTTGCCCACTTACCAGATCACTATGCAGAAAAATGGGTCAATTCAGGGGAGATCAAATCTCTTTACCCTCAAAGTCAGAGCTATATATCAACTTTTGAAATAGCATCCCGCGCAGGAACTCATCCTTCCCCGGTACTACGCGCCTTTTTGAAGGGCATTGTTTCTCCTGAGAAGAAACAATGCTCATAGAGAAAGGCTCCAACCCTTCTCTAGATGAGAGATTGAAGCCTTCACAAAAGCTTTATATGATTAGATTAGATTAGATTAGATTGGATCGGCTTTAAGCCTCTCTAATTTGGTGAATAAAATCATCAACCTGAGCATTGAGCATTTCCGATTGTTTTGAAAGTTCAGATGCTGCGCTCAAAACATCCTGTGCGGCACGACCCGTTTCCTCAACGCCACTGGTCACATCTGATATGGTTGTTGAAACTTCGCCTGTGGCAACCGCAGCCTCTTGAACATTTCGGGAAATCTCCAATGTCGCAGCCCCCTGCTCTTCAACAGCCGCAGCCACCGAAGCCGTAATTTCATTGATTTGCTCTATCGTGCCTGTAATTTTGCCAATCGAATCAGCAGCTGTGTCTGTTGCCCCTTGGATACCCATTATTTGTTGAGCAATGTCCTCGGTCGCTTTTGCAGTTTGGGTCGCAAGGTTCTTTACTTCACTCGCAACAACAGCAAAACCTTTCCCTGCATCACCAGCTCGTGCGGCTTCAATCGTCGCATTCAATGCCAACAGGTTTGTTTGTTCAGCAATATCAGAAATTAGTTTAATAACTTCCCCGACCTTTGTTGAAGCTTCAAGAAGTCCGCTGACCTGCTGGTTGGCATCATCTGCCCTTGCAACAGCATCTTGAGCAATCGACGTAGATTGGCTGACTTGTCGACTGATTTCATTAATAGAACTTGAAAGCTCTTCCGCCGCGGCTGCAACTGTCTGCACATTACCAGAAGCATTTTCTGATGCAGACGTTACCGCAACAGCTTGTTGAGAGGTATTTCCTGCAGTTTCTTGCATCCCCTCAGATGTACTACGCATTTCCGTCGCCGCAGAAGACACTGTTTGCACAATGCCTTTGACTTCATTTTCAAAACGATCTGCCAAATCAATCATGGCCTGACGCTTTTCTTTTTCATTTCGTTTGGCGACCGCAGCATGCTCTTCTTCAAGCTTTTTCACTTCTGCAGCATTATCACGGAAAACCAGAACCGCACGGGCCATTTCTGCGATTTCATCGTGGCCACTCGCCCCTTTAATTTCCACTTCAAGATTACCATCGACCAGCTCTTGCATCGACGACGTAATCGATTTCACGGGAAAAATAACCCGAACAGTAACAATCCAGAATGACAACAGTCCCGCAGCGACCCCAATCGAAAGAATGACCGCAGCAGCAATCATCCTATTCCAACTCTCAGCAGCAGCTTCATTTGCCAAACTCACAGAACTCGTGGTTGTCAGATCCACTAACGCCCAAATCGGCGCGATCGAGCTTTCTGATTTTTTCGACCAACTCGTTTCATCCATAGGATAATCATCACCCCGAATGCCCTTCTTAAAGATATCCTCTCTGAGGGCTTGATAATCATCAGGGCTAAAAAAGCTTCCCTCTAATGTTTTGACAACATCTACGATCTCAATTGTCGCACTCGGTTTCGCTGCATACGCCAAGAAGTCTTGCCATGCGATCTCCAACCGCCCCCGATCCGTATAAAAATTCTGGAGCCGAGTTCCACGTAATTTAACTTTTTTTGAGATTGCATAAGCCAAACCCGCTTTTTCTCGACTGGCATATTCACTCATGATCCAGGCACTGTCTTTAAGTTGCTGAACCGTATTAAAGTCTGCCCCTGATTTAGTTGGTTGAAAGGCAGCACGTTCACGCAATTCTTTTGAGGCCATAATCATACCGGTTATCGCGGGCTCGGCCGCCGTTCCAACTTTACGATCTCTTTGAAATTTAGGAACTGATACGTAGGTATCGATCAAGGGGCGAATTTCTAGAAGCCCGCCATGTATACTCTGGGCTTTTTGTAAAACGGCCTCTTTATCAGCAAAAACAGCATTCGCTTGTAACCAGTCGATTGCTTGCAGATAATTTTCATCCGCTTTTGCTCGTGCCGTAACAATAACCTGCTGCTCTGTACTGGTAATCTCTTTACTTGATGCAATCGCAACAGAAGAAAGCGCCCTTTCTTCTGCCCAGAATTTTGCCGCAGTAATTAGCTGTCCTTCGACACGATTGTATTCAAGAGTTGCCTGAGCATCTTGGTAATCTCCCCAGTCCCGAAGAAAAGAACTGGCGGCCTGATAGATAACAAGACCTGTCAAAATTAAAGCAACTGCATACAGGCTGTTGCGAATTGTAAGGGCTCTAGACAACATTTACATACTCCATACCAACGGACTTAAGGCGAACTCATTTCTCCTGCCAGTATGGAAGGTATGACTAAAAAATTTAACAAGTAACTAACAAAATGATTAAAACTAAAATTAAATAAAAAAAACAACTTATATCGAATTCATATTATGGTTTTACTACAAACGACAATAATCATTGCTTTAACCTATAGTAATTATAATTACTGCCTATACGTTAAATTTACAGCCATTGTAGATAACCATAAGTATGTAATCCTCCATATATGATCAGGCCTATTAACATCTTGCCATTTTTCAAATCACCTCACCTTCTCCCGTTGGGTTTGTAAATGAAGGAAAAGCCTTTTGATTTTTAATCTGATCGTATTGCCGCAGCGCCCAATGAACCGAAGGAAAAGCAATCTGATCCCAAGGAATATCTTGCCAAGTAAAAAGGCCAACTTCTTGGCTTTCGGGTCCCGGTCCAATATCTGGTGTCGTCAAAGCTGCACGATAGATAATCTGAATCTGACTTATCCGAGGAATTGAATAAACGGCCATAACCTGGTTGATAACCAATTTTGCCCTTGCTTCCTCCCATGCCTCGCGACAAGCACCGTCTTCAGCTGATTCATTCAATTCCAAATAACCCGCAGGAAGAGTCCAAAAGCCCTTACGAGGCTCAATCGCCCTCTTAACCAACAAAATTTTACCTTGCCAAGTAGCCACGACCCCAACAACTATCTTGGGGTTCTCATAGATAACATACTCACAAGAATCACAAACCAAACGTTCTCGGTCGTCATGGATAGGTACGCGGCGCGAAAACGCCGCATCGACAGGGATATGGAGATGATCATCACTCATATCCTCAGTTTGCCGAGGCCGTCTCCATCCATCAAGCTTATTGTCCAGCGAGTTATTAAAAATTCCAGATTTGGTTACAGTTTCAAGATTGATTTGATAATTTCGAAGATGGGCAATTATTTACTTCAAACAATACCGGTAGCCACCTTTGTTCTCCAACGACGAAATCTGCATTCTATTAAGTTCGGCGTAATGCATAGTTTACGCGTTGCAGCCCAAAGTAACCGACAGGTGCTTACGCTAAAGAACGATATTAACTTTCAATTTCTATACCGTAATATTTAGAAATGAACCACGTCGAAGGATCCGGCCTGATTCAGCAGCCACTTTCGCCGCATCAAAAAGCTCTTTGAGCAATTCCCTAACCCCAAGCGCTCTGAGGTCACCAGTAAAGGGCTTCAGAATTTTTGGAACAGTTCTTACCGTCGCAGGATCTTCTTTTTTAAAAGCCTGCGTGGTGAGTGATTTACTCGGTAACTTATTGCCTCGATCCAACGATACTCGACCTGATGCATCGAGATTTTGAGCGTTAAAATCTTGTTTATTTGTAACTTTCATAAAGCGAATATTGCCATTCTTGAGTAAAAAATCAGTTAACCTTTGTAATAACCAAATCAAACCTTCATTAAAATAGCCCGTAACTATTTATGGGTGAAAAACTTAAACCACAAATACCAAAATCAAAAAAGGAGAGTCAGATTGTTTCATTTACCAACGATTACTTGAAGCCATACCAAGATGTGACAGTTTTGTTAAGTTTATATACTTAACGATTCGTACTAATGCATACCTACATATTTAATTCCCCAAATAACTGAACAGCACCATACTTATATGTTTTGATATAAATTAAGGTTATGTTCATAAATTCCATCGTAGTTTTCCATCATAAATGAAACTGCCTGAGCGCGGATTCTCTTTATTACTGGAAAAATAATCAACCAATAATGGTTGTTAACGCGCATGTAGCGCAAACGGGGTTAAAGAAAGCGGGGGTTCCTTTGCCAAAGGACCAAGATACGAACCTGCAGAAATTACTTTCGATGGCTTTGGACCGCTCGGTCAAAGGCCGCGAAGCGCTTGCTCGTACCATAGGGAAACTCTTCTCAGAAGAAGAACGTGCCTTATCTGAGCTTGAGCGCGCGCTTATGACCGACATTCTCGGTAAACTTATCAGTGACATCGAAATTGTCGTCCGCAAGGCATTAAGCGAAGAATTATCGGCAACAAAAACCGTTCCTCACGAATTAATCCTAATGCTCGCGAATGATGATATTGAAGTTGCCCGACCTATTCTTCTCGAAAGTAGCATTGTTGAAGATCAGGATTTGGTCGACATTATCAAAACACGGACACATCAACACCAACTTTCCATAGCAATGCGAAACGAACTCAGTGCTGATGTCTCAGACGCTCTCGTTAATACGGGGAAAAAAGATGTCATCAAGATGCTTTTAGAGAATCAAAATGCCGCGGTGTCAGAGCTAACCCTTGAATATCTGACAGACCAATCCCGTCGAATTGATGATTTCCAAGAACCACTTATTAATCGTGATGACTTACCTCCCCACCTTGCCGAGCGTATGTATTGGTGGGTATCGGCTTCCTTACGAGCCCATATTGTTCGAAATTTCCCCGTCGACATTCAGGATCTTGATAATAAAATCCAGGCTGGCGTTCACAAGTTGGTTGATCATGACAAACTGGTCGCCCAAAAGGAAACTCCAGCGATCAAGCTCGCACACAGCCTACAAAAAAATAATCTATTAACTTCGGATGCATTGGTCCAAGCTCTACGACAGGGCGAAATCGAACTTTTCGAAACAATGTTTTGTGAAATGAGTGGCTTTCGTCCCGCCGGAATACAAAAAGCGCTCTACAAAACGAAAGGTGAAGGAATCGCTATTCTTTGCCTTTCCATGAGCATTCCCAAACAGACGTTCGCCTCCATATTCCTCTTGAGCCGAAAAGGAAGTCCCCAAGGGATGAAAACCGACCCTCGGGACTTATCAAGAGCTATGCTGATCTATGATAAAGTTAAACAAGAAGACGCCAAGCTGATTGCAGACAGTTGGAAGATGGATCCTAAATACCAAGAGGCCGTCAAAGACATTGAACAGACAGCTTTATCTGAAAAATCAGCAGCTGGAGCCAGAGCATCTTGATGGCAAAAGAAACTAAAGGCCGCATTGTCAAATTGCAGAAAGACCTGGATCAAAAGAAAAAGATGGTCGGGTTACCTCATAATTTAAGTGGGGCTTTCGAAGCTATATCGGTATTAAAAAACGATATCGTCCACAATGGCCCTCCGACCTGCGTCATCAGTTATGAAGGCCAAATAATCTTTGCCAATGATGCTTTCGAAAAAATTGCCGATGCGATCGCTGACACCGGATTAATTGAAAACGCTATTGCCCCTCCTTATAGCCCTGCAGAAATTGAAGCTATAAAACAGGCCGGCGGGGCAAATCCTGATGAATATACCATTTTAGCTGATGGCAAGGTAAAGCATTACCTTGCGTCTTATCACTTCATCGATAGCATAAACAATCAACCCGGAGCCACGGCTGTTGTCCTACGTTCCAATGACGAAAATGTGCAAATCAAAGATACATTGGCGGCCCTGCAAAGCCGGCTCACAGATATGTCACGGCTGGTTTCAGACTGGACTTGGGAAACTGATAAAAATCTGAGAATCACTTACGCCTCTCCTCAAGTTCAAAAAGCCTTGGGATTTCACCCAAGCGAATTGCTCGGGCGAAACATCAAAGACATCATCACAGAAGAGACTTATCTGTTTGGTGACATAAAGATTAAAGACCTCCGCCAACCCTTTAGAGATCAACAACTCACCATCAAAAATCGCATTGATGAAGAACGTCTTTTTCTTGTTAGCGGATTGCCATTTTATACTAATGACACCGGAGAGTACGCTGGCTATCGCGGTAGTGCCAGAGATGTAACCGAACAACAATACCAACAAGGTGCCTTACGTGTCGCCAAAGAGCATGCCGAAGTTGCAAACAGGGCAAAATCTGAATTTCTGGCAAACATGAGCCATGAGTTGCGAACGCCTCTCAATGCAATCATTGGCTTTTCTGAAATGATGTCGTCACAACTTCTCGGCCCGTTAGGAAACAAACAATACCACGAATACTCTCATGACATTCATGCCTCTGCACGGCATTTACTCAGTGTTATTAATGACATCTTGGATGTCGCAAAGATTGAAGCCGGGAAGCTTGAGTTACTTGAAGATACCACCGACCCACTCCAGCTAGCGGTTTCGGTCCAGCGCCTGATGATAGAGCGTGCTGAGAATGCGGGCCTTAAATTAAAACTATCCCTGCCTTCTAAACTTCCTATGATTCACGCTGATCAACGCAAAATGAAGCAAGTACTTATCAATATTCTGGCCAATGCAGTCAAATTCACTCCTTCTGGCGGGATTGTTGAATTGTCCGGAGGCATTAATGATGACGGCGACTTTGAATTTATCGTTATGGATACGGGTATCGGCATGGCAGAAGAAGATATCCCAAAGGCATTTGAGCCCTTCGCCCAGATAGACAGTACCCTTAGCCGACAGTTTGATGGAACAGGTTTGGGTCTTCCTCTCGCTTTGGGATTGGTACGACTTCACGGTGGTGAGCTTTCCATGACCAGCAAGCCCGGAAAAGGCACCACTGTTAAGTGCGTTCTTCCCGCTTCACGCATCCTTCCCGCATAAATTTCAATATTTGTCTTATTCCAAATTTGTATATTGCTGCGTCGCAATATTTTTTTGTATCTGCGAAGTAAAAAACCTGCCGCTACATAATTTGCTGTGCTAAGTTTTGCCCTCCTGTGTTTACTACCGGAGTCCATACCAACCTATGCAAAGCCAAACAAAACAAGAATTTAGAGACGATTTAGGCTCTAAACAGGCAGCCTATATTAAGGGGTGCAAAGATGCCATCGCGATACCTGCTATCATCCTAGGCAGTACTTACATGGGTTTTGGGGCACTGGTCAGTGAAACAGGTCTAGAAGTTTGGCACGCTTTAATTTCGACAGCTGTGAACTGGGCCATTCCTGGCCAGATCGCTACGATGGAACTTTATGCGATTAATGCATCCCTCTTATCTATCGCTGTCGCAGTTGGCCTGATTAACTGTCGCCTAATGCCTATGACAATTGTTTTATTGCCCTTTATCAAAAACAAAACCACACCAAAAATCGTCTATTATTTTCTCTGTAACTTCATAGCCGTCACAGGATGGGCTGCTGCTATGAAGCAGTGTCCTAAATTACCTGAAGAGCAACGCCTTCCTTATTTTGTTGGTTTTGTCGTCCCTTTGTGGAGCATCTGCATGCTCTCCACTTGGATTGGGTATCACCTCCCAGGAATTCTCCCTGCAGAAATTACAATGGGCCTCGTCTTTCTAAACCCGGTCTATTTCATGTTGGTATTTTTAGCCGATTTCAGCCAACCAGGTAGGCCGACAGCTCTCATTTTGGGGGCGTTACTCGGCCCGGTTACTTACCTGCTGACCCCGAACTGGAGTTTGCTTATAACAGGCCTGTTCGCAGGTACAATTGCATTTATCGTCAGCGAATACTTACCACGGAAAAAAAATATCTGATGCCTGAAATTCAAAACTTCTTTTCACCAGAGTTTATGGCTCCCATGGCCGCTCTTGGGGTAGCTGCCGCCGTTACATATTTCTGGAGAGGTATGGGCGTCGCAGTCTCAGGTAAAATAGATAAAGATTCAGCACTTTTCAGATGGGTTACCTGTGTAGCTTATGCCCTACTTGCTGGATTGATCGCCCGTATGATTCTTTTACCAATTGGCCCATTGGCAGAACTTGGTATGGGCCAGCGCGCAGGCGCGACAGCCATATCACTCGCGGTCTTCTTTCTAACCCGAAGAAACCTGCTTGCAGGAGTTGCTTCCGGAGCGGCCGCTTTGGTATTAATGGCAAAACTGGGCCCCTTATAGGAAGCCCAGTTTTTATAAAACAACGTAAATTAGAACCTTGTTTAAGCTGCATCTTCCAGTGCTTTGACACCCGGAAGAGTTTTGCCTTCAAGCCACTCTAGGAAAGCTCCACCAGCCGTCGATATATAACTAAAATCATCAACCACCCCGGCATGGATCAAAGCAGACACAGTGTCTCCCCCTCCTGCGACAGTTAGAAGAGAACCCTCTTTTGTGAGTTTGGCAGCACATTGAGCAACGACATTAGTAGCAGCATCAAAAGGCTCCGTTTCAAAACAACCAAGAGGGCCGTTCCAAACAAGTGTTTTACAACTTTTCAACTCCTTTGAAATTTCCAATGCGGTGTTAACACCAGCATCCAAAATCATCTGGTCAGCTGGTACAGCATTCGCGGCAACGGTCAAAGCAGTCGCACCTGGCGCCAAGTCACTTGCCACAACAACATCGCTCGGAAGTAATATTTTACATCCCTTCGCGGCTGCCTCTTCTAAAATAGCTCTTGCGGTATCAGCCAAATCTACTTCGCAAAGAGAACGCCCCACCTCTATACCTTGGGCGTTCAAAAAGGTATTCGCCATACCTCCGCCAATTACAAGAACATCAACTTTTCCAACCAAGTTTCCCAACAATTCAAGTTTAGTCGAAACTTTCGCCCCCCCAACCAGTGCCGCCACCGGGCGTTTTGGTTGACCAAGCGCCTGCTCAAGGTGCTCTAATTCAGTTTGCATCAATCGGCCTGCAGCTGCGGGAAGTAAACGTGCTAAGGCTTCCGTTGAGGCATGCGCACGATGTGCTGCCGAGAAAGCATCGTTGATATAAACATCGCCAAGCTTGGCAAGTTCCGTCGCGAACTGTGGATCGTTTGCTTCTTCGCCAGCATGAAACCGTAAGTTTTCCAAAAGTAAAATATCGCTGTTATCCATTTTTCCAATAAGCGTAGCGACATCAGATCCAATACAGTTTACTGCAAAGGCAACTATTTCGCCCCCGAGAGCATCAGACAGACCTTTGGCGACCAAAGCCAAACTCATATCAGGGACAACGGTCCCCTTTGGGCGGCCAAAGTGCGCCATCAATACAATTTTAGCCCCTTGGGCTTTAAGGTCTTGTATTGTAGGCAACACTCGAACGATACGACTGTTATCTGTAATTTTTCCATCGCGTATGGGAACATTAAAATCCACACGGACTAAGGCGCGCTTACCTGTCAATTCGAGATCGTCAATTGTTTTAAACTGGCTCATGATTACTTCCTGTTATTCTTTAATGACATCTGGCGCCCAGGTCGTTTTTTAGTTAAGGAAGTGGTACAGAGTCCCCACCCTCAATTCAAGTAAGAATTCCGAGCGAGGCATCCCCTTAAGCAGTAATTTTTACCCTGCAGTGTTCCTGACAGAAGGTCTTTTGGGTTTATTACCGGAGTAACTATAATCATGAATGATGATCTTAAATTTCGCATCAAAAAAGCATTACGAACTGTTGCCAAACAAAAAACGGTAATCAGTTATCGCATGCTGGCGATAGAAGCAGAAATACCCGGCCCGCAAGCTATCCACAAGTTAACTCTCTGTCTCGAAGAAATATTTCAAGACGACCATCTAAAAGGTGATATTTCTCTCGCACCTCTTGCTGTTAGTCGTGGAGAACCAGTAATTCCTCGTCCAGGTTTTTTTATTCTATTACAAAAGCTCGATCTTTATCATGGAGCAGAACAAGGGCCTGAGGCGATTGCAAAACACCACTCCTTATTACAAGAAATATACAATACTATTTCGGAAAAATAGACCTCTATATAAAAACAGAGGCAGATTCACATCTGCCCCTGTTTTTGTCACAAACGGTTTATCTTTAGGTTAGAAATTTTAATTTCCGCAAGTCAGCTCTTTAAATCCGTCACAGCGATAACTGGAACAGACCTGTTTTGATCCCATATTCATAGTGGGATACAACGAACCAATATTATCATCACGAACCCAGGCCAGTGCTTTAGAAAAGCCTTTTTTCGTACACCATTCTCGTGCCGCAGGTTCCCCACAATTCGTTCCCGGGGTCAAACAATAGTTCAAACGATAGGCATCATAGACAGGGTATTCAAAGGTTGTTCCCCCGGCTGGACGACTAGCGACTTGTGCGGCCGCCTCTGTCGGCAGACTCCCCAAAGAATTTTCATTTGAAGAGCTACCGCTGGACGCTCCCAAAGATTGAGTAGTAACGTTTTCTTCAGCCTGCCCTTCGAATAGTTGATAAGAAGGGGTAAACAATGGGTTTTGCGATTCTGAAGTAATCACTTGCCGTTGAACCTCACCTTCAGGAGCAACCGAAGGCTTAGGAACAAGAGAATCATCTCCGGCCGGGGTAATACCAGCCGCTGCTAGGTCCGCGTCTGCACCACTATATACTGGCACCTGCCGAGATGGGACCTGCCCCGCGGATACCTGACTTGGAGACGTTTGCCCGACAGACGACTGACTTGGAGATTGCAATGAAGCCACAGGTGCCGTTTCTGTAGTTGGAGCAGCCTGTAAACTTTGTGTAGCAGGAACGGTCTTAACCAGCGGTGCTGGCTTAACAATCGGAGTAGGTGGCGTTTCAACCACGGCAGGGACAGAAGGCTGCGCAGATACGACAGGTTTAACAATTGCAGTCGTCGGTAGCGCCGATGCCACAGCAAGCCCTCCAACTGAAGCAGCAGGGCCAGAAACATACTCAACTTTTACAGAGCGCGCCCGACCTTTATAACCGTAATCTGCCAAATTAAACTTGTGGATACTCTTGGCTTTAAAGGGGAAAGTCACATGATTGCCCTGACAATCCGGAAAATCATAGAGCGTTGCTCTGACGTTGTGTTTAACGGTCTGGTAGGCTTTATCATAAGCTTCAGGATGCATAAAAACCAATTGATCACTGTTATCAAAACGATAGGTACCGCGCGCGCTCTCATAAGTTTCCGGGCCGACGAGGTTTTGACAATAACCTGTTTTTCCACCTTCCCAGGCAGGGACAAAAGCACGGCGATAATTTAATTGGTCTAAAACGTTTGCACAGCCACGGCTGTATGTATTAAGCCGTTGCAGCATCAATACGCCTGGTGGTGGCCCCACATCCCGGCGGTAAACAATCATAGAAGAATACGTATCGTCCTTTGGGGCAGCAAAAGCCAATGCCGTATCATCGGCACGCTTTGTCGGCAAGAGATCTACAGTAGCCCCTTGCCATAACAGGTGAGGTTCTTCTCTGGTTCCGAGCAGAGGCGTACAAGATTTGTCCGTCGTCTGAAACAAGGGTTCGTCAAAGAGAATCGCCCCAACTTGTGAGCCGAGTTTAAATGAGGAAATACGCCCGGCAAGATCACCTAATGAAGGAACAAAAGAGTATAGTTGCCCTTCAGCGAGACTAAATACTTTCGCCGCCCCCGAGTACTCTTTCCCATCAAAAGCAATGAGTTGATTTGGAGCAACTTCAGTACCAACATCTTGCGCCTGAACACTTAATGACATTGAGCTAACACCAGCCAAGAAGGCTACCATCGATCCAGCAACCCGCTGTAATGCTCTCATCTAACATACTTTCCTGTTTCAGGCCCGCCGTACAAACTGGAAGATACGCCCCAGTTCAACAATCTGCCCAGTCAAAATCTAACGCAAAATAACAGGATCGCTAAGGAAAGAAAACCACCTAGATATGTGTTCTGTTATTGTACGTGTCATCCCATACGTTTTAATGTGGATCCACCATGAAAAAACGGTCCGAAATTCGGACCGTTTTTTCATAGTTAAGCGCTTTAGGATGCTAAACAGCTTTTGCAAAGCGTTCCGCGACATATTCCCAATTAACCAGACTATCAACAAACGCTTTGACATAATCAGGGCGAGCGTTACGATAATCGATGTAGTAAGAGTGCTCCCACACATCACAACCAAGTAGCGCATGACCACCCGTTACAAGTGGGTTTTCGCCATTCGCCGTTTTGGTTACAGCAAGTTTACCGTTATCATCGAGTACCAACCAGCACCAGCCAGAACCGAATTGCGTAACACCAGCGTTTACAAAATCAGCCTTGAACTGGTCAACGCTGCCAAAGTCTTCGACGATCTTTTTCTCTAATTCACCAGGAATCGAGCCGCCACCATTTGGCTTCATCATGTTCCAGAACTCAACGTGGTTCCAGTGTTGAGCTGCGTTGTTGAAAATGCCCGCTTTCGAGGCGTCGCCAAAAGAACCCTTAACGATTTCTTCCAAAGACTTGCCTTCAAGATCGGTACCAGCAAGAAGCTTATTACCATTAACCACATAGGCATTGTGGTGCTTGTCGTGGTGAAACTCGAGAGTTTCAGAAGACATAAAAGGTCCCAAAGCGTCGTAAGCATATGGAAGAGCTGGTAGTTCTAGAGCCATGAGTCATTCCCCAATTCAAAATAATCTTGGATTTATACAATTTTCTGCCGCACTTTAGCTCTTTTTTCCTTAGCATCAAAAGCGAAAATCTTACGAAAAGTGATATTCATTTTTTATTCTCAGGAAAAAGCCAAAGCGAAAAATCTAATATGTGGATCATTCAACGTAGATTAAAGGTCTATTTCTCTATTTTTAACGTTAAGGCAGACAGGCAGTCCAGAGTCTCTTCACTAACATGGTGCTCAATACCTTCAGCATCAATCTCAGCAGTTTCATCCCTGACACCTACAGCCTTTAGAAAGCGAACGACAATTTCGTGTCGTCGGCGTGCAGCTGTCGCCATTTCTCGCCCTTGATCGGTCAAAAAAATTGATCGATAGGGCTTTGAAATAACCAACCCTTCGCGTTGCAATCTGGCGATAATTTTATTCACAGTGGCGTGGCTTACGCCCATACGTTCTGCAAGTTCAACAACCCGCGCTTCGCCGTTCGCATTAATAAGATCGTCTATCAACTCGACATAATCTTCAGCAACTTCAGTTTTGTGCGCTTCACGGACTCGCTCGAACTTAGCCGCCTGTCGCCCAGCATCTTCTAATTCAGAGGTACTAAGATCAGAATTTGAGGTCATAAATTGTATAAAACCTTTCGCCTTTGTCGGGATAGAGCCAAATTTATTAACTCGTCTTGCTTTTAACGCCCTACTTACAGGAAAGATCCCAAGATGTAAAAGGACAGATCCTTTGCATAATTCTTGCCCAACTTACAAAAATAACGCCAATACCATTTTGTATGTAATCTTAAAGCAACCTCTTATTCGCAGAATTAACGTGTCTAAAAATCTCTTTTTGAAACAAAGATGATTAAGTTACTTATTGCCATTGACTACAAATGTAGCCTAAGCTACAAAATATTCACAAGACAACAATTACACCCCGCGACAACGTCTACAAGACGGAATACAGGAAAAGAATTTAAAAATGCCCAGATTACGGCTTACATTTTTAACGGCACTTCTAATGGGTACCCTTGCAAGCTTCGCCTTAAGCACGACTGCCTTATCTGACAAAACTGTGGCTGAAAAATCTATAACTGGAAAACCTGTAATCGTGACAACGATTGCCCAGATTGCCGACGTTGCCAGTCAAATTGTCGGAGACAAAATGATCGTCGACAGCCTGATGGGTGAAGGCGTTGACCCACATACTTATCGTATGAACCGTTACGACGTTGCTGCCCTCACGAAAGCAGATATTGTCCTTTACAATGGCATCTATCTTGAAGCACAGATGGAAGATGCTCTCGAACGCATGGCAACAAAAAAACCTGTCATCGCCCTAGCGGAATCCATCGATAAATCCCTTCTCCTAAAAAGTCAGGATTACACCAACAAAAACGACCCTCATGTTTGGATGGATGTGCGCAAATGGATGGCGGTAACGACCAAAGCGCTTGAAGTTATCAAAAAATTTGATCCTGAAAACGCCGGCTTCTATGACAAAAACGCTGCGACTTATCTCGTAAAGTTGGAACAGCTTAACGGTTATGTAGAAACAGTCCTCGCCTCCGTTCCTGAAAACGAGCGTGTGGTTATTTCTGCACACGATGCTTTCAATTATTTTGGCGAGGCATATGGCTTTGAAGTCATCGGCATCCAAGGTCTCAGTACAGCCAGTGAAGCTGGACTCAAAAAAATTGAAAACCTTGTTAACCTAATTGTATCACGCAAACTCAAAGCCGTGTTTGTTGAAAGTTCCGTCGCAGATCGTAATGTACGTGCCCTGATAGAAGGCGCACAAGCCCGGGGGCACTCCATTCGTATTGGCGGCACCCTCTTTTCAGACGCCATGGGACCGGCAGGCACATATGAAGGTACCTACATTGGTATGCTTGATCACAACTCCACTGTAATCAGCCGCGCGCTGGGTGGGGTAGCGCCTGTTGCCGGAATGAGTGAACAGTTAACTCTTGCGCAAAGCGCCGCCGAATAAGGCGAGAGGATTTTCTTGATGATCGCAAAACTTCTAAAGCTCCAACCGCCTAAGTCGCTAACATCCGATGAAGCAAAGCGGGCGCCGCTTGCCATTGAAGGACTGTCTGTTGCCTACCATCATAAACCTGTAGTTTGGGATCTCTCTTTTGTCGCTCCAGAGCAGGGCCTCGTTGCTGTCGTCGGCCCCAATGGCGCAGGAAAATCCACCTTCATCAAAGCTGCCCTTGGACTTATCCCTAAATTATCTGGGGAAATAACTGTTTATGGCAAACCTGTCGATCAACAACGCAAGTTGATTGGGTATGTCCCTCAGCGTGGTAGCGTCGATTGGGATTTCCCAGCGTCAGCTCTCGATGTCGTAACAATGGGCCTCTATGGCAAGATTGGTTGGTTACGACCCGTACGCAAAGCCCACAAGCAAGAAGCTCTGTCCTATTTGGAGAAGGTCGGCATGGCGGATTTTGCTGATCGACAAATTGGCCAACTATCAGGTGGCCAACAACAACGTGTTTTTCTCGCCCGGGCCCTCGCGCAGGATGCTTTGCTGTACTTCATGGATGAGCCCTTTGTTGGTGTAGATGCAGCAACAGAACGTGCAATCATCAATATCCTCAAAAGATTAAAAGATCAGGGTAAGACCGTTATTTGCGTCCACCATGATTTGCAATCGGCCCCTGATTATTTTGATCACGCACTGATCCTTAACGTACGTCCTGTTGCAAGCGGCCCAATGGCTGAAGCTTTCACCTCTGAGAATTTACAACGCGCCTATGGTGGGCGTTTGGCACCTTCAGAACTTTCAGGCCTTGTTTCGATGGCGAGTGAATAACTCTTTCCATTAGAGCCATTCCATTTTGTGTGTTTATTAAGGTGTGTCAGTGCTTCACGATCTCTTTGAAATTTTAAGCTTCCAAAGCGGCTATAACACCAATGTTGTTTTGCTTGGATCCGGCTTATTGGGAACTGCAGGCGGGGTTGTTGGGGTATTTTCCCTTTTGAGGAAACGCGCCCTTATAAGTGATGCAATCAGTCACGCGACCCTGCCGGGGATTACCTTGGGCTTTCTCGTTGCTCTCGCGCTTACAGGAACAGGAAAAAGCCTCCCTTTCCTTATGATTGGATCAACCTTGAGCGGGATAATCGGCGTGCTTTTGGTACAGTGGATAAAAGACAACACCCGCCTTCCAGAAGACTCTGCAATTGGAACTGTCCTCAGTTCTTTTTTCGGCCTTGGTGTGGTCTTGATGAGTTATATCCAAACCCTTAAAAGCGGAAGCCAAGCTGGTTTGGAAAGTTACCTTTTGGGTTCTACCGCCAGCATGCTTCAAAGTGAAGCTGAAATGATTGCTTTTTCTGCTCTTGCAATAACCGTGCTCGCAATTCTGTTCATGAAAGAATTTGGACTGGTATGCTTTGATCCAGACTATGCAGCTTCTCGTGGTTGGGCGGTAAACAAAATTGATCTTATGATGATGGCCTTACTTTTGGCTGTAGTGGTAATTGGCCTAAAAACGGTTGGTCTCATTCTTATCATCGCCTTGGTTATTATCCCACCAGTTGCGGCACGTTTTTGGACGGATCGTTTGGGCTTGATGGTTGCCATCTCTGCTTTCACAGGTGGTTTAAGTTGCTATCTCGGCGCAGCGCTATCGGCGCTAACCCCGGACCTTCCCTCTGGAGCAACTATCGTACTGACAGCCACGTCTATTTTCACGCTGTCTCTTCTTTTTGCTCCCAAGCGGGGCGTCGTTGCTGTCGCCTTACGCCAATTATCATTTCGCTTAAAAATCTCCCGGCGGCGGGCGTTACTCTCTCTCCATAAAGGACAAATGATACTTCCTCTTTCTCAACACCTACTGTTAAAAAGAGAAGGAATTATTCAAAATTCTGGAGAACTAACAATTAGAGGGCAGCAAACAGTAACCGAGATGGCTCACGATCAAGCTCTCTGGAACCAATATCTGAGCGATTATCCAGAAGAGGCCTTTGCTCAAAATAAATGGTCGCTCGCAATGATTACAGATGTACTTTCGATTGATTTGATAAAAGAATTGGAAGACTCGATCTCTCATCAAAGTATCCCCGGATGCTTACAAAAGGATATCAGCTAATGGATCTGCCTCTCGCTGATTTCCTTCAGATTGATTTCCCTGCCCTACTTGTTGCCTGTCTTGCCGGGTTATGCTGCGGCTTACCAGGAAATTTTCTGGTCTTAAGAAAACAGAGCCTGATCGGCGACGCCATGAGCCATGTGGTACTTCCTGGGATTGTGGTCGGCTATCTTCTTTCCGGGACACTGGACACAATCCCCATGCTGCTTGGAGCTTTGGCCGCAGCACTTATTTCGGCTTTGCTAATCGAGCTTATTCGGCGCCTTGGTAATGTTGAACCCGGCGCGGCAATGGGGGTAGTTTTCACCTCAATGTTTGCCCTCGGTGTTCTTATCCTTGAACAAACTGGCGCATCAGGAGTTCATCTTGACGTGGAACACGCCCTTTACGGTAATTTAGAATCTACTCTGTGGTTTGGTTTGAATAACTGGTCAGATATTTTCACGACAAAAGGTCTGGAACAAATGCCAGGAAGTATTCGCCGCTTGGCCTTTGTCACCCTAGCTGTTCTTCTCGTCATCATAATCTTCTTCAAAGAATTAAAAATCTCAACCTTTGATCCTGCCATGGCAACATCCTTGGGATTTAACGCCAAGTACATCTCTATTGGGCTGATTGTTGTCACAGCAACTTCGGCCGTTGCAGCCTTTGATGCTGTCGGATCAATTTTGGTCATTGCAATGTTTATATGTCCCGCGGCCACAGCTCGGATGTGGACTGATCGTCTTAGCTCACAGTTAATTCTTTCCGCCGGGTTTGCTCTTCTATCTGGGTCACTAGGATATCTTTTTGCAGCTTTTGGTCCATTTCTACTCGGTGCAGACTATGCTTTAAATGCTGCGGGAATGATTGCTGTCATCGCCTGTATCCTTCAAGGGATATCTATGATTTTTGCACCCAATCACGGGACTCTGGGGCGCTTTTTAAAACAACGAAAAGCAATGCAAACCCCTTCTCAAATATAAAGATTATCTATCAACGAAGCATGTTAATGTCATTTAGTCAGAACATTTTCAAGAACGTCCAAGGCCTTATTGGTAAGAATATCGATGAGAACAACATCATCATCAACGATAACAAATTTACTATTTGCACGCCTTGGCAAGCTACTCCTTAAATTTGAAGGCAGGTCACGTTTTGCCAACCCTGGAGGTAGAACTCCCTTTTCATCAAGCTGTTTTTGCAGGCCTGGAGGTAAACTCCCTTTCTTTGCAAGCCCAGGAGGTAAGCCTTTTTTCTTCCCCTTATGCTTTTTGGATTTATCGGTAGAGACTTCATCTTTGCCAAAATAACGATTGATAACCGTTTTTTCTATATCGCTAATGACATCTTCCAAAACCTGCTCTTGAGAAGCTTGTGATGCTTGAGCCGGGACCACGCCTGATAGGCTTGAAACAGCGAGCCCGAGAGCAAAGGCAACCATCACAGCACTTAGATCTTTCAACTTAGAACCTTGCATCAATACAATCCCTTTATTTGGCTTTCATTTTCTTTATTTGGTACAGTATAGAGAAAAAGCGGCTAAAATAGGATTCAGTGATTGTACTTATTACTTAAGCTAACTTCCCGTACCTAAATTTGTTCTCCAGCGGCAGGCAATTTTCTTTCAGATAGAGGCGTACACCCAAAAAAATTACGGTAGCAGCGGGAAAAATGTGCAGAAGAATTATACCCGCACGCCAAAGCAACCTCGATAATTCTCATCTTGGTTTGCATGATAAGTTGGCGGCTTCGATAAAGCCTAAGCTCACTATAATATCTGGCGGGTGATTTATTAAATTGTTTACTGAACATCCGCTCCAACTGGCGACGAGAAGATCCCGCAATTTTTGAAAGCTCTTCCAATCCCAATGGCTCTTCCAGATGGTCTTCCATAATCTGAATGACCCGCAAGAGCCGTTGATCTTGAATAGAATAACGTGCAGAAAGGCCAAAGTACTGGAATTCACGGCGATCGCGGATCCGTTCGTGGACAAACTGATCAGCAACCATTCTTGCCAATTCGAAGCCATGTAAGTCAGATATGAAATTCAGCATCATATCCAATCCAGCAGTTCCCCCAACACATGTGAACCCCTTGGGGCTGACTTCGAAAAGCTCATTCGAGGTCTCGATTTCAGGGAAGGTTTCGTTAAAGGCTGAGAGGTACTCCCAATGCACAGCACATTTCGTATTATCGATCAATCCAGCCTTGGCCAAATAATAAGAAGCAGTATAGAGCGCACCAATGATTTTTCCCTGCCGCCCAAGTGTTCTTAGCCATGAAATCAAATTTTCAGATTCAAAAGCTGAAATATTGTGGCCTCCACACAGGATGATATTTTCCGGTTCACCTGCTTCATGGAGATTACCCAATACTTCCAAACGTAAGCCATTCGAAGCTTCCACATTTTCCCCATCTAAAGAATAGACAGGACAATCGTAGAGTTCTTTGCGGGCGACTTTGTTGGCAACTCGCAGCGGCTCCATTGCAAAGGTGAACGAGTTCATAGAAAACCCAGGCAAAAGTAAAAATCCAACGCGACGGGTAAATCCTTCTTTTGGCTCTGGAAACATTTTCTCTATCACTCCCGTTAATAGGCATTCTTACATATTGGTATTGTCGCTTTTACCCTAAAACGACAATACTCGTTCTAAGTCTCCTTTGTAAAACTAGCAAGCGATCAAACCAAAAATGGCCACCTTTCGGCAGCCATTTTCGTAACAAAAAAATTACATGCGGTGAATGTTATCTATTTTTGCTCCAATATTCAATCGCAGCACCAACACCACTCCCAGGTTCAATGTCCATCCCCATATCGCGCATCACCATCTCTGCGCCGCCAAGCGCGCTGAAAAGCATACATTCATTCAGATCTCCAAGGTGTCCAATACGAAACAGTTTACCCGCGACAAGAGCCAAGCCCCCTCCAAGGGACAGATTGTAATCTGCGTACGCGCGTTTAACGATCTCTTGCCCATCGATATGATCTGGCACCATTACTCCCGTCACGGTATCAGACTGCCACTCAGGTGTTTTGGCACAGGTGCTCAACCCCCAAGCAGTCACCGCACGACGCACGCCTTCCGCCAGCCGTTTGTGGCGATTCCAGACGTTCTCCATGCCTTCGGCGAGGAGCGTATCAACAGAAGCTCTTAGCCCTCTGAGAAGTCCCATGGCAGGTGTATAAGGGCCAAACCCCGTACGGGTTTGATTAATCATCATTTTGAAATCGAAATAAAACCGCGGGCATGTAGAATTTTCACCCGCCGCTAATGCCTTTTGGCTCACCCCAACAATGCCTAGACCTGTGGGCAGCATAAAACCTTTTTGTGAACCGGCAACTGCGAGATCAACACCCCAGGCATCCATCTCAAATTCAATCGCACCGATAGAGCTGATACCATCAACATAAAGTAACGCTGGATGGTTTGAAGCATCCATCGCTTGGCGCACTCCTTTAACATCAGATGTGACACCCGTCGCTGTTTCGTTATGGCAAACGACAACGCCTTTGATTTCATGATCAGTGTCTGCGGCCAAACGCGCCGCAATAGCTCCGACAGGAGCACCTTCCCCCCACGGCACATCAATATCTTCTACTTCAATGCCCAACGCACGACAGGAATCAATCCAAAGGCTTGAAAATTGGCCAAATCGGGCAGTCAAAACTTTATCACCTGGGGACAAAGTATTTGTAATCGCCGCTTCCCATCCTCCGGTACCCGATGAAGGGAAGACAACCACTTCACCCTTCTCTGTACGGAAGACTTTTTTCAGATCTTCAAAGAGTGGCACCATGAATTCCGGTGCGGAAGATGCCCGATGATCTTCAGTATTAACATCCATTGCCAAGCGAATATGCTCTGGCATGTTCGTTGGACCTGGAATGAAAAGAGAATTACGACCAGCCATGAATAGAACCCCTCAATCGATTATAACTAATAAATTTGAGGAAAAGATTACGCTGAAGTGACTTGATCAAAAAGCTCAAAGTCGGATTAGGAATTGTGCCGTGAGCGCTAAAATAATGAAAAGAAGGCAATAAAATCAAAGAACCAGCGTCTATTTTTACATCTATGACCATGACAGGCGCCCCATCGAAAAATAATCCGCCCTTTAAATCGCAATCGCTTTTTTACCCTGCAGCAACTTCATCTGTAGCATAGTAATTTCGATTTTTATCTGTTGCAGCACGTAAAACTTTGCGCAAATCCCCTGGAGATATAGGTTTAGAAAGATAATCATCCATGCCTGCAGCCAAATAATTCTCTCTATCACCTTGCATGGCGTTTGCGGTAAGTGCGACGATAAATACACCCGTCGAATTTAGCTCCATACTCCGTATTTTCTCAGTCGCTTCAATGCCATCCATTTCTGGCATTTGAATGTCCATGAAAATCATATCATAACTACGATTTTGTACGGCGGTTACAGCCTCAACACCGTTAACGACCAAATCCACATCATGACCTGCTTTATTAAGCATTGTACTTAAAACAAATCGATTGATCTCATTGTCCTCAACCACCAAAACACGCAAAGAAGGTTGATTCACTTCTGGCTGCAATATGACATTTAGGTTCTCTTCTTTATCTATAATCACTGCATTCCGATCACCGCGAGCACAAGGCAAAACGAGAGTGAAGGTACTCCCTTGCCCCAAATTACTTTCGACCAAAATGTCTCCGCCCATCAGTTTTGCCAACTCTTTACAAATCGCCAGACCAAGCCCCGTGCCGCCAAATCTCCGCGCATGTTGCGCATGCCCTTGTGTGAACTTGTTAAATAGCCGCGACACCTCTTCTTTAGCAATACCGGGGCCAGTGTCATGTACTGACATCATTAAATCTATGCGCCCATCGTCTCTTGGTTGATAGGACACCGCAATCTTTACACTCCCCTCTTCTGTATAGTTTATGGCATTACTCACCAAGTTATACAGAATTTGCCTCAGTCGCAGAGGATCAGCATGGAGCAGACGAGGCATATCATCCACGATTGAGAACTCAAGTTCTAAAGATTTACTCGCAGCCTTTGGCTTCCATAAGGTGTATGCGGCTTCAACCAGAGCCAAAAAATCGAAATCCCGTTCTTCAACTTTCAAAAGTTTTGCTTCAATCTTGGAAATATCCAAGATATCGTTCAGCAGTCCCATAAGAACTGTTCCAGATTCCCGAATAATCTCCAATTGTTCTCGCAAGCGTGTATCCGGTTCCTCGGCCAAGAGAACGTGGGTCATTCCCAAGATCCCATTCATAGGCGTACGTATTTCATGGCTCATGGTTGCCAAGAATTCACTCATGGCCAAGTTAGCCCGTTCAGCAACTTCCTTCGATCCCTGAATGGTTTGCATCTGTCGGAACATCAGGAAAAACATAATGGCCAAAACACCAAATAACAAAACGATGGAGACCAGCACCCAACCATAAAGTTGCGCAACTTTTGCCCGCCCTTTATAATTATTCTGCTTCAGGACCTTACGGCTATCAGAGACAAAATTTCGAAGAACACTGTCAAAGGAGCTCAACTCACTGATCATCGTTGTTATATAACGGTCCGTGGGAATTTCCTGATTCTCAGAGAACTGATTTAACCGCGCGGTAAGCCGATCTAACCGCGTGATACCATTTGAGAAAAAAGCTTCACCCTCCAAAGTTTGGCGAGTTATTCCCTTTTTGATGGCCTCAACTTTGATCACAAAGACGCCATAGCGATTGTCTATCGCTTTTCGCGTACCGTCACTATGGGGATCCGCGTCATAAAGGTTATTCAGAAGTCGATAATATTCTGATTGAACATTATAAATATCCCATCCGGTATTCTGATAACCAGACTCCTCAAAATCACGTAAAGAAAATACAGATGTTATCAATAGCCCGCCGGCAATAGATGCTAAAAAGAATGACATCGCTAATGCAAAAGCCACTCTTCTCTCAATAACTCCATACTTTCGCATTCACGTACCCTTGACTTCAATCATACCTAGAAGGTGAATCAGCTTAATAGTATTGCTTTGTGAAAATTCGATATAAAAAATACTATTTCAGAGTAATTCTCTTTCCAAAAAGTAACTTAGGTTGAAAATTAATTGATAAAATATATGCCAATTTCATCCTTTAGAGTCTCAATCAACAATGCTTTTTCTGCAATTTCAAAACAGCGCCTAGAATATTTATATCAATTCAACCACTTGTAATGCAACCAAGGCAAGTGCAGAATATTTTTTCTCAATCACGCCTCATTTTGGAAACCCTCATATGCCTATAGAAACT
Organism: Kiloniella antarctica; assembly: GCF_042682825.1. NCBI lineage: Bacteria > Pseudomonadati > Pseudomonadota > Alphaproteobacteria > Rhodospirillales > Kiloniellaceae > Kiloniella > Kiloniella antarctica. Next base: position 171,060 of record NZ_JBHUII010000007.1, read on the forward strand.
TGGCTTCTTTTTGTTGCGATCAGTTTTGTGCCTGCGATCAGTCCTGGCCCAGCGGTATTTCTTGCACTATCCAATACGATTAAGTACGGAGGCAAAGCCACGATCTGGTCTGCAGCCGGGAATGCCATAGGCCTTATGATAATAGGCTTAGCGTCAGCGGTTGGGCTCGGCGCACTCATGGCCACTTCAGCAATGGCCTTTACTGTTTTGAAATTTATCGGTGCGGGTTATCTGATCTGGCTTGGTATAAAAACCTGGCGCGACAAAAGTACGATGGTTCAAAACAATGGATCAGATAGTGCTCCGAAAAAATACAAACTGTTTTCAACAGCCTTATTCGTATCTGTGACTAACCCCAAAGCAATCGTCGTTATCCTTGCTCTGTTTCCACCTTTTATATCACCAGAAGGGAATGCTCTGCTCCAGGCCACAGTTCTTTCAATTACCTACGCAGCACTTTGTTTCCTGAACCATCTGGTAATTGCACTTATGGGAGGACGACTTCGTAATTTCATGAGTGATATCAGACGCATTCGTATTGTACGTCGTGTTCTTGGCGCAACCTTTGTCGGCTTTGGCGCTCTATTGGCTTCCGCTCAACGATAATTACGCCAAGAACAATCACAATAATGCCACACAGCCCATCTACCACCCCATTCGATCTGCAAAATCGTGCCAACGGATCATCGTGGGCATAAACCATGGATTGCCGTTATAAAAAGGCCGGCTGTCAAAAGACAAGTTGTCCAGTTCAGTGTGTCCGTCGGGATCACCTATGACCTTGAGCGCCGTTTTCCGGCCAAAATAAACCGCCCGTCCTACACCTGAGCCACAATACCCCATTGCATAATGAACACCTTCTACTTTACCGACATGGGGCGCATGATCAAAAGTATAAGCCACAACACCTGACCAGCCATATTCGATTTTGGTGGTTTCAAGCTGTGGAAAAATACGGCGCATTGCAGTCCCCAGATGCTTGACATATTGAGCAGGGTTTTCTTTCAGACTTTCGGCCCGGCCACCAAATACCATCCTCTTACCATCTGGAGAGGGGCGATAGTAAAACACCAGTCTGTGCGTATCACCATGACCGCGAAGTTTAGGTGATAATTCTAAAATTTTTGATTTTGATAGTTCTTCAGTCGATATTATTGCCGATCGAATGGGGATCAAACGGCGTCTAAACCATTTGAGATGTTTTGGGGTATATCCATTCGTGGCAACGATAACATTCTTTGCCCTCAGTACAGATACTCCGGTGTAAACCATGAGGTTCCCATCCGAACCGGAAATATCTAGAACATTTTGTCCACCATAAATCCGCGCACCGGCCTCTGTTGCTTTTGCCAATAGCCCCTGTAACAAAAGTGCTGGTTGTAATGTCCCATCTTCTTCATAGACAGCACCTCCATGGTAGAATTCGGAGCCTATCTCTTTATATTGATCGGCCCTTGAAACCATATATGTTTTTAAACCAAGCTCTTTTTGCATCTGCTCGTTTTGACGGGCCAGTTTCTCATAATGTTTAGCGTGTGCAGCACCTCTAAAGCGTCCTCGCATTGTAAGCTTGCAGTCAATTTTTTCCTCGTGGATAAAGGTAACGAGCGAGCGCATACAATCCAGACTTTCGCGCATAATTGCTCCGGCCTTTTCCTTGCCATAAGCTTGAGAAAGCCCTTTGAGACCTAGCTTGTGAAAGCTGGGCCCGAGCAAACCTCCATTTCGAGCAGAACACCCCCACCCGGGTCTTTCTGCATCCAGCACAACAACATCACGACCCGCTCTCGCCAGGGTAATTGCCGCTGATAAACCAGTATACCCAGCACCTACAATGACAACATCCGCCTTTTCAGGAGGAGCATCAGTTTGAGAAAAAAAGTCAGGTTCAAATTGAGAGTCTGCCCACCAATAAGGCCGATGGGTAAATGCTTGAGATTCAGTCATGGCTGCACTCTCATCATGAGGAAATTATATAAAACACGTATTGATCATATTGCATACGTATGCTGCCATGGCTTTTAACGAATAGAAAGTATGAGGAGATAAGACGATGTATTTTTATTTACCTTCCTAAAAACAATACAAAAACTTACCGCTTGTCCAATGGAATTTCAGTCGTTTCTTTAATTTTTTCCATTGAAAAATAAGATGTTACATCGTGTAAGGGAGCCGTTCGAATAATTTTCTTATATACCCGGTCATAATCCTCAATACTGGTAACAAGGATTTTCAACAGATAGTCCACATTTCCATTAAGACGATGGAATTCGACAACTTCATCTATTTTACTTACTCCTTCAGAAAATTTTTCCAACCAACCATCCCCATGTTGAGCAGTCCTAATCTCAACAAAAACTGTGAGCCCCTTACCAACCATCGCCGGATCGACAAGAGCCACCTGTTTTTTGATAACACCACTCTCTTGAAGAAGCTTAATTCTACGCCAACAGGCATTTGTAGAAAGGTTGACGATCTCAGCGATTTCAGAAGCCGGTCGGCTTGCGTCACGTTGTAACTCTTTCAAAATTCGTAAATCAACCTCGTCCAACTTCATTTTTTCTCTTTCTTGTGAAAATTCCTCAATATTTATGCAGAATAATAGAAATAATGAGAAAAATAACCACCCTTATCAATATATATTATAGAGAGATACAACAAATAAACTAAAAAAAATTGGTGAATTTAATGAAAAAACTATTGGACAGCCTCTTTACCGATCACCCTCAATCGGTCAACGAGACGTATTTTGAACACATGGGCCAAGCTCTCTACTTTTCATTTAACATGGGGGTTGGGTTCTTCGTTTGCCTTTGCCACGCCTTTATTCCAGGTGCTTTTGAAAAAACTGGCAGCAAGCTGGTCACAAAGCTTTATGACCGCATGGTTCAAAATCGGATGCGGCACCAAACAAAACAAGATGTTAGTTTGGAACACGCAGAAATTAACCGCACGTCTTAACCTAATTTAAAAAACTCTTTTATTACAAAAGGTTTCTTCTTTCACTAAAAGAAAGTTCCTTATTAGATTTTCTTAAGATCAGACATTCGTACCAATTGATCATAGGTAATTTCTATGATCAATGTTAATGCAAACCCCATCCTTATGAATGTCGAGCCGAGTACTACATGCCTATACTTATTTACGGTACAGAAAAATATTCTCAATTCAGAACTCTGATGCCCGGAATAATTCTTTCCGTAGTCCTAGCTTTTGCTGCGACCTTTATCTCTGACCATCATGGTGGTCCGACACTACTCTATGCTCTTTTGTTTGGAATGAGCCTGAATTCCCTTATCGAAGGGTCCTCTGCCAAACCTGGGATTGAGTTCACAGGGCGGTCAATTCTCCGCATTGGCGTTGCCTTACTCGGCGCGAGAATAGGCCTCGATCAAATCTCGCAACTGGGCCTCAATTCGACCCTTGTACTTATCTTTGCAGTTATAACCACCATTATCGCTGGTGTCTTGCTTGCGCGCCTATTTGGCTTTGATAAACGCTTTGGTCTTTTAACGGGAGGATCAACCGCAATTTGCGGTGCATCCGCTGCTCTTGCTATATCTGCTGCGATGCCCCCCTCAGAAAACCGTGAACGCACGACACTTTTTGCTGTTGTTGCCGTAACGACCCTTAGCACACTGGCCATGATCCTATACCCACCGTTTGCACTCTGGTTAAATCTAAGTCCGGAAGAATCAGGTTTCTTTATCGGCGGCACAATCCATGATGTCGCGCAGGTCGTTGGAGCGGGGTACTCCATATCCCCAGAAGCTGGAGATTCAGCCACTGTTGCTAAGCTATTCCGTGTGGCTTTATTGGTTCCCATAACCCTGTTTGTCACCACAATATTCAAACAAACCAGCCAAAACAAAGTAAAGGCCTATCTGCCGCCGCTCTTTCTTATTGGTTTTATCGCTTTCACCGGGTTGCGCTCTGCGGGTTTGTTATCTGATCAGATTATTTCTCAACTCTCAGAACTATCAAGATGGTGTCTCGTAACTGCCATTGCAGCTGTCGGTCTTAAAACATCTCTTCGGGATGTTCTCCAAGTAGGTCACCAAGCCCTTATTCTTGTGGTCGTGGAAACACTGATCATCGCAGGCATTATCATCGCGAGTATTTTCTTGATGCGGTAAGTTGTCGAAGAAATGTCTCAATAAACAACAAAGGCGGCCTCACGAATGGACCGCCTTTGTTCGTTCATCTATAGTGGAGAAATTATGCCGCCAGTGCTGCTATAATTCTCACCCAAGAACGTATCCCCTTATGGAAACTCTTGAGATCGTACTTTTCATTTGGACTATGGATACGGTCATCTTCAAGGGCAAAACCCACCAGAAGCGTTTCCATTCCCAGCACACGACGAAATTCGGTCGTGATTGGAATAGAGCCGCCAGACCCCATCAATGCCGCTTCTTTGTTCCACTCATCAGACAGAGCTTTAATCACCTTTTGTGTTTCCGGCATGTTCGTATCAACCGTTAAAGGCCCAAACTCCCCACCGACACTTTCATATTCAACCGTACAATCATCAGGCAATCTGGAATTAACAAACTTTCGGAAAGCTTCTCTGATCTTGTCTGGCTCTTGTTTACCTACCAATCGAAAAGTGAGTTTGGCGTTGGCTTCTGCAGGAATAACCGTTTTTGATCCCAGTCCATTATAGCCACCCCAGACACCATTTACCTCACAAGTAGGCCGCGAGGTAATCTGCTCAAGAACAGAATACCCCTCTTCTCCAGCTGAAATTGAAAGACCAACGTCCCGAAGGTAGGTCGCGCCATCGAACCCGAGACTATCCCATTGTTTTTTTATGGCAGCAGGCAGCTCCTCTACACCATCATAGAAGCCAGGAATTTGAACCCGCCCCTGAGCATCACGAAGATCAGCAATAATCGACGAGATCACATGTAACGGATTACGCGCAGCAGACCCATAAGCACCAGAATGCAAATCCCGATCCGCGGCTTTGATCACGAGATTCTCTTTCATCATACCACGCAATTGAACCGTAATTGCAGGTGTTTCCCGATCCCACATCGTCGTATCACAAACCAGCGCCAAATCAGCTTTAAGTTCGTCTTTATTTTCAGCAAGGAAAGCATCAAGGCTTGGGCTACCTGTTTCCTCTTCACCTTCAAAAATAATCGACGTATTTAAAGGCAACTTCCCAGTAACAGATCTCCAAGCACGACAGGCTTCAAGAAAGGTAAGAAGCTGCCCCTTATCGTCGGAAGTTCCCCGGCCGACAAGTTGCTTTGATCCATCCGACATCTCTGTAATAGAAGGTTCAAATGGCGGCTTCTCCCAAAGCTCGAGAGGATCAACAGGCTGAACATCATAATGGCCATAAAACAGAACGTGCGGTCCCTCTGCTTGGTCAGGAGTATGTGCAACAACCATAGGGTGACCCGGCGTAGATCGAACCGACGCATCAAACTTTAACGCGACCAGTTCCCGTTCAAGCCATTCAGCCGCTTTTTGACACTCCGCTTTATAGGCGGGGTCAGTTGAAATACTTTCGATACGAACAAGATCAAATAATCGTTCGATACTTTCTTCTAGATGGTCATCAACGTGGGACAGTACCTGTTCCAGAGCGCTCATGCTTATGCTCCTCGTGTGTTTATTGTTATTTTTATTATGTCTTTGCAATGCAAAGCGTTGATATACCTCTCAAACAGATACCTGAGAGGAATTCCTATGAGAACAATACAAAATCAACGGGATGAAATTACGTAATCACGCTATCAGACCCTAACTCAGCTAGGCAAGTTTTGTTTACCTAATTTCCAGTAAACTCAAAAAGATAATTAACAGAGCTCTTCTCTCTAAACTTTTTATCAGTGATTTTTTATGCTCTTAATGCTTCTCGAACACATGATTTTCACCGGCTCATAAACATCGAGATTTCCATGACTGATAAACCACTTTCTTCTATGACCATCGGTATTCTTGGCGTTGGATATTTTGCCTCATATTTCATAGCCGGCCTCCGCAAAGGTGGTTTTAAGGGGCAAATACTTTTATCGCCAAGGAATGCGCAAACGGCAAACAAACTTGCGCAAACTCATAATTGCTCCATAGCCGTAACGAACCAAGATGTCATCGATCATACTGACCTTGTTGTAGTCTCGGTCAAACCCGAACACTTGCAGGAACTTCTCACCGGTCTAAGTTTTAAAGATGATCAGATTGTTGTCTCTGCTGTTGCGGGTATCTCTGTTGAAAATCATCATAAAACAGGCCCCTTACCCCAAACACTTATACGTATGATACCTGTATGCTGCATCGAAGCAGGAGAAGGTGTTGTTCCGATATACCCAGCTCATAAAATAGTTGAAGATCTCGCGCGTTTTACTGGTGCACCCGTCACCTTTAATACCGAAGAAGAGTTTGATCTCTCCCTTGCGGCATCTTGTATGAACGGTTGGCTTTATGAATTCTTTGGCAGCATGACCCAGTGGCTCGAGAACAAAGGGTTGCCTTCAGAAACTGCTCGCACCCTCGTGCTTCACAATGTGCGCGGAGCTACGGGTTACGCCCTCTTAAAAGAAAACGAAGACCTCACCTCTATTACAAACGATATTGCGACAGAAGGCACCTTCACGTTGAAGGGATTGGAAGTATTGCGAAAACACCAAGGAATAATCGCCTGGGATAAAGCACTCGACGAAGTCCATGCAAACTTAATAAGAGACAATTAAAAACTGATATTTGAAGATCACAAATATCTGAATCGGATGTGATCTCGAAAGGCTGAATGGATTTTGTTTTACTAGACGTTGCTAAAAAACAGAAAAAATATTCCGTATCAAATTAAGACATACAAGTCGCCCTCGACATTATAAACAGTCGTGCATTTTTCTTCTCAACTGTTTATAGATGAAGCTCAGCGAGATATTTCAAAGACAGGACCCTTTATGTGTGGCATCGCAGGTTTTATTGACTGCAAGGCAAGCGACATCCAAAAACGGGAAAGTATCGCCCACTCCATGGGGAAGGCAATGTACAGGCGCGGTCCAGATGGTGGTGATATCTGGATGTCACCTGATCATGGTGTCGCTTTTTCACATCGAAGACTATCTATAATTGATTTGTCGAGCGCAGGACAACAGCCAATGACCTCATCCTGTGGTCGCTTTGTGCTGGTTTATAACGGTGAAATTTATAACGCAGCAGACATTCGGCCCAAGATTATCGCGCAAAAAGGCACAAATTTTAAAGGGCATTCCGACACAGAAGTTCTCTTAGAAGCTATCGCCACATGGGGCCTGGAAGATACTCTGGAACAGCTCATTGGTATGTTCGTTTTCGCATTATGGGACAAACGGGAAAAAAGGCTTATTCTCTGCCGTGATCGCCTGGGTATAAAGCCCCTTTATTGGAGTTACAACAACGGGTCTTTAATTTTTGGATCGATCCTCAAGGCCCTAAAAATTCACCCAAATTGCCCAAATCAAATTGACCATGATTCTGTCGCTTCTTATCTACGCTTCAACTACATTCCAGCGCCACAATCAATTTACAAAGGCGTAAATAAGCTTCTTCCTGGACAATTACTAACTTTTGATTTGGAAGGTGATAGAACACCACACCTCTCGACATACTGGAACCTAGAAGACGTCGTATCCAGAGGCCAACAAACACTTTTTTCAGGTTCCGACGAGGACGCAATAAATACCCTAGAGAATTTACTTGAGGATGCTGTTGGCAAACGGATGATATCCGATGTCCCTTTAGGCGCCTTCCTCTCTGGCGGTATCGATTCCAGTACAGTCGCTGCTTTGATGCAAAAACAATCATCTTCGCCAATAAACACCTTTTCTATTGGCTTTGAGGATCAGGATTATAACGAAGCACAACATGCCGCTGAAGTCTCCAGGCACCTCGGTACCAATCACACAGAGCTCTATGTGACGCCAACAGAAGCCAGAGAAGTCATCCCACATCTTCCGGATATTTACGACGAACCTTTTGCGGACTCATCACAGATACCAACATATCTCGTCTCACAATTAACTCGTAAACACGTAACCGTTGCCCTCTCCGGCGACGGAGGCGATGAGCTTTTTGGCGGTTACAGGCGCCATATAACAGCACATCAATATGGGGATCGCATTAATAATATCCCTAATGCTCTTCGTAATTTAAGCTCCTGCGTAATTAGAAGCCTATCTCCACAAACCTGGAACAAGCTTTTTCAAATCATCCCTGCCTCGCACAGACCGAGTCACCCTGGTGATACTCTATATAAATTGGCAAGCGTGTTAGGAGAAAATTCAGATGCCTACTACCTGACACTTGTGAGTAACTGGCAAAACCCCGGTAATCTGCTGCTGAAAGGCCGAGAGCACAAGGGATTGATTTGGAACTCTGAACTCAAGAAATCTATCCCAAACGCTGTTGATCGGATGCAATATCTCGACACACTTACTTACTTGCCAGATGACATTCTCACTAAAGTGGATCGCGCATCCATGGCTGCTTCTCTTGAAGCTCGAGTTCCCATTCTGGATCATCGTATTGTCGAATTATCGTGGTCTTTGCCTCAACATATGAAAATACGTGATGGACAAGGGAAATGGATTTTGAGGAAGATTTTAGATAAACACGTCCCTAAACACTTAACAGATAGGCCAAAAATGGGTTTTGGCGTACCTATCGACAGCTGGCTACGTGGCCCTTTAAATGGATGGGCGAGCGACCTTCTTTCTCCAAGTACCTTTAAAGAACAAGGCCTATTTGAGCCCGAAAGTATTCAGCAAAAACTTAAAGAACACATGGCTGGCAGCCATAATTGGCAGCACCAATTATGGAACGTATTGATGTTGCAATCATGGCTGGAAAGTAACTAGAAAATAATTTCAAGAATTAATCTTGTAATAACTCTTATACCAGTCGACAAAGTGGCCAATACCTTCTTCAATAGTAATAGAAGGCGCGTATCCTGTAATTTCAGTGAGTTCACTCACATCAGCCCAAGTCGCCGGCACATCTCCATCCTGCATTGGAAGCATGTTATAGTCAGCCTTTATACCTAGCTTTTCTTCGAGGATTTCAATGTAGCGCATAAGTTTTTCACAACGTGAATTACCAATATTCACAACGCGATACGGAGCAACCCCACTCGTGTTCGGATTAGGATTAGTCGCATCCCAATCCGTATCAATGCTTGGAGGCACATCTGCTAACTTGCTGATACCTTGAACGATGTCTTTCACATAAGTGAAATCACGCTTCATATCGCCATTATTGAAAACGTTGATCGGTCTACCAGCGAGAATATCCTTAGTAAACATAAAGAGCGCCATATCTGGTCGCCCCCAAGGTCCATAAACCGTGAAAAAACGCATACCGGTACTCGGGAATCTAAAAAGATGAGAATAAGTATGCGCCATCAACTCATTGGATTTCTTTGTTGTCGCATAAAGCGTAAGGGGGTGCTCGGCGCTTTCAGAAACTTTGAAAGGCATAGATGTATTCGCACCATAGGCAGAGCTGGTTGATGCGTAGACAAGATGTTCAACAGGATAATGCCGGCAAGCCTCTAGGATATTCAAGAAACCATCCACGTTCGAACGCAGGTAAGCACGTGGATTTTCCAAGCTGTATCGCACGCCAGCTTGCGCCGCCAAATTAACACATATTTCCGGATTGTGTTCTTTGAAAACCGCTTCAACAGCATCCCAATCCGCCAAATCGATACGCTTTTCAACAAAGCCATCAAATTTCTTCAAATTGGCAAGACGTGCTTCTTTAAGAGAGACCTCATAATAATCACTGACGATATCAATACCAACGACTTGATGCCCTTGTGTTAAAAGAAGATCAGCAAGGTGATACCCGATAAATCCCGCGGTCCCAGTGATTACATAAGTTTTTTTTGCCATAAAAGAAAAAATATCCCAGATGGGGTTGAGCTAAAGCATGTCCATTTTCCTGTTCTTACCATCAAAGTAAACAGCCGAACAACCTGTAAGAAATGAACGCTCCCATTAGTTTAAACCATTTAAACACCTCCATAACATTCATCTCGTGAAACTCACACTGTGAATGACTGTTGACCATCTCGCCGTATATCTGTAAATTAAGCTGAATATTTGCATGGGAAAACAACCAACGTGCCATCGAAAACAGACATAAAAACAGACATAAAATTCCTTCAATCCCTTGAAGAAGGCGAAGTTATGTCACAGATGACACTGTCCAAGCGAATTGGTGTTTCGATCGGCTTTACGAATGCCTTGCTTAAAAGAGCCATTCACAAAGGCTATGTGAAGGCAAAATCTGCTCCATACAAACGATATGCTTACTATCTCACTCCAAGAGGCTTTAGCGAAAAAAGCCGCCTTGTTGTTGAGTATCTCGACACGTCATTAGATTTCTTCAAAAATGCTCGAAATCAATATGCAGAATTATTCGAACTTGCCCACGCCAAGGGACATAACCAACTCGTTTTACTTGGCGCCGGGGAATTGGCAGAGATAGCCGTTATGGCTGCTTGGGATGCAAAAATAGAAATCCTTGCTATCGTAGATGCTCAGACCTCTCGCGAAAAAATTGGTAACGTTTCCGTACTAAAATCACTGGAAGAAATCACCCAATACGACGCATTGGTCCTGACAGATTCTGACGCCCCGCAAACAACTTTCGAGAGAGTAAGCCACCTTAAGGGCCACACCAACTTATTCGTTCCAAAGTTCCTCCGTATTCACGGATCTGATGCCTCCGAAAATAGACGTGAGGCTGGCTCATGAAAAAATGGTATGTCGTCAGTACTCATTCTAATCAAGAAATCAGAGCTGAAATAAATCTTACCCGTCAAGGCTATCAAGTATTTTTGCCATATTTCTTGAAACCCAGAAAGCACGCTCGAAAAGTCGACATTGTGAAAAAAGCCCTTTTTCCCGGTTACCTTTTCGTCGAATTAGATACAGCAAAAGATAACTGGAATACTATTAACAATACTTTTGGTGTTCGAGGATTGATATCCTACGGGAATAGACTTCCCAGCCTTCCTAATAACTTTGTTAGTGAACTTAAAGAAAACAGTCATCAAAGTGAAAGTTGTGACCCAAATCTTAAACCTGGTGAGAAAGTAAAATTTTTAACAGGTCCTTTTGTAAATATTATCGGCTCCCTTTCTCATATGATTGACAAAGAGCGTATCACTGTCTTACTCAGCTTACTCGGCAGAGAAGTCAAAACTACCGTTTCTCGTTTTGATGTGGTTTCTGTCGCATAGCTGAACAAAGTATATGTACATTACTTTATACTAATGGTTGGAGTCGATTTCACCCAAAGTGCGGTAGCGTGGGGAAAACTCGTTAAATAATTTAACATCTAAGAAATACATCTCTCTAATGACAAATACATTTGCTCTTATTGGTGCTGCGGGATACATCGCGCCGCGACACATGAAGGCCATAAAAGAAACCGGTAATCATTTAATTGCCGCACTCGATCCCAATGATAGTGTCGGCATAATTGACAGCTATTTCCCCCAGGCTCGTTTTTTCACCGAGTTCGAGCGCTTTGATCGCCACATTGATAAATTAAGAAGGCGCGGAGATCGTATTGATTTTGTCAGTATCTGCTCGCCTAATTATCTCCACGACGCACATTGCCGCTTTGCTCTAAGATCAGATGCCCATGCCATATGTGAAAAACCCCTTGTCTTGAACCCGTGGAACATTGATGGCTTAAGAGAAATCGAGAGCCAAACCGGTCGCAAAATTTATTCGATTTTACAATTACGCCTGCACCCCTCGATTATTGCTTTGAAAGAAAAAATCGCGGCAAACCCGAATAAAATTTTCGACGTTGACCTTAGCTATATTACCTCAAGGGGCAAGTGGTACCATGTTTCCTGGAAAGGTGCTGATGACAAATCAGGCGGCATCGCAACAAACATTGGCGTCCATTTCTACGACATGCTCAGCTTCATATTTGGCCCACTACAAAAGAATCAAATGCATATCCGAACTGGCGAGCGTGCCGCCGGGTATTTAGAGTTCAAACAAGCCCGCGTAAGGTGGTTCCTGTCAGTTGATCAATCGGATCTCCCGGAGCAAGTCAAAGGCAAACAACCCACCTACAGATCGATTACAGTTGATGGAGATGAAATAGAATTTTCTGGTGGATTTACAGATCTTCATACAGATAGCTATAAACACATACTCGAAGGTGGCGGGTTTGATCTGGATGACGCTCAAACTTCAATCGAGCTCGTATCTACGATCCGTAACTTAAAGATCACGCCTCACCTTGGCGAACGTCATCCCTTTGCTGATAAGCACCTTTAGTATTTCATGACAGATACACCCTCGAATTACTTTATTCACGAAAGTGCCTATGTGGACAATGATGTCTCCATCGGTAACGGAACAAAGGTCTGGCACTTCAGTCACATCCTAAATCAAGTAACGATTGGCTCGAACTGTACTTTTGGCCAAAATGTAATGGTTGGCCCAGCGGTTACCATAGGAAACAACTGTAAAATCCAAAATAATGTTAGTATTTACAAAGGAATAACCCTTGAGGACGATGTTTTTTGTGGGCCATCCTGTGTTTTTACAAATGTGAACAATCCTAGAGCAGAGATTGAACGTAAGTCCGAATTTCTAGAAACAATTATATGCAAAGGAACCACAATCGGAGCAAACGCAACGATTGTTTGTGGGTACAAACTTGGTGAGTATTGTTTCATCGCCGCAGGTGCCGTCGTGACTGGAAACGTAAAACCCTACGCGCTAATGGCCGGTGTCCCTGCGCGGCAAATTGGATGGATGAGTAAAGCTGGATGTAAACTGGATAGTGATTTGATTTGCCCCGAAGATAAAAGCCAATACAGAGAAACCAAAGACGGCCATTTGACCCTTGTACACAGTCAAAACACATGAACGATAAAACTAAGATTCCCTTTATTGACCTCAAGTCTCAGCGACTACGGCTTAGTGGCGCAATTGAAGCTTCAGTGCAAAAAGTCATAGAACACGGGCAATTTATAATGGGCCCAGAAGTCAGAGAGTTCGAAAAAGCCCTCGAGAAATATACTGGCGCTAAAAACGTTATCAGTTGCGCCAATGGAACTGATGCAATTTCTCTGGCCCTCATGGCACTCGACATCCAACCAGGTGAAGTCGTTTTTGTACCAGCCTTTACCTTTGCCGCCACGGCAGAGGCTGTGGCGCTTCTTGGTGCTATCCCCTATTTCGTAGACGTTGATGAGGCTACATTCCTTATCAGCTATGAAAGCCTGAAGCGGTCAATTCTTGACGCAGAAAAACAAGGCCTGCCGATCAGAGGCATTATTGCAGTGGACCTCTTTGGCTCAATCCCTGATTACCAAGAACTCAATCTGCTCGCGAAAGAAAAAGACCTTTTTGTCATTGCAGATGCAGCCCAAAGTATCGGTGGCTCACGGGGCAACAAACAAGTTGGCGTGTTAGCGGATATCACAACAACCAGCTTCTTCCCCAGTAAACCCTTGGGAGCTTATGGCGACGGTGGCGCCGTTCTCACGAATAACAGCGAAATTGCAGATAAAATCAAATCTCTTAGAGTTCATGGCAAAGGCCGCGACAAATACGACAATGTCGTGATCGGCATGAACAGCCGTCTCGATACAATCCAAGCTGCGATATTGTTGGAAAAGTTACGTATATTGCCTGAGGAAATAACAGCACGCCAAAAAGTAGCGAACTTTTACATCCAGTCCCTACCAAAGAATTTCCTTCGACAAGCCGTGCATAAAACAGTCACTTCAGCTTGGGCGCAGTTCACAACACGAACCTCAAACCGCAACCAGTTGTGTGACGGCCTAAAAGAGCTTGGAATTCCAACAGCAGTATACTACCCAACCTCTCTGAATAAGTTGCAGGCTTATAAACAGTACCCAAATGACCCCAATGGTCTTGTCGCTTCCGAAAAACTAGCCTCCGAGGTATTTAGCCTCCCAATGAGCCCCTATTTGACTGGAGAAGATCAGAACAGGGTTATTAGCAGCTTAGAAGTGACTGTTCTCGTTCGATAGGGGAGCATTTAAATTGATACAGCTTGTCTTAACTAGGCCAGCTAGACGACCATCAATAGGTTTATTTCCCCTTCCTATTTCACTTGAAGACTTCTTTAATGAGAACGGCACCAACGATGAATTCGTATGAACAAAAATAAAAATTATAGGGGCTGTACCAGATAACTAGCCATTTTTAGTTTAACAATTTGTTTTGACTTCTTTAATTAGCAAGCAAGATCACTGTTATTAAATCGCCACTCACATTCCCTTTAAAATAACCCAAAATTCTCTTTTGGAACACCATTGAATTTACGTATATGTCTTTTGGCTCTCCTCTCATACAAGCATGCTCTGCCGGACAAGGGGTTTCAGAAGTTCTCAATCCCATTGATATGATTTTTCTTGTCGCCAAAGAGCTTGGAGTGATTAATTCTGAAGTGCTTAAAGTCAGAAACATCCAGCACATTATAATCACGCCAGTAATCCGAATAAACAATGCTGTCAGGAATAGCTTTGTGTTCAATTATGGGGTATAACGTTGCCGATGAGGCATCAGGTATAACCTTTGTGTAAACCTCGACACCCCGTTTAAGAAGCCAAACACGGGAATTCCACCTCCAGCTCGACGGCCTTTACGCTTACCGCCAAAGATTTCATTGCTTTCAAGGACTAGTTCAAGAGCAATCAATTCACGTAAACGCCAATAATAATAAGCTGAGGTATTAAAGTTTACCCCCACCAATGAAGCCGCACATCTTGCCGTTGTTCCGGCAACAAAATGTTCGAGTAACCGGTCTTGTTTCGTTTGGCTTAAACGACTCTTTCTCATACTCACCATAATAACACCTATTTGGTATTATCTGGTACAACACCAAATTATATATTAAAGCCCTCTTACGCTCTGTAGTCTCAAACTCTCAAACAGTCTGACTTATATTCTTTAGTAGCCCTTAATCTTATATTGTAAATAAAGTGATCACATGCATTTAACTACTTTTATAAAAAAAAACCTCACTAGTTTTTTCTCACTCATCACAAAATCCGGCACAAATTGTAACGATCGTTTACGCCGCCTGATAGCCCATATGATCGCCTCGGAAGATTGCAGAGCGACAATATCAACTAAGCACGGCCCCTTTACCCTTAGAACTAACTCTGAGATTGAATGCTATCGTGTTGAAAGTTTTTTCACCAAAGAGCCTGAAACATTACGTTGGATTGATAAAACGGTTACTCCGACCAGCGTTTTTTATGACGTGGGTGCAAATGTAGGCATCTACAGTCTTTATGCCGCACAACGATCACAGGGTTCAATTAAGGTGTATTGTTTTGAGCCAGCAGGAACCAATTTCAGGAACCTTTGTAGAAACATCAATGACAATGGCTTTGGTGAAAGCATACGTCCTTTCCCAATGGCATTAAGTGATAAAATTGGTGTTATAGATTTTCCACTTTCAGATATGGCCCCTGGGTCTGCCCTTCATGGCGACGTGCACCACAAGGATAAAAATCCAGCTCTTGTGCAAGGTGCTGTCGTCATGCCTTTGGACTATCTAATCCAAAAACATCAGGATGTTTTTGCCTCTCCAACTCATCTAAAAATTGATGTTGATGGGCCAGAACTCGAGATTATCAAAGGATCGATACAAACCCTCAAGTTGGCAAATCTACGACATATCCTTGTTGAAACAGAACAACACACCAACAAAGAAATTTTAGAAATCCTTGAGGGCGCAGGATTCACTTTAAAAGAGAGAGTTCAGCAAGCACCCAATATTTTCAACTGTATCTTTGAAAAACTCTGACACCAGAATTCCAAATAAATAGACAATATGGCACCTTACCTTAAACCTGAATTCCACCTTTATAATACCCCTATCTCCTGGCTGAAGATAACTAACAATACCAACCCAATATCAGGAGAGGACAAACGGAAATTTGACTTAACGAAATTCAAGTCTCCAGCTGAAAGCCCGATCGAAGCCTTTGTAGGGATGATGGGTGAGCTTTCAAAACTTAACCATACTCATCCCTTATGGTGGGCGACCGATATTGCATCACGAAATCGAGTCAACGCCCTGACCGTCACTGAAGCAGATAACTGGATTACCATCTCTCAGATCATGGCTTTTGTTAAGAAAAATGGGTTAAATATTATTATTACACCTAATACTCCCTCGCTATTAGCTCGAGCAACATATATCCTAGCCATATCATTGGACATTCAAGCCAACTACAAGCCAACTCCTTCGCTTCACACACGCTTGAAGCAGTTAAAAAAGCTGTCAAAAGAAGCCCTTCGTTCTGCAAACTGGATCCTTAAAACCAAGCGACTTTATGGCACCCATAAACCAACTAAAACACCCACAGACCTGATCAGAAGTTTTACATATCAAACTGCGTTTATCAATGATGACATTTACAGGGATCCATTTTTCGGCTCACTTTCTGATCACTTAAAAGACTTAGGTAGAAACCCTGTAACCATCATTCAGGGATTTTCAGATCGACTTCAGTGTTATTCCCTGATCTCACCTAAGCAGAAGGCCAAAATAATTCCTTTTGAAATATTTCAGATGATTTTGGATCCTTTTTTTCAACTTGCACGAATTTTTTTTACCGCGATATTTAAACCACTAAAATGCCCTAAGAACCTTTACCTTGATCAGAACCAATTGTCTGATACAACAAAGTACTTAGCAGAGATCAACTGGGCTCCCTTAGCGCAAGCGGCTCTTGAACAGGCCCTCTGGACAATACAATTACCCCAATTGATGGCCGAAGCGGCAGGAAAGCGTATAGCAGCCAGCTTTAACATTAGGAGTTTTGTAACCACTTGCGAAGCAAACCCCTGGGAAATAATGCTTACCAAGGGGCTCAGAAGTAACCCTACACATTTCACTATTCTCGGATATCAACATTCGGTAGTTCCACCTGCAGCCCTGGGCATGTTTACAAGTAAAGAGGAGCAAGAACTTCGACCAGCTCCTGATCGCATACTTACAACAGGCTCTGTGCCAGCAAACATTCTCGAACGCTACGGAGAAGGCAATAGAGGGCGGGTCTACCCCGCCTGTGCCCTGCGGTACGAATATCTCTTCCGTAATAATTTAGAAACGCCACGACAAGGCTCCGTCAAAACTGTCCTTGTTGCTCTCGAAGGCTTATTAGAAGTATCCGACATGGTGGCCTACCTAATCAGAGAGGCCCCCTTAAATCCAGATA
The DNA here is from genome assembly GCF_042682825.1 of Kiloniella antarctica. Classification (NCBI taxonomy): domain Bacteria; kingdom Pseudomonadati; phylum Pseudomonadota; class Alphaproteobacteria; order Rhodospirillales; family Kiloniellaceae; genus Kiloniella; species Kiloniella antarctica. The sequence goes on from NZ_JBHUII010000007.1 coordinate 188,305, forward strand.
TGACATTTGTTGTTCGTAGCCATCCAGTTCTTCCATTAGATGAAATTCTAAACCACTTAGGATACGAAGAAGCTCTTCCCTCCAATATCAGGACTAATGCAAAAAGCCCCGTCGCACAGGATTTGGCAGATTGTGATGTTGTTTTCTACTGGAGTACAACAGTGGCTCTAGAAGCTATCCTCTATGGAAAGCCTCTTATTCATTTCAGTAAGGGGGGAGTTTTTAATTACGATCCACTTGCAGAATTGGATAAATTTAAACTTTGCACAGATGTCGGTGTACCAATTAAAAACTCAATTAATATTATTAATTCGTGGTCCCAAAAGACCTATGAGCGTGAAAAAACAACTGCTCAACGCTATGTTCGAGAATATCTCCACCCTGTTAGTGAAGAGGCGATGTCACCATTCTTCACTGAGAAAATTTAATAATGGAGCTCCTCCTGCTCAAACGATTTGAATAATAAGTAGGTTTTCATGTTTAAGTAATTCAGAAACAGGATAAGCCATCACCCCTGAGGTCGCGAGATCAAAGACCTTCCTTTTCTCCGTTCCCGTCAAAATTAAAATTGGGAACTTGATCTTAGTCAATGCTTTATAAAATAGAGAAATCCTTGGATGCAGTGGAGCATCAATATTTAGGGAGCAGATTCCATTGGGGCCTTCAACATTAATTGCATTGGGGAATAAAGAACAGATGTGACCATCTGTCCCCATGCCTAGAAGGGCGACAGAGAAAGGCATTACTTCTGCAATCAAATTACTCTCTAAACGGTTCACGCTGGCCAAAGCGGTCTCGTCTTCATTGTAGAAGGAAATAAATTTAGCCTTATGAGCCTCAGGAACTCTCTCAATACATTTACGGATCATGCCTTCGTTAGAATCGTCATGATCTAGGGGAACCCATCGTTCATCAGACAAAGTAATGATAATTTTTTCCCAATCCAAAGGCCTTGAAAACAGTTCAGGAAGATACTTTTGAGGTGTATTTCCCCCCGATAATATCAAAGATGCCCGGCCACAGTTTTCAATCTCTTGTTTCAACAAATCAACGGCCCTATCCACAACTTCGAGATAGAGTTCATTTTCTGTTTTCGCCGTTACTATTTTCATTGCTTCAACACTTGATAGTTACGTAAATATAATAGGCTTTATAAGTTATCTCATTAATACTATACCTTTAAGAAATTACCATAGCGAGCCCCCTGTACTCAGGAGTATAATCCGATCAATGTCTGCAAAAATTAAACAAAAACTGGCAAATGATGAGACCACAATCGGCTCATGGATCAGTCTCCCTAATGTCCATACCGTAGAAATGATGGCACGTCTGGGAACATTTGAGTGGCTCGTAATCGACATGGAGCATACCAGCATCTCAACTGAGACCATGGCACAGATGATTCAGGTGATTGATCTCGCGGGTGTATCACCATTTGTTAGAGTGGGCGCTAATGACCCATTGCAGATCAAACGTGCTCTAGACTGTGGGGCAAAAGGAATTATCGTTCCTCAAGTTTGTTCACCCGTTGAGGCGCAACAGGTAGTAGACTCCGTTTATTATCCGCCAATTGGCAAACGTGGGGTTGGCTTATTTCGAGCTCAAGGATATGGCACAACCTTTGAAGATTACAAAGAAAATGTAGCACCGGAAATCGTCGTTATCGTCCAGATTGAGCATAAGGATGCCGTTGACCAGCTGGATGAAATTATTTCTGTTCCCGGCGTAGATGCTTTTATGATAGGTCCCTACGACCTCTCTGGCTCGTTTGGAAAGCCTGGCGATTTCACAGCTCCTGAAGTTGCGGCATCCTTGGACAAAGCTAAGCGCTTTTGCCAAACATCAGACAAAGCTGGCGGCATACATGTAGTGCACACAGACAAGACTTCTCTTGCCAGCAACATTGAACAGGGTTTCCGTTTCATTGCTTACGGTACAGATATGATTTTCTTGGCCGAAAAACTCTCCGAGGTAACAATTGACCTCGAAGTCGTCAAAAATTAATACTAAATCAGAGCCACTTAATCCATGACACAGTCAATTTGCGTTATACCTGCCAGAATGGCCTCTTCCCGGTTCCCGGGAAAACCAATGAAACAACTTTTGGGCATGCCCTTAATTCAACATGTATGGGAACGCTGCCAATTAGCGAAAGAAATCGACCGTGTCGTCGTAGCCACTTGCGATCAGGAAATCTACGATTGTATCGTTAATGCTGGTGGTTCAGCCATAATGACCTCAGACACTCATGAACGCTGTACTGACCGTGTTGCTGAAGCAATCGATAACGGTAATTTCAACCTCCAGGATGATGATCTTGTTCTCATGGTTCAAGGGGATGAAGTTATGGTCAATCCAGAGCTTCTAGATGACATGGTCCGCCTCTATAAAAAGAAGAAAGCTCCCGCTATAAATCTGGTTAGTCGGCTCTATAACACTGAAGAGCATGATGATCCTAACGTAGTGAAAATCGTTACAGACTTAGAGGATCGGATAATATTCCTCTCACGGAGTCCAATTCCTAGCCGCTCGAGAAGTGCAACGATTGCAATGTATCAACAAACCGGAATTATCGCATATTCCTCATCCTTTTTAACCGAGTATGCAGAAATTCCCCAAACACCTCTCGAAATTACAGAATCAATCGATATGCTGCGTCTTATTGAAAATGGCATCCCGTTGTTTTCTGTCAAAAGTGAAGTAGAAACCATTGGTGTCGACACAGAAAATGATCGCAAGCGAGCAGAGCTGTTTTTAGAAAAAGATACGACGACTTCGCGATACCTGAATATCAAATAACTGTTGGTAAAATGGCAAAAAAATTAAAAGTTGGCATCGCGGGACATGGACTTGTCGGCAAGCGGCGGCATAACTTCATTGATATGCATCCGCTCTTTTGTGTAACTGCGGTCAGTGATCAAACTTACAGCTCTGAAAAAGAAGAGCGGAGTAATCTCTGCTACTACGGTGATTATCGCCAAATGATTGAACAGGAAGAACTCGATGTTCTTTTTGTTTGCTTACCTAATCATGTCGCTGCCGATGCAACGATTATGGGATTGAAAAAAAACAGCCACGTTTTTTGTGAAAAGCCTCCAGGACGCAATGTTCAAGATATCCGCAGAGTAATTGAAGTTGAAAAACTTCACCCCAATTTAAAACTAAAATATGGCTTTAATCATAGATATCACGATTCAGTTCTAGATGCGCTTAAGATCGTTAAAGAGAAGACACTTGGCAAAATCGTAAACATACGCGGAGTTTATGGAAAATCAGTCCTCACTCCAAAAATCAAAGGTATCACTGATCCTAATGACCCAGTTTATTGGCGCGCGCAAAGAGAAATCGCTGGCGGTGGTATCCTTCTGGACCAGGGCATACATATGCTAGACTTAATTCGCTGTTATGCTGGCGAGTTCACGGAAATTAAAAGCTTCGTCACAAATGATTTCTGGAATAAAGATGTTGAAGACAACGCCTATGCTCTTATGCGTACAGATGAAGGGGTTGTTGCCTTTATTCAATCCAGCGCCACACAATGGCGTCATAAATTTTCTCTAGAGATGATGTTTGAAAAAGGAGCTTTAACGCTTTCAGGAATTCTTTCAAGCACACGCTCATATGGGCAAGAAGTACTTACTATTGCCTATCGCGAAGAAGAAAATGGTGGAAATCCAAGGGAAACAACCACAAGTTACATATACGATAACTCGTGGGAACGTGAAATAGCAGAATTTGCTGACAGTATCTCGAACGACAAACCAGTATCTGTGGGAACAAGCCTTGACGCCCTTAAAACGATGGAGTTAGTTTACCGCATCTACTGTTCTGATCATGAGTGGCAGAGCAAGTATGATATTTCAATTGATTAAGTTACAGAAAACGGCTCAGTTATGAACAAACTCGACACAATGTTCGCAGACATATCTTCTCCGGCGGAATACGCCCGCGAATACTCTCTTTACCTGTGCGAACTACTCAAAAATCTGGATTACCAGAAAGTCGAAGAGTTCATAAAGCTGCTTTTGGAAGCTCGGGAAGATGACAAGTCAATTTTCTTTATTGGCAATGGGGGGAGCGCAGCAACGGCTTCGCACTTCGCAAATGATATTGGTTTAGGGACACGTGCCCCCGGCAAACCATTTCGAGTACAAAGCTTAACAGACAACAATGCTGTTATGACTGCGATTGCTAATGATGATGGTTATGAAAACCTCTTTGTTCTCCAGTTGAAAAATCTTCTTCGCCCTAAAGATCTGGTCATAACTATTTCAGCTTCGGGCAATTCTCCGAATATTGTCAAAGCTTTGGAATATTCAAAAGAAGTCGGGGCTAAGACAGTATCCTTATGTGGTTTTGATGGTGGTATAAGTGGTAAAATCTCTGATCTGTCCATATTAATTGAAACGGCCAAAGGAGAGTATGGCCCCGTTGAAGATCTGCACATGATACTTGATCATATAGTTGGGACTTATCTTATGAGAGCGGTTAAAGTTTAAGCGACGAATTGGTGGCCCATACTGTTCTCGGCGCCTCAGTATTGACCGCAGACATCTCAACACGACCACCAGCAGCTTCAACCAGGGCTAAGCCAGCGGCGACATCCCAGAACATAATACTTTCTTCGTGGTAGGCATCTGCACGGCCACATGCCACTTGAGCAAGGGAAAGAGCCGCCGAGCCTATCATTCGAACTTTTTTCCAACGACCGAGCTCAAGTGCTGTACGAGTTAAAGCCTCCGTTGAAAAATTTCTATTAACGGGAAAGCCGGTCATAAGCGCACTCTCATTGGGAAAGCCTACTGAAGATACTTTGATCTCCTTACCATTTAGCCAAGCCCCAAAGCCTTCTTCCGCCCAGAACAACTCATCACGGCTGAAATCATAAATGACACCCAGAATGGGTTTCCCTTCTCGTACCAAAGCAATACTGGTGCAGCACGATGGAAAACCTCGGGAATAATTGAATGTCCCATCTAAAGGGTCAACAACCCATATAATTTTTCGATTATCATCCGAAGCATCCGCCCAGCCGCTTTCCTCAGAAAAAATAGGATAATCCGATCCATCCTTTAAACCAGAGATAATTAGTTTTTCTGCGAATTTATCTCCCTTAACTTTAATATCTCTGTCCGGCAAAGCAACAGCATCACGCCATTCACTTGCGTTCACACGCAAGGCTTCTCCAGCTTTTAAAGCTAACTGTTTTGCCAATTGCAACGAAGGGGAACAGGATGTGTTGTTTGCTTGTGCCATATCAATATTCAGTTATAAACTCAGGAAATACTTCAATTGAAGCAACATTTCATAATCGACATCAATATAAGATAACAATGACCAAACATAAAGCAGACTCTTCTTGGAATATTGCCGTTGCATCACGCAGCTTTTCCCGCCATCCCATGCTTCGAGAGGAACTACTTTCCCTCTATCCTAAAGCCATTTTTAACGATGAAGGATTAAGCTTGAAGGATGAAAGTCTCGTGACCTTTCTTAAAGGCATGGATGCTGCCGTTCTTGCTTTAGAACCTGTAACAGAAGCGGTATTATCACAGCTGCCAAGCTTAAAAACAATCAGCAAGTTCGGGGTTGGTTTCGATAAAATTGATATTGCTGCCCTTATAAATCGGGATATTCACTTGGGGTGGACCGGCGGAGTAAACAAAAGATCTGTTACTGAACTTGCGCTTTGTATGATGATATCTTTGATAAGAAATATTGATCAAAGTTCCAGAGATGTTAGAGCGGGTAAGTGGATGATCCTGCCTGGGAAGCAGTTAAGTAATCATACTATAGGAGTAATCGGGTGTGGCCATATCGGAAAAGATCTGATCCCCATACTCAAGACTCTGGGGTGTAAAGTTCTCGTTCATGATATCCGAGATTACAGTGAGTTCTATCAAGAGCACAGCGTTACGCCGGTCAGCATGAAAGAACTCTTATCTCAGTCAGATGTGATTACCCTTCACGTACCGCTCAATAAAACAACAACCAACATTATCTCTGCTGAACGTATTGCGCTTATGAAAGATGGGGCAATTTTGATAAACACCGCACGCGGTGGCCTTGTTGACGAAGAAGCCTTAAGTACGGCACTAATTTCAGGAAAATTATCCGGGGCTGCTTTTGATGCTTTTGCTATCGAGCCTCCTGTGAGTTCCAACTTACTAAAATTGAATAATTTCATGAGTACTCCGCATATTGGGGGAAGCGCTGCCGAAGCTATCCTCTCCATGGGGCGAGCAGCGATAAAAGGCTTGGCGCAGAATCAGCTGCCGGAAAAAGGTGTCTTCCCTCAATGAGTTTGCCAAACAAAGTTAACATCGCTTATGTCGTTCCAACCAAAGATCGCCCAGATGACTTAAGGATATTGTTTACAAGCTTGCAAAAGCAAACGCGGCAACCAGATCAAATCATCATTGTAGACGGGAGTGACCCGCCCATCGAACCTATCTGTCATGAATACCCTGATTTAGATATTTCATACGTGCGCTGCTTTCCCCCTTCTTTGGCAAAGCAGCGTAATGCAGGTATGGCTGCTTTGGACGATTCAATAACGGTTGCAGGTTATTTGGATGATGACCTTGAACTTGAGGCTGATGCAACTCAGAAGATGGTTGATTTTTGGATGCAAGCCGATGATCAAATTGGGGGCGTATCCATGTCGATCATCAATCAATCAGCTCCCTACCGCAAAAACTGGCTAAAATTCTTTTTGATGTACGGTGATCCAGCAGGAAGTGTGACAGGCTCCGGCTTTCACAGCGCAATTCCAACCGTCACCGAAACCATTGAAACAAAATGGCTATACGGCGGAGCTACATTATGGCACCGGAATGTGATTGCCAAGTTTGAGTATGACGAATGGTTTGTAGGTCACGGTTTTGGCGAAGATTTTGAGTATAGTTATCGAGTTGGACGTGATTACAAATTATTTGTCTTAGCAGGCTCACGAACATATCATCATGAGCGGCCTATGGCAGATGAAAAAATGTATATCCTTGGCCGGCAACAGACCTACAACCGTTTCTATATGTTCCGAAAGATGGGCGACTTTTCCTCACTTTTGTTTGCATGGAGCATCTCCGGCCTTGTGTTTATGAACTTTCTAGCCCTCGTAAAAAATCCAGGGCGGCCGACCCGGGATCGTTTAAAAGGGAACCTGAGAGGGATATGGGAAGCCCTTATAGATGGCAAAAAATCTTTCGCAGGTCACTGGAAATAAACTGGAGAAATAACCCGGGGAAATGTACAAAGGTACAAAATCAAAAATGCAGCCGCTAAACATTTTTATGTTTCTGTATTGCTCAAGAGACGTTAGAGGAAAATGAACCAGAAACCTTTAAAGATATGCGTTTTAGCAGCGGCCAGTAGTAGCCATACATATTTACAATGCGGAATATTACGTGATTTTGGACACCATGTGACCTTGGTGTCGCCTGACGACGGCAAGTGCCCGGATGGTGTAAGGCATGTCCCCTGCTCTGTAACATCTCATCAGGGTATCATTGGAAAACTACGTTGGTTAAAGACCATTTATAATGGCGTCAAATCTGTAGAGGCCGATGTTTATCACGCACACTATGCAGCCGAGCTTACCACTTGGATGGCTTGGTTTGTTGGTAAAAAACCTTTTATGATCAGCTGTCTCGGTGGCGATGTCCTTTTTGATGAACAGGGTACCCTTGGCCCCATTGGACGTTGGATTACCAAGCGCGCTTTAAAAAAATGCGACCACGTCACAGTTGTCTCTAATCACCTTGGGAAAGCCGTCGAAAAGTTTGGGGTCCACCAGTCAAAAATCCAACGCGTGATTTGGGGCGTAAATCATGAGATTTTTCGACCCCTGTCCCAAAATAAAACTGCCCGCTCTCTTTGGGGGGTCACAGAAGATGCCCAAGTAATCTTCAGCCCACGTATGTTAAAGCCTTTCTATAACCAAATAATGATGCTGGATGCCTTGAAAGAGGTTGTGCTGCAATCTCCAAAATCCGTACTAGTCTTTGCAACCTATAATCAAGATGCTGACTATCGGAAAGAATTGGAAGCCAGAACCAAAGAACTAGAGCTAGAAGACCATGTACGCTACGCCCCACCTATGAACCAGCAGGAAATGATGCTCGCTTATAATGGTGCTGACCTTGTTATTAGCCTGTCGCCCTCAGATGGAACTCCTGTGTCTGTGATGGAGGCTATGGCTTGCGGTACGCCCGTAATTATGGCTGACCTCGAACGTTATAAGGAATTTTTTGTGCACAAGGAAACAGGGTGGTTTACAAAAATTGAAGCTTCACATGTGGTTTCGGCCATTTTGGAGCTACTCAATGATCAACCACGTTATGAAACCTTGAAAATCAAAGGCATGACCTTGATAAAAGAAAAAGCTGATTTACATTCTCAGTCACGTTTATTAGAAGAAAGTTCCTATCGTTTAATTGACATAAATAGTGATCTTCTATGAATTTCCCTGACCCTAAAATATTGGTAACCGGTGCAAACGGTTTTATCGGTCGCCATGTGGTCCAGGAACTCGCTACTCAAACACCCCCTCTTCTGCAAATTATCCACTCGGGCCAAGCTCACACAGCCCTTCCAAGCATTACTATGGAATTGCTTGATATAACTGATCTTCCCGATCTACCAACAACGATTGAGACTATTTACCATCTAGCGGGGCAAATCTGGGGCGATGAAACTCACGAAGCTAAAATGTTGGATAATGTCATTGCTTTAGCTAAACAGTGTAACGCTAAACGTATTGTTTATGCTTCAACCTGTGCGGTTTATGGCCAGAATGCAATGGATCAGACTGTTGATGAGAGCGTAGATGGTGCACCAGCCTCACCTTATGCCAGAGGAAAATTGCTCGGGGAGCAAAGCCTAAAAACACTCAGCGACACTTCTGAAATGAATGTGACCATCTTGCGGTATTTCAACCCCTATGGCCCCCATCAATTTGCAAAGATGGCCGTCCCAAATATGATCGAAAAAGCAATAACTGGACAAGATATCGAGATCTATGGTGATGGTGAGCAAATTCGAGATTTCATTTACATCGAAGACCTAGCCAAAGCTACTATTGCGGCCGCCGAAGGGGAGGGTAAGTATCAGATCTTTAACATAGGATCTGGACAGGGAGAAACCATCAAGGACCTGGCGAGTGAAATTATCGCTCAGAGCCAATCCTCTTCTAAGATCATCCATCTCCCCATTCCAGCTGAGCGCCAGAATCTTGAGGTCTATTACCGTGTTGCCGATATTGGCAAAATCACAAGATTGACTAATTGGGAACCTGAAACAAGTCTTTCAAAAGGACTAAAGCGGTTAGTGTCGGAGCATCGTGCATGTGTGGAATAGCGGGCTTTATAAAAACCTCATCTGCCCGGTTAGATACAGTGCAGATTCTGCATAACCTATCCCAGAGCATTCAACATAGAGGGCCCGATGCTGCCGGTTTTGGCGTATGGGGTAAGGGGAAAGAAGTAGAAATTAACCACCAAACACCGGCTAATTTCTCAACAACATCCCCGGATCTTGCTTTCGTTCACAGGCGCCTATCCATTATCGACACAAGCGAAAACGGCAACCAACCCATAAAGAGTGCGGATGGCCGGTACCTTCTTATCCAAAATGGCGAAATTTATAACTATATTGAGCTTAGAGAAGAACTCAAAAAGCTCGGACACAATTTCCAAACAGAGTCGGACACAGAAGTCCTATTAAAAAGTTTCATGCAATGGAATTGTGGAGCCTTTAACCGTTTCGTTGGTATGTTTGCCATCGCAATTCTTGATACCCTGAAGAACGAAATCATACTTGCACGAGATTTTTTTGGCATTAAGCCACTCTTCTATGCAAGAACGAGTGATGCTTTGGTTTTTGGCTCAGAAATTAAGGCGCTACTGACTTTTCCTGGGATCGACAATAAACCAAACCTGTCAACAGTCAGGGATTATCTCTCCCTTGGACTTGTAAATCATAATCAGGAAAGTTTTTATGCTTCGATAAACTCGATTGAGCCAGGCCACTATCTGAAATTGAAGTTCAACAATCCCCACGATTTTCAAATACATCAGTACTACAAACGGTCCACAACACGGTTAACAACAAAAGACATTTCCTTCCAAGAGGCTGCCGACCATTTGAGGGAGCTCTTTATCGAGAGCGTTAAACTACATATGCGAAGCGATGTACCCTATGGTGCTGCTCTATCTGGCGGCGTAGATTCAAGCGCAATCATTGCGGCAATGCGGTCCATAAGTGGTAAAGATCAAGATCTACAAACATTTACCTACAGTACAAAAAACACTACCTTCGACGAAGAGTCATACGCCGATATAATGATACAAAGCGCGAGTACAATCTCACACAAAATTGTTTTACATCACAAAGATCTTCTCTCAGACATAAACTCAGTACTACAAACTCAAGATGAACCTTTTGGCAGCACCAGTATTTACGCACAGTACAAAGTTTTCCAAGTAGCCCGGAAATCCGGCATAAAGGTCATCTTGGGTGGGCAGGGTGCCGATGAGATTCTTGCTGGCTACAGATCATATTACACTGCAGCCGTAGCTGGCATGGTAAAATCTGGTCGATTAATTCACGCCATCCACCTCGTCCGAGCACTTTCAAATCAGGGAAAGATATCACTGGCCAATTTTCTCTTCCGAGTTATTGCCCGGCTATGCCCTGCTGCAGTCGGTAGAGAAATCCACCGGCGCTATGCTGAAAACGGAATAAATTCTGCTGTAAACTGGCAATGGTTCACAGACCATGGCGTTGCAGGGGGATACGCCAACCTGCCTGGAACCTCAAAAAGCCTGGAGGAGGCACTTGAAGGTGACTTGTCCAACTTTAATCTACCGGGCCTTCTTCGCTACGAAGATCGCAACAGCATGGCCCATTCACTGGAAAGTAGGGTACCTTTCTTAACACCAACAATTGTCGACTTTTCATCCTCCCTTCCACCTGAGTACCTCATTGATAGAAATGGTTGTGACAAGGCAGTATTGCGAGCAGCCTTACGCGCCCTAGTTCCTGATGAAATACTTGATCGCAAAGATAAAATTGGGTTTCAAACACCTGAAACTAATTGGTTTAAAGAGCTCTCTCCTTGGATAAATCAAGTATTAACAAGTGATAGTTTCCAGCGGATGCCTTTTATTACAACAGAGAAAGCGATTATGAACTGGAGCTTGTTTGAACAAGGTAAAATTGAGTTTCCAAGAGCAATTTGGCGATGGGTAAACCTTGCCAAATGGGCCGAAATGAACGAACTTAAATTCGATGAGTAAAGTCTCAACTGGCAGTCCGCTTTCAATAACCTACGTATCTTTTGAACCACTTAGGCAAGGGCATGCTTCCTACACTCATGTCATCGAAATCATTGATGGACTTAAGGATCAAGGATGGGCGGTTAACCTTATTGCTCCTGAGTATAATTCCAAAAATCTTCCAGGTGTTATAGCCAGACTTATGACCTTCACAAGGATTTGGTTTCGCGTCCTGTTCTCAGTAAGAACAGATGTTCTTTATGCAAGAATGCATTTTGCAGGATTTATTGTCTCCCTAATTGGAAAACTAAAGCGCATCCCAAGTGTGGTTGAAGTTAACGGCCCCTTTGACGACCTATACATAGCCTGGCCTTCCGTACGGAAATTACGATTTCTATTCGATGCGCTTATGTGTGGCCAAATGCACATGGCCTCCATCATTATTTCGGTAACGCCCGGACTTAAGAAATACTCACAAGAAAAGCTTTCTAAATACAAAACTCAACCACTGTATGAAGTCGTCACAAATGGAGCAAACACGAGTATATTTAAGCCTATTGACCAGCTTCCCTCTCGAAACATCCCCATCCTAGAAACGAAAGGGCAACCTTATGCTGCTTTCTATGGCACCTTTGCACCGTGGCAAGGCCTAGATAAACTTCTCGCTGCCGCGACATCCCCCTTCTGGCCCAAGAGTCTTGAGCTTCGCCTAGCCGGTGACGGAGCCATGAGATCTCTCGTAGAAGAAGCTGCGCGACAACACGAACATATTATTTATCTGGAACGCCTTGATTACCAAGACATGCCTTATTTTGTTGCGGCCTCTCAATTGTCCTTCGTTATTACCCAAGATACCGACGGACGCGGACAATTTGGTCTCTACCCCTTGAAACTTTTCGAAGCCATGGCAGCAGGTGTGCCTGTTATAACAACCCAACTCCCCGGACAAGCCGACGTCGTAGCAGATAATACGTGTGGCATTGTGCTCACAGATGCGTCCCCCGAAGTACTTTGTAAAGCCGTTAAAAATATCTATGATGATAAAAATCTATCAACAACATATGGCCAAAACGGTCGGAAAATTGCAGAAAAGCTCTATAGTTGGAAACAATTGGCTGAGCGTACTGGCGGGATATTGGAAAGATTGTTTTGATTCTATCAATAAATTTTAACACTGTACTTGGTCTGTCCTTTTCCTCAGACAGCGAACTTATTATAAACCAATTTGACCCTGATATCAATCATACTTGAATTAAGAGAACTATTTGCTGTTTCGATTCCAAGAAACAAAGCTGTTAAAAAAAGTACCCGTGGACCAGTGAGACGAAATATCTGGTAGCTTAGGCTATCCTGCACTTACCCATGCTAAGCAATATCTCATAAAAATATAGAGATAGTATTTTAGTAGAATACTATAACAACTTCCACGTAATTATGAATCTTTGGACACCGATCTAGGCTCATCACGCCAATAGCTAACGCTCTTATCATCCAATTTGCGGTTCATATAGTCGATTCTCAGAGCTCTCATGACAAGTCCGATAGGAGTTAGAACAACATAAAATACAATAATAAGAATCGCTTTAAAAATAATATCCATTACAAGTCAATCCAACTCAAATATATTTCGCCAATTTTGATCTTCGACATACACTGGTTGTTCGGTTTTCTTTAGTATGTGTGATCCAAGAATAAGATAGTCCATTTCAGTCCTCATGAAACACCGATAAGCGTCTTCAGGACTCTCAACTATCGGCTCACCTCGGACATTAAAGGAGGTATTAATTAACACTGAGCAACCCGTTATTTTTTTGAATGCACTAATTAACCGGTGTAATTTCGGGCTTCGTTCCTTATGAACGGTCTGCATACGGGCTGAAAAATCAACGTGAGTGACCGCAGGAATATCTGATCGGACTTCATTCACTTTTTCTAAGCGATTACCAGGAAGACCCCCTGTTTCTTTTTTTCTACGTGCCTTTACGATATGGCCAACCATCAGCATATAAGGTGAAGAAAAACTAGGGTCAGGAGTTTTATCTCCATCAACTTGAAACCAGTCTCGGACGTCCTCTGAAAGTACAATGGGTGCAAATGGTCGAAAACTTTCCCTGTATTTAATTTTTAAATTCATTATTGATTGCATATTTTCCGAACGGGGGTCCCCTAGAATGCTTCGCGCCCCTAGAGCCCGTGGCCCAAACTCCATCCGGCCATCAAACCAGCCAATAACTTTACCGTTTGCAATATATCCTGCAACCCGTTCTACGAGCTCTTCAATTTCCAATTTTTCAAACGGAAAATTTCGGCTTTTAAGATAGTGATTTATATCTACGGATGAATACTCAGTTCCTAAATATGAACTATTTTGGTCGTCTAATGTTTCAGTCAATTTTCGAGGTTTATCAAGATACTGATACCAAAGCCACATTGCGGCTCCAAGAGCACTCCCGGCATCACCTGAGGCAGGCTGAACCCAAATTTTATCAAAAGGCCCTTCTCGATACAGTCGACCATTTGCCACACAATTGAGAGCAACGCCACCAGAAAGGCAGAGATTTTTTTCACCAGTCGAGGTATGAATGTGCCTCGCAATTCGTAAGATAATTTCTTCGGTTACGGCCTGAATTGAAGCTGCAAGGTCCATGTCCAACTCAGTAATAGGTGTTTCTGGCTTGCGTGGGACACGACCAAACAGACTATGAAAGCTATCACTAGTCATGGTGTTACCCACGGCAAAATTAAAACAATCCATACTAAGACGAAACGATCCATCTTCTTTTAAATCAATCAAATGATCAAGAATCGTATTTACATACTTAGGCTTCCCATAAGGAGCTAAACCCATTAATTTGTATTCACCAGAGTTCACTTTAAATCCGCAATAATATGTAAATGCAGAATATAATAACCCTAATGAGTGCGGGAAATTTAAGGAACTTTGAATTTCAATACGATTGGCGCTGCCAACCCCAAAACTTAAAGTTTTCCACTCCCCAACACCATCCATAGTCAAAAAAGCTGCGCTCTCGAACGGAGAAGGGTAGAATGAACTGGCTGCATGGGATTCATGGTGTTCTGGAGAAATTATTTTTCCTTTAAATCCAAGTTCTTTACGAATAGCCTTATCAAGCCATAACTTCTCTTTTAACCAAATCGGCATAGCCTTGATAAATGTCCCCAGACCTTGCGGGGCGTGCATTAAATATGTTTTAAACAACCTGTCAAATTTAAGCGACGATTTTTCATAATAACTAACAAAATCTACTTCCGAGATAGTAACCCCTGCAATTTTAAGGCAAGCCTCTACGGCTTGTTTCGGAAATCTAGCATCATGCTTAACACGCGAAAATCGTTCTTCTTGCATGGCCGCAACAACCTTGCCGTCACGGATTAAACAAGCTGCGCTATCGTGATAAAAAGCGGATATACCCAAAATCAACAAAAGTAAAAAATCCTATGCTCTATTCCCATGGGAAAAATTAATGCGTTTAAAATTTATTTGTAAGTTCTGATAACGCAGTATCGTACCTAACAAATAAATCTTTCGAACAATCTTCAGGCTTGTATTCATCGCAAAATTTTTCATGGGTAATTACAGTATTTTCTAGTAGCTTAATTAACTCTTTAACTTCCTCAACTTCACCTTTGGTTACTGCTGCAAGATGACCCAACACAAGAACAACAGCAAGGGCTTCTGCTATAAATTCAAGGGTTACCCTATCATAACGCATTGAAATTCGTGAGTGAGAGCCAAAACGTAAACTTTCTCGAAAATACCAAAAAATGGTTGTTTTAAGTCGAAATTCAATTTGATTACCTTTGCTAAGGTGCACAAAAAGGCCCTCGCGCACAGCTATTAATATACGCTCTCTCCATGCAACAATTTTTGTAACACTCAGTTCAGATAAATCTGTGCCATTTGTTTTTTCAATCCCAGGCGGGAGTATAGAAAGCAACTGATTTGACCGTCGTAAAATGTTTAATTTTTCCGAAAATAAGTTACAAATTTCAGGTTGCGCTTCCATATATTTCAAAAAAGGCACCATTTTGCGACATAAGAAAAACTCTGGAAAACGACCAATGTCAATTGATTGATGAGGTTCGGCCTCTATTGCATCAATTAAGTAAGGATACATTGGATGCCGTTGATAATAAGTCAGAGCCTTTGAAAGGTCACTTGAAAGTTCGTCAATTAACTCTGCTGGCCACGCTTCTTTTTCGCTACTTGTACTCAGTTTATTCCTTAATTCACTTAATTCTGACTGGATATCCCTCTTTGTCATCTTCGAATATGTTTTAAAATATTGATAAAACTCACTGTCATTACCGAGAGAATACTCAGGGTTATATAAGCGATTATCAATTTCCATCGACTCCTTCCCACGCAATTCAGGAATATCCAACAGTTTATAAATTCCATCAGAAATCTTGATTTGTGCGTCAGGTAAAGGATGGCAATGATCGATAAAATCATCATCATTAACGACATTCCGTAGATCAAAAATTTTTGTGTCTTTATATCGCTCAGCAAGGCGATCTATCACAATTTTATACGGCTCTCGAACTCGATACATAGAACTATCAGACTCATAAGCTTTATTTAAAAGCAATGAAAACTCGCTTTCATCACCCTGCATTTTGTATACCATCGATAAATTAAAGCGTATTATTTCCTGCCGAACATCTCTCTCTTTCAGCAAGAGAGAAAGAAGAAAATCCGCCTCTCCCAAATTACCTAAGTTAGCTTGACAAGTAGCATAATTATTTACCAATAGGCTCTGATATTCCAAGCTTTTTTTCTCAGGATGAGGTTTCAAAAGCATATTTTCATAAATTTCAGCTGCTTTATTAAAATCACAATCTTCATACATTCTGGCTGCATCAATTAAGCGCGGATCATCGGCGACCATTAATTTGGATAAAACGGGGTTCAAACCCAAGTAATTATAAAATACATAATTGCCCTTACCTGAGCCTGACGGAAACATAATGTGTGCTTCAGGCCTGACCAACACGGTACGAATTCTCTTTTTATGGCAGTAATTCAATATTCGAGCAATGTTTTCTTCGAAAATATCCAACGAAACCGGGCTTTCAATATCCTGATCAAAGTCAGAATTCCATTCGAAATATAGAAATCTATTTTTAAGTTTAATTTTTTTTATGCCGCTTCCCATGCATTTCTTAATACGAAGCACTAACGAACGGAAGAGTGAATGCTTTAACTTAGGTAATTCAGACGCCATTGTATCACAATTACCTAGATAAATTACAACGGCTCCAATAGTGCCAAACGTGTTTTTTTGCTCGAAAAAAAACCGACAAGCATCAGTAGAGGTAAATCCAGGAAGGGAGCAGTTTATTATTTTAGCCCCTTTCGCCCAAACTTGTTTGGACGCCAATTTGAAAGGATACATCATGCTTTCAGCACCAATGCTCATGCTGGTTGAATCACCAAGTATAATTATTGATTTTGTCATGAAATTAAAACAACGGATAAACGTCATCACCCTCTGTACTAACTGAAGAAGACATACCACTCATGGCTTTCTTCTTTTTTTCTTCAATAATGAGAAATGGGTAATACACCATTGCCTTTAAAAGATACACAAGCCTCAAGCGCCATGTATTTTTCGACATGGCCATCTTCATCATATTTTCTTTGAGACTAGAGCTCATAACCACCCTCTTTCCTTCATCTTGCCTTGAAGGATCTCGGCAAAAACCTTGTTGCCTTTTTCATTAATATGACCGTCTTTGAAAATGACTGGGCTCTCGTCACTGTGTTCGTTTAACATTGGATCTGTCATGTCCACATAAGCCACACCAATTTCATCCAAGATGGCCATCAAGCGTTTTCGCGGCAAGTCGTAATCGACAAGATCTGAAGGGCTTGCTTTCTGAAACTGCTGGTAAATAGCCCCAAGAGCAAAAATTAATTGAATGTTATTTTGCAGGCAGTGATCCCGTATCACAATAAGTATTTTCTCTAATAGTGCGTACAGATAGTCATAATGTCCGCACTTCCAATAGAGAAAAATTGGATCTGTCATAGGATCATAATTATTGACAATTTCAATACCGCCCCGGAATTCATTTAGTTCTTTCTTATAGGAATAGAAAGAACCAAGCATTTGACGAAATAATTTAAAGCGTGCGTAATTAGGGACCTTTTTGAGCTTAAGGCTCCCCGATTGATCCAAAGAAAAAACCGGCTTGAGGTATCCATTCACATAGTTGTTCAAAATACGAATGACAGCCCAGGGGTACTGTTCAATAACAATAACCCTCGGATTAAATTTTTTAGATTTCTCCAAAATTGCCAGACATACTTGATCAATTCCCAAGCTGGCATGACCCAGATTGACAACATTTCGACCCGTTTTTTCTCGCAGTATATCAGAATATCGTTGCTCGGCGTTAACTCCACCTCCCCAAGTGTGCGAACCACCTATACAGACAACACTTTGCTCCCCTCCTTTTAATTGAAAGGGGATATCTCTGTTTCCATCATCATTGTGCTTGACCACTTTTTCATCAGGACTGTATTCAGGTAGCAACAGATTCCTTTCAATATTCGGAGCACCCCAGAAACCAATAACAGCATCAAAACGGTATAAAGTTTTACTAACTTTCCCGGCCCTAATGAATTTTTCGGTATACAGTGATATTAACTGACTAATCATAATACTTTTATGTTGCCTTTTTATCTTTAGATGAAATGCTATCTAGCCATGAAATAAGCTCTTCTTGCCCCGACAAAACAGGAACATTATCTGCTCCAGGATTATCCTTTTTCAAATTCATGGTTGGATCAAAGTATGCACTGAATTTCATATTACTTCTCGCGATCAAACCTGTGCTAGTAAAAGGTATCGAAATAACAGAAGTCACATGTTCAATTATTCGAAATGCTGACACATTAGGATTAATCATTATCACATCAGGCAAACCTGATAGCCATTCGAGAAAAATAAGATACTTTTTACTCGATATTGATGGTAAATCCCTTTTTTGCTTAAATACCATTGTGCCTCCACTCGCTTTGATAGCCTCATATGCCTGTTCAACAAAGGCTATTACTAAATCTTCGCCATAATAATCAGCAATTATACCGCGATCTGACAAAGAAACAGTACGTTGTGCCGTTACATCAAATACTGCTATAGCGTTGTCAGGAAGTACTGGAATCACCGTATCAATATCTGTAAATGGAACCGGGCCAACAATTTTCACGATCGAATTTTGGTTATAACAATTGTTTGAAATAAATTGGGCTTGAGGTTGGCCCCATACTAAATATTGGGGCCAATTCATAAGTTGATAACCAGGCATCACAGGAGCAGATTCTTCATCTATATATTCAAGTGGATGCACATTTGCAGAGTAGAAAAATATAACAATATCTGCGCCAAGATCTTCTGAAAAATGCGTCCATAACGGTCGAATAAACCAACCAGAATTATTAAACACATACTTTGAAGCCATACCTTGCCTACCCAAAGTTCGGCAATACGCTAACCTTACAGCATCGGTTAAAATATATGGTGCCCACCAGCTTCCTTTTAACCAACGTCCTGTCGTCAATATTATTATACCGAGGGCTTTTCCAAGAAAAATCATGCGATCGCCCCAATTTTTAAGGCGCGGAAAATAGTTATGGACAACTAGCTGATCATCGCCCAGAGAGGTTGGGTGAGAATCCGTGACTTGGATCCAGACAGTATTAGTACTTTCTCCACGAACGCTATTATTTCTATACCATGTGCTAAAGCATTTCATCCCCGCTGCTGCAGACTTCTCATTGCAAACTGCTGCAGAAGGAAAATCAACCAACAAAGAGTAATTGCCTTCCGGAACTTCAGGTTGTCTCCAGCTATCGAGAAGTAATCGCAAGGTACAGCGAACACCTGAAATCCACTCTAAAACCTGTCCCCAAATAAAATATAGTGTAGATTGTAAAGCTTGAACGTTCATTCCTTTTTGCTGCAGACAGCTCCGCCACTCATGAGGAAAAGGAATAATCGCGGGATGATTTTGATCAGCAGCGCTTGCCATAATCTGTGGAAAAAAATGTACGTATAAATTTCGGTGAAGTAACCGCTGACGTATCAACAAGTCCAAATTAGCCCGATACGACCTAGGTACTATCCCTGCAGCAGCTGAAACAGGAATACCTAGTGGACGTATACTTACGGCAGAAAGAAATCGAATAAAATCGTAATAACGCTTCCTGACTACACTATCTGTATCGAGACGCCTGTGGGCACGTGCCTGTTTTAAGCGGCGAATAAACACGCGCCGGGCAATTTTATTTTTTAATTGGTAAATGGAGGGAAAATACAATGTATAAAAACCGTAAATGTGTTAAATTATCAACTCTTACCTGCTTTGTGCATACCTAAGAAAATAGCTTCAGCAACTTTCCAATCATCATCGTCATCAATATCTATAGCCTTGCTTTTTGGTAAAATATAACCAACATAATCTAAGTTCGAACCATACCCTTCGCTACCAAGAATTCGTGTAGCTGAAAAAACTGCACATGCCCCTGCTTCAAAATACGTTTCAGATAAATCCTGAGTGCGAACAGTAAATTTTTCGGGATTTAAGGGAGTTAACGCTCCATCGTCGCTACGTTTGTAACCTCTTTCTATAGGTGCGGCATAAGCTCCAACGGTTATTACTGAACAGCGTCCTCCATGAGCATCAAACAACCTTTGAATGCCACGTAGATCTTGAATCGAAATCAAAGGCGCACATGGAAAAAACATCCATACTTGATCAAATTCTTGCCCTCGCTTTTGATAAGCATTTACCACAAATCTCAAGACAGGTATTAAAGGTGTATAATCGTCAGCTAACTCAGATGGGCGAGAAAAATCGGGCTTAAACCCAAGTTCACTGGCCACCGCGTTAACCTCTTCACAGTCGGTCGATACATGAATTACATTAAACAACCCTGAATCTTGGGCTGTTTCTAAGATGTGTCCAATCATTGGCTTGCCACAAAAATCACGTATATTTTTTTTAGGTATTCGCTTAGAGCCACCACGAGCAGGAATAATAGCTAACCGCCGCATTACAATTCACTCCTATCAACAAAGTTCCATGTCATCGGCTCTCCTCGCTTAATATCACAACTGGCTTTCTTACAGAGGATTGCTTCGTAATATTTCGGCTCTAATCCATGCGCAGGACGAATTGAGCGAATATTCTTCGGTGTAAATATTTCCCCTGCTTTAACATCCTCAACGACATATAAAGAGCGCCGATAATTCAAACTTTCTAACTCCCCTGGCTTCGGCCCAAACTTGACTTGCCCAACCGCTACCGCCGCTTCACGACTTCGATCTACCAATTCTCTCATCTCATCAGGTTCCAGAGAGAAAGTACTATCTACACCACCATCATCCCGGGATAGTGTAAAATGCTTTTCGATAACACTCGCTCCAACAGCACTAGCTGCAATCGGGACAACTGTTCCTAAAGAGTGATCAGAAAGTCCTACGATCACCCCAAATTTCTCACGTAACCTGCTAATATTAGCCAAGTTAGTTTCTTCAATTGATGCTGGATACGAACTCACGCAGTGTAATAAGCATAATTCCTCACACCCCCCATCGCGTGCGGCTTGAACCGCGTCTTCAATTTCTTCTAGAGAAGCCATTCCAGTTGAGATAATTAGTGGTTTTTTCGTATTAGAAATTTTTTTGATGAGTGGGATATCAATATTTTCAAATGACGCGACCTTATACGCAGGCGCACCTAGTTTTTCAAGTAAGTCAACTGCAGTAGCGTCGAAGGGGCTGGAGAAAATGGTAATCCCTATTTTCTTCGCATGTGAAAATAGGGCCTCATGCCAATCCCAAGGAGTGTGAGCTTCCTGATATAGATCATAAAGAGTACGACCTTTCCACAATGGTAGGTCAACAACAAAACCCGGACCATCATGGTCAATCGTCATTGTATCAGATGTATAAGTTTGCAACTTGATGGCATTTGCACCTGATTTTTTCGCAGCTTCCATAATTTTGAAAGCACGTTCAATTTCTCCATTGTGGTTACCAGATAATTCGGCAATTACATATGGCGCATATCCGGGCCCTATGGCTTGGCCATCAATATACATAAAATCTGACATTAACTATACCTTACCTTTTATTATATTTGTATTTTACCGGTACTTATTAAGAAGTTTCACTAGAGTGGAGATAACTCTCTCTGGCCCCTTGCCGTCTAAAACGGAACAAACACTGAGATCCCCATCTTTCAAAAAGGTAAGCGCAGATTTTGCAACTGCTTCAGGGTCAAATCCATCGAACGACGTATAACCTAACTTACGTAATGCAACTGTGTTAATTCGCTGATTATCCGCACTGGCACATACCGACAGTTTTAGCCCTGAAGCTAAAGCCTCCAAAACGGTAACACCAGCTGCTCCTGCTAACACAGAGCAACGTCCCATGGCCTCAGCCATATCCACACCATGATGCAAGATCACGCGCGAACCGTATTGTCGCTGTAAATCCTGAATACCTTCAGATGGTGTTTGTATTTTAGGAATCACAATTTCCAGAACTGCAGATGGACTTTCCATTAAAATACGTTTCGCAACAGGCACAGAATAACAACCATCATCCATTCCGCCAAAGCTCACGAGAACATGTAGAGGGGAAGGTCGCTTGCTATTGGCCACCGCAAAGAATTTCTTATCAACCAGAGAATAATCCCCTCCTCCAATAACTATTTCGGCCCCATAATTGGAATAATCCAACTCGGTTCCATAAAGATTATGGTTTAAGATCACATGTGCCGAAACTGGTCTTTCAGCCAAATCATCGACCGCCAAACTTACTCTCGTATATTTTTTCCAACGGGAAAATATACGAGTGTTATAATGATATCCATCAACAAGTAGGACATCGGCTGGCCCCAGATCGAGACCATCACCAACCCACAGTGCTGCCTTAAACCCCTCTGAACAGACAATATCTATCATCGCTACATCAGAAATTCCAAAGGAACACTCCCAACCCTCGGCCTGCATTGCATGTGCGAGAACCTGGCACCGACGTAAATGTCCAAGGCCATTTTTCTGGCCACACTCAACCAAGAATAGTGCGACGGGATGTAACTTACAACAAGGTGTCAAAACGAAGTCCCCGTATCAACCGAAAAGCTTCAGCATAAAGAACACCAACACTATGCCCTCTGAATGTTGCCAAGCTCTGTACATTTTCAAAGGAACGAGAATGAGGCGAAGGGCGCATTTCAAATTCATAAGCTCTTAATGCCGCCATTTTCATATTAATTGTAGACGAAATATCAACAAAATAATTTGGAACAAAAGTTCCTCCACCAACTTCAACGCTCCACTCAGTACTTGAAACACACTCAAACGCGTAAATAGATTTAATCTGGTTTTCAGGCAAAGGTCGACACGCTGTCATAACGGCTCTATGCGTGATCAAGTGATCAACATTTAAATCGCTAAAATCATGAGTATAAATGATATTTGGACCGACCTGTTTAAGAATAGTCTCGATAAATTTTACAATTTCTATCAAGGAATAACTATCAAGCATCTGATCTTTAAAATCACCAAAGACAGGTTTTCGGGCGCCAATAATTTCGGCAGCTTTAAAGGCAGAACATTTCCGTCGCTCAATTTCGTCTACAGAGTTTTCTCGGTCTCTTGAAGTAACTCCATCAGAAAGAAATACAATATCAACGGTATCACCACCTTTAACATGACGAGCTAAGGTCCCTCCACATCCTAGAATTTCATCATCAGGGTGTGCTGCTACAACTAAAATCCTGTTTATCATCTTTTGAATTCCGTTTGGTCATTTATCATCTAAAAGAACAAATCTCACATGAGCTGTAACTTCACCATCACCGATATTCGCATTTGAAAACAGCATCCGATAATTTCCAAACTCTATAAACGCATGAGGATATGTATCAGCATCTAACATTCTTATATGATTGTAGAGTACTTCAGTGTCCATATCACCAATCAATGCACTTTGCTCCGGTGTTCGTCTTTTGAAATAAGTTGGCTCCCCTATTTGCGGGAGTGGTATAGGCTCCGATTTCACAATTTCTATAATCATTTCAACTACTTCATGTGCACACCTAACGAAAATCTCTTGCGCGCTGCCATGTAAGGAAAGGGATCTCTTCAAAAATATGTTACCAGCATCGAACTCGGACGTCATTTTGAGTGCAGAAATTTTTGTTTTAGAATGTCCATTTTCGATCAAATTCTGTAACGGACTTCCGCCCCGGCCGTAAGGTAAATCTGTCATGTGAAAACACACACAGTCATAAGCATCAATTATTTCTTTTGGAATTTTCCATGACCAGTGAGGGAAAAATATATATCGCGGATTGTGCTTTTTAACTTCATTAAACCTAAGTGCTTGTTGCTCCGTTATTACAAGCCATTTTCCTGGCAATTGATGCTGTATTTTAAAAAAAGCATCAAGATTCCAGTCTTTAATAGTTGCTAGAATATAAGTTTTTTCCGAAACCACTTGGGGTATTTCTCCTCTTCCCTCAGCAGGCCAGGACTTCTCTGGACATACGATATACTTTCGATCCAACAGGGCACTTAAAATCAGGCAACATTAGGCCATCTAGTGCCTCAATAGCCCACTTAAGGTCAGAGAAACCCACAATATGGCGCATCATCACTGTACTTGAAAACCTTGGGTTTATTTCAAAAACCATAGGGATATCATCAACCAAACGTAATTGAACATTTATTACTCCATCGTGTGATAATTTTGTTGCTATACGTTCTAAAAGCTTCGTTATGCCAGCATGTTTCTGGACAACAAAACTAATTGTTTTACTTCCATCCAACTTTCGTTTCATAGTAAATGTTCTGATTTCACCCTTAGATCGAATTACTGCGCACGTATACTCTGCGTCAGTATCTGGTAGGAACTCCTGTGCTACGTAGTCAACAAGCTTCTTACTGGTGACTGCAGCGAATTCTTCAGGACTATCTACAAGACGAATACCGTATCCACCAGCTCCTCGTTTAGGCTTGATAAGGAAGGGGATGCTCGTTGAATCAACATCCTCCAATGGCATGGTATTCGGTCCAAAAATGTCATTTTCCCTTAGCCAATCTGCAGTATTTAATTTATCCGAGAAAATTTCGATAATCGAAGGGTTATTAATTAGTAAAGGAAGTTTTGAGGCTTTCTCCCTGTCTAAAGATAAGCGCAAAATTTCAGGCTCACTTGTTGGAATAACAAGGTTGACTTCTTTTTCCTTAATTAACTTTCCTAAAGCCAATATATAATCAGGATGTGATGATCGAGGAAGTTGATAAACATCATGGAAAACATCTTTCCCCGGCCAATCCCCCTCGCAATCTGCACCTAAGGTTAATGCATCAGGGTAAACATCCTGAAGGATTCTCCCCACAGCATCGCCTATATCTCCATTAGCACCCGTAACCAGAAAACGCTTTACACTCATTTTCTACACACAATCCCTCGTCAACACATTCCATAAAAACGGCGTATTCGGATCAGATACCTTACACCGTGCTATCAGCTTCTCCATATCATAGGCTTCACGGTGAAACTCTACGACATTAGTTTCAACATTCCACAGAGCCCAGCATGCACCCGGCTTACGATCACGAGGCTGCCCAGTAGATCCTGGGTTAACAATAAGTGTTTCACCAACTTGCCATTGGGTAGGATAGTGAGTGTGTCCAAAAATGACTAAATCGGATAGATCTTCAGCAAAATGTTCTTTTACCTCATGCTTAGCATCAGGGTAAGCATATTCATCGCGATTCCAAGGTGTCCCATGACAAATACGGACACGCCGCCCCTTGATTTCAACATCAAATATCGAAGGTAAACTCACTAACATTTCGATTTGTTGATCGCTAAGCTCTTCAAAGGCAGTCTTTAATGCTGAACCGTATTTGTTAAGAATTACATCACGGTTTAAACCATTACGCCAATCCTTTAACATCGCTTCGTGATTTCCACCAACACTTACCCAGTCCCAAGCATCAAGCATCGCTAAAACGCTCACGACATCTGGATAGTAACCAGTCAAATCGCCTGCAATTAATAACCGTACAGCCCCAGCTCGCTCAGCAGCCTCTAATACTGCGCTGAGGGCATACGCATTCCCATGAATATCAGCAAGTAAAGCGATTTTCATATTTTGCCTAACCGTTTAGAAGTTTATTTAGGCCGGACAATAACACATACATTGCGCCCGATACCACAGGCAGACATAGCTTGGCAAAACCGATAATAGTTCTCAATTCCACGTTCTGCTAATAATAAGTCGACAATAAGACGTGCATCATGTGCTGCTGGTCCATTCTCGGGTTTAGAAGCGTAGTTGCTTCCTGGGTGGAATAAGAACATCTCAATTGGGAAATCACCGAACATATCGACAATTTCAAAGCCTAACTTTGCCATAAATGGCCTAATATTATCTACATTAAAATAGTGTAGGTGTTGAGGAGGAAGAAACCAATAGTCCTGATTTACATAGTCAAGATCCTTCAACTT
This sequence comes from Kiloniella antarctica, assembly GCF_042682825.1. Lineage (NCBI taxonomy): Bacteria > Pseudomonadati > Pseudomonadota > Alphaproteobacteria > Rhodospirillales > Kiloniellaceae > Kiloniella > Kiloniella antarctica. Next base: position 214,148 of record NZ_JBHUII010000007.1, read on the forward strand.
TTCCTGCATTCTGCTGAAATCATTAGGTACATTAATGGCCGCCACCCCGCCAGGGGTCAATACTGCTTTGATTCTTTGCATCAACCCTTCAGGGTCGATCACGTGTTCCAAGATGTTTTGTAAAATACACACATCAACTTTAGTACCACTATCATAGCGATTATCTAATAACTCAAAAGCATCACCCGTACTGAGATATTCCTCTAAATGAGGATGAAAGCTTTGTATGCCAAAACTGGAAAAATCAATTCCAGCTACATTGAAACCAATCTCTTTAGCGGCTTGCAATACAAAGCCTTCACCGCACCCCACTTCTAAAAAGTCATTACATTTTTTTTCAGTCTGCGCTGCTTTGACTGCATGTAGTAATAATTTAGCCCGCAAGCGCTTTTGATCCAACTCTTCATTCGAATAAGTGGCTTGATATGTCTTAGTCGCTGACTCCTGATAATAAATTTCAGAATAAAATCGCGCCAACATTTCTGGACTCGGCAATGGGCATGCAGAAACATATCCCGTACTATTTGTAATCTGCTTATACTCATCGGTCTTCATTTATAGCTCCTATTTGTTATTTTGACCGCTAGATCCTACAGCCACTCTACTTTATATCTCTCTAACCTTTTGTTCTTATGAGTTGAGGCGGGCATTAATTACATCATACCCTCCACCGAACGGAACAGTACCAATACCAAGCTTTGAGTACGTATACACTATTGGACCAGACTCCGAACAGCTTCAATAACGCGTCAATTTCCGAATCCGGAACACCAGGAAAGAGCAGTAATGATAAGCAACCCCGATAATAGTATCCCGTATTTGGAAAGTTCGTATGATCCGATTTCATTCACCCGGAATGAAATGGTTGTCGATAAACAGGTATATAATGGAACTGAGTACTAACATTATGCTCACGTAACTTTTCAATCACATCAAGCCGGGTGTAACCAAGCCCCTCCAGATCAAACTCAATAATATACAAGTGTTGGCCAGATCGAAATCTATAAGATCTTGCTTCCTTAGGAATGGATATCTTTGGTAGGTCGGCAAAAGTTGCAGACAAAGCCCTATCAGCTAGTCATGACTAAACATTATTTGCTAATAACCACAGCACTGACAAGCCTGAAAGCCTTTATTCCATCCTATCGCACTTAGACTTTAAGGATCGATAAATTTAAAATCCTTCACCAACCTCTATCTATCCCTACACCCTCTTTTGATACAATTAATTAATTTGTAAGGCTGAAGCAAGTATTGCTGCACCCGATCTCAAGATCGGTATAGTTTTTAAAATCGGGAAACACAATCCCGTTACTTCCGAGAAATAAAAATCATCGACTCTCTGGAGTGGGTGATTAGACCCAGGCACAGTAAAGGTCTTAATTAGACAATTATTTAATTTCAAGGATGAATCTAGCTGGGGAGGATCAATCACAAAACAAACCGTAGGATTTAGAGGGTTTGAAATATTTTTAATTTTTATTTTTTCTATGACGTTACCGCCAAGGTTTTGAACAATAGTATCAATCCCTTTGATATAGCCTAATTGATCCATCCTCTTCTTACCTTCTTCTGTATTTATTTCATAACAAGGTTCGAAAAGGATAACTTTGTCTTTTGTTACTCGAAAAAGCTCCGCCATTAACTCAGGCAACTTAGCCCCATTAGGTTCTAATGCATGACTTGACGTCGTTATATTTATAGATTTATCAAGGAATGGAATTTCGTTAATATCAGCAACAAATGGTGAAAATCGATCAAAACACTTACCCATATTTTTACACGCAAATTGCATGCCTTTATATAGACGAGACCAACTAACATCAAATGCGAAAATATGGTTTGGCTTAATAACGAGATCCCTTACCAACAGACTTAACGTTGTGATCTCACCTGTGCCAATATCTAGCAGAGTATCCGATGACTTAATATAGTTGGTTATGATATTGGCTAGTTCTCCTGTGTACAAACTTACCGATTCTATATTTTTCTCCGCAATTTCAACGTATGTACCAGCTTGTAAGTCGTATGTAATCTCAATAATCTCTGCAGTATTAAAATCAATATTTTTTTGAGCGCGTAATAACTCAGATACATTATGACCTTCTGCGTATTTATTTTTTGCACTCAAAATATCAAAATACTTAGAAGATATATTAGTAGGTAATTTTTTATTAGACATAAAAAGTCATATCCATTCTCTAAATTAAATTGCACACCAAAAGAATAGCAATATAGCTACTTAATTATATTCTTCACATCTGATTTATATCTGGGGGAGTTATTTACACGACTATACTTCGACATCGCCGATTCACAAAAGACGTGGAGGGCTATTTATAATACAATATTTCGAATAGCCGTAATAACTCGCTCAACTTCCAATTCCGTAATACCCGGGAAAAGAGGTAAAGATAAACATCCCCGATAGTATATTTCCGTATTTGGATAATTTTCATGACCCGATTTCATTCTCCCAGAATGGAATGGTTGCCGATAAACCGGTATATAATGGACTTGAGTGCCAACATTATACTCCCGTAATTTCTTCATCACATCAAGCCGTGAACAACCGATTTTGTCGAAATCAAACTCAACAATATATAAATGTTGGCCAGATCTAAATCTATAAGATTTTGATTCCTGAGGGATGGTTATATTTGGTAGATCACCAAAGGCCGCATCATACTGTTGAACGATCTCTCGCCTCAAATTGATAAAATGCCCTAGCTTTCCTAACTGACTCAGGCCGAGGGCGGCCTGTATATCAGTCAATCTGTAGTTATAGCCAAGGAGCTGTTGTTCATAATACCAAGGACGTCGCTCCCCTTCTTCCAACAGACCATCCGGATTTTCCATCCGATCATCATCTCGTTCGATCCCATGCGAACGATACAATCGCAGAAGACGAGCAAGTTCGGGGTCATTGGTAACAACAGCACCACCTTCACCCGTCGTTATGGGTTTAACAGGATGAAAAGAGAATACCGTCATATCGGCATAAGAACCACACCCAACAGGTTGGCCACATTCATATGACGCCCCTAAAGAGTGAGAGGCATCTTCAATGATAATACGATCACCAGCTATTTCCCGGATTTCTCTAGAATGGGCCGCAAGCCCTCCGAAATGAACAGGGATTATAACTGAAGCTTTTGAATTCTCCCTAAGAGCTTCTTTTAAAGCCGTCGGGTTCATGCACAAGGTATCTGCACTAATATCGCAGACTTCGGCACGAGCTCCACAATAAAGCATCGCGTTCGCAGAAGCCACAAAGGTTAGTGCCGAGGTAATACCGATATCACCAGGCTTCATCCCCGCAGCAAGACAGGCAACATGTAAGGCGGCAGTTCCACTGGTTACCGCAATGGCAAACTTCGCCCCAACTTTTTCCGCCAAGGTCGCTTCGAATTTTTCAACAACGGGTCCCTGGGTAATCAAGTCACCACGCAGAACTGAAACGACAAAATCAATGTCGTCCTCTTCAATCAAATGGCGTCCGTAGTTCAAACTTCTCATCGGAATTAATCTATTACTCTTCTTAATTGCTCTGCGTCGTACCATTCTGTGTTGTTATCACTGGTATAAGCAAAATCTTCAGCTACCGGTTTTCCATCTTCGCCGGCATAGCTGTTTGCATTTTCCGCTCCCCAATTGTGATTGGCAGGCTGAATAATATAAAAGTTGTCGTACTCTCGAGTATTTCGTGCTTCATCACTTGGTACCATGATTTCATGCAGCTTTTCACCCGGGCGAATACCTATGATTTCATGTTCGCATTCCGGTGCAATTGCGGTGGCCAGATCCGTAATTTTCATGGATGGAATCTTAGGGATAAAAACTTCTCCACCACGCATAAGTTCAATAGATTTCTCAACGAAGGCAGCGCCTTCTTCAAGAGTGAGCCAGAAACGAGTCATTCTGACATCGGTAATAGGTAGTTTCCCGGTTTTCATTACTTCTTTATAAAAAGGAATAACACTCCCTCTGGATCCAACTACGTTTCCATAGCGGACAACAGAGAAAATTGTCCCGCCCTGAGGAGATAGATTGTTTCCAGCGACGAATAATTTGTCAGAACACAACTTTGTTGCCCCGTATAGGTTCATTGGATTAACGGCTTTATCCGTTGAAAGGGCCAGGACTTTTTTAACACCTGTATCAATACAAGCATTAATGATATTTTCCGCCCCGAGCACATTCGTCTTGATGCACTCCATTGGATTGTATTCTGCAGCAGGCACCTGTTTCAGGGCGGCAGCATGAATAACTATATCAATTCCATTCAGTGCGCGACGCAATCGAGCTTCATCACGAACGTCTCCAATAAAATAACGCAAATTAGGATGATTTATTTTTTGCGCCATTTCATATTGTTTAAGCTCGTCTCTCGAGAAGACGACAACACGTCTTGGTGAATACTTTTCGAGAAGGAGCTTTACAAATTTCTGCCCAAAAGAACCTGTTCCTCCAGTCACAAGAATGGAGCTACCGTTAATCTCAACCATTTATCTACTACCACGTTTTCATAAAATTATAAATATTCGCATTATTTTGCATTTAGACTGTCAAAGCATAAAGCAAGATCGGGCATTTTCTGCCCCAAGAACTGCTCAACCTTCTCGACAGAAAGTGACATATCTAAAGGCCTTAATGCTTTTAAATTGGCATCACTCAATTGCCCAGCCTTAATCAGACTCTCATCTAAGCTAGAGACTTTCGCAATTCGAACTGCAAAATCAAACTTTGAAACACGTTCGCTCCCAGCAACATTGTATACATCACAAGCATCCCCTTCTACCATTTTTTCTAGGTAGGAACTCAAATAGTACAAACTAATTGGCGTAAAATAAGCATCTGTAAAAGCCGTAATTTCCTGGCCAGAAGACAATGCCGTTAGGACCCAATCAGAAAAGGACTGCCGCCAAGCAAGACCTTTCCCAAAAAAGTTTGTTCGCACAACAAGGTTATTTGGATTGACCGCGAGTGTCTGGAGTTCTCCGGCTAATTTTGTGCGCGCATAAGCGTTCACGGGTTCAGGCTTCTGCTGCTCGGTTACGAAAGCGTCTTGCCCACGCCACAAATGATCCGTTGATATATACACCATCTTTGCAGAACACTTTAAGGCGGCGCGTGCCATACTTGCTGAAACATCAGCATGTAATATTGAAGCAATATTTTCATGACTTTCACAACCGTCAACGCTTGTTAGCCCCGCAGCATGCACCACCACATCGGGAGAAACATTACAAATTATAGCCTCAAGATTCTCAAGTGACTGGACCAAGTCAACCTCAATGGTTTCAATCCCCTTCAGGTCGATAGCATGACTATTCTTTAGGCCGATCACTCGACTGCCATTATCTCGCAAATGACGACATAAGGCATGCCCCAAAAGACCGCTTGCACCACTTATTAACCAAGTCTTCACCAAGAGACACCCATCATTCTAAACATTACAAACCGCCAGATTCCAGAAGAACTTTGAAGTCATCACACTCCTCGGCCAAATTATCAAAACTGCCCTCTGATATTTTCTTCCCATCCCTTAACATAACGACATTATTACAATTTTGAATCGTACTTAGGCGATGCGCAATAATTATTATTGTCTTAGTACCGCTCAAGTCATGAATCATCCGGGAAATTTTTGACTCCGTCATGTTATCAAGGGCAGAAGTTGCTTCATCGAATATCAGGACATCCGGATTATTATAAAGAGCCCTAGCAATTCCAATCCGTTGACGCTGACCACCTGAAAGTCTTACGCCCTCCTCACCAATTACGGTGTCAAGCCCCATGGGTAAATCGGCAAGGACCTCATCAAAATGAGCCAGTCGTAGCGCCCTACTAAGCAACTCTTCCTTAATTTCCCCATCCGGCACGCCAAACGCCACATTCCCCCTGACCGTAGCATCAGTTAAATAAACACTTTGAGGAACATATCCAACACGTTGACGCCATTCGCTAAGGTCCTTACGGATGTCAACGCCATCGATTAAGACATTCCCCTTTCCAGGATCTATCAACCCAAGCATGACATTAACCAACGTAGATTTACCAGAACCTGACGCCCCCACAATACCAACAGAACGTCCCGTAGGTATTATCAAACTTAGTCCTTTCAATGCAGGTACGTCTCGCTCAGGGTAAGAGAAATGCAAATCGCAAACCTCAATACCTTTTTGTAACTTTGTATTGATAATATCTGACTCGTACCCGGACCTTTTTTCGCCCTCGGTCATTTTAAATTCTTTTATGGTTATGCGAACCGAAGGTAAAGCCACCCGAATTTGCTGCAACAAAGTAAGTATGCGATTAACCGATGGCATCACTCTCAAACCAGCTGCCCCGACTAGACCGATAACCCCAATAATTTCTCCAATTTCCAGCCCTGACAATATTGTGGTGGCAGCAATACCAATTCCCAAAAGCATCATAATTTCAAGATACGGACGTCCTATGCTCGTCAAAAAACTATGTTGAGCCCTGAGTTGGCCCAGTGTTGTACGGTGGGCAGAAAAAGTATCAAGAAAATATTTTTCTCTATTGAGAATTCGCACCTCCTTGATAGCACCAATGCCTTCTTTAAGGGCTTTTAATATGAGGAAATTATTCCTCATCAATCCTTCGCCCAATATACTGAATCTATTTCTTAGTGGCGCATAAAAAACCACAACGACTATACTAAAAAAGACAACAAGACCCAGTGCCAGTTTGGCGTTGGCTAAAAAGATAACTAAAGCAACCCCACAAACAATCAGTAACTCTGTTACCAATGACAAAGTAGCCAATAAAAAAGAAGATATTGCCATTTGAACATTGTTGACCGCATTTCGAATTAATTCCGATGAATTTCGCGCCGTAACATCTAAATAGGGAAGTTCGGTATAACGTCGAACTAGATTTATGGATAGCTTACTCTCACCTTCGGCCAAGAACCTAGTTTGCCACCAGCTAACGAAAATCACGAGTACATTTTTCAACATAAACATACCAGCCATTCCAACGCCGATATACAGCAATACTTCTTCTTTCGTCTCCGCCCCGAAAGGAGATACTATTGCGATAAGCCAGCCAAAGCGTTCCGAATTATCAGGCTCCGCAACAATAACCAAAAAAGGCATAACCATAGAAAGACCAAGCATCTCAAAAATGGAAATCAAAACACCAAAAAATGCCGAGACAGGTAATCGCCTGCGCGTAGACAAATCCAGTAGATTGTATAAATTACGAAATTCAGAAATCATATACATTCAATATCTGTAAAGTACTGTGCACACGATGATAAGCACAAATGACAAAGTTCAAATTTTAAGTCCGAGGTCAAGCTACCGCATTCTAGGTGAATCGCTCCTAGGCACACGAACTTTTTACAGAGCACTAAAGTATTAGTGTATTAGTTTTTTTCACAACTTAGAACTATGACAGAAAAATTCGAAATAAAATATATGACGTTCATACTGTGAACGTCAATACTCTTATTAATTCCAGTCAACTCGGCAAGAAGATCGCTATTAACAGCAACAACACCACACTCGAAAATATCTCCATGAATCACTTTTATTAACAGTGACTTAACTATAACAATTCAACCTTTCGACAGTCAACAAGAATTAAGGTTTACTCCTTCATAAGCAACCCACACTTGTTCATTTGTCATCATTGAATGGTGTTAATGTGAACCTCAAGTTGGAAAAAACGGGAGATCATTTATCATATAAATCCCCCCTCGATAGAAGTCGCCATGCCAAATCAGTTAGAATTGACGGATGATATGAGCTGTATGACTTTTGATGCGTCGGATAATTCTTCTGCCCCGCCTAGCAAGAGTATCGTCAACAAGAATGTTCCGCCAATCACCTGTATATAAGTACTGCTCAAATAAAGTGCCCGTATGATCCGTATTGTTTAAACTATAATCACCAAGTTCGTTTTTTCCTGATAAGCACCATCAAAAGGCGTTACAAATTCGCCAAAATTTTTCTTTTACAGTACGGTATATATGTAGATCCCGACTACCATATTTACGAAATGACTTATGGGTTCTCTGCAAATTTTCAGCAAATATCTGCCTATATTTTTGTTCCTCATATTATACCTGAACTCAGTTTCTTTCAAATGAAGGAGGAATGTTTGTTGATGCACTCCCCTGAATTTTGCCAAGCGTACTTTTGCATATCCCCCAAAAGCCTTCAATTCCATTAATATGAACAGGACTAAGAGCAAATACATCTCTTGAGTGTTGACTTTGAACAGTTTGGAACAATCTTGGTGCAAACTTGGCCCTGTCGTTCGTAGATACCAAAAACAGTTGTTTTGCCGAAAGCTCCACGGCCTCGTTTTCCCTTAACACGCCTTGCTCCAAACCAGCTTTCATCAACTTCAACAACACCAAAAGATGAACGTTGATCTTCATTTTGCTCAACAATTCTTTCTCGTAATAACCGTAAATGCCGATTGATAGTATTACGATGAATGTTACTCAACTGGGCAATTTGAGTCGCCGTTAAATCGGCTGTGAAATATTTTATAAGCTCACGAAATTTAGCTTCTGAAAGTTGTGAACTTTTTATATAACAATTCTTCTGTCGTTTCATAGCATTAGACCATATCATAAGTCCTCAGCTAGTCATGACCCAAATTCAGAAACATTAGCGGCAGACAAATCAACAAAGAAGCGTGGATGATATAGGAAAGAATCACGGTTCGCGAAACCGCTAGATGGGACGGATTGTAACGTCAGCCCATCTTCACGACACATTTCATGAATCGATTTAAAGCAAGCATATTGGTAAAAAATGCTCTGTAGTACCAAAATTGAGAATAAGAGCAAATTAATCTTCAAACCCATAGGTACTTTTCAAATCAAAATTGCGGTCACAATCTAATGCGCCATGTAAATCTATCTAATCAATGCATTTATATATTCCTTAATACCTAGTCTGTGATAAAGCGCTTCAGCTGAGTCAATCTGCAGTTCAGGATATCTAATTCCAGCTTCATCGAAGATACGTCGAAGAGTTTTGGCATTGGAACTAAACCACTTACCGACGGATGTCGGTAAGTTTACGTGAGGAGTGTAACTTCAGGTATTGCAGGATCACATCATCGGGTACATTGCCGCTTGTAGTTGAGAAGTACCCCCGAGCTCAAAACCGTCGTCCCCAATATCGTTTTCCAAGTTCGGGGTACTCCATCTGGATTTTGCGTGAAGAGCGCCCCTTAATCCGCTGCATAACATTTGAAAGAGATAGATGTGGCGGGGTCGACAAAAACATATGGACATGATCCGTAGAGAGAACGCCTTTGACTATGCTCACTCCCATTTCCTCACAGCTTTGCCGTATAATATTCGCGTAGGCGCTCACGCATTTCTCTACGTAAAACCTTGAAGCGATACTTGGTAACCCAAACAACGTGAAAACGGTGGTAAAAAGTGGTATGACTACCTGTATGTCAAGCTGAAGCTAACCGGCTCAAAGCCGGTGGATTTAAACCCAAATTTTGGAAATTAAACAAAGCCTATTAATTTGACGCCTTCCATGCAAGAAACATCAAAGCAGGCCAGAGATCACCTTCACGGTTCGCGCCCTTTTGATGCTCCTCCCAGCTTTTACTAATAATCCCCATATCTAGCATCTCATGAACTTCGGCATCTTTGGTGTTAATAAGATCATCTCCCCAAGCTTTAAGATCTCGCCTTAACCAATCGCGTAAAGGTACATTAAAGCCCTTTTTAGGCCGATCCACTAAATTCTGTGGCACGTATTTATATAGAGTCTCGCGCAATAGGCACTTCAAACCCTGCTCTTGGCCTGCATGCCATTCCTGCGGAAGAGACCAGCAAAGTCGAGCAAGATCCTGATTCAAAAATGGCGTTCGAACTTCTAGAGAAGCTGCCATACTGGCCCTGTCGACCTTTACCATTAAATCATCCGGTAGATATACCATACTATCAGCAACCATTAATGACTTGAGAACACCGAGGTTATTACCTTGATCAGAGTTGATCGGCCAAGCTCTATCAAATCGCCAATCTTCTTTTTTTGATACGCCTAGAACCGGAATACCATCACGCCAAAAGCTTGTATAATGTTGAGATATTTCTCCTAATGAGTTTGCGCAAGACTTTCTCAAGGCCTTCGTTATCTTCACTCCATTACGGCTCGGGCGCTTACGAAATAAACTAGCTCCCTTGTCGAGCAACGGCCATGGTAAATCCGCTAAAGATCTTGCTATAGAAGAGGAAAATTTTGATTGCCCCCTTTTTTTCCAATCATTCATAACCTGTAAATAACGTGAATATCCTCCGAAGAACTCATCTCCACCATCCCCTGACAAGGAGACCGTTACATGTTGACGGGCAAGTTGACAGAGCAACATCGTTGGTAATTGCGACGGATCAGCAAAAGGTTCATCATATACTTCTGGTATCTTAGTAACCAGATCAAGGGCATCTCTCTCGGTTACCGCCATCTCCGTATGATTTGTACTAATGTGATTTGCAACCGCTAAAGCTTCATCGGCCTCGTTGAAACGTTTGTCTTCAAACCGAATGGTATAGGTACTAATCCGGTCACTTGATTGATTTTGTGCTAAAGCAGTTACCAAAGAAGAATCAATCCCGCCAGAAAGAAAAGTCCCCAGCGGGGTATCGGATGCCAACCGTGTTTTTACAAGCTTGCCTAAAACACCATCTATGTCATCAAGTGCCTCTTTCCGGTTTCCATTATAGCCTTTTTCGGAAGCTTTCTCTGCTTCGACAAGGCTATCCCAGTACTTCCTTGATGAAATTTGTGTATGAGGATCAATAGGAAAAATCAGAATTTCGCCAGGAAGGACCTTCTTTACATTACTGTAAATTGTATCAGGCGCAGGTATGTAACGCAGACGAAAATATGTGATCAATGCTTGTTGATCAATATCACCAAATGTAGCCCCAAGAGCCGGAAGAGCTTTCAGTTCCGAAGCGAAATATAGAGTTCCGTCTTCACGCAAATAATATAAAGGCTTCTCTCCAAAACGATCACGTACCAAAAATAACTTTTTTTCCACATTGTCCCACAGAGCAATGCTAAACATGCCGTCTAACAACCCGAGTGTTGTGTCCAATCCCCATAATGAAATTGCACAAAGTAAAGTTTCACTGTCAGAATGGCCCAACCACGATTGGGCAGAAACTATTTCAAGTTTCTTTCTAATTTCTAAGTGGTTATAGATTTCCCCATTAAATACCATTGTGAAACGACCACATCTGGAAGCCATCGGTTGTCGACCCGCCTCAGATAAGTCTTGAATTGCCAGCCTGCGAAAACCAAAGCCTACGCTCGCATCTCTTGAAACCCATTCATGTGCATCATCAGGGCCTCGATGGCCAATCATTTCAGCACTCACGTTTAGCCGTTTCGACAGTTCTTCATGACCCTGGCGTATTTTTTGTTGAATGATACCGACGTATCCGCACATGTTTTTCTAGCCTTGTGAATTAGTAACGAGTTAATTCTTTAAAGAACAAACCAAACTTGTCCAGAGCAATGTAGATATATAGTCTACCAACTTGAGAATAACCTATTTTACAAGGAAACAACCTGTGAGCCGGTCTAACAAAAAAGTAATATACACCACTATCGTTGGTGGTTATGACACCCTGTTAGAACAGCCCCGTTATCCTGGATGGGATTATGTCTGTTTTGCTGATCGCAAATACTTGGGCTGGCGCACGAAAATTGGCTTATCAAATTGGAAAGTCGTTTCTTTTGAAAACCCCGGGTTAGATAACACACGTTACTCTAGAATGCCCAAATTACTTCCACACCGATACTTAGGTGACTATGACTACTCAATTTATATTGATGGTAATGCGCGCTTGATTTCCAATCCCGATAATCTGTTGGAAACACTTGAATGGCCCGATTTTTCTGCGGCATTCCACCCATTTCGTGACAATGTTTATGACGAATTTGATGAGTGCTCATTACTCGGTATGGACGATCACCAAACCTTCGAAAAGCAGAAGAACTTTTATCTTAATCAAGGCTTACCAAACCCAACACAGCTCATAGAAAACAACTTCCTTCTCCGCCGACATCGCGTTGAAAATGTTCAAAAAATACATGAAGAATGGTGGGCAGAACTCGGCATACAAAGTAAACGCGACCAACTTTGTTTACCTTACATCTGTTGGAAAAATCAGACTTCCCCTTTATTAATGAGCCAAGAATTAAAACGTAAATACTTCCAGACTAAAGCCCACTATCGTTCATTTATACATAGACTTTTAAGATCTATAAAAAAGCGTTTTAAATAATGTTCTTTAAGCTAAAGGAAACAGGTTGTAACGGCTTCAGCATTTTTTAACGGCCAGATCTTTTCGCCTGTCTTATCCACTATACTTCCGAGCACAAAAAACGCCCCTCAACTTACACAAGCTGAGAGGCGTTGATTTTATTGGTTGCGGGGGTAGGATTTGAACCTACGACCTTCAGGTTATGAGCCTGACGAGCTACCGGGCTGCTCCACCCCGCGTCAAGGTGGTGTAAGGGTATTATTCCTTACGAACGCGCTAATCTAGGTTTGTTTATCAGTACGAATTGGAAATGCTTTAAGGATGCCTACCGAACGTATGAGAGGCAAGCCATTGAGGCGTCCGGAACGTAGTGAGGAAACGAGAACGAAGTTCGAAGTATATGTATGAATGACAGAGTTGCCTCTGTGTTTAAAAGACCTGGCAACGACCTACTCTCCCACACCTTAAGATGCAGTACCATTGG
>NZ_JBHUII010000008.1:0-111802 GCF_042682825.1 Kiloniella antarctica
AGCTAGACGATATATATAGTCTTTTTCCCTATCGTCAAGGAACATCGTAAATCTTTTTGTAAAAAAAATTCCAAGACCTAAACCTTAAAATCAACACTCAGCAATCAATCGCTAACTGCCTGTTTTTACTATGTCTTTCCGATGCACCACCGAAGCATGCGCCTCGTCGGTGAGCGGTGTTATAGGCCCCTCACCAACACCTGTCAAAGACCTTTTCCAATTTATTTACCTTTTTCAGTCATCTTTGCCGCGATTAAGAGTACCAAAGCTCGAAGCCCCGCAGAAATACAGGACTTTTTTTAAATTGATGAATCGAGAAAATATTGACAGGAATCCAGAAATATATCATTTTGTCGATGCAGAGTTATTGAGGTTCCCTTAATTACAACAACAAACACGGCCGTATGTCGTCTCGGATTCCGGAGCACTATGTGTGAACAATAGATTCCACACGCCTAAATTTATGGTTAAAGCAGCACTGGGTGCTGGCCTATCAGTTCTTACCCTCGGGGGAATTTTATGGCTATCCAGCGGCCCTCCTATAAAAGGTACTTCAACACAAGCTACAGACGTTAACACTGCGTCTTCTGAGCTTACGGCCACATTGAAAACTGATCTTATGACCAGTGAGTATATTGCCGTTGGTGCCGTTCCTACAGAAATCATGCCTGAAGCTATCCCGCCCAGTGATATAGAAAAAATGGTGACAGTATCTTCTGGTGATACCTTAATGAGCCTGTTGGTTACGGCAGGAGCAACAAGATCAGAAGCACACGGAGCCATTACAGCCCTCACAGACGTTTATTCCCCGAAAAAGATTCGCCCAGGCTTGGATATTGCACTTACTTTTGCGTCGCCGACATCTATAGAAACGCTAGACACAACGCGCGATGTCGGCCCCCTAAGAGCCATGCAGTTCCAGCCCAGTGTTGAACGTATCGTGAAAGTCAGCACTGCAGAAGGCGAGAACCTTCGGTATATTGCCGAAGAAATTCAACGCCCGCTCACCATGAAAATGGCACGTAGCACAAACGAGATTAATAGCAGCCTTTATTTAGCAGCACAGAACGTCAGCGTGCCAAACGATATCATGATCAAGCTGATCAGAGCCTATAGTTTTGACGTAGACTTCCAACGCGAAATTCAAAAGGGTGATCGTTTTGAAGTCGTTTATGAAGCTTACTACGATGAAGACAATAATCTAGCCCGAACCGGAGAGATGATCTATGGCAATCTGACATTGTCAGGCGATGATCTACAGCTCTATCGCTATACACCATCTAGTGGGTTTACGGATTACTTTAACGAAAAAGGGCAATCTGCGAAAAAGGCTTTGATGCGAACCCCCGTAGACGGTGCACGTTTGTCCAGTCGTTTTGGCAAAAGAAAACACCCTGTTCTTGGGTACACCAAGGTCCATAAGGGGGTAGATTTTGCAGCACCTCGTGGCACACCGATTTATGCTGCCGGTGATGGTGTCATTGTCCGTGCCAATCGCTTTAGCAGCTTTGGTAACTACATCAAAATTCGACACCATAGCGGATACCAAACAGCCTATGCTCACCTTAAGGGCTTTGCCAAGGGTATAAAGAAGTCCAAACGCGTTCGACAAGGACAGGTGATCGGATACATCGGCACGACCGGACGCTCTACGGGGCCACACCTACATTACGAAGTCCTGTTCAATGGGCGTCAAGTCAACCCACTGGGCGTAAAGCTGCCTGCTGGCGAAAAGCTTAAAAGCGTTGACCTCAAAAAATTTAAAGTCGAGCAGAAGAAAATCAATCAAATGATGAATGACTTAAAGAAACCTGCCGCTCTTGCACAAGTACAGCCGAACTGAATTAACAAACATACCAAGCTGAATATCATCAAATTTGGCTTTCATCTGATAGAAAAAGGACCGCAAAAATTGCGGTCCTTTTTTATCTTCACGAAGCCTGATAATTCAGGTCGAGGAGATATAATCTCCATTGATACTCAAACCAGCATCACTTGCCGATACTTTCAAGATATCACCCTCGTGCACAGCCCCTTCTAATATCATGGATGCCAAAGGATTTTGCAACTCACGTTGGATCACCCGTTTAAGAGGCCGCGCGCCATAAACAGGATCATACCCCTTATCTGCCAGCCATTCGATCGCGGCATCATCTAGCTCAGCCTTGATCTCTCTTCCCAAGAGAAGACGTTCCAAACGCCCAAATTGAATGCCCACAATTGCACTCATATGACTGCGTTCCAGACGGTGGAATAATAACACTTCGTCCAACCTGTTGAGGAACTCTGGTCGGAAAGACGCGCGAACAACTTCCATCACCTGCTCACGAACAGCAGAACTGTCTTCACCCTCAGGCTGATTTGCCAGAACTTCCGACCCCAGATTTGATGTCATAATGATCAGCGTATTACTAAAATCTACCGTACGCCCCTGGCCATCAGTCAGGCGACCATCATCCAAAACCTGAAGGAGAACATTGAATACATCCGGATGTGCCTTTTCCACCTCATCAAACAACACAACTTGATAAGGTCTACGGCGCACAGCTTCAGTTAAAGCACCACCTTCCTCATATCCTACGTAACCAGGAGGCGCACCAATCATCCGTGATACAGCGTGTTTTTCCATATACTCTGACATGTCCAGGCGAACCATGGCAGTGTCGTCATCAAACAGAAAAGAAGCCAAAGCCTTTGTTAACTCCGTTTTCCCAACTCCGGTTGGGCCAAGAAAAAGGAAAGAGCCAATTGGGCGATTCGGATCTTGCAGCCCTGCACGAGATCGGCGAACAGCATTAGAGATTGCTACGATGGCTTCGCTTTGACCAATAACCCTCTTACCTAAAAGCTCCTCCATCTTTAAGAGCTTATCCCGTTCTCCTTCAAGCATCTTATCCACAGGGATTCCCGTCCATCGAGAAACAACCCCTGCAATAGCATCCTCGCGCACTTCTTCATTGAGCATATGGGCATCACGGCTCCCAGCCTCTTCGGCTTCAGCCAATGCGCGTTCAAGATCTGGAATATCTCCGTATTTAAGTTCTCCAGCCTTTTCCAAATGCCCTCCACGCTCAGCACGATCTAACTCAATGCGAGCTTGTTCCAATTTCTCTTTGATTTTCTGGGCGCCAGCCAATTTATCTTTTTCCGATTTCCATTGGCTGGTGAGAACATTGCTTTTTTCTTCCAGTTCCGTGATTTCTGATTTCAATTTTTCCAGACGGTCTTTAGCAGCCTTATCACTTTCTTTTTGGAGCGCAGATTGCTCTATTTTGAGTTGGATAAGTTTTCTGTCCAATTCATCAATTTCTTCAGGCTTAGAATCAACCTCCATGCGCAATCGGCTGGCGGCCTCATCAACCAAATCAATTGCCTTATCTGGTAAAAAACGATCAGTAATATACCGGTTGGACAAAGACGCTGCGGCGACCAGTGCGGAATCTGTAATTCGGACACCGTGATGTAATTCATATTTTTCTTTCAATCCCCGCAGAATCGAAACCGTGTCCTCAACACTTGGCTCGGCGATTAACACAGACTGGAAACGCCGAGCGAGTGCAGCATCTTTTTCAATATACTTACGATATTCATCCAGCGTGGTTGCTCCCACGCAGTGCAGATCACCCCGGGCTAAAGCAGGCTTGAGCATATTAGAAGCATCCATTGCTCCGTCGGTTTTCCCTGCACCAACCAAAGTATGGAGTTCATCAATGAAGACAATGATCTCACCATTCGCTTCTGTCACTTCCTGCAAGACAGCTTTAAGACGTTCTTCAAACTCCCCGCGGTACTTTGCGCCGGCAATCATACTTCCAAGGTCTAGTGACATTAATTTTTTACTGCGAAGGCTTTCGGGAACGTCACCGTGTACGATTCGTAACGCGAGGCCTTCAATAATGGCCGTTTTACCAACACCCGGCTCCCCAATAAGAACCGGGTTGTTTTTGGTTCGGCGTGAGAGAACCTGTATTGTTCTCCTGATTTCTTCTTCGCGGCCAATCACCGGATCAAGCTTACCTTCCCGCGCAAGCTCAGTCAGGTCGGTAGCATATTTTTTAAGAGCCTCGTAACTGTCCTCTGCCGAAGCTGATTGTGCGGTACGACCTTTGCGTAAATCGTTCACAGCTGCATTTAACGATTGGGCCGTGATGCCAGCGTCTTTTAATATTTTCGCTGAAGCAGCTTCAGTGGAAAGAGCAAGCGCAATTAAGAGGCGCTCAACCGTGACATAGTTGTCACCAGCCTTTTTTGCAATCTGCTCAGCTTGCTCAAACACCCTTGCCGTTTCCGGAGCCAGGAAAATTTGCCCAACATCCTGTCCACTGACTTTAGGTAGTTTTGCAAGCTCTCGCTCAACCCCTCCAAGGGCTTTTCCCGGGTTCCCACCCGAAGCTTCAATTAAGTTCGCAACCAACCCTTCGCTATCGTCCAACATCACCTTAAGCATATGCTCTGGTGTCAATCTTTGGTGGTCACTCCGATGAGCAAGACTTTGTGCTGATTGAATAAATCCCTGCGTACGCTCTGTATAATTATTTACATTCATTTCTTAAGCTCTCTCCGCCATGCCTGATAAACAGCGCATAGCCGTTGATGCCAATACTAACCATCACCCACCTTAGCAGCATGATGGTGCTCTAACGTTGATTTTAATCACCCGTCATAAAATATATGGGAAAACCAGAAGAAAAATACAAGACAGCTAGAGCTTAATCTCTACTGAAAGAAGTAAGGGAAAGCTCACGACACCCGTGAAATCTTCGCTCACTTCTTACACCGGGTCTTACATCAGGAATTTTCATAAAAAAAACCCTGCCCGAAGGCAGGGTTGGGAAATCCCATAGTTACGTCAGGAGAGATGAGTACATACCCAGAAGGAACACAAACAATGTAAATGGCATAATTGCCTTAAGGTCTGCATATCTTCCTCGGTAGGAACTACAAGAAAGAACTTAGCTGAGAAGAATTTATTATGCAACTGAAAATCATTCTCATTTGAATTTATTTTTTCAATCCAAAAAAAGAGTTTTTCCTTCCTCCAGTTGTAAACGACGAAAACACCAGGAAAATAACGCATTAACACTCATAAATTATTAAGGCCTTGATAAATAATACTGAAGAAGGAGAATGGTAAAAAAACCAGGTGAAATACATGTCAGCACAAATAAATTCAATTTATCGCTACCCTGTGAAAGGGCTAAGTCCCGAATCAATTGCGAAAGTTAATCTTCTCGCCAATCAAACTATTCCCAATGATCGACGATTCGCGATAGCACACGGATCCACGGATTTCCCCGATGGCCCCTGTTGGCTCTCTAAGAAACACTTTCTTATGCTCGCCAAAACTCCGAAGCTTGCTCAACTCGTCTCGCACTTTGATGATAAAACAGAGGTTTTGACCTTAAAAAGAAACGGAAAAAAAGTGTCTCGGGGAAAACTAACCGATCCAACTGGGCGTATGCTCTTGGAGCAATTCTTGGTCGGCTTTCTAGAAGCCGAATCTCGAGGCATCCCAAAAATTGTTGAAAACAAGATAACGGCCTTCACAGACATCCCAGATCAACAAATTTCACTAATCAATCTTGCAAGCGTGAAAGATATAGAACGTGTGGTTCGCAGTCCCGTTGATCCTCTGCGCTTTAGGGCGAACCTCTATATCGAGGGTCTAGAGCCTTGGGTAGAGAATAACTGGGTCGGAAAAGAGATTCAAGTTGGGGATGTGACCCTCAAAATTGCCTCACCAATTGGTCGCTGTTCAGCAACAAATGTCAATCTGGATAGTGCAGATGTAGATATGAATATCCCCAAAAGTTTGCAGTCAGGATATGGTCATCGCAATATGGGTGTCTATGCAGTGGTAAAAAATTCTGGCGAGATCAAAGAAAAAGCGCCCGTGACTATCATATAGTCAGGGCGCCTTCCGCAAACGAATTAATGAGTTCGATAGCTTACTAAATTTCTGTCGAGCTATCGTCTTCAACCTTAGCAACAATTTTTCTCGGCCTTCCACGTGGGCGAGGAGTCTTAATTTCAGAAGCCTCAGCCTTCGGTTTTGTTATCCGAGGTTTACGTTTTGGCTTCTCGGCAGACACTTCATCTATATTGAGTGGTAATTCCGCAGAAACAGATTTTGTAGCAACAGAAGGAACATCTTGAATTGGTTGCGTTTCCGACGCAGGCGAACTCTGTCGCGGCTGCTCGCCATTAGAATCAGTTGTTTCATATCGAGGCCGGCGTGTACGAACTCTATTTCGAGAAACAGTATTCTGTGAAGCAGGCTTACGCCGTCCACCAGTTTCTTCACTATTGCTCTCAGAAGAACTGTTACCTGAAAGATTAGATCCTGTCGTATCAGAGTCAGAATTAGAAAGATCAGTGTGTTTCACTGCGTCAACAGAGCTTTCGTTGTCTTTCTCAATGAACTCAGGGTTCTCGTTTCCTCTGTTCTCCTGATCTACGTTTGATCGAGAATTTCTATTCCGATAATTATCTGATTGATTTTGACGTTGGTCAGATGGACGTTGATCAGTTGAATGTCTGGGTTGAGACTGACTTTGAGTTTGTGGATCAGTCGAATCATTAATCACACGAAAGTAATGCTCTGCGAACTGATGTAAAGATTCAGCAAGCACACGATCCCCACTCACAGTCGCATCTCGAGCCAGCTGAAGATACTTCTCTTTCAACTGTGAAGCGTTACCGCGGATACGTCCGCCTGGACCATTACTATCAAACACACCGTTTCGTGACTGCTGTGGCTTACGATTAGTGTTGTTATTGTTTGATCGGCCACGTGGACGACGATTTGAGTTATTTGAATTATTTGTGTTTTGCTGTCTCATCATTCGCAAGCTAAATTATAATGCTAAATATTGGATATCGACAATCGTCTAAGGTCGCGAAACCTGACGAGAAACTTTTAAATTGTCGGCTGATACCCCCGGGGCACCCCATGCCCCTGCTATAGATTACACCGTAAAGCTATATCTCGAGGTTTCCAACCCCTAAATGCTAATTTTATATTATTTATTATATTACCTTACGTGCAAAACAGGCTCGATCGATTCCAGCGAGGTCTTTTATCGTTGGCAAGCAGGTCAACTCAGCGCTCACCATTAGGTCATTAATCTCCAGAGATTGTCCTTGACCAGCCTCAATGACGAGAAATCCTTGTTCTTTGAGGATTTTAGCAGCTTGGGGAATTAGGTCTCTGTAATCCTTGAGACCGTTCTCTTCAGCAAAGAGAGCTTTCGCCGGGTCATATTCGAGAACTTCCGGCTCCAGATCAGATATTTCGTGTCGCCCAATGTAAGGAGGATTTGAAATAATGATATCCCACTCACCAGATAGGCCTTCACACCAATTTCCTGTTTGAAAACTGGCTCTCTCAGTTAAACCCAGGCTCAAAGCATTACTTTCAGCAACAGCAACTGCGCCGGCACTTATATCAACACCCAATCCTGTCGACTTTGGAAGCTCACTTAACAATGCAAGCAGCAAGCACCCAGATCCCGTTCCTAAATCCAAAATTCGAAGAGGTATTGTTTTATCTTCTAAAAGGCCCAACGTAGCCTCTACCAAAGTCTCGCTATCTGGCCTGGGATCCAGAGTTTCTGATGAAATATAAAACTTTATGCTCCAAAATTCACGATACCCTACAATACGAGACACAGGCTCTCGATTAGTACGGCGTGTAATCATATTTTCAAAAGAAGCCCTTTCAGCTTTTGTAACTTCTTTCTCTGGATATCCAAACAGATAGGATGGGTCTTTTTCGATCGCTTCAGCCAAAAGCAGCCGGGCATCCAGGCGAGCGCCATTAATCCCGGCCTTGTTTAAACGCTCTACTCCCTGGTGCAAACATTCACCAATTGTTACCGTTGCAAAATGATCTTGCTCGGCTGTCATTATCTTATTGGATCTCAGCAAGGCGTGCGGCTTGATCTTCTGCTATCAATGATTTGATAACTTCATCCAGCGCTTCACCGGCAATAACCTTATCCAACTTATAGAGTGTCAAGTTGATCCTGTGATCCGTAACCCGCCCCTGAGGAAAATTGTAAGTACGGATACGTTCAGATCGATCCCCGCTTCCGACCTGAGATTTACGATTGGCGGCCTGTTCTTCTTCTTGTGTACGACGTTGATTATCGTAAATTTGTGTGAGCAGCATCTTCATAGCCTGCTCTTTATTTTTATGTTGGGAGCGCCCGTCCTGACATTGAACAACAACCCCTGTCGGAACATGGGTAATCCGAACGGCAGAGTCAGTCGTGTTAACATGCTGGCCACCAGCACCTTGAGCACGATAAGTATCGACCCGTAAATCACTCGGATTAATCTGCACGTCCACGGCCAAGGCTTCAGGCATAACAGCAACAGTCGCCGCGGAAGTATGAATTCTTCCTCCTGATTCTGTAACGGGCACCCTTTGAACCCTGTGCACACCAGATTCAAATTTCAAATTTGAAAACACACCGCTCCCGGTAATAAGAGCTGTCGCTTCCTTAACGCCGCCAATCCCGTTCTCTGAATAATCCAACGCTTCAAAACGCCATCCCATTGTTTCAGAGTAACGCTGATACATCCGAAATAACTCGGAAGCAAAGAGCCCGGCTTCATCACCTCCGGTTCCGGCCCGAACTTCAAGGATCGCATTCCGCTCACCGTCAACGTCCTTGGGTAACAACATGATTTGGACTTGTTGTTCCATTTTTGGAAGCTTCTGTTTAAGTTCCAAAAACTCTTCTTGAACAAGGTCTTTCATTTCAGGGTCAGCATCTGGATCACTTAACATTTCTGCAAGATCAAACATCTCTGACTGCAAGTTTCTGAGCTCTTGAACTGTTTCAACAACAGAACTCAGCTCGGAAAGTTCACGGAGCAGTTTTGTGTACTCCTCAGATCCAGGATCTTGGTGAGTAGAAATAACAGCGGTCAGTTCGTCATATCGGGCTACTACAGCGTCTAGTTTATCATCGAACTTCACGTTCAGTCCTCTTTCACTTCATCACTGCCCACAGCATCGTTCCCTAAATTCGTTGGAAAACTTTCAATACGGAAAAGACGACAAAGGGTCTCTTCCAATACCAAATGGGCTTCTGGATCTTCTCTAGCAGTCTCTTTTAAAACGACTTGAGGATTATGCAATAGCCGATTAATCAATAATCTGGTCGCAGCATCAACATCCCCATCATTTCCAGCACATTCGGTTAGAACTTGCTGGCGAAGTGCTTCAAAATGTTTTCTTACTATAGAAATTGTTGGAGCGGCCTGGCGCTCTATTTTGTTCCGAATAAAAGATTGCATCTCTTGACCCAAAACTTTCCAAGCCGCCATCATTGCATTTTCGCGATGTTTCTTTCCTTGTTTGGCTACATTCTCAAGATCTTCTAAATTATAAGAAAACGCGCCATCAAGCTCGTTGACTTCAACAGCAACGTCGCGTGATCCCGTGGTATCAATTATAAAAATGGGCTTGCGCTTCCTTTGTTTCAAACAACGCCCAATGATCTCTTTGGTGAAAATTTTTTCACCCCCGCCCAGCGATGAGAGTATAATATCGCTGTCTATGGCTAAATCATGGATCTCAGACCAGGGACTAGCTTCTCCACCCAACCGAAATACAGCAGTTTTACTTCGCTCACCCCGCGGATGAGAGATTCTTAATGCCCGAATACCCACACTGTTAAATTCGCCACAAAGAAGTTCACCAACTTCTCCTCCTCCTACGAGTAACACGCTACACCGGGAAAGATCACCATGGATGCCACGCGCGACCTGAAGAGCAGAAGAGGTAAGAGTAATAGGTTGTTGTGCAATTGTTGTTTCGGTTCTAACCCGCTTAGCCGCAACTAAGCTTGCCTGAATAACATCATCCAAAAATCCATCTGTTAGTCCGATCGATCTCGACTGGCGATGACAATCTTTCACTTGCCCCAATATCTGGGGCTCGCCAACAACAACACTATCGAGAGACGAGGAAATTGCAAAAACGTGACGTAGAGCATTAAAGCCCGTATGAATATAACTTTGTTTACGGATTTCATCTACTGTCATCTTGGCCTCAGAGGCCATAAGAGAAAGATAATAGTCCGTATCTTTGGACTTATGGTCACCAAGAACGAAATCAAATCGTTCGCAGGTTGCGATTAAAATAACACTTTTTTCTCCGCGTTTTTTTAATCCTGCGAGGACTTTATCGTATTCAGGCTCCTCAACGAAGAGGCTGTCTCGTAACCTTCGGCCTGCAGTCCTAGCGCTCACGCCAATGACCGCCAACTTATCGAACTGTTCTGATTGTTCGATGAAGGGGTGTTCAGGTATAAAAGGTGGTACTGAAATCATACGGGATCACTAGTAGAGACAATAGGGACCAGTTTAAGCCCCTTTCGCCCCAACTGTACAGGTTAGCGATAAATTGCCAGTTTTTCCACCAACTCGTCCAACTTTACGACGCTCTGATCACCGCTCACAAGGTCTCTGACGGTTGCTGAATTTTCTGCAAGTTCATCATCCCCCATGATAATAGCTGCACAGGCGTTTTGTTTGTTTGCCCGAATCAACCGTTTTTTCAGATTACCGCTATATCCAAGTTCTGTTCGATACCCAGCATATCGCAATTCATCTGCAAGAACAGACGCACGTTTGTCTGCGGCCTCTCCCATTGGAATAATTACAACGGGTTTGGCGATCACAATTTCACGGGTCATGAGCATGGCAAGGCGTTCAACACCTGACGCCCAGCCAACACCGGGTGTAGCTGGGCCACCCATCATTTTAACAAGACCATCGTAACGACCACCTGCTAATACAGTCCCCTGAGCCCCCAATGCTGTGGTTGTAAACTCAAATGCGGTATGGCAATAATAATCCAATCCCCTTACCAAACGGGGATTGATTTCGTAAGCAATGCCTAAATCATCAAGACCATCCTTCACCTGAGCAAAGAAGTCCTTACTAAAATCATTTAAATAATCAGAGAAAATTGGTGCATCAGCGACAAGTTTGCGATCACGCTCATTCTTAGAATCAAGGATTCGGAGAGGGTTTTTTTCAAGGCGATCCAAGCTATCTTCTGATAATTGATCTTTGAACTTAGAGAAATACGCAACAAGCGCATCACGATAAGCCTTACGGCTCTCAGTATCACCCAGAGTATTCAATTCCAATACTGTGTCGCCATAAACACCTAATTCTTTCAGGAAATGAACACCTAGGGCTATAATTTCCACATCACCCTGCGGCTTTTCAACACCAAGAAGCTCAACTCCAGCTTGGTGGAATTGACGTTGACGCCCTTTTTGCGGACGTTCGTGACGGAACATAGGGCCGCCATAAAAAAACTTTACCGGAAGCTGTTGGCTCAGCCCGTTCGACATAAAAGCACGTGCAACACCTGCTGTGTTTTCAGGCCTCAAGGTGATCTCATCCCCCCCCTTCGTCGAAAAGGTGTACATTTCTTTGGTCACCACATCTGACGTATCACCAAGTGTACGCTTAAAAACTTCTGTTTTCTCAAAGATGGGTGTGATGATTTCGTCATAACCAAAACGGTTCGCAACGGCCCTTCCAATATCAAGAACTTCACGATGTCGACGCATATCTTCACCGAAAAGATCGTGCGTTCCGCGTACTGGTTGCAGAGAAGACATGGCTTGGGTTCTCCTGAAATAGCCTGATTTTATATGAACAATTAACCGGAATGGTTATAGGGATTAGTCCCGTAAATGTATATAGCCACGATCATGAATATCGAGATGCTGAATCTGAAAGCCGTTTTTAAAGTACGGGAATTTTATTTCAAAAATCAATGACCCATTACTTGAGGCTCTTCACCTCGAGCTATTGCCGCTTCGATCTCTTCAGCTTTTGTCTCTATCATACCGACAAGATGATCAACAATACTCTGATCCTTGAGGCGATGATCTGGCATACCCGCAACATAAACCTGATGGGTATCTTTGCCTCCGCCCGTTAGGCCAATGTCGGTCATTGTTGCTTCCCCCGGGCCATTGACCACGCAACCAATAACAGAAACCGTCATCGGCGTAGTGATATGGCTCAACCTTTCTTCTAAAACAGCAACCGTGCTGATCACGTCAAACTGTTGCCGCGCGCAAGACGGGCAGGAAATGACATTCACTCCGCGGTGACGGAGCCCCATGGATTTGAGAATATCAAAGCCCACTTTAACTTCTTCAACTGGATCGGCAGACAGGGAGACTCTCAAAGTGTCTCCAATTCCCGACCACAGAAGGTTTCCAAGGCCGATTGATGATTTAACCGTCCCTGTTCTCAGACCTCCAGCTTCGGTTATACCGATATGCAGTGGGTAGTCACAAACTTCGCCGAGCTGCATATAAGCTGCAACGGCCATAAAGACGTCAGATGCCTTACATGAAATTTTGAATTCTCGAAAATCCAAATCTTCTAAAATACGAATATGTCCTAGAGCTGATTCGACCATCGCCTCTGGGCAGGGTTCAGCAAACCGATCAAGAAGGTGCTTTTCAAGCGATCCCGCATTCACGCCAATTCGCATGGAACAACCATGATCTTTGGCTGCACTAACGACTTCAAGAACCTTTTCACGTTTACCAATGTTACCGGGGTTAATCCGCAGGCAAGCCGCACCTGATTCAGCAGCCTCAATAGCACGCTTATAATGAAAATGAATATCGGCAACAATCGGCACGTTCACTTCTCGAACAATATCTTTCAAAGCCCGAGAGGATGCTTCATCAGGACAGGACACACGAACGATATCGGCGCCAGCTTCTTCCATAGCGAGGATCTGTTCAACAGTCGCCTTAACGTCGGTCGTGAGCGTATTGGTCATAGATTGAACCGTTATCGGCGCATCGCCACCAACAGGAACATTGCCAACCATTACCTGTCTTGATTTACGGCGGATAACATCACGCCAAGGTCGTAAACTCATTAAACTCTCTCTGTGCCCTTCTAAAGCAGGGGCAACATGCGCTTTCCCGAGATAAAACTCAAGTCGTAAGCCGTGAAATATATACCTATGGATTATTGAAACGATCACCCCAAAGTTCGAGCACTTGTTCCTACCTTAGTTTCACAGCAAATAAACTTCTAATCATACATCCAAACTTATTATCAGACGAAGGTGTCAGGAATAAGTAAAGGCGCATAAATCTATGCGCCTCTCTATATAAAATTTCAGGGATCGAATTCAATACCGATTTTCATAGATCAATATTATTCAGATTGGATCGATTCCAGCAATCCTTCCTCAGAAAGGATTATATCGCGCCGAACGCCTGTTACAGGTCCAAGTTTTGGCAACTCCTTACCATTGAGCTTAAGAATGATGCCCCCTGCATTCCCTGTTGTCATAACCAAACCATCGCGCTTGGGGACATTATAAACAGAGCCTGCACGCAGAACCCGGCTGAAGACAACTTCACCAGTGGCATCAACAATATGCATCCAGGCATCTTGCTCTGCTAAAATTGAGATCGCTGAGGCCACTCCTTCATCGCCAAAGACTTCAGGCTCAGGCGGTGGCGGTGGCGTCACAACAGCATTGGCCGTTTCGTTTGTTGCCTCATCGGAAATGCCAACTTCGTTGGCTTCCGCTCCAACTCCGACCTCTTCAGAAGAGTCAATCTCGTCCTCTCCTCCTAAGCTATCAAGAACTTCGTTAGGTGATATAGATAAATCGGGATCAGTAGTTACAACTTCAGAAGTTGTCGTATTTTCAATCGCTTCAGGCTCAATTATTTCTGGAGTGACCGGCGCAGCAGCAGTGGCTTCTGATGAGGGAGCAACAATAGCGCCCACCGTGCTGCTTTCCTGCGCCTCAACAGGCACTTCTTGCGTCACAGACTCTTCATCTTGGCTAGCTGTTACAGTTCCCGAAACAGCTCCGTCAGTGCTTGTATCTTCAACAACGACTTTCCCGTGTGAAGTAAATGGCACCCAATCAGGCAGTTCTACATCAAAACGGGAAATAGCGGACCAACCGCCATATGCAATAGCTAAAAGCAAGACAGAAATAAGTAATATAGCAAGTCCTGGAGTCTTACTCTCCGGAACAGGTGTCGGAAAGATTAAGGTTTTCCGGGCGCCATAACTTTCTACTTCTCCCTTGAATTGACGAACTATTTCATCTTTATCCAGATTAAGATATCCGGCGTACGTTCGAACAAATCCATAAGCATAAGTATCACCAGGCAAACTTGTAAAATCTCCGCGTTCGATTGCTTCCAAAAAGACATATCGAATACGAAGAACATTGGCGACCGCACGCAGGTCCTGACCACGCTTTTCTCTACCCGTACGCAAAATTTCCGCTACGGTAACTTTAGGCTGGTCAAAGTCTGGAGTATCTCCACCAGACGCATTATCCCGTGTTTTCTGCATCGCTTCCACAATCCCCTCCCTGCAAGCCGTAGTACGATCTTCAATAAGACGTAACTACCTGTGGCGCGTTGAGGAAAGTTGTAGCAAATTCAGTAACAAACAACAAACAATTCTGTTTTATATCACAACACCAGATGATTTAGCATAGGCTTCCAAATCGCTTCTTAGGCTATGATCTGGCTTGTTAAGGAGGCTTGTTACAAAGTGTGTCACACTATCGACATCCAGCGAACGAACCATTTTCTTAGCGCCAACAACTTGTTGTGCAGGCATGGATAAGGACTTAAACCCACAGCCTATTAAGGCCATAGCTTCCAAGGGATGCCCCGCCATATCACCACACAATGACAAATCAACACCGGCCTGATGGGTCGCATCAGCAATCTCACGCATCATCCTTAAAACACCCGGACTGAGCGCATCATAACGCCGCGCCAACCGCGTGTTGCCCCGATCTGTCGCAAATACAAATTGCATCAAATCATTACTACCAACTGAAAGAAAGTCCACCTCACGACAAAGAGCCGGAAGTTGCCAGATCAAAGCTGGCACCTCCAGCATCGCACCAACTTTTAACTCTTTTGGCAACACACCGCCGATTGTCTTTTCACGTTCCAGCTCTCTATCAAGAAGTGCTCTCGCCGCAATAAACTCAGAAGTCTCAGATATCATAGGAAACATTACGCTAAGCTTGCGGCCTGCACAGGCACGAATCAATGCACGTAATTGCTGCCGCAATAAAGCTGGGCGATCCAATCCGATTCTAATCGCCCGCCAACCCATCGCTGGATTTTCTTCAGCGATACTTGACCAATACGGCAAGACTTTATCCCCGCCAACATCGAGTGTCCTAAACACAACTGGCTTTCCTTCTGAACGATCCATCGCCTTACGGTAAAGCTCGGCCTGCTCCGCCACTCCCGGAAAAGACTTTCGTACCATAAAGGGAACCTCAGTACGGTACAGTCCAACCCCATCCGCGCCACAGGCGTGCATGTGCGGAAGATCCATAAGAAGACCAACGTTCACATTCAGAGATATACGATTCCCATCCAGAGTTTCCGGAACCCAATCCCGTATAGCTGATGTTTCAGCCCAACGTAGTTTTTTATCCTTCACACTCGTTCTCAGTGTGGCAAGAACATCTTCTTTGGGGCGAACAAACACTTGGTCATTGGAAGCATCAAGGACAACCGTATCGCCTTCGCGAATACGCGTAAGAACATCACGACACCGACCGATAATGGGAAGTTCCAATGCTTGCGCCACCAGGGCAACATGCGCAGTTGGAGATCCCTCTTCAAGAATAACTCCTTTCAGGCGATCCCAATCATAATCCAACAATTCTGCCGGCCCTAAAGTTCTGGCAAGAAGAATAAATTCATCGGGTAATTCAGGTTTATCTTCACCTAAATCCAAAAGATGATGCAATAATCTATTGGCAAGATCATCAAGATCGGCCAAGCGCTCTCGAAGATAAGGGTCACTAATTTTGCCCATACGGGAGCGGGTTTCATTTTGAATTTTCTGGACTGCCGCCTCGGCTGTCATCCCTCCAACCCGGATGGCTTCGGTGATTTTCCCAACCCACCCACGATCTTCGGCAAACATACGGTATGTTTCCAAAACTTCGCGTTGCTCGCCCAGGGCTGCAATATCTGAACGGGTCAGCATCTCATCGATAGATAAACGCATTTCTTTAACGGTTAATTCGAGACGTTGAACTTCTTCCTCGACATCGTCCGCAATAATACGACTGATAACAATACCACGGTTGTGAAAAACAGCCTGCCCTATTCCCATACCCTCATTCAGACAAAGGCCTTTGATACGGTCGGGCTTTTCTAATTCATCTTGATTTCCACCTGTTTCGAGGGCTGAAACGGATAGTGTTCCTCCGGCAATCAATTCAGCCAAGACCATAGCAATGGTCTCAAGAGCTTCGACTTCTTCTTCGTCGTAATGCCGGTGCGTAACGTTCTGAACAGCAATGACACCGAGAACTCGACCACTGCGTAAAATAGGAACACCTAACATCGATTGATAAGGTTCTTCCCCGGTCTCCGGCCTATAGGCAAAATTAGGATGTCGAGGCGCATCTGAAACCGCCATTGGCAGAGCCAACGCGGCGCACTGCCCGACGATACCTTCACCTTTATGCAAGCGCGTTTTATACACTGCCTCCGGCTTCAATCCCATCGTTGCAGCGAGTTCCAGATACTCCCCGCCAAGATGTTCACCCCGGCGCATCACGTAAATCGAGCAAACTTCGGCAGCTATATCACGCGCAATAAGATTAACGGTCTGTGCCAAACGCTCTTGATTAGTGGATTTGCCCTTCATTTGGTCGCGCAGAAGCTTCAACAAACGGCGTGATCCGCCCCAGGCAGAAGTTTTATTATTCTTGCTGCTCATTAGATACCGCTTCCTTGCTGCACCATATAGAAATCAGGCCGAAGGCGAAATTTGCCAACTACCTGATCATAACAATTCTCATCACTGTTCTTGGCAAAGTTACTCTCGTAACTACAGATCCAAGATTAGTCTTCTGAATCCAATCCATAAGCGGTGTGAAGACTACGAAGAGCAAGCTCGGTGTATTCTTCAGCGACAAGAACTGAAATTTTGATTTCAGAAGTTGAAATAACTTCGATATTGATTCCCTTATCAGCCAAGGCAGAAAACATTTTTTGAGCAACCCCGGCGTGAGATCGCATACCGACGCCGATGACCGAAATCTTAGCAACAGAAGGATCAGAATCCAGACTATCATAAGTAAGGCCATTGCTCTTGTCTTCTAGCACGCTGATGGCACGATTAAGATCAGCCTTAGCAACGGTGAAAGTCATATCTGTGGTTTTTTTATCCGCAGAAATATTTTGAACAATCATATCCACGTTAATGGCCGCAGCCATAAGCGGGCCAAAAATACTGGCGGCGACGCCTGGTGTATCTCTAACGCTGCGCAGAGTTACCTTCGCCTCGTCACGATTATAGGCGATACCACTAACAATTGCCTGTTCCACGATTTCATCCTCGTCTACGACTAGGGTTCCCGGCTTATCTTCAAAGCTTGAGAGAACCTGTACACGCACCCCGTGTTTCATGGCCATTTCGACCGAGCGGGTTTGCAATACTTTTGCACCTTGAGATGCAAGTTCGAGCATCTCTTCATAGGTGATTTTATCCATTTTACGCGCTTTGGCGACGATACGGGGGTCGGTTGTATAAATACCATCCACGTCCGTATAAATATCGCAGCGATCAGCTTTCAAAGCAGCCGCAATAGCCACGGCCGATGTGTCGGATCCACCGCGTCCCAAGGTCGAAATACGTCCATCCGGACCCACACCCTGGAAACCAGCAAAGACCGCTACCTGCCCCTCACCAAAACGACGAATAATATCATCAACTTCTATGCGCTCGATACGCGCACTACCATGAGCATCATTAGTAATTATCGGTCCCTGCCAACCGAGCCAGGACCGAGCATTGATACCCATGTCTTGAAGCACGATTGAAAGCAAGCCAGATGTTACCTGCTCACCAGAAGATACAACCGTATCATACTCGCGCAGATCATATAACGATCCTGCACTTTGAACATAATCGACTAGTTGGTTGGTTACACCAGCCATTGCGGAAACTACTACCGCAACCTCATTACCGGACTCGACTTCTCTTTTCACGCGCTGTGCTGCGTTCCTGATTCGATCGAGATCCGCGACCGAGGTACCGCCGAATTTCATTACGACTCGGGCCATCGGGACTCTTCCTGTAAGGAAATTTTAAATTTACACAAACCTCCGCGAAAAACCGCCTTGAAACGGTTGCTCTAAAGGCTGGACATATCCATACTCTGCACAACTCTTCGAATCAAGTAATTGCATGTTAAAAAACGACGAGTTTCACACGCGAATTATGTATAATTTGTTTCTATGCGCCCTTAAAACGTACAATACCTGAGTACACCGGACCATGATGGCTAAAAAAAAGATAATCCAAACCGAAACCCCCACAAAAGATGATGCTGCGGGGATCACGGTTGATCCACAGGAAATTTCAAAATTCGCAGCAATGGCGGACGAATGGTGGGATCCTTTAGGTAAGTTCAAGCCGCTACATCAACTCAATCCCGTGCGCATCAGCTATATTCGCGATCACCTTGCAAAACGGCATGGCCGCGATATCAAAGACATCAATCCCCTAAAAGGTTTGACGATCCTCGATATTGGTTGTGGTGGCGGACTTCTTTCAGAACCTCTGACAAGGCTTGGGGCAACAGTCACCAGTATCGACGCGTCCCACCGCAACATAGAAATTGCACGCCTTCACGCAGAAGACGGCGGTCTCGATATGGACTACAGACACATGACTGCTGAGGATTTGGTTGAAACAGGCGCAACTTATGATGTTGTGATCAATATGGAAGTCATCGAACATGTCGCTGATGTCGAAGCTTACACCACCTCATGCGCAGCTCTGGTAAAACCAGGCGGCGTCATGTTTGGCTCAACCCTGAATCGCACCAAAAAATCTTATCTTTTGGCCATTATCGGAGCTGAGTATCTATTACGTTGGGTACCGAAAGGGACCCACGAGTGGAAAAAATTCCTCAAACCTTCAGAATTTGTGGATGTCTTACGCCGCAATGGTTTGGAAACTCAAGATTTGATGGGTATCATTTACAATCCAGTTTTAGACAAATGGTTACACGATGCCAAAGATCTGGATGTAAATTACATGCTGATTGCAGAAAAGATCGGTTAAGCAGATTCGTTCTCATCTAAAAACATCAGATACTTAGGATCTGAACACGATACCTTAGCCTTAATATTAGCGGTTTATGTCGGCCCTCAGTTTGGCTTTTAAGTGTCAGCCTTCGGCTTAACTATTATGCGTCAGCCTTCGGCTTCCAGGGAATCTGATTAAAAGCAATTCCCTCCTCTTTCAGCCTTTTGCTATCCTTTTCAGTCGCTTCACCATAAATGTTCTTTTTATCTGATTCACCGTAATGGATTTTGCGCGCTTCTTTGGCAAAATCTTTACCAACGTAATCAAAGTTATCTTCGACGACCTTCTGTGCTTCACTTAGCAACTTCTGGGCTTTAGCCAAGTCACTTGTTGAGGCTCTCTTCTTCTCACTGTTGGCAAGGCTAACGTTGGGTGCCATCAAGGCCTTTGTAACAGCAGAAGAATTACAGCTCGGGCACGTAACAATACCTCTCTCAGATTGCTTTTTAAAAGCCTCACTGTCCTTAAACCAAGCTTCAAAAACGTGATTATTTTCGCATTTCAAATCGAAAAGAATCATACTAATTCCGTTTCAAACATACCAATACCCATAACCCTGAGTTTATTGCCGAAGAGATCCTCTTTGGTCAAGCTAGACTTAAAAATTAGTCCCGACGAGAAATTATTGCCTTGAGGCTTATTGAGGAGTAACCAAATCATATCATACATTAA
Source organism: Kiloniella antarctica (assembly GCF_042682825.1). Taxonomy (NCBI): domain Bacteria; kingdom Pseudomonadati; phylum Pseudomonadota; class Alphaproteobacteria; order Rhodospirillales; family Kiloniellaceae; genus Kiloniella; species Kiloniella antarctica. The sequence goes on from NZ_JBHUII010000008.1 coordinate 19,861, forward strand.
CTTGGTTGGTTAGAATTATGACTGCACCTTCTCCTTGGGTTCTCCGTTTTGCTCCGCATATTCCTGAAGGATCTAATGTTTTAGATTTAGCTTGTGGTTCTGGACGTCACGCCCGCTTGTTTCTTATGGCAGGACATTACGTATCCGCCTTGGATAAAAACACCGAAGGCCTTGCGGACATAAAAGACTTGCCTGGTGCAGAAGTAATTACTGCTGATTTAGAAGATGGCTCACCTTTTCCATTAGCCGGTAAACAGTATGGCGGTATTGTTGTGACCAACTATCTATTTCGTCCTTTGTTGCCACTCCTACCAGATCTTTTAAGTATCGGTGGGATACTTATTTACGAGACATTTATGGAAGGTAACGAACATTTTGGTCGACCAAGCAAGCCAAAGTTCCTTTTACATTCTCAGGAGCTTCTCGACTGTTTTCACGGGACATTATCCATTACAGCTTATGAAGAAGCCATAATAGGGACCCCCAAACCTGCTGTTGTTCAACGGATTTGTGCAACACGCCTTAAATGATACAATCTAGAGAACATTGTGGAACGGTTTTCACTAAGCATTTACAATTGGCGACTTAATTCAAAACGAAAACTCACGATCATGATCTATTGAAGGCACCATATCCCGGGCCTGTTTCATCCTGTCCAAATCAATATCCGCAAAGATCACACCAGGTTCGCTGCCACCATCAGCCAAGACCTCTCCCCAAGGAGCAACAATAAGGGAGTGTCCATAAGTTTCACGTCCTTCAGCATGTACACCACACTGCCCTGCAGCAATAACAAAGCAGCCGTTTTCTATAGCTCGAGCTTTAAGCAATGTGTGCCAATGGGCTTCGCCAGTAAATTTGGTAAAAGCAGCTGGTGCCGTTAAGATTTGTGCGCCGCGTTTGGCTTGGGCTCTGAAAAGATAAGGGAACCGAACATCGTAGCAGATCGCCAGCCCCAGCGTCGCCCACGGCAGGTCCGTCACAACAGCTTTTTCACCAGGCCTGAAAGTTGCGGACTCTCGATATGATTGCCCATCAGGAATTTCAACGTCAAACATATGAATTTTGTCGTAGCGCGCCTTGATCTCACCCTGGGGATTAAACAAAAAAGCCCTGTTAGCGGCCCGCCTCTCTTCTGTTCCAACAATCAAAGAGCCAATATGCAACCAAATCCCAAGCTCTTTCGCCAGGGCAGAAAAAGCCTTAATCGAAGGGTGATCATTTTCAGGAAGAGCTTTTTCAAGCGTCAGCTTTTTATCTGGCTCCATCATCGTGGTGCATTCAGGTGTCTGAACGTAGTTCGCCCCCCCTGCATGCGCCTGGCGAATAAGATCACAGGCCGTTATTAGCGTGATCTCATCATCTCTTCCAGCTGTGAGTTGGACACAGGCCGCCCTAAATTTACTCAAGAAGCTTTCCTTGTTTCCAATTTACCATCGAGAAGACCAGCGCCTTCCAAAGCCATCAGTTCGTCACACCCGCCAATATGCTCTCCATCAATAAATATCTGAGGGACAGATGTTCGACCTCCGGCCTTTTCCATCATTTCAGATTTGCGGCGCGGTTGCATCATTATATCGATTTCTTCAAATGCAACGCCTTTAGCCTTCAGTAGCTTTTTTGCACGAGAACAATAAGGGCACAGCATACTAGAATAAACAACAACCTCAGCCATACGAAAAAATCCTTTTCCAAATGCAAAATAATATTAGCACGTTCAATCTTACTTACGCGTTAGAGGCAATATTTAGGTGATATTTTGAAAATGTACAGTGCAAGGATCATTTTTTCCCTTCAGCTTCCACTTTCTTTGAGAACCCGCGAGAGTACCAACACGTTAATTTTTGCCACCTTCTGCTTTTTGAGAACCCGACTACAGGCTTCTAACGTTGCCCCGGTCGTATAGACATCATCAATCAAAATTATATTTTTATTTCTTATACAATCTGCGTACTTGGGATTGATTTCAAATGCAGTTCTGACATTTTTCCAACGATTGATCAGTGAGAGATGCCCCTGTGAAGAAGTGTTTTTTGTCCTCAACAACAAGTCTGGCAGATATACTTTTTTATGCGAATAAGCAATTTTTTGGGCCAAAAGTCCTGACTGGTTATAACGTCGAGCTAAAAGCCTTCTCGGATGAAGAGGCACAGGCGAGATGAAGTCAACATCCATTAGGATCTCCTTACCGACAAGCGCAATCCACCTCGTAAAAAGCTTCGTCAGATAAGTTCTGTCAGCATGCTTAAATCCGATAATCATATTTTTACTGTGATCATCATAAGACAAGGCAGACCGACAACGATCAAACGATTTAGGTGATCTGAGGCACTCACCACAAAGGACATCGTCTTTTACAAAGTAATCGAAAGGATAACCACAACACACACAACAAGGATCAGATATGAACGTCAAAGATGCCCAACATACCCCACATATACCGTTACTGTTTAAAACTGGCTCCTGACAATTACCGCAAACAGGAGGAAGCGCATAATCAACGATGCCGGAGACAAGGCTCAAAACAGCTTCAGGCACGGAGCGAGAGACAAACTTTAAAAAATCCACCATTTAGTGAAGTTAATACGGCACACCCTTAGCGTAAAGTTTATGATTTAGCGCCACCCTAAAACCGAGAGCAGCTATACAAGTCATTAATTGCTCTGGTTATTAAAAGGCAATCTGCTATAACCAGAAAAATCTTAATCAGCTTGAGCCGTTAACGATGACCGACATTTATATCTTTGATCACAACTCAGTCGACCTCCATCGTCAACGCGCCAAACCAGGCTTCAGTAATCACGCCTTCCTTTTCGAAGAAGTCGCAGATCGGCTGGGCGATCGGCTGCTCGATATTGCACGAAGCTTTCCGACGGCTCTAAATCTCGGATCAAATCATTCCATCCTCTCTAAAACTCTAGGACCTCGCGGTGGAATCGAACAGTTCACGTCTTCGATGTTCAAAAGAACGTCCCAAGACAACAAGAGTCCAGATACCACAGACATTCCAATTGAAATTGTCGACGAAATTTTATCCTTTGAGCCCCAAAGCTATGATCTGATTATCAGTAACCTTTGCCTGCACTGGGTTAACGATCTTCCCGGTGCCCTTCTACAAACAAATCGTTGCCTCAAACCCAATGGGTTATTTTTATCTGCGATGTTCGGCGGGGAAACACTCAAAGAACTAAGGGCTGCTTTGATGGAAGCAGAGATGGAAGTCGAAGGAGGTGTCAGCCCAAGGGTGTCTCCCCTCATCGATGTTCGTGATGCTGGTGCCCTGTTACAACGTGCTGGCTTTGCCCTTCCCGTCGCAGACTATGACCGAATAGAAGTAAGTTATGCCTCCGCTTTCGAACTTATGAAAGAACTCAGGGGAATGGGGGAAACCAATGCTATACACAATCGGCGTAAAACTTTTACCCGCCGGGAAACACTCTTGAAAGCGGCACAGATTTATCAAGAAAGGTTTCAAGATAAAGAAGGCCGCATAACGGCAACTTTCGATATCATCTATTTGGCAGGATGGGCACCCCACAGCTCACAACAACAGCCTCTGCGTCCTGGGACAGCAACAAGCCGCCTGGCTGATTTTCTTGAGACAAACGAAACTAAAATAAACTAAATTGCGTCATCGCTAGGCTCTTTCGTCTTTACCTCATACTGTAATGAATTCGAGAGCACTTGCCATCCTCTGCGTTAAGCAAGGCTCGTGCTATATGGCTTCACCGAGTAAAACTGGTTCAGAAACCTGTTCATAACCAATGGCAAAGGCAGCATTACGGAAATAGATAAGGATAAAAACCCTTATCGCTGCTGTAAGCGAGGATCCTGCTTTAGCATCATCAATCGTTGTACACAGATTACTGATGTGACAATCCTCCCGGATGCATATTTCAAAAAGTGCGTCCCACATGTCCGGCTCTAGGCGTAAGGACGTACGTCTCCCCTTTAGGGTGATATTTCTATTTACCAGTGTAGACATACACCCTCCATTATTTTCGGATTAACCTTCCGAAAACACCCCCCATTAGTTAGCTAAAATACCACACTCAGACGACAATTAATAAAATATGAGTATGCTTTTTAGCTCCGAGAAATTTATTTTACAGTAAATCTCGCAACAATGCTACTAGAGGCTCATCAGCGGGAGGCATATCATAATCACGAAGACGCATGGGGCGCACCCACGCGAATTTCTGCCCCTCAAGAGCGGTCACATTCCCCTCCCATATTCGACAAGCAAACAAGGGCATCAAGAGATGAAAATCATCATAACTATGTGATGCAAAAGCAATTGGAGCAAGACAACTAGATCGGGTATCGATACCAAGCTCTTCTTTCAACTCTCGAACCAAAGCCTGTTCTGGTGTTTCACCTGCCTCAACCTTGCCTCCCGGAAATTCCCATAGCCCGGCCATCGACTTACCTTCCGGACGCTGTGCCAACAACACCCGGCCGTCAGAATCCACCAAAGCCGCGGCCGCGACCAGTACAATTGGCCTCGCCCTGTCAGCTCTTTTTTCGGCAGCCCAACATCCCATATCTTCTTCGGCAGAACTCATAAAATTCGTCTCTAATTAGCTGCGATAATCAGCATTAATTTCAATATAACCATGTGTTAAATCACAAGTCCAAACTGTTGCGCTTCCAGTACAAATTCCAACATCGACAGCAACTTCGATATCTTGCCCCTTCATATGCTGAGCAACAGGGCCCTCATCAAAGCCTTCAACCCTTTGTCCATCTTTTGCGATTATTACACCGCCCATGGCAATCGATAGCTTATCCCGATCGGCTCGTTCGCCGGATTTTCCAACAGCCATTACTACGCGCCCCCAATTGGCGTCTTCCCCGGCAATAGCGGTTTTAACCAAAGGAGAATTCGCAATCGCCAGGCCTATTTTTTTAGCCGCAGTATCGCTTTCGGCGCCAGATACAAAAATACTGACAAACTTACTTGCGCCCTCACCATCTCGAACGACTTGATGGGCGAGGTCTCTTAAAAGTCCATTGAGCGCTGATACAAAATCAGCCAACTCAGGTGCGTTGATATCCTGGTAAATTGCATTGCCAGCTTTTCCTGTAGCACAGAGAAGCACTGTATCACTTGTTGATGTATCGCTATCGACTGTAATGGCATTAAACGACAGGTCAGCACCACGGGAAATCAAAGATTGAACCACTGCAGAAGAAAGAGCGGCGTCAGTTGCGATAAAGCTCAACATTGTAGCCATATCAGGCGCAATCATGCCTGACCCTTTGGCAATACCATTAATCGTAACAGTCTTACCGCCTACTTGAGTTTTAACACTCGCCCCTTTGGCAAAGGTGTCTGTCGTCATAATTGCTTCGGCAGCAGCCTGCCAATGATCGCTAGACAAATCAGATTTAAGCTGACCAAGAGCAGAAGTGATCCGCTCATCAGGTAGAGGCTCACCGATGACCCCCGTTGAGGCAACAAAAATGCTTTCTTTTGCGCACCCCAGCTCAGCTGCCGTCGCAGCGACAGTACGTGAAACAGAGGCATTCCCCAACTTACCAGTAAAGGCATTGGCATTACCCGAGTTCACAACTATCGCACGGGCTTGTCCGAACTTTAGGTGTTCTTGACAGCATTCAACCGGCGCAGAGCACGTTAAAGATTTAGTGAGGACGCCACCAATTGTTGAACCTTCATCAAACGCCATCAAGAGAACATCTTTACGTCCCTGATATTTAATCCCACAAGCTCGTGTTGAAAGCTGAACACCATCAATAGCGGGCATATTAGGAAAGTTCGCAGGGGCAAGTGGAGATTTTAGAAGCTCCATGGCATCATCCTCAAATAAAATTAACGTCCAGACATATCTTTTTAGCAAATATACCCAAAGGTAAAAAAGCCCGGAATTAGGAACCGGGCTTTTTTATTTCACTCTTCAAGTATTATTCAGTAGCAGGTTTATCTGCTTCTTCTGAAGTGCCTTCTTCTGCATTTTCTTCAGTTACATTTTCTTCTGGTGCGGTTTCTTCTGGTGCGGTTTCTTCTGGTGCGATTTCGGGCTCAGCACCAACAATTTCAATTTCAACACCTTCTTTCAGGCCATCAACAATCGCCTGATAAGCTGTTCTTGAAAGTTCGCCACGAAGTTGACCATCCAACGCTTCTTTTGTTGGTTGCTCGGAATCGCGTTCTTTCTCAACCTTGATTACATGCCAACCGAACTGTGATTGCACAGGCGTCGCAGAATGATCCCCAGGTTTCATCCCAAAAGCAGCATCAGAGAATGGCTTAACCATCTGCTCTGCGCGGAAAAAGCCGAGATCTCCACCACCGGGACCACTTGGGCCAGTAGAGTGCTCTTTTGCCAAGGATACAAAATCAGCACCCGCATCAAGTTGCTTAATCAGGTCTTTACCAGTTTCTTCATCTTCAACAAGAATGTGGCGGGCTGAAACTTCGCGGACAGCTGGATTTTCCAATAGATAAGCCTGATAGGCTTTTTCCACAGCATCATCCGTAACTTCCTTTTCAAGCGCACGATTTAGAAAGACCTCAACAAGAATTCTTTCTTTAATATCACCAATACGTTTTAGCACTTCCGGATCCTGTTCAAGACCAGAAGTATTCGCTTTTTGAGAGATGAGTTTTAAGTCAACAACCTGCCCGACCAATTCAGGTAAAATCAACTCGATCTGGGCTTGAGGAATATTTGGAATGCTTTCAGCAAACTTCACAACTTCGGACCGACGAATAATGACATCCCCGACTTTAGCCATAATTGGGTCATCTGCAGCAGGGGTTTCGCTAGGAGATTCTGAGAATGTCGCCCCGCTTAAAAATGGAAGAGTTCCCCCTTGCTGCCCGTAGTTAAATCCAACATAGGCTGCACCAAGCAGGGCCGCACCGCCAATAAGTGGGAACAAAATCTGTTTTGCAGACATCTTAGAGATAACTCCTAGTTATTTATAATATGGGTTATATATAATACGGGGATTGGTTTTAGCCACATAATCCCCTTTTGTCGATCAGCAGGTGATCTCAAGACTGTGTCAAGAGAATGGCTACTTCTAATTTTATTATTACCACCTAAGTTTATTACTTATTTTGCTGGAAATACTGAGATATCAGCATCTTCCCTAAGTTCCCTTACCATCACCGCAATCAAATCGCGACTTACGATTTTTTTTATTTCCGCACGCATGGATTCAAAAGTGGGCTGTTTAACGTCCCTCTTATCCTCAAGTAGAATAACATGCCAACCAAATTCAGTTGAAACTGGCGTTTGAGTAAACTGCCCTTTTTTTAAATTAAAGGCTGAAGCTGCAAATTCAGGGTCCATGTCTTTACGACGAAACCAGCCAAGATCCCCGCCTTTATCAGCAGAAGGTCCGCGCGAAAATTTCTTCGCAAGAAGAGGGAAATTTGCGCCGTTTTCAAGAGCGATAATCAAAGCCAACGCTTCATTCCGTGTCTCGACCAGTATATGCCGTGCGCGGATCTCTGCATTGATTATATTCTCTCGCAATAGGCTAAAATAGCGGTCTTTCAGCATACTTTCCGAAATCATCTCATTCAGTTTTTGCTCAAGAAAGGCGTCGCGTATAATTTTTTCCTCGGCAAGTGCTAACTTTCTTTTCACAGCTTCATCACGGTCAACATCGGCATCTGCCCCCGCGTGAGCAAGTAATTTTAAATCAATCGCGCGATCGAGAAGAAGAGGAAACATCGTTTCTAAGTTTCCTTGATATTGCTCAGGTAATTTTCGCGCAGCTTGCATGATATCTTCCCAATAGATCCGATCACCCTCGACAATCGCAACAACAGGGTTCTCTTTGGACAAGCGGTTCAACTCCAATTCTTTAGAAGTTTCTTTTTCTGACCTAGGTTCAATGGCAACCGTCTCGCTACCAGATAGAGTTGGTGTTGCAGGAAGTTGTTCGACAACGATATCTTTTACGGGACCCTTTTCAATTTTCTCGGCATCGTTTGTAGGAACACTATCCGTAAAGCCTGGAGGAGGTGTTAACCCTTCTCGTTCCTGCCCAGGGACATCGACAGCGGTTGGTGTTTCCTTTTTAACCACATCACTCTTTAGAGGCTCTACAGTTAATACTGCGGGGACTTCTCCTGCAGGTACAACGACTATTAGTTCATTCGTTTCTTCAGTTTCAATTGTCTCTTTGCCAGAAGGAGTCGCGACAGTTTCTGTTGGTTCAAGGCCCTCTTTGTCTTGACTATCAGTTTCATCATCCTCACCAAAAAGGAACCGTAAAAGTTTTCCTCCACTTTCGCGTTGTTCAGATTTTTCTGTACTTTCTTTTTCTGGCTCTGCAGATACAGGCTGAATAAAAGACAAAGATATCAACAGTGTAATAGTCGATACTATTTTGCGAAAACAAGTCAAATCAAGGGCTCCAGATCGGCACAGAAAAAATATCAATCCTTATTACAACAAAGTTACTACAACCTAAAGCATCTATCGTTGCTCCACATCCAATCACACAAGAAAGATAGCACAGATGTATTTCATCCCCATTAAAAGCAGCTTCACATTGACAGGAGCCCATGTGAGCCCTATGTCTCATTTTGACTTTTACTAACTAATTCTTGAACTGCGTTTTCACGCAAGGGGTTCTCTATGCTCGGCGCGCTTGTGAAACGGATGTTTGGCACTGCCAACGACCGTTACCTAAAAGGCCTAAACTCTATTGTCCTTTCTATAAATAGCTTTGAATCTACTATCGAAGCTTTGTCTGACGATGACTTAAAAGGGCAAACAGAGAAGTTCCGTACCCGTCTTGAGCAGGGTGAAACTCTTGATGATATTCTCCCTGAAGCTTTCGCAACAGTGCGCGAAGCTTCTCGCAGAACTCTTGGCTTAAGACATTTCGATGTCCAGATGATGGGCGGTGTTGTTCTTCATCGAGGAATGATCAGTGAAATGGCAACCGGTGAAGGTAAGACGCTTGTTGCGACCTTACCTGTCTATCTTAATGCTATTCAACGCAAAGGTGTCCACGTTGTTACGGTGAACGATTATCTCGCCAATCGTGATGCTGCATGGATGGGACAGATCTATCAATTCCTCGGTATGACTGTCGGTTGTGTAACCCCAGGTCAAGGCGAACAAGAACGCCATCACGCCTATAGCTGCGATATTACCTACGCGACAAACAACGAGCTCGGTTTTGATTATCTTCGCGATAATATGAAGTTTGAAATCGATCAAATGGTGCAGCGCGAATTTAATTTCGCAATTGTCGATGAAGTTGATTCTATCCTGATCGATGAAGCCAGAACACCCTTGATCATTTCCGGCCCCGCGGAAGACTCTTCCGAGAGTTACATCACGATCAACGAATACATCCCGCACCTTGCTGAAGAACACTACGAACTCGATGAGAAATCTCGTTCAGTGACCCTCACGGATGAAGGCGTCGAGTTTGTCGAGAAAAAACTCAACGATGACGGTGTTATGACAGGCTCTCTTTACGAGATCGAGAATGTCAGCACTCTCCACCACATCAATCAAGCATTACGTGCACATAAGCTCTTCCAAGTAGATAAAGATTACATCGTCAAAGACAAAAAAGTTGTTATCATTGACGAGTTTACGGGTCGGATGATGGAAGGTCGGCGCTTTTCTGAAGGATTACACCAAGCCCTTGAAGCCAAAGAAGGCGCTAATGTTCAGCAAGAAAATCAAACTCTTGCATCCATTACCTTCCAGAATTATTTCCGCCTTTACCCCAAACTTGCGGGGATGACTGGTACAGCGATGACCGAAGCAGAAGAATTTTCTGCGATCTATTCGCTCGATGTTATTTCCATGACAACAAACCTTCCTTGTATCCGTATTGACCACGACGATGAGGTTTATCGGACTGGGCTTGAACGAGATACGGCCATCATCAAGCAAATCAAGGAATGCCACGCGCGTAAACAGCCTGTTTTGGTTGGTACTGTGACGATTGAAAAGTCTGAGTATCTTGCGGCTCTTCTTACAAAAGAGAAAATCCCACATAAGGTTCTCAACGCTCGATATCACGAGCAAGAAGCTATTATTGTTTCTCAAGCTGGGTCCCCTGGCGCCGTAACCATCGCAACCAACATGGCTGGCCGTGGTACCGATATTAAACTCGGCGGCAATGAAGACATGCGTATTGAGCAAGAAGCTGGCGGGATTCCTGACGAAGCATTACGCAAAGTAAAATCTGATGAGATTATTGCAGAAGTTGCTGCAAATAAAGTGATTGTGACCGATGCTGGTGGTTTGTTCATGATTGGTAGTGAACGCCACGAAAGTCGCCGTATTGATAACCAATTGCGCGGACGTTCTGGTCGCCAATCTGATCCCGGTGCCTCCAAGTTCTTCCTCAGTCTCGAAGATGATCTTATGCGTATCTTTGGCTCAGAGCGCATGGATACGATGTTACAGAAACTGGGCCTTGAAGACGGCGAAGCCATTATCCACCCGTGGGTAAACAAGGCTCTCGAAAAAGCACAGAAAAAAGTCGAAGCCCGAAACTTCGAAATTCGTAAAAACATCCTCAAGTTTGATGATGTCATGAACGACCAACGTAAGGTCATTTACGAACAGCGCAAAGAAGTCATGTCTGCCGCAGAGGTGAAAGATACTGTCGCCTCCATGCGCCATGAAGTTCTCGAAGACCTTGTTACGAAGTGTATTCCCGCAAATGCCTATGCTGAGCAGTGGGAACTTGGCACTTTGCACGAAGAGTGTACGCGCCTTGTTGCCATGGACCTTCCCGTCAAAGATTGGGCGCAAGAAGAAGGCATTGCCGATCAGGAAATTCTCGACCGTATCCTTCAAGCCAGTGATCAAAAAATGGCCGCAAAGGCTGCCAATTATGGCCCAGAAGTCATGCGTTCGCTTGAGAAACAACTTCTTCTCATGGTCCTCGACAAGCAGTGGAAAGAACATCTTCTCTCGCTTGATCATCTCAAACAAGCAGTGGGTCTACGGGCTTATGGGCAAAAGAACCCACTAGACGAATACAAGCGTGAAGCTTTCGAAATGTTTGAAGCCATGCTTGATTCCGTGCGTGACGAATTGACCATGTTGATGCACCGTTTCGAGTTGCAATCACCAGAATCTGCAGAAGTTCCTCGTCAGGAACAAGAGATGCACGAATCACGTCAGGAACCCGGCCAAAGTAACCCATCGGCACCAGCACAGCCCTTTGATCAGGAAGATCCTTCCACTTGGGGTAAAACCAGCCGGAATGCGGCCTGTCCTTGTGGTTCCGGCAAAAAATACAAACATTGCCACGGAAAATTGAGTTAGGTTCCCTAAAATAAAGATAACCTAATATGAGTATTTTACTCCTCAAAGAGGGCGGCTTTAGCTGCCCTTTTTTGATTCCACCCCGCGTAAGATGAATATAGTCTGATCATTGATGAGTTTTGCCTTTCTCTAAAAAAGCAAAACCAACTCCGACACCAAACACCAACAAAGGCTATAGATCTCATGTGTACAATCGGCGCAATTTTCCTCTCAAAAGACGAGTACTTTCTGTTTAAGAACAAGGATTTTAGCCGCCCAGACTACACCGATAGGATCAAGAGCACGGATAAGATCTGGGGCGCAGAAGGTTTAGAAACCTTCTCGGCTGACACTAATGTTGAAGACATTTATTCCGGCTTATCCATTGGCGCCAACAAACATGGGCTTCTGGTCGCGGACTCTCATGTGCAAATCACAAGTCCAAAAGCCAGCAACTACGATATTTTGGTAGAGACTGCCCTGAACCAAGGGCACGACATTGAAACTGCCCTGCTCGCACTGAATAGCCGCATCAGCAACTATCCTTCATGGTGGGGTAACCTCATCCTTGCCGATAGGACAGGAACGGCTGCTGTGGAAATCCGTGACAGTAATTTGATGGTAGAGCGCAATCCATCACGCATAACCCGAACCAACCATCAACACCTGCATGGCTCAAAAGATGGCCTGGAAAACAACAACAGTAATAGTTATGGACGTTACGAATGGATCACCAAAGGCCTAAAGCACGCACAAACCCTTGACGCCTTGAAATCCATACTCGCCTCTCACGATACAAAAACAGCTCACGGCGCTCCCACAGGTATTTGCAATCATACTTACAGCCAAACGGTTTGTTCGTATATTCTTCATGCCAAGCTGGGCATCGTTACTCTACACAGCTTACAGGGACAGCCTTGTTTGCACTCTCCATACAGCAAACAAACGCTCTTTGCCTCTTAGGCCTTAAGTTTAAAACTTACCGTCGTAGGATTCACGGTCGATATGCGCAGCAATCAGAGTAAATTTTTCACCTTCAAACGCACCATCCAAAGCAGAAACCATTTCCGCCCGGCTACACGCGTTTAGACCTCTACCGCCCATTGCTTGAGCCAAAGCAGCAAAATCGGTTCCGCCAAAATCTGTGCTTCCGAAATCGACAGCCAGATTTTCGCGCCCGCTGCCCCGCTGCTTTAGCTCGATAAGTGCAAGAGAACGATCCACGAAGACAACTACGACCACAGGCAGCTTTAAGTCTCTCAATGTTGAGAGTTCTCCCAGAATCATCTCCAGACCTGCATCGCCCGTAAAAGCGACGACAGGTACATCCGGGGATGCAACCTTTGCCCCCATTGCGAGTGGCAACGCACAACCCATTGTACACAGAGCACTGGACTGGATCAGGGTATGAGGTTCACGACACACCCAGAGTTGACTTTGCAAAATGCGGTGGGCTCCGGAATCAACCGATGCAACCCCATGATCCGGCATTGCCTTGCGCACTTCATCAACAATCGCAGCAGGTCCCCATTCTTCATCACTTGGAAAGGCAGAGTTCAACGCAGCTTTTGCTAAAGAGATTTCATCGTTGTCCCAAACCGTGCCAAGAGAGAGACCGCTATCCAGCGCCGTAAGGGAAGGCGCAATCGACCCTGAAAAAGTATAACTCGCCCGATGCATGCCATGTAAATTCGGCTCAAGCGTAAATTCGGCAACAAACTGTTTTCCAGGTTGCCATACATCCTGCCAACCGTGACGCATCTCAATTGGGTCATAGCCAATAAGCAGCAGGCAATCGCTTTGCTCGACCAAGGGCAAGATAGTCTTGTCCGCCTTTGGAGAAAGACCCGCACCGCCAAGTGACAGAGCGTGATCATCAGGAATAACTCCCTTTGCCTTGTACGTCGCGACAGAGGGAATACCGTGCTTAAGTAAAAACTCTCGAACTTCAGCCTCGCAGCCTTCACTTAAAATCTCCAAGCCAAGAACGGCAAGGGGGCGTTTGGATTGCGAGAGTTTCTCCCGAACCGATTTGAACTCTGCGCTCTCGGCAGGCGCTGAAGGAAGATAGGATGGCTGCCATAACTTAACGGCATTTTCCTGAACCTTCGCAGCCAAGGAAATTGGCACATCAATATGCACAGGGCCGGGCCTACCCGATTGCGCCAACGACAAAGCCTTGTCCACAATACGATCAACCGCCCCATCCACCAGCGTAAAACTCCCTTTTACAACGGGCTCAAGTGCCTTCGCATGATCAAAAACCTGATGCGTGTAACTGACAGCATCCAGATCATCGACCTTCCCGGTCAAGAACACCAGCGGGACCCGATCTTGGTAGGCATTGGCAATGACATTGTAAGCATTGGCCATTCCCGGCCCCAAAGTCGCAAAGAGAACCCCCGGCGCTCCGGTTCGGTGATAGGTCCCCTCAGCCATAAAGCCCGCACCGTTTTCATGTTTGGTCAAAACCACTTCCAGCCCGGCATGATCCAAAGCATGCATCACACTCAGCACTTCCCCACCGGGGATACCAAAGGCATGGCGGCACCCCGCATCAAAGAGACGTTGGGCCAGTATATCAGCAGCGGTTAAGCTCATAAGCGTACTTTCAAATGGGTTACGACACACACCTATACCTGCCTGTTTCCATTGAGAGGAACAAGCAGATTAGAAATTCAAGACATCATCGCATAAGGGATACTCAAAGAGAGTAACAAGGACAGTTACTTTTCTACTTTCTCACGCAGAGTATCAACAGGCGATTTGCTGGCAGGATACGCCATATAACCCTCTCTTGTCTGCGGGAATTTACGCCCCAAAAGGTCCGAAGCGATCACATTTCTGAGAACTTGTGCTGTGCCCCCACCAATGGTGAACATCCGGGCATCACGCACCATGCGTTCAACTGGATTATTACGAGAATAGCCCGCGGCACCATGCATTTGCAGGGCATCATTGGTAACCTTAACCGCCATTTCAGAGGTAAAGAGCTTGGCTTGTGCAGCTTTCATTTTATCGGGAAAACCTGTTCCGTTTACGGCCTCATTTATCAAGGCGCGCGCCGCACTTATTTGCACAGCCATATCCGCAAGCATCCACTGAAGCCCCTGAAACTCACAAATCGGACGCCCGAACTGTTCGCGTTGTTGAATAAAAGCCTCAGCCTGATCATAAGCGCCGACTGCCAAACCAAGTGCGACAGCCGCAGCCCCAACCCGCTGACCGTTATAGGCCGTCATCAGATCACCGAAGCCCTTTCTAATGCCGGAAGGAGGCTGCAGCAGCATGTCGGCCGGAACATGAAGATCACGAAGATAGACCTCTGTTTCCGGAATACCGCGAAGGCCCATAGTCGGCTCTCGTTTACCAATTGACAGTCCCTCTGCCCCAGGTTCTCCTCTTACCACGATAAAACCCGCGATACCTTGAGGTTCATCGTTCTCAAAAACCTGTGCGAAAATGAGATGTAACCTGGAAACGCCACCACCAGTAATCCAGTGTTTTTTACCATTTAGGATATAACCGTCGCCAACCTTATCGGCACGTGTCGTCATATCTGTTGCCGCGGATCCACTTTCTGGTTCCGTGATACATATGGCGGGTTTATCTCCCTCCAGCACCAATTCGGCAGCAATTTTTTTTTGTTTTTCCGAGCCATAAGCCATGATTGCGCCAACAGCGCCCATGTTCGCCTCAACTGCGATCCGTCCTGTAACGCCACAGGCTTTTGATACTTCTTCAACAAGGACAACAGCTTCCCGGTATCCCAGACCTTGGCCACCATATGCTTTGGGTATTGTCATTCCCATAAAGCCCGCATCTCTCAGAGCAAAGCAGTTCTCCCAAGGATAAATTTCGGCTTTATCAATAGAAGCCGCCCGAGGCCCGAAGACATTTTGCGCAAGATCGCGCGCGCGTTCTCGAATACTTTCCAAACGAGAAGCACATGATTTCTCGTTAAGGTCAGCATTTTCACGTGCCGTAATACGATCAAGGTCCGCAAGCATGGGCTTTATACTCCACAGAGTTATAGGCAAGTTATAGCCGAGTTATAGGTTAGGTATTGTCTCTTTTTGACAGTTTCATTATCTCGCGCTTGCTTTCTTCAAATCAAACGAATTAAAATAACTTCTTACTTCAATAATATTTACACTAATTGAAGGTACCATGGGTATTCGCCACCTCCGGGCTTTGCTGGAAATATCGAAAGCGGGCAGTTTTCAAGCCGCCGCAGAGCGTATGGGTCTGACCCATTCAGCCGTCAGCATGCAGATGAAGGCCCTCGAAGAAGAACTACAAACAGAACTCTTCGACAGAAGCCGTCGTCCCCCTGATCTCAACCCCACAGGCTTACGCCTGTTGGAAAAGGCTCAGGAAATCATCAATCTGTATGATTCACTCGCTGAAGCCGGGTCAAACCAAGACGATCTGTCAGGTCTTCTTCGATTGGGGGCAATCCCAAGCGCAACGACATCTTTTTTACCAGAAGCCTTGGCACGCCTGGGACAAAAGCACCCCAGGTTGCAAATCCGTTTGGAAAGTGGCCTAAGCACTGAGCTAACCAGAGAGCTGCTTCAGGGGAAGTTCGATTGTATTATTATCACCCAGGCCCAACGTTTGGATGACGCACTCAAGCCCACCCTCCTGCGGGAAGAACGTCTTGTCGTTATTGCGCAAAAAAATAAGGCGAACGAGAAAATTGCTAAAACCAAAGATGGCGACATTACCCTGCTTGATCACCTTCCCTTTGTACGTTTCAACCATCTGACCGGGGTTGGGCGGATCATTGAGCATCATCTGCGAACGAGAGGGGCCAACTTGCGCGAAATAATGGAGCTCGATTCCCTCGAAGCCATTCAACGCATGGTCGCCAAGGGATTGGGAGCCGCGATCATTCCAGAAAGCAGCCTCACCGAAAACTCAGATCTACTTGTTCGCCCCTTTGGAAGCCCCCCCGTGACAAGGAAAGTCTCCCTTGTTGAAAAGCACCGCGGGCAAAGACCAGACCTAACCCGTGCTTTAGCTGAAATTCTCAAAGATGCGTTAGTAACAAATCCATAACATCTCAAAATAAAATTGAAGTGGCCCCACCTGCTTCTTAAAAACGGATCTACGTAACCGAAAAATTGGCTCTATGCTGATAACATTCCTTCCTTAGGTGGAATTGGAAATTTTTCAGGATAAGAATAATAGTCGCTTGATAAAAAGCGCATGGAGCCAGTACCCAGATGACAACGTCAGCAACCTTAGAAGAAAAACCAAGTGTCTGCCCTCTCGATTGCCCGGATACTTGCAGTCTATCCGTCCTAACCGATGGCAATAATATTCTGGAAGTACGGGGATCAAAAGCCAACCCCTACACAGCCGGGGCTATCTGCAAGAAGGTTTCGAGTTATTATCCTGATTTCATCCACGGCGAACGCCGCCTAACCACTCCTCTCCTTCGAACCGGACCTCGCGGGTCCTTAAAATACAGCCCTATCAGTTGGGAAGAAGCCCTTGACCGTGTACATGACGGATTAACACAGGCGATAGAAAACCATGGCCCGGAATCTGTTCTGCCCTTCAATTACGCAGGTCCCCATGGGCAGCTTGCCGGAGGATCTATGGATTTCAGGTTCTTCCATAAATTGGGCGCAACACAGCTCGACAGAGGACCGCTTTGTGGTGCCGTAAGGGGAGCTGCTTATACCAGCCTCTTTGGCAACGCCCCTGGCATGGAACCAGAACAAGCTGAAAAATCCGATCTTCTGGTCATTGCCAGTAATAACGTTACGGTATCCAATCTCCACCTTGCTCGAAGCATCAAAGCTGC
Organism: Kiloniella antarctica; assembly: GCF_042682825.1. Classification (NCBI taxonomy): domain Bacteria; kingdom Pseudomonadati; phylum Pseudomonadota; class Alphaproteobacteria; order Rhodospirillales; family Kiloniellaceae; genus Kiloniella; species Kiloniella antarctica. The sequence goes on from NZ_JBHUII010000008.1 coordinate 36,949, forward strand.
CAAGAAAAATGGCGCTAAATTGATTGTCATTGATCCCAAGAGAATCAAGATTGCAGAACAAGCTGATCTCTACATACAGATCAAACCCGGAACCGATATCGTATTTTTTCAAGCGCTGGCTGCTGAACTTGAAAAACGTAATACTATCGACAAAGAATTTGTTGAGCGTTGGGTCTTTGGCTACGAAGCCTATATGAATGCCGCCCGTGAATATTCTTTGCAAGATGCTGCAAACATCTGTCAGGTACCTCTCGAACAAATTGAGGATTTTTTGAACCACTACACCAAAGCAGAAAACGTCGCAATGTCCGTAGGAAATGGTGCTGAGAGAGGACGCAACGGTGGCTCCTCAATTCGTGCCGCCATGGCCCTTCAAGTTCTGAGCGGAAACATGGGGCGTCCAGGTGCCGGGATCATCGCCAAGCAAGGCCTCGCCTTCCCCTCTACCTCCGACAAATTAAGGCGGCCCGATTTAGCCCCAGAGAGCACAAGAATGCTCAACATTGTCGATGTAGCAAAACATATCCTTGACGACAGCTTGGCTCCACCGATCAAGGCAGTGTTTATTTACAACCATAACCCGGTATGTACCCATCCTGATCAAAACAGAATGCGTCGAGCCCTAAGCCGCGAAGATATTTTCATCGTAGGGTGTGATATAGAGATGAATGACAGCATGGCCTATGCCGATGTCATATTACCTGCATCCAGCCACTTTGAGTTCCCAGATATTTATGCTGCTTACGGGCAAGCCCACTTACAAAGAGCAGAACCCGTAATACCAACGGTGGGTTCCTCGTTACCAAATACCGAGATCTTCCGGCGATTGGCTGAAAAATTTGGTATGGACGATCCGACCTTCAAAGCGGATGATTACCAATTAATGGATGATGCCTACGATCCACAAGCCCCTCAAATGAAGGGTATACGCCCTAGCTCGATCTCACTTGAACATTCCCTGCCCATGACCGCAGAAAACGATCAAGAGCTCATTATGTGCAAAACAGTGTTTCCAGACACAACAACTGGGAAGATTGAGCTCTTCTCTGCAGATTTGGAGGAACGGTTTGGCTATGGGCTACCAAGATACCAAGTGGTTCCTCAATCCTATCCACTCACCTTGATCAGCCCTTCATCCAGCAAGCGAACCAATGCTACGTTTGGTGGAAACCGGGAATCAATGGGCTCAGAAGTACTGGAAATCAACCCTGCCGATGCCAACCAGCGAAAGATCAAAGAAGGTGATAAAGTCAGGATCTGGAATGACCAAGGTGAGGTCTATCTCATAGCAAGCATCACAGATAAAGTGAAGCCTGCGATAATTTATTCCCCAAAAGGTACCTGGCTTGGATCAAGTGGAACCAACCAAACAGTCAACGCTCTGATTAATGCCGACTTAAGAGCCGATATTATGGGCGGTGCCTGCTACAACGATACCTTTGTTGATATAGAAACCATTTAAAGATCGAACAATGGTTATGTTAAGGAATTCGACTAGAATCAAAAAGGAGCACCCAGCGGTGCCCCTTTTTGATTCAGAGAAAATAGCTTAATTTAAAGACCGTTTTGCCCCATTTCGAGGAACTTATCTCGGCGCTTTTGGCGTAATTCCGCACCATCATAAGCCATCAATTCCTTGAGATACTTTTCAATACTGTCACCCAGAGCGTTCATACAATCTTTTTTAGCTCTGTGTGCTCCACCCATAGGCTCAGCAATGATTTCATCAATCACACCCAGTTTCTCAAGATCCTGTGCGGTCAATTTCAATGCTTCAGCTGCTTCTTTGGCCTGATCACCAGAGCGCCAAAGAATGGAAGCACAGCCTTCTGGTGAAATAACGGAATAGATCGAGTGCTCAAGCATCAAAATCCGGTTTGCAGCGGCAAGAGCAATCGCGCCACCTGAACCACCTTCACCAATAACAGCTGAAACGAGAGGAACTTTAATCCCAAGGCATTTTTCAATGCTACGGGCAATCGCTTCTGACTGGCCACGTTCTTCAGCACCAACACCAGGATATGCACCCGCAGTATCAATCAGGGTAATCACAGGAAGGTCAAAACGTTCTGCCATATCCATAAGACGTTGCGCCTTACGGTAGCCTTCAGGACGCGCCATGCCGAAATTATGTTTGACCCGGCTGTGCATATCTGCACCTTTTTCCTGACCAATCACAACAACGGATTGTCCACGAAAACGGCCAATTCCGCCTAAAATCGCAAAATCTTCAGCAAAGGCACGATCACCTGCCAAAGGCGTGTAATCTTTAATCAGCTCTGCAATATAATCTTTGCAATGTGGGCGATCGGGATGACGGGCCACAAGAGTCTTCTGCCATGCACTGAGCTTGGTGTAGGTCTGGCGCAACAGTTTATCCGCTTTAGCTTCCAGTTTGGAAACTTCTTCAGCGATATTTACATCACTGCTGCTGTCGGACAAATGTCGCAAGCCTTCAATCTTGCCAGCGAGTTCGGCGATTGGTTTTTCGAAATCTAGGAAATTTTGCATAAAACGTTGTCTATCACACAGTGAGAATCAGTCAACAAATATAGTGAATAATACCCACCGGCAAAAGAAGATATTCAAGCTTTGTTATAGAAAAGACATCAGCAGAAGAGTCCTGATGAACACACCTATGAGCGTACGAGGGGGCATATTAGAAAACCTGCGGCATTACCGATGTTCATATATCACAATCTCAGCCCAACGAAGGCAATACAGACGACGTAAATCCGTCGCCTGTATTTAGCCAACTTAAGTTCACCCCTCTGCGGCAGCAATTTCTTTGGCTTTATCGACAAGAACCGTCGCTTGACGAATGGATGCGAGATCAATCAATCGACCATCAAGAGAGACTGCGCCCTTTCCATCACGCTGTGCTTCTTCCATCGCCTCCAGTATTCTATTGGCTTTGGTCACCTCTGCATCTGAGGGACTATTGACCTCATTGGCAATTCCAATCTGGCTAGGGTGAATGGCCCACTTACCTTCACACCCAAGTATGGCAGCGCGATTGGCCTGGGCTTTAAAACCATTAGGGTCTGAATAATCACCAAAGGGTCCATCAATGGGACGTAATCCATTGGCTCGCGCCGCCACCACCATCCGGGCAATAGCATAGTGCCACATGTCTCCCCAGTGGAAATCACGTGGAATATCACCATCAATATCGGTAAGCACACCATACATAGGATTGGGACCGCCAATTCCTGTTGTCCGAGCTTTGGTTGAGGCCGCGTAGTCAGCTACGCCAAAATGTAGGCTTTCATTTCGTTTAGAAGACGCCGCAATTTCATTGATATTTTGCATTCCCAATGCCGTTTCAATGATCATCTCAAAGCCAACAGGTTTCTTACGTCCTTTAGCTGCTTCGATTTGCGTGCACAGCATGTCAAGCGCATAGACATCCGAAGCAGTACCTACCTTGGGAATCATGATAAGATCAAGGCGTTCACCCGCCTGTTCCATAATATCGATTACATCCCGGTACATATAAGGGGTATCGAGCCCGTTGATTCTGACAGAGAGTGTTTTGTTGCCCCAATCAATGTCGTTGATGGCCTCAATAACATTCTTACGTGCTTGTTCTTTATCATCAGGAGCAACTGCGTCCTCAAGGTCCAGAAAAATGACATCCGCCTTTGATGCTGCGGCCTTTTCAAACAAAGCTGAATTGCTCCCCGGAACGGCCAATTCACTGCGATTTAAACGAGATGTTACCTCTTCTGGAATCGTAAAGCTCATTTCCTACTCCCATGTTGCATTTTATTTTTATTGTGCGCTGCAGCATAGACTTTGACTTCAGTCTTTTCATCTGTCAACCAGACAACGGAAAAACCCCACCCGGCCAATCCGATATCAGAGACAAAAATTTAGTAAAATTATAATAACCGGGTTCAAAAGACGCCAAGCCATCCACAAAAAAGGTGTTTTAAACCTTTGTAGACAGGGGATGATGATCCAGAACAAGGCGCTGCAACCGATCTTGCAGAACATGAGTATAGATTTGGGTCGTAGAAATATCAGAGTGACCCAACATTTTTTGGACCGACCGCAAATCGGCTCCATTTTCCAATAGATGCGTCGCAAAAGCGTGCCGAAGTATATGGGGTGATATTTTTTTAGGATCAATGCCGCTTCTTATCGCGAGCTCTTTCAAAAGTTGCCCAACTCTATGCCGGGTTAAATACCCACTTGCTCCTCGGGAAGGAAAGAGCCACCCAGCGTCTTGGTTCTGTTTTTGATCGCTGGCTGATAAGAAATTCCAACGCAGTTCAATATAGCTGTCCAGCGCTTCTCTGGCTGTCGGACTCAAAGGAACCAACCGTTCCTTATTTCCTTTTCCCCGCACCGTCAGTATACGAGGATCTCGTTGTGTTTGCGATACTTTTAATGACACCAGCTCAGTGACACGCAACCCTGTTGCATACAAAATTTCAACTAAAGCATGCAGGCGCAGGCCTTCTTTATCTTGAACGTCCCGTGCGGTTTCCAGCAATTTTTCTGTATCTGCAACCGAGAGAAATTTGGGTAATGATTGCCCCATCTTCGGCGCGTCAATTTCAGCAACGGGATTGTCCCGACGCAAGCCCTCTTCCATCAGAAACAAAAAATACTGTTTGAGGCTGGAAAGGTGTCTGGCCTGTGTGCGTGGGCTTAAGTCTTCGGCCGTTAAGTCCTCAAGATAATTTCGGATGTCCGAAGGTTTCGCTCTCTCTGGCTTAAGTCCAAGCGCTTTCAAGAAATCAGCAAACCGCACAAGATCACGTTGGTACGCCTGCAGGGTGTTTAAACTTGCCCCTCGTTCCGCTGCCATCATCTCCAAAAAGAGGGTAATTTGGGTGCCACCAGACATTTTACCCTCCCCTGACGTCGATCAAATTCCGCTGAGCATCATCGCTTCGATCGCAAGGGCTCTTGCTTCGTCTTGCAGACCGACAGAATAAAGCGCTTCCACAACACTGCTCAGAGCAAGACTATGCGTATCCCCGGGGCCTTCTTCCCCAAGGATGATCAAGCTCAACAACACTATTTCAGCCAGTCGGTTGCCATTTTGGGCGTCCTTAAGTGCATAAAGCAGCGCAGCAGAAGGTGCTAGACCGGGCGAGGAAATTTCGAGAGAAGCCAGCTCTCCCCAGCTTAATCTTGCCGTCTCGCCAAGAGCCTGCATGCAACTTCGTAACAAGACCAATTGTTGATTTAGGACTTCAGGTCCAACTTCTGCCTGAGCAGAGGCCCAACCTTTCAAAGTACCGTAGCGTTCTCCGCCTTCAAGACCTGACAATCTAGCATAAGGCCAAAGCGCCGTAATACTTGCGGCCGCGGATTGTTCGCTTAACATATATTGACGCGCCAACATCAACCAAGCATCCGCTTTCTGTGTTTTTCCTGTCACATAGAGTACCCGCCCTGCAGGTAAAGCAAACCAGGTTAGATCAGCAGAAGGCGGAATTTCTCCAACCAGTCCTGAAATCACGCGTGTCATCAACAAAGACAAACCATCATTGTCTGCATGATCAAGAGCGGTCTTGATGATCTCTGCGCGCGCGGCAGGAACACTTTGGAGCTGTGCGGCCTGAAGGAAAAGTGCTCGCGCTTCAGCACCATCCCGATTAATTTTACCATCGACAACACTGTCGAGCTCTTCTGGCGAAAATTCAAAGCGACTGTATAAATTCACAAGATTAACAGCATCAATTTCGCCACTTGTGACAGCATTTTCTGCCGCAACAACTCGACGATCAAGCGGGTAATCTTCTGCAACAATCATGGCAATACGAACACCAGGATTAAGGAAATTATCCAATTCCAAAGGGATGAATTTGTTTGATATTCGAGACAACGCCCAATGTAGAGGCTCAACACTTCCTGCACTTTTGCCACTTAGTTTGATATCAACACCTGAAGCAGCCAATACAAGTTCTTGAAATAAAGGATCAGGTGTAGCTCCGGTTTCCCCTAGCAAGTCCAAACCCAGAAGAGCTTGATCAACTTGTTTTTGCAAGAAATGACAGTAAATCATTCCCTGAATCCAATAACTGTCTTTCCCTGTCGAGGACATATTTTGGATGACCTGACAGGCTTCAGTGGCTTTGCCTACCATCAAGAGCGTATCACTTCGGAGTATGGCTTGCTTTTCTGTATCAGAACGTGAGGGCACACGCTGAAAAAGGTTATCCAAATCCGTATAAGCACCAAGTTCACCAAGCTTTTCTATACGAAGCGAAAGCAAGCTCTGATCCGCTTTGAGTGGCTTATCATCCAAGGGACGGCCTGCGCTTGAAAGAAGAAGTCTCTGGGCCAAAGAGTTTCCAACAGACGAACTATAGCGAACAGGCATATGTGATATCAACGCATACACGTCTTGGAGAGAGCTTTGGCGCCACATATCATAGCCAAATCCGCCTTGATCCGGGCTAAGTGTGCCAATAGTATCTAAATCCAGTCCTCCAAGGCTATTGACCTGTATTCCACCAGAACTAATGGTTTCAGTTTCAATCGCCGCGTTCGGAACCGTACTCGGGACACTCTCAATCAAGGGCAAAACAGACGTTGGCTGCTCAGGGATTAACTGAGTTTGCGCCAATGCGGAACTCGAAAATCCCCCAAAGGTAATTTCGCCCGACATTCCTATGGAAAGCGTCAACGCTGTTCCCATTAGAAAGTATTTTGAGAAATGCCAAATCATATTATTTCGTGAGACGATCATTGGGAATTACCTTTTCCACCTTGGACGAAGGTGCCGGAATGTCCCATGTCAAAAGGAAAACGCCCCCGGCAAGCAAAGCACCGATAAGGACAACGACTAAAAAAAGGCCAAATTTCTGCATGGGATGCTAGGTTAACTCTATCTAAGGGGTCAAAAATAATTCTTATACTCCCCAGATCTATCACTAGAGTATGGCGAGATTGGGACAGTCTAAAACCAAGCCCCCAATCTGTAAACAACCTGTTGAATTCAAATCTCTTTGTTTCTATAGATCACGCCTTCTAAACCTAACTAGAAAGCCCTTCTGTGTGACCGTCCACAGCCAAAACCTGGCCAGAGATTTTGTTACCACTAGGGGAACACGCAAACACAATTATGTTTGCGATATCTTCTGGCGAGACAAACGTCCTCATTGATACTTGGTGTTCAAACTGAGATCTGACCTCATCACCTGAAAGCCCCTGTGCTTGTGCTGTTGCACTGATCACCCGATCCATGCGGGGGCCAGAAACGGAACCCGGCGCAACGGCATTAACCCGTATTCCATAAGGACCAAGTTCCATCGCCATACTTTTTGTAAGACCAATAACCGCCCATTTAGCAGCGGCATAAGGTGTTCGAAGGGGAAAGCCAAACATACCGGCTGTAGAAGAGAGGTTGATGATCGATCCACTTTTTTGCGTCTTCATCATTGGGATCGCGGCGCGTGAAAATAAGAACTGTGAATCGACATTAACGGAAATACATTTTTGCCATTCGGCATAATTCAGCGTTTCCAGGGCGCCTGCTGGACCAGAGATCCCAGCGTTATTAACCAACACATCAAGCCTGCCAAACTCTTTTGTTAATTGTTCGAAAAGAGTGGTGATACCAACCTCATCTGTTACATCCAAAAGACTCTTCGACAAAAGGCCCTGCTTTGAAGCTACGGGCAAAAATCCATCCAAAGCTGTCTGGTCAATATCGCAGATATGAACTCTGGCTCCCTTTGCCAAAAAAGCCTCAGCCGTAGCTCGCCCGATCCCAGCAGCACCAGCTGTGACTAAGACCCGATAATTTTTCAATTCATTTCCCAATGCCCACAACTCCCTGCTTTCCCATCCGCAAAAATTGCTTTTTGAAAGTTATAAGCTTAAGGGCTCCATCATTGAAAACGATACATATTTCCTGTGATTAAAAACAAAAAGCGTCATCCGATAAAACCGGCAACCATCGTAACACTCTATTCCCAGAAGAACATCACGACGGATGTTCCATACAAGATGCAACATCGGCTAGCGCTTCCGCAGAACAAGCTCTACTCGAGTAGGCGCAAACATAAGTACTCAAATCCGGAAAATGACGCAGTTCGTAACCACTCCTCAAACCAAGAACAACCAACCGCCCTTTTGTTAATCGTACCAAGTCATTTACAATTTTTCTTTGTTGTTCAACGTCATAATCCAACCCAGGCAAAGGATAATCTTCCGTCACACAAACCAAAGTAACATCATCAAAAAGCGCCTCTGGTTCTCTAATGAGCTTGTTCATATCTTCAAAGCTCAAAATTTCTACGGAAGGATATTTTGCACAAAATTTCTCACAAAAAACATCATAAGCTGCACGAGGTTCATTAGGACCGAGGCCTCGAGTATTAACAACCATTCCATGTGCCACAGGATCACTTGCTCCGGTGAGAAGAATTTTTCCCTTCAAAGGCCAAAGTGATTGCACATCCCTGATCACTGTAATTGCCTTTTTTGCGGCTTCTTGCGCAGTTTTATGATGAGTTTTTTGATCGGAATTACCTTCTGCAACAGAAACTAAGGATCGGTTTTCGGCAATTTGTGTCCGCAATTGATAAATTCTCTCCAGAGATTTTTCGACCACACTTAAATCAAGTTCTCCATCGTATACCGCCTGTATCACGCCATCGATCGTCGCCGCTTGTTTGGAAGCGTAATCTTCTTGGTCATGTTCATAATGCTCTTCCGATAGCATGATTATATCGCAACCAGCTTTAAGGGCCTTTATCGCAGCTTCCGCAGGATCATAGTATTTTCTCATACCCCACATATTCATGCTATCGGTTACAATCACCCCCTCAAACCCCATACGTTCTCTGAGAAGCTTGGTCATTATGGTATACGAAAGCGTTGCGGGATTTTCAGGGTCCACTTGTGGAAAATTAATGTGGGACGTCATTATCATAGGCAGGCCCGCCTCAATCCCAGTTTGAAACGGCACTAAATCTTGAACAAGCAAGTCCTCAAGAGATCGATCCACCATTGGCAGCAACCGGTGACTATCTTCGCCAGTGTCTCCGTGCCCAGGAAAGTGCTTCCCACAACAAACAATATTGTTTTCCAAAGCACCTTTTACTGCCGCAGCAACATGCCTTGAAACCTTCTCAACACTCTCACCAAAAGCACGGGTGCCAATAATAGGATTATCCGGATTACTGTTAATATCAGAACAAGGCGATAGAATTACGTTATACCCACTTGCCATAATTTCTTTGGCATAAATACCATAAATTTCAGCTGTTAAATCCGTATCATCAGCAGCTCCCAACGCCAAATTCCCTGGACCTGTTTCGGTTTCGGAGATCAAAACACCCCAAGCCCCTTCTTGATCCACACTAAAAATAAGAGGTAAATTCATTCCCGTTTTACAAGCCGCATCTTGCAACGTTTGCGTCATGTGCCGGGCCTCGGCCATTGTCTCAGCATTATCCTGCGTTATATAAAAACCACTTACATAACGTTCTTCGACAAGCTTTTTTGCATAAGCCAAATCCTTGCCTGCAAACGCCAGCATAAATAGCTGCCCGACCTTCTGCTCCAAGGTCATTCTTTCAATAATTTGACGTACGTGAACACCCTTGCCTTTCAGCAAGTTTAAATCTGCCATCATAATTTCCTCGAGATGTTAAGTACCTTAAACCAGCACCAGAGATCAGCCCTTCTGAATTAAGGGCAAGATCCTAGGCGGCGCGCTTCGCCCCAGTAATCAAGCCAACAAGATCATCTGGCGTAATGTCTTCAATCATAACATTTGCTGCCGTACGGCCATGTCGAAGGACAACCGCCCTGTGACAAACCTCCATAACATGCTGAACATTATGGCTGATTAAAAGCACCGAGACTCCTTGAGAACTGATTAACTTAATCAAGCTATTCACTTGAGCGGCCTGCTCTACACCCAAGGCTGCGGTTGGCTCATCCATGATCACAAGATCTGCACCCCAGTTTACAGCTCTGGCAATAGATACAGCCTGCCGTTGACCGCCTGAAAGATTTCGAATTTCTTCCCCAAGTGAGGGAATTCGAGAATTCAATCGTTTTAACGCTATTTCACTCTGCTTTCGCATCGCTTTTTGATCTAACCATCCGAAAAACTTTAGTATCGGATTTTTAGAAATTATTTCCCGATTAAGAAACAGGTTACGTGCAACATCAAAGTTCGGCACAACAGCAAGATCTTGAAACACTGTTTCGATACCATAAGATCGGGCATCTTGTGGTGTATGGATAGAAGCCTCTTCACCATTAATAAGGATTTGCCCTTTATCAGCAGGATGCACACCGGAAATACATCGCACCAAGGTTGATTTACCTGCGCCGTTATCTCCGAGAAGACCAACAACCTCGCCTTTGCGAATAGAAAAGCTAACCCCCCTTAAAGCATGAACGCCACCAAACGATTTGTGAACTTCATTAACTTCTAACGCGGTGTCTGGAACATGATATTGGCTGGTCATTTTCGAGCCTCCTTAACACCAATGGCAACCGCAACGATCAAAATCAATCCACGTGCGATAATCTGTTCGTTTGTAGAAAACCCCCATAAGATCAAACCGTTATTGATAACTCCCATCAACCAAGATCCAACGACAGCTCCTGCTACCGAAGCACGACCACCAAACAAGCTAGTCCCTCCGATTGCAACGGCTGCAATAACGGTCAAGAGATCTGCCTCTCCCAAGCTATAACGCGCACCGTGCAATCGACCAGCATAGAGCATCCCAGCCATGGCGGCGGCTGTTCCCGCAATAACCATTGCGGTAATGCGTACTTTGACAACATTAATTCCCAAAGCACGTGCCGCGGAAGGACTGCCCCCAACAGCTAGCAAATGGCTCCCGAAGCGTGTCTTCGAGAGCGCAACCCAACCAATGATCAAAGCGAAAGCTGTCCAAACGAACATAACAGATATCGCCCCAAAGCTACCCGAGCCAAAGATGGTGTTAAAAGTATCATTGGTAATAGGTACAGATTCAAGGTTTGTTAAAACCCGTGCCAAACCGGAGATCACACCCATTGACCCAAGTGTAATCAAAAGAGAGGAAACTCTAAGCCATTCCGTCAAAACTCCATTTATGAGGCCTGCAATCATACCGACGCCTAAACCAGCTAAAACGGCTATCGGCAAAGGCGCCACATCAAGCATTAAACCACAAATCAAAGCTGATAGAGCAACAACAGAGCCGACTGAAAGGTCAATGTGACCGACGGCTAGAGCAAAAGTCATTCCCACAGCCATCAAGGTAATCGGAGTTGTTTGTCGAATAATGTTCATAAAATTCGGCAACGAGAAAAAGGCCGTATCAGAGAGAACAACCGCAAAAAATGCTACGACAAGGACAAGTGCATAGTAAACAAAATGTTCTCGGTTGATATAACGTTGAAACACAGGCCATCGCGTTTCAGATAGGGAAGTCATTTTACATACCTTTTAAGGCTCATCAGTCCTGATGATATAATTTCAGACGAAAAGCACACGAGATAAAAACATCAAATTTGTAGTAAAAAAATGGGGAATAAAGAAGCCGTGACCTCCTTACTCCCCAAGGACACGTCACTTCAAAGCTTCTTTTAGTTTATTTGGTAGTGGCCTACGTAATGATGTTTCCCAAACCTTTTCAAGATTTCCACGCACAACCTTGTCATAACCCACGATAGAGAAGGCTGGGGATTCTTTTTCAAGAAGCCCGTAAACACCTAACATAGCCATCGCCTGACCAATCTCATAAGGACGATCTGCGACTGTGCCATAGACATTGCCATGTTGAATCATATCCAAGGCATTGTTTTGCCCAAGGTCATGGGTAATAACTTTAACGTCTTCTTTTCCCTGAGCACGAAGAGCTTCAACCACTCCCTCAGCAGCAACATCCCAAGCAACATAAATTCCTTTTATGTCAGGGTTTTGCAGTAACATAGCAGAGGTAAGTTCAAAAGTTTGCCCCTCCTCAGTGAAACCCTTTTCCGAAGCTATTTTTATCTTTGGATGTTTTTCCTGAATTGCCGTCCGGAAAGCATTGTCTCGATTGTTTGTTATGAAATAGCTCGCATCATGATAGATAAAGCCAACTTCGCCCTCCCCACCAATCGCTTCTTTCATCATTTCAGCAGCAGCAACTCCCATGCCATACATGTCATCGGTTACAATCCCTGTATATTCCTTATTCGGGCTATATCCGGAAATGGGGTTGGACAGTAAAACCAGTTTAGCTCCCCCATCAACAGCAGGGCGAAAAGCAGCTGCACCGCTAACAGGATCGACAACAAGAGTTAAAATAATATCGGGGTCTAGTGCCATCACATTTTCTACGTCATTGGCCTGTCGTGCAGAATCAAATTGAGCATCGGTCGTAGCCACCACTTCAATTCCCAGTTCCGAAAATTTCGTTTTGGCTCCTTCGGTAACAGCGTTAACCCAATCGCCAGTTGCGTGCCAAACCAAAGCCGCTTTATATTTATTTGACTTTACCTTTTCAATGTCATCAGAACTCAACTCAATCAACGAAGCTGATTTAGCAGCATTACCGTTAGGGCCAACAGGCGCTTTATCAAGATCAATTCTCTCCAATGGCCCTGCAACGACAGTTGCCCCGATACCAATTGAAAATGATGCCACCAATAGAGATTTCGCCAATAAAGATTTCAGTATAATTTTCCCAGACATTTTGCCTCTCCATTTATTATGGTTTTGTTATACCCTTTAGTTTCATGAGAATAACCGTGTTTGTCAAATATTTTGACAAACACGGTTATTTAACAACAAAATCAATAAATTAGACAGACATATATTAAAATGATATATAAATATCTTATGTAAAAGCATGCTTTAAAAATAATTAATGGCACATAGAATCCCATATCAATTTTAAGGTTGATTACGCTTTCACATCGACTTGACGACTGAAAGTAAACGCATGGCGCATAAAGGAACAAATCTTGAGCAGGCAAAGGCCCACAACCTTCGCTCGGTGCTCTCTGAAATAAGAACAGGTGATTCCTTGTCCCGTGCCGACATCGCAAAAAGAACAGGCCTAACCCGGCAAACTATCTCTAACCTTGTTGATGATCTACTGCTGGTATCCCTGATAAAAGAGGGCCCTCTTAGGAAAAATGGCGCTGGAAAGCCCTCTAGGATACTTGAATTTTGTTCAAACGGTGCTTTTAGTATTGGCCTCAGAGTTGAGCACCACCATATTGGAATAACCCTTTGTGATATTTCTGGAAATATTGTCCATAACACACTTAAAAGGATCAAATTCGAGACTGAAGACGAGCTTTTCAACTTGCTTGAGCCCCTATGTCTTGACCTTATTCGTACAACACAAACCAATATTACCCGTGTTATCGGTATAGGCCTTATCATGGCTGAGTTTGATGATAGAAATGAAATATCCAGATCCCTCGCAGTAATCAACCCGCAAAATATCGCCAAAAGACTTTACGAGGAGCTTCATCTCCCCGTCATGCTTGAAACGGCAGCGGCTGCCGCTGCTTTAGCAGAATTCATTCAAGGTTGTGCCCGAAATTTTAATCACTTCATTTATCTATTTGTTGGTCAAGAAATCACCGCAGGCCTCATGGTTGATGGAAAAATATACCGTGGTAGATCTGCCAGAGCCGGATCCATCGGGCATCTTGTTGTTAATGTAAACGGCCCCATTTGCACTTGTGGAAATCCGGGATGTTTAAACGGTTATGCTTCTCTACATGCCCTAGCAAAGCATCTCCAAAAAGAGGTTCATCTCCCCGCCCCGTACGGTAATGTATTCGAGAATTACGAGATGAACGATCCCCGCATTCTTAATTGGCTGAATAACAATGCGGAATACTTGAGAATAGGCATCAATTCACTTGAAAACCTTTATGACCCAGAAACAATAATATTGGGCGGTGATGCGCCGGAATGGTTTCTCGAAGCGATTATTCGACACTTAAGACCCTTCATGCGCTCGGTCAGTGAAAAAGGGGAGAGAGACGTCCCACGCCTCATAAAATCTCCAACAGCAGAACAGATCGTACAAAAAGGTGCGGCAACTCTTCCTGTTTTTGCCGCACTCGGCGTCGAAAACCCAAGCTATCAAGCGGGTGAATGTTACGGTGATCCATACCAAAAACTATCTGAGTTGATAAACAACAGGCCATGATAAAAATCACTCTGCATATAAGGGCCCTCTCTTTTAAACGATCCTATTCCTTGTAAAGCTTATATTTCTTTATGAAATCATGACTTTTCTTTTTGTTTCACGGTTATCAATTCTATAGGCTAGACCAAGATACGTAACGTGATTCGGTAAAAGGTACTATGTCCATAAACGGGAATTATTCCATCCCCAAAACTGTTGTTCTCGTTGGTTTAATGGGTGCAGGAAAAACGTGCATCGGCAAAAAGATGGCCCAAGAGCTAGACTTGCCCTTTGTCGATGCTGATGTTGAAATTGAAAAAGCAGCCGGTTGTTCCATCTCTGAGATATTCGAAGAGCACGGCGAAACCTATTTCCGTGACAGAGAAAGAATGGTGATCCAACGTTTATTGGAAGCCCCTGTGCAAATTTTATCAACAGGGGGCGGCGCCTTTATGGATGAAGGCACCAGAAAAACAATTTTGGAAAAAGGTATTTCTCTCTGGCTCAGAGCTGATCTCGACATCTTGGTTGAAAGAACTTCACGCCGGAATCATCGCCCACTTCTTCGGAACGGCAACCATCGGGAAATACTCTCAGGTTTAATCAACCAACGTCATCCGATTTATGCCCAAGCAGATATCACCACAGATTCCGCAGAAGGCTCTGCAGACATAACAACGAAAAATGCTCTTGAAGGCCTATTTGCCTACTGTAAAAAAATGACTGATTAGTTTACACCTCTCTTGCCATTTAACTCCTCACATGAACAACCTGCTGACAAAGAAGAAACGATATATGAGTAAAGAGATTTTCAAACGTTTAACTGTCGATCTTGGCGATCGCAGCTATGACATTCTCGTCGGTGAAAATCTGGTCACAAATGCGGGCAAACTTGTTCAACCTTTTTTGAAACAACAACGAACGTTTATCATCACAGATGAAAATGTTGCGAAACACCACTTGGCAACGTTAGAAGACGCTCTCTCCTTTGAAGGCATCACAAGCAAATCTTTGATACTCCCATACGGAGAACAGACCAAGAGCTTTGGCCAACTTGAAAAAGTAATTGATTTCCTGCTGGAGAACAAAATTGACCGCAAGTCGACCCTTATCGCTTTTGGGGGCGGGGTAATTGGTGATCTTGCAGGTTTTGCAGCCGCTACCGTGATGCGAGGGATCGATTTCATTCAAATCCCAACAACACTTCTCTCTCAAGTAGATAGCTCAGTTGGCGGGAAAACAGGTATCAATACTTCACGTGGAAAAAATCTGGTGGGGAGCTTTCATCAACCCCAGATAGTTCTCGCCGATATAGGCCTGCTTCAAACCCTGCCTCACCGTGAACTTCTCGCGGGTTATGCGGAAGTTGTGAAATATGGATTGATTAATAATCCTAATTTCTTTGCCTGGCTAGAAGATAACGGTGCACAAGTCGTCGGGGGTAGTCACCAAATTCAAACCCAAGCAGTTCTAACCAGCTGTAAGGCAAAAGCCGACATCGTGGCCCTAGATGAAAGAGAATCAGGCGCACGTGGCCTACTCAATCTTGGTCACACCTTTGGTCACGCACTGGAAGCAGAAGCCAGATATAATGGCTCCCTCCTGCATGGCGAAGCAATCTCGATAGGTATGGTTATGGCTCATGACCTCTCAGCAGAGCTTGGGCTTTGTCATGTTAAGGATGCACAGATCGTACGAGCTCATTTCCAGAAAATCGGCCTTCCAATTGAAACTTCTTTTGTCTCTTCCAACGCCCTCGGCGGGAAAAAGCTTGAAGTTTCCCGGTTAATGGATCACATGAGCAGAGATAAAAAAGTGAGTGATGGACGTTTGACCTTTGTAATGACAAAAGGAATTGGTCAAGCTTATCTGGATAACGCAGTAGATATTACAACGGTTTCTGAGTTTCTTGAACGTACAGTAACCAAGTAACGTCAATGCCTTACCCACAACCCCCGAAAGGGCCATGGAAACAGAGTTAATTCTCTCAATCAGTGCCATTGTGGTTCTATTGATAATATCTGCCTTTTTCTCAGGTGCAGAAACTTCGATGACAGCATCTTCGAAGCCCCGTATGCATACACTGGAACAGAGCGGTGATACCAAAGCGCAAATTGTAAACAAGCTCTGGATTGCAAAAGAACGGCTTATTGGCTCAATTTTGCTCGGCAATAATCTGGTGAACATTCTGGCGTCAGCGCTCGCCACATCGATGTTCATAAATCTGTTTGGTGAAACAGGTGTGATCTATGCAACATTAATCATGACAGCTCTTGTTTTGATTTTTGCAGAAGTCTTACCCAAAACATATGCGCTACGGAACTCTGACAAAGCGGCCTTAGCCTCTGCTCCTTTGTTGCGACCTATCGTTTTCATCTTGGGACCGATAGCTCTTGCTGTGGAAACCATTGTCCAGCTTTTACTTACTCCCTTTACATCCAAAGACGATGCCTCTGACATTAGCGTGTTTGCAGAAGAGGAACTCCGTGGAGCGATCGACCTCCATGAAGGAGAAGGCGAAGAAGTGAAGCATGAACGTGCCATGCTCAGATCCATCCTTGACCTTGACGATGTTGAAGTCGATGAAATAATGACCCATAGGCAAGACATTGATTCCAGTGACATAGATCAAGACCCAGCCGAGATCATCAATGATGTTCTTTCGAGCCCGAACACACGTATTCCACTATGGCAAGGAAAGCCCGACAACATCGTTGGTGTCTTACACGCCAAGGCACTCTTACGGGCAATTCGCTCTCAAGATGGTGAACTTGACCGGGAAACACTTCTGTCCATTGCCAATGAACCATGGTTTATCCCAGAATCGACCAGCCTGCTTTCCCAGCTTCATGCCTTTCGTGATCGCCATGCGCACTTTGCTATTGTCGTTGATGAATATGGCGAAGTACAAGGCATCGTCACTTTGGAAGATATTCTCGAAGAAATTGTAGGTGATATTTCCGATGAGCACGATGTCGATATCGAAGGCGTGCAAGCCACTAATGACAATGAATTTGTGGTTAATGGAACCGTTACCATTCGAGATTTAAATCGACAATTTGAATGGAGATTACCTGACGATAAGGCGGCAACACTTGCAGGTCTTATTCTCTTTGAGGCCCGTCAGATACCTCAAATAGGACAGGCTTTTGTTTTCCACAATATGCGCTTTGAAATACTGGAGCGCAAAAGACACCAGATCACATCCATTCGTGTGTCCAATCTAGCGGATTAAAGAAGAGAGCAAACTTTATCTGAAGGATCTAAGAGATTAATCATGCCCCTGTCCCCATCAGAAAATCGTAAACATCTACATCAGCGTCTCTATGACTTTCAGGGGTACGAGAGATCCGACGATTTGTGGGACATTGAGGGCAGAATCACAGATGTGAAATCCCACCCTTTTCCCAATCAATTTCGCGGGCAGATCAAAGCCGGGGAAGCTCTGCATGATATGCACATTCGCCTCACCGTAGATCTGGATTTTATTGTTCGGGACATAGAGGCATGTATTGATGAAAGCCCCTATGCCATATGCCCAGCAATAACGCCAAACTTTAAGAAGATAATCGGCTTGAAGGTTGGCCCGGGCTGGCGTGCCGCTATTCGTCGCGCAGTCGGGGGCACCGAAGGCTGCACACACCTGATTGAAATGCTTGGCTCAATGGCAACAGTCACTTTTCAAACCCTATACCCCGCGATGATCAAACGTCAAAAACAACAAGCCGAAAAGAGCCTCACGCCAGACCAACAAAATACGATAGAGAAAAAGCGACCCGGCATCATAGATACCTGCCACGCTTATAGCTCCAAGGGCAACATCGTGAAGTCTGAATGGCCCGAATTTTACACTGGGAATCCCCTGGACAAATAACAAAGTCAAACTGAAAACAAATATTATATGGTCGTTTTAGTTTAATTTTTTTTCTTGGAAGGGCTTACAAATTGCTCAAAAGAATAAGGTTGCCAACCCCAATTCTCCTGAGCAGCAGTTCTAAAATAAGACAGTGTAAAAACACGAATGGCTGCGGTTAAGCTCGATTGAACCCGTCTATTCTCAATCAGAGTACAGACTTCGTTCAATGCCAGATCCTCTCTTTCACAGATTTCACCTAGCCCTTTCCACATCATCGGCTCAAGCCGAAGTGACGTTCTGTGACCAGAAATAATAACATTCTTAAGGACAAGTCCATTCTTGCCATCAAGCTGTTTCATCTCACGATGAAGATCTTTCCGACTTTGAGAGAGAAATGACACTTCATCACTTTCTTCCGTCATTCAGAAGCGACCTCGTCAGGTGTATTGGCTTTAATTTGGAGCGCATGGATGGTCGAAACAAGCTCATCCTTTAGCAACTCATGAACCATTCGTTGCCGGTTCACACGGGTAATCCCCGCAAATTTTTCAGAAACAACAATAACAGAAAAATGACTTTCGCCGCCCTCTCGGTGCCCTGCATGCCCCACGTGCTGATGGGAATCGTCAACAACTACTAAATTTTTGGGTGATAAACCTGCACGAAGTTTATCATCTATCGTTTCCATCATTCCCATGAGGCGACCTATACTTTTTTAATAATTATACCCAATTCACACTACAATAGCGGTTAAAGAACTGCCTTTCCAAGATAATTTGCGAAAACTTACACTTCTGTACTTTTTTCACGATTATTTCACACCCCCGTCTGCAGCCTGTGTCGTTTTTAACTTACAGCTCAAAACCATCAAACATTTACCCACATCATCATCTGCAAAACCTTTATCGTATAGAGCATCCATCTCTTGTAACCCGTTACAATCCACCCCATAATTGGAGAATGAATAAGAAGCAGCATGCCCCGCACCTAGAGACACCTTGGGACCACACAGAAAAGCAAAATTGCTGCGATGTAAAAGGGTGCCCGGAATCTGGAGAATTTAGAGCCCCTAAGTCCCGAACAAAGCTCAACAACTACTATTGGTTCTGCCTAAAGCACGTAAGAGAATACAATGCTACATGGAATTATTGTAAGGACATGGGTATTGAGGAAGTTGATAACCTCCGCCGTAATGATGCCGTATGGGGCAAACCCACATGGCCTCTCAATGGTTCAAAGCCAAGCAGCTACGCCTATCGAATGGATGAACTCGGAAAGGCATGGCGATCTTTTGCAGGCACCGATGAAACTCAGGCAAAAAAAGCACAAAAATACATTCCTGAACCAGAGCGGCAGGCGATACATGATTTGGGACTCCAGTCTTTGGAATCGTGGAAAGATATCAAAAAGAGTTATTTAAAGCTGGTGAAAGAACTCCACCCTGACACCAACGGCGGCTTGAAAAGTGCTGAAGATCAGTTAAAAAAGGTCAACTTGGCCTACAGTCTTCTTAAAAAAAGCATTTTTGTAAAAGAAACGCTTCAAGAAACGGGATTGACGCCCTAGTGTAACCTCCAAGAAATTAACTACTCCCTATCAGCAGTACGGATGCAACGATGTCCTCTAAAGTAATAAGCCACAGTGAAATGATCATGAGTGGCCCTGACACAACGGTTTCAGCACGAGAAGTTTTTGGTATTGATAGCGATATGCAGGTTCCTGCATTCAGCACACGGAACGAGTATGTACCGGATATCGATCCAACTTATCAATTTGATCTCGATACAACATTGGCTCTTCTTGCTGGATTTGCCTTCAATCGACGCGTAATGATTCAAGGTTATCATGGCACGGGAAAATCCACGCATATCGAACAAGTCGCTGCCCGACTAAACTGGGCTTGCATCCGTGTCAATCTCGATAGTCACATCAGCCGTATTGATTTGGTAGGTAAAGACGCCATTGTCCTCAAAGAAGGTAAGCAGGTCACCGAATTTAGAGAAGGCCTAATGCCATGGGCTCTACAACGTCCCGTAGCGCTCGTATTTGACGAATACGATGCCGGCCGCCCTGACGTAATGTTCGTAATTCAACGCATTCTTGAGGTAGAAGGCCGCCTTACCCTGCTCGATCAAAACAGGGTGATTACACCCCATGCCTCTTTCAGATTGTTCTCTACGGCGAACACCGTTGGCTTGGGCGATACCACAGGCCTGTATCACGGAACACAACAGTTGAACCAGGGTCAGATGGACCGTTGGAACATTGTAGCAACCTTAAACTATCTGCCTCATCAGGATGAAATGAACATCGTTCTGGCGAAACACCCTGAATATGATAGCGAAAAAGACCGCGAGCTGATCGCCAACATGGTTTCTCTTGCAGATCTTACCCGTAGTGGATTTATCAACGGTGATATTTCTACCTTGATGAGCCCACGTACGGTTCTCTCCTGGGCTGAAAATGCCAAAATATTTGAGAACATTGATTTTGCTTTCCGTCTTACATTCCTCAATAAATGTGATGAAATGGAACGCCCTCTTGTTGCCGAATATTTCCAACGTTGTTTTGGGCGTGAATTGGCGGACGGTGCGGCAAAGCCAACAATCCAGGCTTGATTAAGTAAGAAGACGGTAAGTAACACGTATGAGTAAGGCTGAAACACCTCTAGAGCAGTTCAAACGAGCTACTTCTTCAACGGCTCGGGCAATGGCAAAAGACAGCGAGCTAAACGTTGTCTTCTCCGCCAATGGCCGAGGTTTACACGGAGAAGAGCTACGACTGCCCACGCCAGCAAAGGATCTCCCCGCCCAGGATGTTCAACGCATCCGTGGGCAAGCTGATTCTACGGCCTTACGCCTGCGTTATCATGATGCCAAGTCACATCAAAAATTAAAACCGTTAGACATCCAAGCAGCGGCCATTTTTGATTCTGTTGAACAAGCCCGTTGCGAAGCTCTGGGCATGCGCAGAATGGAAGGCGTTGCCCAAAATCTTGAAGCTCTGCACGAGGAAAATCTTTCGCAACTTGGCTACAACAACGCAGTTACGTCAGAAGACATCCCCTTAAGCGAGGCCATGGCTGTTCTTGCAAGAGAAGCCTTGACCGGCCGGGCCGCAGAGAAAACGGCTTCTCAAATTGCACAAATATGGCGTCCAAATCTTAGCTCTGAAATTTTTGATACACTGAATTCTCTCGGTGATCATATTGCCGATCAAACTGAATTTGCGAAAACCTTACAGGATCTTCTTGGTCAACTCGATTTTGAACTTGAAGATAGTGAAGAGGCGGAAACAGAAGAGCAAGACGATCAGGATCAGCAAGACGATAATGCTGATGATCAGGATCAACAGCAAACGTCGGAAAAGTCTGCCCCTATGGAAGCTGAAAGCAGTGACCAAGGAGAAGCAGAAGGTGCTCCCGATGACGGTGGAGACAGTGAAGGTCAACAGATGGAGGGCCAAGGACAGGATTCAGCAGGATCTCCCGACCAATCTCCCGAATTTGATCCAAATCATAATTTCAATGCAATCCACGGCTACAAAACATTTACGAACCACTTCGATGAAACCATAGAAGCCCAAGACCTTTGTGAGGATGAAGAGTTATCACGCCTGCGAGAACTTCTCGATAAACAACTTTCTCACATGCAAGGTGTCATTTCAAAACTTGCCAACCGACTACAGCGCCGCCTGATGGCCCAACAGACCAGAAACTGGGAGTTCAACCTGGAAGAAGGCCTGCTTGATACCGCGCGCCTTACCCGTGTAGTCACCAACCCTCTGCATTCTCTGAGCTTTAAGCAAGAAAGCGATACCGACTTTAAGGACACTGTAGTGTCTTTACTTATTGATAATTCGGGTTCCATGCGCGGTCGCCCTATCACCATTGCCGCTATGAGTGCGGACATCCTTGCAAGAACGTTAGAGCGTTGTGGGGTTAAGGTTGAAATACTTGGCTTTACGACAAAAATGTGGAAAGGCGGCCAATCCCGTGAGAAATGGATCGAACAAAATAAGCCAGCCAATCCTGGTCGCCTGAATGACTTACGCCACATTATCTACAAAAAGGCCGACGCTCCCATGCGTCGGGCCAGAAAAAATCTAGGTTTGATGCTGCGCGAAGGAATCTTGAAAGAAAATATCGACGGAGAAGCCTTGTTATGGGCTCACAATCGCTTGATGGCCAGAACTGAGCACCGCCGGATATTGATGGTGATTTCAGATGGGGCCCCTGTCGATGATTCAACACTATCTGTAAATAGTGGTAGTTATCTAGAAGACCACCTTCGCGACGCAATTGAACACATAGAAAAACGGTCCCCAGTTGAACTACTTGCCATTGGTATTGGTCACGATGTTACCCGCTACTATAAACGCGCGGTCACTATCAGTGATGCCGAACAACTTGGTGGAATTATGATGGAAAAACTCGCAGAGCTTTTTGCTGAAACGCCACGTAAGAAGGATATAATGGGCCGTTAATTACGCGGCTCTATCCTCACACAAATATGTCTCTTCCATGTTGAATTTAGCCTTAAATCCCGGGATCTAAGCTTTTTGCACTTATTTATTGTTGAGAATCGTTCGCATAACTATTGACATTAATCAATTATCAGATTATTCGTTGCGAATGATTTTCAGTATCGGCAAATAATTATGTCCTCCAATATTCATCCTGACTCCACAAGTCAGGACACGCAATCTCAGATTCCACGTATTTCTGCACAAGCCCTTATGCAGAGCGCTCGAGAAATTGTGATTGAATATCAGGGTAATGATTACCGGTTACGCATTACATCAAACGAAAAGCTTATTTTAACAAAGTAAGTCTCCTTCCCTCCCTTTCTTTAGTTGGGGGGCAGGAAGCCAGCCAGCTCGCCACCTTGCCTTAAGGCACTCAGCCAGCCAGCCAGCAATGTTACATCAACATTCACAGGTTCGGTTCAAAGACAAGGTGCATGATCCATGCAATACAGTACATTCAAAAGCTTCCTCGCAACGGGGGTCGCAGCCTTCCTAACCACGACCCCTCTACAGGCGCAAGAAGCCACGCCTCCAGCTAATATTAGTGCGGAAAATACAGATCCCAAGGCGCCTGTCTTTCGCTTCGATACCATTTCAGTCACAGCATCCCATGATGAAAAACTTGCAATTGATGCCCCTGCTTCAATCTCAATCGTAACCGAAGAAGAGATTGAGCGGCGCCAAGCCAAAACCGTACATGATCTCCTCAAGGATCTACCGGGTGTAGAACTAGAAGGCGGCACTCGTAACACAGTTATGACCCCTTCAATTCGGGGTTTGGGCGGTCAGCGTGTTGTCACGCGTATTGATGGCGCACGTCACAATTTTAATGTTGGGCATAAAGGTGGTCTTTTCATTGATCCTGCAATCCTCAAACAAGTTGAAGTTCTCAGGGGTCCCTCTTCTACTATTCATGGAACTGGTGCTCTCGGCGGTGTCGTTGCTTTTGAAACCAAAAGTGCTGATGACTTTCTTCAGGAAGGTGAAAAATACGGCGCTCAAATTTCAACCGGTTTTAGTTCCGTTGATAATGGCGTTCACGGTAACCTGACAGGTTATGCGCGCCCTCTTGAGAACATCGATCTTATGGCCAGCATTACCCGGCGCAAAACTGATGATTATGACGCCGGCGATGGAAAGAAAAGAGCTTATACAGATGACAATCTTGTATCAGGTTTGATCAAAGGCGGTATTGATATCGCTGATTTTCACAGATTGAATTTATCGTATCGCGTTTATAATGACGATCATAATCTTCCTGCCACGCCCGATGGCCTGAGTACGAGTTCTATTGTCGAGCGTGAAAGCAAAGAAAACAGCATCGTTCTCGATTACACATATGAGAACCCAGAAAACACATGGTTTGATTCGTCCATAAAAACCTATTACGACCTCACGGACATAGACGAAGTTAGAATTTCAGATGGGCGTCACGACGAACGCACCCTTGAAACTCTTGGACTTGAAGCATTTAACACTTCTCGTTTTGAGTTTCACGACAATGCTAAATTAGCCTTGACCTTGGGGGGAGAAATTTTCCGGGACACTCAAGAAGGCGAACGCGATGGAGTTACCATTGGTGGTTACCCCGATGCGGAAAGAAACATTTATGGTATTTATATCGACAATACTCTCACCTTATTTAATGACCTCGAGCTTACTGCTGGCCTTCGTTATGATTCATATTCTTTGGAAGCCGATGGACAAAATGATTTAGAGGAAACCTCTACATCGCCACGTTTTGCAGCAAGTTATCGCGTTCTACCATTTTTACAGCCTTATGTTAGCTACGCAGAGGCATTCAGAGCTCCATCTCTATCTGAAAGTTACGCAACAGGCCTTCATTTTCCTGGAGGCGGCCCAATCCCAAACAACTTTTTTATCGCCAATCCAAACCTGAAACCCGAAACAGCTAAAACCTGGGAATTCGGCACCAATTTCAAACACGATGGACTTTTTTCTGAAGATGACGCTCTGCGCGCTAAAGTCTCATACTTCCGCAACAACGTCGACGACTTCATTGGTCTTGATGTTGATGTTAATGCAGGAACAACAACAAGCAGCAATGTCACAAAAGCCCGTATTCAAGGTTTTGAAGCAGAAGTTCACTACGATACCAAGACCATTTTTGGATCTGTAACAGCAGCACGTATCCGCGGGAAAAATACAGATACCAACGAGCCACTTTCCGGCATCGCAGGTGATAAAGCATCGCTTTCTCTTGGTTACCATTTCACTGATATAGGATTGGATGTTGGCGGCAGAAGTATATTTGTTCGCGGTCAGAACCGAGTTCCAGATGGCGAAGATGAAATCGATGGCTATGCGACCTTTGATGTTTTTGGATCATGGGATGCCAATGATTATGTACCAGGTCTCAAACTCAATGCCGGGATCGATAATATATTAGATACCAATTACCGTCGCGGTGCTGCAGTTCTGGATGAACCCGGACGTAACTTCAAAGTTACCGCCAGTTTGAAATTTTAGGGCGAAGACATGCAGGGGACAACAGCGATTAGGTGGTCAAGTAGCTTACTGATAGCAATAACATTGCACACAGTATGCTGGTTTTGGGCTGACCAGATCCTGCCCCCTGTTTTTGCGAACACCCCTTCTCCTCAAAGACTTACTGTTGCCTTAGCTACGAGAATAAAAACTCATCCTGTGTCAGAAGTAAACCGTCCTCAGCCAGTTGCTTCTGCGCCGGAACAGATTGAAACGAAACAACCTACTCCAATTCAAGCTACTATGTCGCCGCAGCCAAGACCTACAAAACCTATCACAGAAAATGTGGTGCAGAGTCCAGTAGAGGCCTTAGTGCCTAAAAAGGAACTCATTAAAGTAAGGCCCAAAAGAAAGCCTCGCGCTTCCGTTTTCAAACAGAACGCAAAAGCTTCCTTGCGGAAAAAAGAGCCGCTGCAGCCAGCAAAGCAAAAAAAAACTGACCCCAAGCATTCATTACCCACCGTCAAAGTCGCAGCCCCTCAGGTAAGAGAGATATCAAACCCTCCTGCTCTAACAAACATGTCCGTTGAAAAATCACTGTCACCCATATCAGACAGTGCAAAATCACAACCGACATCCAGTACCAATAACATCACAAAAACCACCTCTGATCATTCTGCTTTGGAATCGCCAACGTTTAAAGATCTTCCTCTCATCACCGAACCTGCTTTTTCAAAACCACCAGCACCACCGAGATATCCAAAAAGAGCGAAGAATAAACGGCTTCAAGGACAAGTCATTTTAAGAGCACGCGTGGATGAACAAGGCTTGGTTGAGGACATCGTTATCTGGCAATCCTCGGGTCATAAATTACTCGACAAAGCAGCCGAGAAAGCCATGTGGGCGTGGCAATTCACTCCCGCTAAACAAGCCGGAATAAAAACCGCTTCTTGGGTAGAATTTCCAATAAATTTTGCCATCCGTTAGCAGCCATATCATCGACTTTTGTTTCAGGAAACTTCAAATGCAGAATCAACAAAACTCAAATTACAGTAATTTAAAAGATGCCTGGCAGGCCCTGAGTTCCGGGAAAGAACGGCAATACGCTCGTGATTTAGCAATCAACCTTGGAACGAGCGAAGCCGAACTTGTCGGTGCTGGGTGTGGAGAAAATGTGACCCATCTTAAAAACAGTTGGGGGTCCATAATTGCTGAACTGGATCAATTGGGTGAAGTGAAGATCCTCACAAGAAATGATCATGTTGTGCACGAAAAGGTCGGAATATTCGGTAATATCAGCGTAAGAGGCCCCATGGGGCTTGTTCTAAACAGAGATATTGATCTACGCCTGTTTTTAAACAGATGGGTTTATGGCTTCGCTGTGAAAACTGAAACCACAAAGGGTATCCGCCAGAGTCTTCAATTTTTTGACGATGAAGGCACAGCCATCCACAAAATTTTCCTGACTGAAAATTCTGACGCCACCGCCTATGATGAGTTGGTCGCCAAGTACAAATCCGATGACATCACACCAGATATCACTGTTGTCGAAAAACAGGCCCCCATCACGCCAACACCGGACGATGAAATTAATATCGCCTCCCTGCGTGATAACTGGGCAAAGATGAAAGATGTTCATCAGTTTCACGCTCTTTTAAAAAAGCATGACTGTGATCGCCATCAGGCTTTTCGACTTATTGGTCCGGATTACGCTGAGAAGCTGTCGCTGTCGGCTTTACGCGAAGTGCTTGAGCATTCAGCAAGAGAGAAAATCTCCATCATGGTGTTTGTAGGGAACAAGGGCTGTATCCAAATCCATACCGGGGTTATTGAAAGCCTCAAAGACATGGGACCCTGGATTAACATTTTGGACCCTAAGTTTAACCTGCACCTGCGCGAAGATCATATTGCCGAAGCTTGGTTGGTCCGCAAACCAACCAAAGATGGTGTGATCACAACATTGGAGCTCTTCGATAAGGAGAACACCTCTTTTGCTCTGCTTTGTGGCGAGCGCGAGATAAGAAATCCGGAAAACCCCGATTGGGCAAACCTTCTCGAGAACCTAAACCGCCATCAATCCACCTCTGAGGCGGCGGAATGACTTTTCCCGACTTGTTTCATAAGCTTGGGCCAGTGGGCTGGCCCTTGCTTATCTTCTCCTTTATCGCCGTTATTCTCTTGATCGAGAGAACATTGTTCTTTGCCCGTATCCGCACCGGAACAACAGAAGAATTTCATAGTGTCGATAAAGGATATCTGGAGAAGATCGCAAAGAGAAAAGGTAATCTCAGCCGTCCAGTCACACTGGCACTGGACACCTATGAAGCGCCTGCAGCCCAACGTGATGAAACTTTAAAAATCTGGCTTCGTACCTACGCCACTAAACTCAAGTACGGCTTACGTTTTATGATGTTGATTGCCGTGATTAGCCCTCTTCTTGGGCTTTTGGGCACCGTCCTTGGTATGATCAATGCCTTTCAGGTAATTGCAGTCCAAGACGGTCCCATCCACCCCGCCATGCTGGCTGAAGGTATTTCCCAGGCGATGCTCACCACTGCTGTTGGCCTTTCAATTGCCCTGCCAACCTTATTGGGTGCACATGGCTTTCGAATTTTAGCAGATCGGCACATTGAGAGCCTAAGCGTAGCTCTGAGCCGTTTATCCCTGGCCATATCCAACACAAAAACTCCAAAAGCGTAATCACAAGCATGATAGAGCTATCAACAGACCAAACCTCTGAGGGCGACAGCATTATGCCAGACCTAACGCCAATGCTGGATGTGCTTTTTATCTTGTTGGTGTTTTTAATCCTCACAGCCAACAGTGCAAACTTCTCCATCGAAGTCGACCTGCCCCAACCGCAGGAAACGGTTTTGGAGCAAGCCTCCAGCGATGCAATCACCATCACACTCCGAGATCCAGAATACGATGGCGCGTCCGTTTGGGAGTTGGATGGCCGTGCTTTCTTAAAGTGGCAAGACATGCGCCCGGCTTTACAATCAACTCTTCAGCAAGCCCCAGATCAATCTGTCGTTATTGCTGGTGATAAATCCGCCTCTATTGAAAACTTGGTTCAAGTCCTGTCTTTCCTCGAGACCCAAGGACGTACAGCCGCAGAAATACTCCTGGAACCCTGAGATGCTAAATCTATTTTACAAAATCATTGTGCGGTTCTTTGCCTGCACTCTCCTCTTCTCAATAAGTTCTCCATCCTTTGGCGACGATATTTCTCCCAAAAAAATCATCACCATCGGCGGCCCCGTGACCGAAATTGTCTTTGCTTTGGGTGAAGGCGCTAAAGTCATAGCGACGGATACAACCAGTAAATTTCCGCAACAAACCTTTACCCTCCCCAAGGTTGGGTACATGCGTCAGCTCTCTGTCGAAGGCTTGCTCAGCCTTGGACCTGATCATATTATCGCCCTAGAAGGATCTGGACCGACACATGTTTTAGAAGCCATCAAAAATACTGGCGTACAGGTGACACTCATTCCTGAGCTCGTAAACCCAGAGCGAATTGAACAAGGCATCAACCTTATTTCGATCCTCTTTAATCCTTCAAGCTCCAACTCCAAACTCGGTACTGAAGTTAAAGAACAATTGGAAGAACAACTCAAATCGGCAGAAACGAGAACCGTGCGTCCCTCGGTACTCTTTTTGTTAAACACCGGACATGGTAACTTGATGACAGCGGGCAAAGACACCGCAATAGACACCATCATCCGTTACACCGGTGCAATAAATTCCGCAGCAGATTTAAAGGGCTTCAAACCCCTTTCAACCGAGTACATGATTTCTCACTCTCCCGATTACGTCTTACTTTCTCAACGAACATTGGATCAGGCGGGGGGTATATCCCAGCTACAATCCGATCCTGTTCTTGGACAGCTCAATGCCGTGAAGGAGAGCCGAATTTTGACTATTGACGGTACACTTCTCCTCGGACTTGGTCCTCGAACCCCAAAAGCAATACAAGAACTAACCGCAGAGCTTCTCAAGCCAGCGCTTTAACCTATATTCCTCCTCAAGAGAAATCACCCCCCATGTCATACTCTATTTCAATACCCCGATTATTTCGGAAAAAGCGCGAGGGTCGTGCTGCGATATGGATATTACCGCTCTTAGCCGTCGCGCTCTTGGGGGCCGTTTTTCTTTCCCTTGGGGTGGGGGGTGTCTCAATTTCGATCGCCTCAAGTATCGAGCACTTTTTTTCTTATCTTGGCCTTAATCAATCGACCTTAGAGCCACAAGAGATCCTCATCCTTGAAGCGGTAAGGCTGCCGCGCACCGCTCTTGGTCTTGTCATTGGTATGTCACTGGCTCTTTCAGGTGGTGTGCTCCAAAGCCTGTTCAGAAACCCCTTGGCTGATCCGGGACTTATTGGCGTGTCTTCCGGTGCAGCGCTCGCCGTCGTCAGTATTATTGTACTCGGAGATACTTTTTTTGCACCTTTCCTTGATCTTACAAAAAACTTTGCCCTACCAATTGCCGCTTTCATCGGCAGCCTTTCGATCACAATTTTGATCTACCAACTGGCGAGCAGAAGGGGATCAACCGATGTGTCAATGATGCTACTCATGGGCATTGCCGTAACTGCAATTGTAGGATCAATTATTGGTCTGCTGACCTATCTTGCCGACGACACAGAACTAAGATCTTTGACATTCTGGAGCATGGGAAGCCTATCCGGGGCCGGAAAGGCAGCCTGGCCTTCAATCGCGATCATGATATTCTCAGTCATATTTTTACTACGCCTTGCTAGCCCTTTGAATCTTTTTCTTCTAGGAGAAACCGAAGCCAAGCATCTCGGCATTCGTACAGAAAGCATAAAACGACAAGCCGCCTTGGCCGCAGCCTGTGCCACTGGCGCCGCCGTTGCAGCTGCAGGGATGATCGGCTTTATTGGACTGATCGCGCCACATCTGGCCCGCTTAATCGGAGGAGCCGACAACCGTTTTGTTCTTCCCGCCTCCGCCTTAATTGGGGCCTTACTCATCCTGATCGCCGACACCATCGCACGCATTATAGTTTTGCCTGCAGAGCTGCCCATTGGCCTGGTTACCAGCTTTATCGGCGGACCCTTTTTCTTTGTCCTTCTTTTTCGTGAATTCAAAAGGCGACACCTGTGACCCTAAAAGCCAATTCTATAAGCGTTCGTATCGGGCAAAGCCTCTTACTCCAAGATATAAATTTGGAACTTAAACCCGGTAGGTTTCTAGGTATTCTGGGACCAAATGGTGCCGGAAAATCAACCCTTCTAAAGATCCTGTCTGGAGAAATGTCTCCAACCCATGGATCAGTGGAACTTGATCAAATTCCACTCAAAAGATTCAAAGAAGATGCTTTAGCAAAACGCCGTGCCGTCATGCCTCAAGCTTCGCAATTGGCATTTCCATTCTCAGCAAGAGCCGTAGTGGCAATGGGACGGTGGCCATACGAAAGCCTATGTACCCCTTTTGCAAACCAAAAGGCCATAGAGAAAGCAATGGCACTTTCCGATGTTCGACATTTGGCAGAAAGATCCTACTCCGTTCTTTCTGGTGGAGAAAAACAACGGGTTCAATTAGCCCGTGCTCTGGCTCAAACAATGGGGCGGGCTGAGGACCAAGAAGCCAAGTACCTCTTATTAGACGAACCAACCGCAGGGCTGGATATCGCGCATCAGCACGCCGTATTAAAAGCCGCACGGCAACAGTGTAACAAACACAACACTGCAACACTGGCAATTCTTCACGACCTCAATCAAGCTGCACTCTATTGTGATGATATCGCCATTATTTCAAATGGTTCCCTCGTCAACGTTGGACCAACAAAAGTAGTTATGGATACCGAGATTCTTTCCAAGACTTTTAACTGCAAAGTTACTAAAATTCACGAACCACACAGCACCTTGGCTATTTTCACAACATCGTTATAGACAATTTTAAAAAATATTATACGAGAGCACTGTTGAACTGAAACAATTCCCCAACACATCGACTGCCTTATAATAGTCACAGGTAATTCATCTGAAGATCATAAAGAATGCTTAACGTTTGAGTGTAAGACTTAAAGCACGTTAACAGGGATAAATATGATTTTTAGAGCCCTCTACATAACAGCATTCATAGCTGGCTTGATCACAATTTTTATCGCCTATCAAGATCGTAATTTTTCCGTACTACAGACGGTCCAAATTCCTTTAACTATCGAAGCGGTTTCGTTTTCAAAAACTAATGAGTCAAAAACGAAACATGGAAACCTTATCTGGCGCGGCGGCTTAAAAATTTCCTCCCCCCATCAACGGTTCGGCGGTTTATCTGGATTGGAAATATCTCCGGATGGAAAAGATGTTTTAGCCATAACGGATAAAGGGCTCTGGTTCAAAGGACGCCTTGGTTATGATCAAGACGGAGATCTGCTTTCTCTATCTCATGGACAACTATCCTCCCTGAAAGGTACAGGCGGAACAGCACTTACCCGTAAGAAAGATAGAGACAGCGAATCAATTGCCATCGCCGATGATGGTGCCATTTATGTCAGCTTTGAACGTCGCCACAGGATTTTAAAATACGCGAACTCCTTATCTTCAGATGCTGAACCCATCCCCTTTCCTGATGCCTTCCTAAATACATCTAAAAACAAAGGTATCGAAGCCTTAACATGGCTCCCCGGAGGATGTTTGCTCGCGATCCCCGAACACGTTACCTCCCTTCAAGATCAATCCAAAAATCCACGTCCTGAAGCACAGGATAAATTGATACAAGCTTTCATCTGGGATCAATTTAGCTGGAGTTCGATATATCTAAAGTCAAACGGCGACTTTCTCCCGACAGGATTAAGCGTAACCCCCAAAGGCGATATTCTTTTACTTGAGAGAAGTTTTTCATTACTGGAAGGGTTTAAAGCAAGTCTAAGATTTTTTCCAGCAGAACAAATCCAACCAGACAAAACCATGGAGGGATACGTCTTAGCAACTTTTGAAGATCAATACGCCGTAGATAACATGGAGGGCATCAGCAGTCGCTTAGGACCGAATGGAGAGACATTTATTTACCTCTTATCTGATGACAATTTGAGCTTTACGCAGGATACTCTATTACTGATGTTCGAGATCGATAAAGAGTTTTCAGTTACTTATCTAAAACAAAGAAAGCCCGTCGGCTTACGCACAACGGGCTGTTCTAAGAATAGATCGGCTTATTCAGCTGCTTTAGCAACCAAAGCATTTTGAACGCGCTTTTTCATTTCACGAGCTTTTTTGCCCAATGAAGTTGCTGGAGTTGACATCAAGAATGCGTCAAGACCACCACGCTTTTCAATGGTGCGAATGGCTGCCGTAGTCAGTCGAAACTGAACAACTTGACCAAGAACATCGCTCAACATTGAAGCCTTTTGAAGATTTGGCAGGAACCGACGCCGAGTTCTATTCTTGGCGTGGCTCACATTGTTGCCAGTCTGTACTTCTTTACCAGTAAAGTCACAACGGCGTGCCATGGTTCTAATCCTGTAATCTCAATGAATAATAAAAATCTTATGCCAGTATTCCGGCTCGGCGCGAGTTTTAGGGCACAGGGGCCTAGTGGTCAAGGCAAAAGGACGATTCTCAGAAAGATTCATCAAGATTCGCATAAATTCAAATAAATTCAGGACGAATCTCATTATATCAGTGCTGTTATCTTATGATTAAGCGTTAGAAAAAAGCTTCAATAACTTCCTTGCAGCTGTCGCCGGAGCTAAACGGCCCTGCGTTACTTCGGATTCCATTTCATTCAAGGCTGATTGAATTTCTGGTTTATCACAAAAAGCAACCAGAAGAGATTCTCTTATCTCGCCCCACATCCATGAAACGGACTGCCTGACACGTTTATCTTGTATTTCATGGCTAGCCCATAACTTGGTTCGGAATTCCTTAATTACATCCCATATTTCTTGTATGCCCTCGTCATGTAATGCCGAACATTTTCTGACTGTCGGCTTCCAATTGGGACTAGATGGACGCATCAAACCAAGAGCAGCATGGTATTCTCCCGCCGCTCTGTTAGCTGCAGGCTTAAGATCCCCATCGGCCTTATTGACGACGATCATGTCCGCCAATTCCATGATGCCCTTTTTAATCCCCTGAAGTTCATCGCCCCCACTTGGCAACAAGAGTAACAAGAACATATCAACCATTTCAGAGACAGCCGTTTCAGATTGACCAACACCAACTGTCTCAACCAGGATCACGTCAAACCCTGCAGCTTCGCATAACAACATCGCTTCACGGGTACGACGCGCAACACCACCAAGGGTTCCGCTTGCAGGAGAAGGGCGAATGAAGGCAGCCTCTTGGCGGGACAAAAGCTCCATGCGGGTTTTATCGCCAAGGATTGATCCCCCTGTCCGCTGAGAAGATGGATCAATTGCCAAAACAGCAACCCGATGCCCTTGCGAAATCAAATACATGCCAAAGGACTCAATAAAAGTCGATTTGCCAACACCAGGAACACCTGAAATGCCAATTCTAATGGAATTACCGCTTTGGGGCAGTATTTTCTCCAAAAGCGTATCGGCGTCTTCTCTATGGTCCAGCCGTGTAGATTCTATAAGAGTAATCGCTCGCGCCAAAGAACGTCTGTCACTCTTTGCTATTCCCTCAGCCAAGCTTACGATTTTAGAATTACCTTTTATCATATCTGTCTTTGACATGCCTGATTTTGTTATACCCATCTTGATCGCGCCCAGAATTTAAACTCAGGGAGAATTTATTGACCCGGCTCTTTCTGAGCAACAATCTCTTCGCCTTCAGCTGCCTTTTCAACCTCAGCCACCTTCTGAGCCACTTCCAACTGACGACGCCACATTTCAGCATAGAGACCACTTTTCTTTAGCAGTCCGTTGTGAGTACCGCGTTCGGCGATCTGTCCTTGCTCTAAAACGATAATCTCGTCCGCATCAACGACAGTGGACAGTCTGTGCGCAATCACAAGAGTGGTTCTATCTTTAGAAACATCGTTAAGACTGGCTTGAATATCCTGCTCCGTCTTACTGTCCAAGGCCGATGTAGCCTCATCGAACAGCATTATAGCGGGATTTTTAAGCACGGTACGGGCAATCGCGACACGTTGCTTCTCCCCCCCGGATAACTTTAATCCGCGTTCACCTACCGTAGAATCGTATCCATCAGGCAGTGACATCACAAAATCATGAATCTTCGCCAACTTAGCCGCGGCTTCCACCTCTTCACGCGACGCTGAAGGACGACCATAGGCAATGTTGTAAAAGATAGTATCGTTAAAAAGCACAGTATCTTGTGGCACAATACCGATCGCTTGACGTAATGAAGCCTGCTGTACCTGCGATATGTCATGATCGTCGATCGTTATTTTTCCAGAGTCCAAATCATAGAAACGAAACAACAATCTACTAATCGTTGATTTTCCAGCACCGCTAGAGCCAACAATGGCGAGTTTTTTACCCGCAGGTACTGTAAAGCTCACCCCCTTAAGAATAGGACGGCGCTCATCGTAGCCAAAGGTACAGTCCTCAAAACGAATTTCTCCGCCGTTGACTTGTAGCTCAGAAGCATTCGAAACATCCTTGATCTCAAGATCTTTATGCAAAAGTTCAAACATCGTATGCATATCAATCAAGGCTTGGCGAATTTCACGATAAACAAACCCAAGAAAATTAAGCGGCATGGCAAGCTGTAATAAATACGCATTAACCATCACGAAATCACCCACAGTCATCGCCCCGGAGACAACGCCATAAGCAGACATAACCATCATGAGGCTTGCCCCAAGGGAAATCACGGTAGACTGGATAATATTTAAACTGGAAAGGCTGGTCCGGCTGCGAATAGCTGCATCTTCATAAGCAGACAAACCTTTATCATAACGTTGAGCTTCATGCTCTTCATTACCGAAATACTTTACGGTTTCAAAGTTCAACAAGCTATCTACGGCTTTGGTATTGGCATCATTATCTGCAGCATTCATATCCCGACGCAACGTTATCCGCCACTCGGTGATGCGGAGCGTTAAATATATGTAAGCAAGAATCGTCAACAGCGGAACAACAGCAAAACGCCAGTCAAACAATACCCATAACAAAATACAAACCACAGTAATTTCAAGGAGAGTTGGGATCACGTTGAACATCAAAAACGTGAGCATAAACTCAATACCCTTGGTACCACGATCAATTGCCCGGGTTACGCCACCAGTTCTTCGTTCAATATGAAACCGGAGAGACAAAGAGTGTAAGTGACGAAATGTCACCAACGCCACACGACGAATAGCATTTTGTACTACTTTAGCAAAAATCCCCTCGCGAATATTATCGAAGGCGATAGCCCCTATCCTGGCTAGGCCATAAGCGACCAGCATCCCCAAAGGAACCACCAACAATCCGGGCTCATCAATACTCAAAGCATCTACAGCACCTCTTAGGATATAGGGCACAGACACATTCGTCATCTTGGCAAGGACAAGGAGCCCAAAACAAACAATAATTCGAACCTTGAGATCAAACCTATCCGCTGGCCAAAAATAAGGAAGAAGTGTTTTCAGCGTATCAAGCTGGCTCGACTCGCTCTCTGATTTTGTGGTGGCTTCACGCATTCGACGCATCTAGATTACTCCATTCGGCCAAGAGATCTTGAAAACAAGATATATAGTTTACCAACATCGGCCGTCATAAATGTTGCAGCAAGAACGTCTTCGCTGTCGCATTCCCGGGCTTGAGACATAAGATTATCAAATTGATCCAAATAACGATTCACTTGATTACGGAAAGCTTGATTGGTCTCGAAATAGCGTTTTACCTCGCGCGTATCATAAAGATCTTTTTTCTTAAGAATAGATCGGGCAAAAATTGAACGATCCCCCTTGTGGTATCGTTTCCAATATTCTTCAGGTAAGTCTGCGTCCAAAATTTTATTAAGATCAATCGCAGAAGAATTAAGGTCATCAATTAAGATTGTTGCTCCCCGTAAGAAGGCATCTCGTTTATTCGAAGATTTATCTTCCCGAAGAACCAAAGCCTGACGAGTTGCCTCTTCAGAAGCATGGATCAAATCTCTGGTTTGCTGCCCAAAAGTTTCCGCCAGTGTTGATACTTTCTCATTCATTAAAGACACATTGTCGATATCTTTACGTAAGGTCTCTGTCAGCGCCTCAGCACGTTCAAGCGCTGTACTCGCTACGCCTTCCAAACCAGATGCTGCCGTTTCAGCGCGTCCGCTTATCTTCTCCACTTGCGCAAGGGCTTCATCGGCCAACTTCATCAATTTTTCTCTTTGTCCCTCAACTTCCTTGCTCAAGGATTCCGCAGTTTGTCGCGATTCTTCCGATACTTTTGTCAACGCATCGGTACGTGCATTTAAAGAGCTACGAATTTCATCATGAAGCTTTTCAAAATCACCTGACAACTCCTTAAAGGCATCAAGCTCTTCATGAACCCCGTGCCGTAGATCTTGAACCGCCTGATTTGCCGCACTAGCCCCATCTGCGAGCGCCAGCGTCTGTAACTGAAAGACTTTGGCCACTTCGGTAGTGTGACGTACAGCTTTATCGGCTGCTAACTCCATCAAGCGAGTTTGATCCTTGAGGCTTTTTGTTGTTTCTTCTACGCTTTTTTGCGCTGCCTGACTCACTTGGCCTATTTCACGGGTGTGTTCACTCAATCCACCCATCACCACATCGGCAAGATCGTTCAATCGCTCGGACGATTCTTCAAGACTTTCTATGCCAGGACGAATTTTTTCCGCAGCCGCAATGAGTGTTTCTTGCGCCTGTCCCGTTGCCGCAGTCAACCGAGAAGCTTCTTCGCGTCCAGCGAGAGAAACAGCTTCCCCCAAATCCTTCGTAACCTGGGTTAAGTTTTCGGCAACCGTTTGTCCACTTTTACCCAACTCTCCAGCTTCAATTTTAAACCGGTCAGTCATTTCTCCAGCGCGCAGGGCCACATCCGCAAAAAGTTCACGAACTTCTTCGGCATCTTTCCTCATAGCATCAGACAAGGAAACAGCTTTATACCCGATCTCAGCTACCAACTGCTCCATGGCTTGATTTTCACCAGACAACCGCACGCCAAGTTCAGAGACTTTACCACTAGCACCTGCAAGAAGTTCTTCGACATCACCGATGCGATCCTTGATAAGGCCTTTGAAACGTTCACCTTCGGCCTCAATGGTATCTTGCACCTGCTTTAAGGTTTCAAGATCCTCTTTCAAGCTTTCTCTCATCGTTTCGCTGCATACTTCAGCTGTTGTACCCGCCGCCGCCATATCTTCAGCTTGTTGCTTGAGCATTTCACATGCGTCTTCGGTTCGGCCAATCGTCCGCTCAACAGCTTCATCCAGCACATCAACGGATTCTCGAAGTGTTTTCCCGATAGCTTCGGCCATGACTTCACTTCGAACGCCAGAATTTTCAAGCGCGGTTACCTGTTCTTTCACCGCTTCACGCGCAGTATCAAGACTGCCATGAATAGACGTGTGGATTTCTTCCAGAGAATTTTGCTGAGACGCGAGTGTTTCTTGAATCTGTTCTGCCTGAGAGGACGCCCGGATTGCAGCTCCCGTCAGCTGTTTCGTTTGTTCTTTAAACCCATTGATCACACCATTAAGACGTTGCTCCACATCACTTGAAGCACTGTTGAGGCTTTCAGCCTGCTCTTTCAACTGACGTGTAATATCCTTTACCCGCGTATTTTCTTCGTCATCAGGATAGGTAAGGCGTTCCATTTTCAGGAGCAACTGTTTGGTTTGACGAGACAACCCTGCCCCTCGAACAATAAAAAGCAGCACCACCCAAACAAGAAACAGCGGCAAAACAATTCCCGAAAGTATCTGTCCCTGCTCTTGGGGCAGCATATTTACCAGCGTTTCAAGGCCGACTTGGTTCTTGAGATAAAGATAACAAGCCCATAGCCAT
Organism: Kiloniella antarctica; assembly: GCF_042682825.1. NCBI lineage: Bacteria > Pseudomonadati > Pseudomonadota > Alphaproteobacteria > Rhodospirillales > Kiloniellaceae > Kiloniella > Kiloniella antarctica. The sequence continues at coordinate 74,802 of NZ_JBHUII010000008.1, forward strand.
CCCGCTGTCGCTGCAATTCCCAACAGTGTAGAAATTCTCGTGATCCAGGTATGCCCTGACATCCCTCACTCCCTGATTTCAATCGCGATCTTTTATCGCCTGGCAGGGATGATAAGGCACGATTACCCTATAGTCCAAGAAAGACCAACAAGATCAGTGCTCTTAACGGATATTTTTTTTACCAGCGTTATGTATTCAACAGACCAATGATCTCACGTGCAGCTTCTGGAATATTACTTCCTGGGCCATAAATCGCAGAAACGCCCGCCTTTTTAAGCATTTCATAGTCTTGCACTGGAATAACTCCCCCACAGATGACTAAAATATCATCCGCCTTCTCGCGCTTCAGTTCAGCAATCAATTGAGGCACCAACGTTTTATGCCCCGCAGCCTGGGTAGAAACACCAATAACATGAACATCATTTTCAATGCCTTGCTGAGCCGCTTCTTCAGGCGTTTGGAACAAAGGCCCTACATCGACATCAAAACCAATATCAGCAAAGGCTGTCGCAATAACTTTGGCGCCACGATCGTGACCGTCTTGACCAAGTTTAACCACAAGCATCCTCGGACGACGCCCTTCCTTTTTAGCAAAGTATTCAACTTCACTTTGGATTTGGGCAAAGTTGTCATCCCCTTCGTAAGCAGATCCATACACGCCCGAAATACTCCTATTTACAGCTCTGTGACGTCCATAGACCTTTTCCAAGGCATCAGAAACTTCACCAACTGAGGCACGTAACCTTGTTGCCTTTACAGCCAATTCCAAAAGATTTCCCGACCCGTCTTCCGCTGCAGCTGTCAAATCATCAAGCGCCTGTCGGCAAGCATCGTTATCACGCGTGCTTCGAATTTTAGCCAAACGTTCCAGCTGCTTATCGCGAACGACCGTGTTGTCAATATCAAGAGTTTCCATATCGTCTTCTTGTTCCAAACGATATTTATTCACCCCGACAACGACTTCTTCCTTACGATCGATACGGGCCTGCTTTCGAGCAGCAGATTCTTCGATCCGAAGCTTTGGCATTCCAGTTTCAACCGCTTTGGTCATGCCACCCATTTCTTCGACTTCATCGATGATTTTACGGGCCTCTTCAATCAGACTTGCGGTCAGGCTCTCTACGTAATAGCTGCCTGCAAGTGGATCGACCACTTTGGTAATTCCTGTTTCTTCTTGCAAAATCAATTGGGTGTTACGTGCTATACGCGCTGAAAACTCTGTTGGCAAAGCAACCGCTTCATCCAAAGCATTGGTATGGAGAGACTGCGTCCCACCCAACGCCGCTGCCATCGCTTCTACTGTAGTGCGAATAACGTTGTTATAGGGATCTTGCTCGGTTAAAGACACGCCTGATGTCTGACAATGCGTTCTCAACATCAAAGACTTGGTGTCCTTGGGATCGAACATTTCCTTCATGTAATGAGACCAGAGAAAACGTGCAGCTCTAAGCTTCGACGCCTCCATAAAGAAATTCATTCCAATAGCAAAGAAAAAGCTCAGCCTTGGTGCAAAGGCGTCAACGTCCAGTCCTTTTTCAATCGCTGTTCGTACGTACTCAAGCCCGTCAGCAATTGTAAAAGCCAACTCCTGCACGCATGTCGAGCCGGCTTCTTGCATGTGGTAACCGGATATCGAAATAGAATTAAAGCGCGGCATGTTCTTAGCTGTATAAGCAATAATATCTGATACAATCCGCATGGAAGGTGTTGGCGGGAAAATATAGGTATTGCGGACCATAAATTCCTTGAGAACATCATTTTGAATTGTTCCCGTTAATTTATCCGGGCTAACGCCCTGCTCTTCTGCGGCAACGATGTATCCAGCAAGAATTGGGAGAACCGCACCGTTCATGGTCATGGAAACCGACATTTCGTCCAAAGGAATGCCATCGAACAAAATTTTCATATCCTCGACAGAATCAATGGCAACTCCGGCTTTACCAACATCACCGACTACGCGCGGATGATCGGAATCATATCCACGGTGCGTTGCAAGATCAAAAGCCACAGATAAGCCCTTTTGTCCTGCGGCAAGATTCCGCCGATAAAAAGCATTTGATTCTTCAGCGGTGGAAAACCCAGCATACTGGCGTACCGTCCAAGGACGTGCAGCGTACATGGATCCACGTGGGCCCCTCAAAAAAGGCGCAAAGCCCGGAAGCGTCCCGACTGTATCAAGATTTTCAAGGTCTTTCTCAGTATAAACCGGTTTAACAATTATACCTTCGGGGGTTTCCCAGTTAAGGCTATTGCTCGATTTACCACGAAGTTCCTTTTCGACAAGTCCTTCCCAGTCGGAAAGATTCTTTTTAGGGAAGTCAGACATCTTCGGCTCTCCTTGCTTTAGGGACTTAACCCCAGCATTTTTATTTTTGTTGCTGCACAAGATCAATATCGCCCGCACAGAGTCATTATTGCAGCGCAATATAAACTGGTTTTGAGAGTGAGTCTATGCCCTGCTGAACGGCGTTAGCACCAAAACCGAAAGCACATTATTGCAGATGGGGCGTATTTTCTCTGAGGGAAAAGTACTTTTCGTACTTTATATTGATCACCGAAGCTTCAAAAGGAAAGTAAAGACGAATACCCGATGCCCCAAGCAAAGAAAATCCTGAGAACGAAAAGTTGCGCGAACGACGTCATTTTATGGTGATGATGAGTGTTTTACCTGCGACAGGACGTGCCCTAAAATCAAGAAAAACAAACCAGTCCCCAGTGAACGACCTGTAAAGCCCCTCCGAAAATTATAGGGCCTCTCGATTATCCGTTGCGACTGCTTACCATTTAAAAATTGGCATAGCAGCGACAGGGTATTGCTCATAACGTTGGCACAAACCCACCAGCTTGATCATATCTGTCGGCGCGTTTAATCCGTGCAAGTCCTCGGAATGTATTCCCCCGGCGATAAAAAGGCCATGAATACCAGCTGTATTCGCCCCAGCAATGTCTGTACGCAATGAATCTCCTACGGCAAGAACACGAGAACCATCTTCAATCCCAACCAACTGCATACATTCGCGATAGATATCCTGATAAGGTTTACCGTGATACTGTACTTTCCCCCCCATATCTTCGTAATAATGACCGACAGATCCGGCACAAAGCTCGCGCTTGCCACCTCTAATCACTTCTAAGTCTGGGTTGGCACATACCATCGGAAGGTTTCTTTTCAGAGCGGGCTTGAGAACAGAATCATATTGTTCGACGGTATCTTGGGGGTCCCAAATTCCCGTCAAAAGAATAAAGTCTGCCTCATCCACTTGTTCGACAAATTGAAAATCCAACCCCTCTTTCATTCCCAAATCACGCGACGGTCCGATCAAGTAAGCTTTTGGACCAAGTTCTTGATAAAAAGGCAGGGTCCGCTCTTTCAAGTTTCGCCAAGTAACCTCCCCAGAAGAAAGTACGGCATCGGCCAGATCACGGGCAATTCCCAACTCTTCATTGCGTGCAGCAACAGATTCAGCACGCCGCGGCGCATTGGAAAGAATAACAATACGCTTTCCTGCAGCTCGGAGATTTTTAAGAGCAATTACCGCTTCGGGAAAAGCTTCCAGGCCATCATGCATTACCCCCCAAAGATCAATAACAAAACCGTCGTAATTATCGACAATCTCTGAAACACCTGAAAGCAGGGGGATAGTTTTAGGGATGGCTGCTGACATGAAAAACTCCTAAGAAAAACAATGATGAGCCTTTTGCCACAAGCACACGAGCTTGCAAAGCTTTGGCTAAAATCAAATGATCCTTTAAGGTCTCCACTTAAAAACTTCATCCGATGATAATCAAAAAATAAAGACAAAGCCGCACGAAGTGGAGCTCTAAGGTTTTGCGGGCCGGGGTTCCCCAAAGAGATAACCCTGACCGTAGGCAACGTCTTGATCAAGGACCTGAACCAACGCTTCTTCGCTCTCAATTTTTTCGATTACCAACTCAATAGGTAAACCTCTGATTTGCGCGAGTAGTTTTTGAGTTTCATTCCGGTCTTGTGCAAAAAGCCAGCCTTCCAGCTTTAAAAAGCGTACCCGTCCTGAAGCAAGAGCTTCCAGATCCATATCCAAAGATGTCATACGATCCAGTGACAACCGACAGCCCAACCCCATCAAGCGCTCCAAGCTCAGTAACTCACTCGCCTTTAGGTCAAGAAACTCTTTCTGCCCCACTTCGATGATCAAATGTGGCGCGAGCTCAATATTCCCCCTGATAAATTCAACAAAATCATCGAAAAAATCCTGATCCTTCAACGTATGCGAAGACAAATTTACAAAGAAAGAAATATCTTCCCCAGAACGCAGGATTTTGCGAATGATCTGAACGCATCTAAACAACAGCATATTGTCAATCGCTGTGATCAAACCTGCCCGAGTTGCAATTGTGACGTATTGACCTGGCTCAATAACCTGCCCATTCGAGGTTCTAAGCCGTGAGAAGCATTCGTAAAATTTTCTTTTCCGTTGAGGCAGTGTAACAACCGGCTGAAGGAACATATCAATTCGGTCATCACGCAGCGATTGCCTGACAATAGAGAGAACTTCAGTTTCACCCAAACCACTCAGAACCGATACTTTTTGAAGCTCTTCGGTCTTTGCATCACGTTTCTTGCGCGTACTTTCATTCCTAAAATCGTCAAGAAAATCACTTTTAGGCGCGGTTGCAGTATGCGGACCTTGTCCTTTTTTTTGCACCTCTTGCTGAATGATATTCGTCTCATCATCAAACAAACCCAGAAAAGGATCTGTCAGCCGGGGCATCAATGTCTTGAGCAGATTAACCTCTGAAAGCGCATCATTTATTATGTTTTGTTCATCACTGAGTTTACTGGAGTTTCCGGCCGCCTCAAACGCTTCTGAAATCCCCATAATTTCCCGACGTGTCCAAGAAATTCGATCTCGAAGCACAACCTGATTGTGGTGCAAAGCTTCCATTTTAGCCAAACCGTCTTCTTCATTGTTTCGGCGGGTAATAATTTCATGCAAGACGACCCCTGCCAAAAATATCCACAAGCCAAGTAACATGGCGCCACTTGTTGATAGATCAGGTATATAACTGGGACCGACCAACACGGCTATTAAGGCGAGGCTACAGTATATTGTAATAAAGAACAGATGCTGAAGAAGCGGCATATTTTTTGTTTTCACTCGGCTAAAGTATTTGGAATAATCAATGACACATGCACCTTGAGAGACTATTAACAAATCCCTCAAACAGCGAGAAAAAATAAACGAATTTCATTTTTTCCTTAAAACACTCGAATTATTAAGTACTTTGTAAGGAGCCTCGGCATGACCTTGAAAATTTTACACAACCCCCGTTGCAGCAAATCACGCCAAACACTTCAGATACTAAAAGATCAAGGGTTAGAGCCTGTTGTAATCGACTATATCAAGACACCGATCACGGAGAAAGAGCTCATGAACATCCTTGATCAACTCAAGCTCACTCCACGAGATATCTTACGAAAGAACGAAAAAATCTACAAAGAATTGGGACTGTCAAACAAAGATATCGACGATAAACAATTACGCATCCATATGGTGGAGAACCCAATCCTCATTGAACGCCCAATCGTTATCTCGGACAAAGGTGTTCGCCTTGGACGTCCCCCGGAATCCGTTATGGAAATCATCTAAAAAATTCAAAACACAATGCCAAAACACAATAAAAAATGACAGGTGGTCAGGTTTTATCTGTCACTCTCGCATCCCATTTCATTTAAGCGACTTAACCTTCAGTGATCAGCCCCAACTGCTTCCGATACAGATTGATATCCGTCATGCTTAATCAATTTCGTGAGATCTTCCAGTATTTCAGTCACAAGAGGTGGACCATAATAAACTAACGCTGAATATAATTGGATAAGCGACGCTCCAGCTCTGATCTTTTTATATGCCTGCTCCCCGCTAGAAATACCACCGACACCGATCAAAGGTATTTTGCCCTCTGTTAACCGATACATGTCGAACAAAACTTTCGTCGACGCGTCGAATAAGGGGGCACCACTTAATCCACCCGTTTCCGAACAATACTTACTCTTAAGAGTATCAGGCCGCTCAATCGTTGTGTTGGTGATTGTCAAACCATCCAACGCCAGCTCCAATGCCACGGCAGCAATATCTTCTTTATCTTCTTTAGTTAAATCGGGAGCAATCTTCAAAACTAACGGAAGAGCTTTCTCCCCCATCTCTTCTCTCAGAACCCGCTGAACTCCTACTATAAGAATTTCTAGCTCTTTACGATCCTGTAAACTCCGTAAGCCTGGCGTATTCGGAGAAGAAACATTAATCACCATATAATCGGCGTAATGACAAAGCTGCTTCGCGCCTATTTCATAATCATCGAGAGCAATAGCCGTATCTTTATTTTTCCCAAGGTTAACGCCCAGTAGCCCAGAAAGTGGATACTGTCTTAATGCCTCGAGATTCTCTGCAGCTGCCTCTACGCCCGCATTATTGAATCCCATGCGATTGATGACTGCCTTGTCTTCCGACAGCCTAAAAATTCTCGGCTTTGGGTTTCCGGCTTGGGCACGCGGCGTAATTGATCCGACCTCTGTAAAACCAAACCCCTGAGAAATCATTGGCCTTACAACTTCTGCATTTTTGTCAAAGCCTGCGGCAAGACCGAGCGGATTTGAAAACTCTCGCCCCCACACTTGTGTTTTAAGCACAGGATCAACTACTGCTTTTCTTGAAGGAACTAATCCTTTTTTCAAGCACCACAAAGTAACAGTATGAGCCTTTTCAGCGTCGAGAAGTCGTATTAAAGGGCCGACAAGTCGAAAACTATTCACGGTACTCTCCAATTAAATGGCTGTTTGAAATTCAGGTTTCAGGGGAATTAACACAGCTCTCTCTTTTGAACCAGTTTATAGAGGGCAGCAAAAGTCATTATTCATTTAACTTCACTTAATCTGCTAACTTCACCTAATCTGCTAACTTCACCTAATCTGCTCGTAACCAGTCAGGAAAATTGTGACTTCCGTCTTGTCGTAATCTCAAAGAGGCCGTTCGCGTTATAGAAGATATTGGCAACACACCATACAAATGAGGAAATAGTTGGTCACCCCGGGAAGGCTCCCAAATCAATTCATCTCCCAGAAGGTTCGTATCGACTTCGAGCAAAGTTAAACAATCTTGCCCGGCACGATGTTTTGCCGTAGACGCCCGTACTTGGAGTTTAGAAGAAAAGTGTATAAACCCATCGGATTTGTCTTGAGATGATCCTTCATAAGAACCAACTTTCAATGCTTGATCAAATTCCTCACTCTTACAAACGTGGTATATAAATCTATTTTCCAATCTGATTCTCCGATATCGCAAATTGCAATGCAATTTACGTATAAAATTCAATTTTATTGTTGCATATTGCAACGTATTTTCATCAAGCTTATCGTATTCTTTATATATTTTCCACCTAAACCCGCAGAATACCTCACGTTCACAACAATCTCTAGTCGTTCCCCAAACAAGAAACACCACCTAAAGAACCCCTCCCCCGCAGGAACTCTCATTATTTTAATAAAATTCTTTTTTTAACACTGTTACCACATCTCAAAATTAAAAATTATTTTATTTGTTTTCAATAAGTTATTCAGTTTAAAGTTTTATTTATTAAAACTGGCACACTCCCTGCAATACTTATGATTAGGAAGTCTATTGCGAGCTAGAATTCCTAACATAATAGGAGAGACCCATGACACAGCAAAACATGACAGCGAGCACCATCGGCAGCAGGGCATTGGCAACTGCTCTAGATGCCGTTTCAACCATGGGTCAAACGGGTCACACAATGACCCTGACATCTCCTAATTCCGCGATTCTGAATACTGAATCGCACCGAAATGGCTTAGGCGAAGATAAAATTCGGCAAATCTTCGTAGCTATGATTGAAGCAGAACAGTAACCCCCTCACGCTTTCAATCATCTAAGCCAATACAGACTATCTCTAGCCTGTGAGAGGTAGCCTAAATGGCGGGAAGGAAACTTCCCGCCATTTTTCTGTGTAATAACCTCTGTTGACGCCCAACAGCTCCTAGCCAAAAGACCTAATCACGGAAGCTTAAAGAATATCTTTCGCTGACACTTCTCTCCATTCCCCCGGTTTAAGGTCACCAAGTTCAAGTTTTCCTATTCTCTCGCGTACTAACCGCAACGTAGGAAATCCTACCGCCGCAGTCATACGTCGAACCTGTCGATTTTTCCCTTCTGTAAGGGTGACTCTAAGCCAAGCTGTCGGAATATTTTTGCGCTCTCTAATCGGCGGATCTCTCAGCGGCAGTTCCGGATCTTTGACTAAAAGCTCTGCACGACAAGGTTTGGTTTGATACCCCTTGATAACAACCCCCTTACATAGACGTTGGAGAGCTTGGTTATCAGGTGTTTTTTCGACCTGAACAAGATAACTACGGCTGTGGCCGTTACGAGGGTGAATGAGTTTGTCAATAAACGGGCCATCATTACTTAACAACAGCAACCCCTCACTGTCTTGATCCAACCGACCCGCGGCATAAATCCCCTGAGGCAGACCAATTTCCCTTAATGTGCGCTGTCCTTCTTCACCAGTAAACTGGCTCAAGACTCCAAAAGGCTTATACAAGGCAACATACAAAGGCCCTGAAGAGGGAAGCGATTTTTTTAAATCGGAAGCTTTGATATTCCGATTGTTATTCCCGCCATCACGAAGCCCCTTCGGGCGCTGTTTTTTTCTTTGAAAACCTTTATCCATAGTCACTTACTTACTACATCAGTTTTTTTTCGTCACGCTGGTTATTACCCCATGTAAAATAATTTCCTGCTCCATAAACATTAGAGAATTTAACAGTTTTTAAGTTTATGGTCCTATTTTAAGGATAAATGAGGTATAATTATCGACAAGTACAGGTGTCACGTATCATATTTACAATCTATGGGTGGCTGTACAATGCTTAAACATACAGATGTCTGGCGGGCAATTGATAGTCTAGCGGCCCAAAATTCGCTTTCGCCTTCAGGATTGGCTCGGAAATCTGGGCTTGATCCAACAACGTTCAATAAGTCCAAAAGAATAACCCAGCAGAACAAACAACGCTGGCCAAGTACGGAATCGATTGCAAAAATCCTGTTTGCAACGAATTCAACTCTTGCAGAATTTGTAGAGCTTATTGGCGGTGAAAGCGCTGGCCTGTTTGCACAAAGAATTCCCGTACTCGACCTCGCTAGAGCAGGGTCCAATGAACACTTTGATCATAACGGGCACCCACAAGGGAATGCTTGGGACGAAACACTGTTTGCTCATATAGATGATCCCGCGGCCTTCGGCCTTGAAGTAACAGGAAACCTGTATAAGCCCGTCTATAGTGAAGGAGATATTCTCCTAATATCTCCAGCTGCAGATTTAAGAAGGGGCGACAGAGTTGCCCTCATGACATTCGATCATCAAATACATCTTAAAGAACTTGTCAGAAATAGTCCGCTCAAAGCCGAGTTAAAAGGCTTCACTTTTGCGCAGGAGGACAGCCTGCTTATGACCCAGGATATTGTTTGGATTGCGCGTATATTATGGGCCAGCCAATAACATTCACACCACAATGTTAGGCTTAAAAACTAGGAAAATGCCCTCTAAGCATTTGTTAACTAATATTTTTACCTTTCATAAAGGCTTTTCTGTCATATTGGATTCATATGAGATATAAAAATCAGTTATTTAATATACACTTATAAGCAATGGTTGAGGGCAAAATATGGCAAAGTTGGATATGGACGGCCCACTTAAGTTGGAAGAGAAGGTCATTCTGAAAGAAGTCATCCAACCGATGCCTGGCTCCTTTGCTCTAGGTCACCTTGCTGCGAATAGAAGTTTTGAAGTTCTTTATGTTAGCTATTCTGAAACCACTGTTCAAGAAGCCCTCTTAACCTGCCTCAAGAAACGTATTGGGCAAGGTGGTTTTATGGACAAACTAACAGGTAAAAACAAAATCAACGCCTTCAAGTACAGCTATGCTAATTCGGTCGAAGCTTGTTTCCACAAAACGTGTAAAAATTTCCATGACTTTGGTGGCCTCAAAGTTTTGAACAACAAAGAACACCCACGCCCGCCAAAGAAATCCGATTGGATATGTAGTCGTTGTACTGAAGAATTAACCGCTTCCTTCAAAGTAAAAGCCGGATAACTCACTTTATAGATCAAAAAAAGGCCCGGATATCCAGGCCTTTTTTATTACGAAAACTACCGTATCTTTAAACAGTCAAGTCTTCACCAGCCAAGGCTTTTTCAACCAAAGAAACACTTTCGTTGACACCATAGAGTGCAAAGAACGTCCCCATACGAGGACCTTGAGACTGCCCGAGCAAAACTTCATACAGGCACTTAAACCAATCTCGTAAATTATCAAACTCGTGCTTTTTACCAATACTATAAACTTCTGTTTGAATATCTTCAGCAGAAGCATCCGTTGATGAGGCTTTCAAAACAACCAGTAAATCTTCCAGCGCCGCGCGTTCTTTTTCATTCGGCGCTCGATGTTTAAGATTTGGTTTTACGAAATCCTGATAATACCGAACGGCAAAACCGACAAGCTGATCGAGGAACGGAGTTGATTCCGGAGACGCTTCTGGTGCATACCGTTTAATGAAAGCCCATAATCGATCCGCATCATTTGCATTACAAACGCTCGCAAGATTTAATAAGATACCAAATGAAAGAGAGGTTTTTTCAGAAGGCACATTGCCTGTATGAATGTGCCACGCAGGGTTTTCAAAACGTTTGCTTTCATCCTGCTCACCAACTTTCTCTTTGAAAGTGAGATAATCATCAACAGTACGTGGGATGACATCAAAATAAAGCTTCTTGGCCGTTCTTGGCTTGTTATACATGTACAAGGAAAGGCTTTCTTGTGGCGCATATGTAAGCCACTCTTCCATTGAAAGCCCGTTACCTTTTGATTTGGAAATTTTTTGTCCCTGCTCGTCCAGAAATAATTCATAAGTAAAGGTTTCTGGACCTTTGCTCCCCAATACCTTTTGAATTTTTTTACCCAGCTTTACTGAATCGATGAGGTCCTTACCCGACATTTCGTAATCGACATCCAACGCATATTGACGCATTGCCCAATCAGGCTTCCATTGTAGTTTACAATGGCCACCTGTCACAGGCACCTCAACGAGATCACCATCAACATCCCGATAAACAATCGTACCTGTCTCAACCTTAATTTCTTCGACAGGAACCTGGAGGACGTTACCTGTTTTGGGGCAAATCGGCATGAACGGGCTATAGGTCGCCTGCCGCTCTTTTCCCAATGTTGGTAACATCACATCCATAACTTTGTCGTATTTCGCCAAAATTTCCAATAGAGCCTGATCAAATCGCCCTGATTTATAAACCTCAGTGGCTGAAAGAAACTCATACTGAAAACCAAAGCTGTCCAAAAACTGCCTTAACCGCGCATTGTTATGATGCCCTAAACTTTCGTGTTCACCAAAAGGATCTGGCACCTTAGACAACGGCTGCCCAATATTCGCAGCTAACATTTCCTTGTTTGGAAGATTGTCCGGTACTTTGCGAAAGCCATCCAGATCATCGGAAAAGCAAAAGAGCTTAGTGGGAATATCACAAAGTTGTTCGAAAGCGTTACGAACCATCGTCGTCCGCGCAACTTCACCAAAAGTACCAATATGCGGAAGGCCTGAGGGACCATAGCCCGTTTGAAAGAGTACATAGCCCTTCTCCGGTATCTTCCCACCAATACGAGCCAATACTTTGCGCGCTTCTTCAAACGGCCATGCTTTTGCCTGCATAGCAAGTTCCTGGTGGTCAGACATCTTTTTATCCCTCAAGGGCTATAATGTTAATTAATGAGATTCTCTCTGGTACGAACATTAAAAATAGTCGCCAGAGTGGGGAAATTAGGCGGAGGAGAGCCTCACGTCAACTAGCACAGTCCTCCCCGAAAGGAATATTAAGTAAATTTGGTAAATATTGATGCTTTCTTTAACGGCTTTAGGATATTTCTTCAGGAATGTTCGCCGCTTGTTCTTTTTCCATAGCCATAGCAAGGCCCCGCTTTTATAAGAAAGGTGAACTTGAGTAATTTTAAACCAAAATCAATAAATACCAGAGCCCGAATAAGAAAGACCAGATTACATTAGACAATGAGCACTGATCCGCACACACCAAAAAATACCAACAACAAGTATCCTGATGCGGTAATGATGCCCAAAGCACCATTGTTGCTTTCCGGATTACGTTTCTCTGTGTGGATTAGCCCTGATGGTGAAATTGAAAGGCTTGCCAATTCTGAAGCAGCACGGCGCGTTACTTTAGAACCTCCATATGTCTGCCATGCGCGATCAACCGCTCAACGGTTGAGTATTGACCCTTTCCTCTCTTATGATGTGCTCGAACTAATTGCCTTTGTCCGCCCCTCGGCCGCCTGCACTCCGACACCGCGAGGACTTGCTGCTTTTATTGGCGCTCCAGAACCGACTTCCATTGAAGCCGCCGCGATGCTACTTCACCAAACGTCAGAACTTTTATTGCGTGAACAAGCTTCCAAGGGGCGCCAATTCGATCCCTATGCCGCCGATATTGCCAGAACCATGATGATGGCTGGCTGGTTATGGGGTCCGTCAGTTTTGGCCGCGATGCACGAGGAAGATATCCACTCCCCAGCGCTAAAACCCGGACGGGGCTTACGCATATGGGAACGTTTAGAAGAATGGAGCGACCACGCTCCCGAAGATCCGCCCCGAAACCAGTCTGTAAAACCAGAAGATGCGAGGAAACGATTAGCAGATCTTTTGGGCGATGAAGCAGAAGCCCGCCCCCAGCAGGTCGATTACACCTCCGCAGTTTCCAGCGCCTTTGCTCCAAGAGACGTATCCGGAGAGCCAAACATCGTCCTAGCAGAAGCAGGTACTGGCGTTGGCAAAACGCTCGGTTACATCGCGCCTGCCAGTATTTGGGCCGAAAAAAACGGTGCTCCAATTTGGATTTCAACATTTACCCGCAACTTACAAACCCAAATAGATAGCGAACTAAATCGCCTCTTTCCCGAACGTCATGAAAAAGCAAAACGCGTGGTGATTCGTAAAGGGCGCGAAAACTACCTCTGCCTCCTCAATTTAGAAGAAGCTTCTCAAGCTCTAATGAGCCGACCCAACGATGCGATTGCCATCGGGCTCATGGCGCGTTGGGCGTCGCGAACCCGCAATGGCGATATGGTTGGTGGTGACTTCCCTGGCTGGCTGGCTGACCTGGTTGGTCGTGGCCGAACCCTTGGACTTACGGACCGACGGGGCGAATGTATATATTCTGGCTGTCCCCATTACAGTCGCTGTTATATTGAACGCAATATTCGCAAAGCAAAACGAGCCAATATTGTCGTTGCCAATCACGCACTCGTCATGATCCAAGCGGCCATGGGCGGTGGGCGTGATGAAGGATCCCTCCCTAGTCACTATGTTTTTGATGAGGGCCACCATCTTTTTGACGCCGCTGATTCTGCCTTTTCGGCACACCTGACGGCTCAGGAAAGTCAGGAACTCAGAAGGTGGATATCTGGTGTTGAAACGGGAACAACCCGCTCAGCAAGTCGTGCTCGTGGCTTAAAAAAACGCCTCGAGGATCTCGTGGCCACAGATGATCGAACCCGTGACCTAGTCACAGAAACTGTTCACGCTGCCAGACATCTAACCGGAGACGGTTGGGTAAACCGTATGGAAGACAAACAGCCATCCGGTCCGATGGAAACCTTTCTTAGCCATCTCCGCGATCAAGTCTATGCCAGAACGGACCACGAGAATTCACCATATAGCCTGGAAGCAGAAACCAAACCGCCCATACCCGGCTTGATAGATTCAGCAATTGAGCTTAGATCCGCACTTGAGCAACTTTTAGAGCCAATCAAAAACTTGCGACGCAGACTAGAGCAACGTCTCGACAATGAAGCAGACGAGCTTGATAGCGACACACGCAGGCGTATCGAAGCAGCATGCAAGAGTTTAGAACAACGCGGCAGCAATCAAATTCAAGCCTGGATATCAATGCTCAGTGCCCTCGAAGAAGAGACCCCGGAAGACTTCACCGACTGGTTTTCAGTCGAACGTGCTGGCGGTAAAGATTTAGATGTTGGCCTCCATCGCCACTGGATCGACCCAACAAAACCGCTTGCGAACACCCTACTCTCCCAAGCTCAAGGAACGGTTATTACATCCGCGACCCTAACCGAGGGAAGTGGCAGCGAAGAAAGTGATTGGATTGGCGCGGAAAGACGTACCGGAGCAGCTTTCGTGCCAGGGACGCCAATTCGGGCCCGCTTTAAATCTCCCTATGACTATGTCGAGCAAACACGCGTCTTTATTATCAACGATGTCCGCAAAGATGATATGGATCAGGTTTCAGCTGCTTATCGAGAGTTGTTCCTTGCCTCACAAGGCGGAGCACTTGGCCTTTTCACGGCGATATCTCGACTGCGAACTGTCCATCAGAAAATGGGCCCAGAACTTGATCGTGCGGGCTTAACTCTCTATAGCCAACACGTCGACAACCTCGACACTTCAACCCTGATCGATATATTCCGTGCAGAACGAAATTCTTCACTCCTCGGCACCGACGCCGTTCGAGATGGAGTCGATGTTCCTGGTGAATCTTTGCGATTGATCGTTTTTGATCGTGTCCCTTGGCCTCGGCCCACCATTCAACACCGTGCGCGCAAAGATCACTTTGGTGGTAATCGCTACAATGACAGCCAAACCCGCTTAAAACTAAAACAGGCTTTTGGGCGCTTGGTAAGACGAGAGAATGATCGGGGAATTTTTGTACTACTCGACCCTATGATGCCAAGTCGGCTCCAAAATGCCTTTCCAGAAGGCGTCTCTATTCAAAAAGTTGGCCTTGCAGAAGCTGTTAAAGAGGTTAAGAATTTTTTTGACACCAAAACACAGAAGCTACCAAAAAGAGATCGTTAACCCACATCATTGTACTGTACTCAAAATCTTTGAAAAATTGGGATTCTTAGACATTTTTTCCCTCATTGTATTTTTTACTTGCAAAAGCAAATCAGGAAGCATAAACCATCACTCGTTCGGGGAGTAGCGCAGCCTGGTAGCGCATCTGGTTTGGGACCAGAGGGTCGGAGGTTCGAATCCTCTCTCCCCGACCATCTTCTAAAAGAAATCCAAAAATTTTCTCACAAAGATCGCTCCTTGCGGTCTTTTGTCGTTTATAGGGTTATCTTTTTTCCCCTATCCTTTCACACGATGATTGTTACCTTACAATCATCGCTTCTAAATTCTTTATCTATACGACCAGCCAACGCAATTGTAGGCTCATTACAATTCCTTCGTACAGAGCGGTGCTACCCATGTCTTTCGATTTATGGCTTTTGTTCATCCCGGCAGCTTTTGCAATCAACATTTTGCCCGGCCCCAACAACATGCTCGCCATGACCAATGGTCTTCGTTATGGACTTTTCTACGCCATGAAAGGTGGATTGGGACGCCTGTTTGCTTTTGTAATTCTGATCTTACTGACCGCCACGGGTCTCGGAGCCATTCTAGCTGCCTCAGCTACGGCATTTTACATACTGAAAATCGTTGGCGCTGTTTATCTCGTCTATCTCGGCTATCGTCTATGGCGGACCAAGACTGAAGAAATAGACACTTCTGCCTTTACCGTTTCTGAAAAGGCGTCAACCTATAAAATAGTCCGCCAAGAATTTCTTGTTGCAATCAGCAACCCAAAGGCGATTTTGGTTTTCACCGCCTTCTTCCCACAATTTCTTGTCGCAGAAAGCCCCATGCTTTCACAATTTGCGATTATGGGTATTACCTTTATCGTCCTCGAAGTTATAGCACTGTTCCTCTATGCCATCTCCGGCAAGCAACTTTCTTTCTTAACAAGAACTGCAAGAGGACAAAAAATCATGAACCGTGCGAGTGGTACTCTACTTATCGGAGCCGGCGGTTTACTCGCAACATCGAGTTAAATTAACAGGTCTCTTTAACAATTATTTTTACCGCGATGGAATAAAATTCTTTCTCCGGTGTCTTAATTTGTATCACCCCTTTTGATACAAATTTTAAGCAATGGAGATAGTGAAAATGAAACAGTTCCTAAAAACCAGTCTAGTTGTACTTTCTGCAGCGATGGTATCTGCAACCGTAACTTTCGCAGGAGACCTATCTGGCGTCATAAAAATTGGTGACAGCTCCTTGGGGCATATTCTCACCGATAATAAAGGTATGACACTTTATACTTTTGATAAAGATTCCAATGGGAAATCTGCCTGTAATGGCGGCTGCGCGAAAGCATGGCCACCTCTTCTTGCAGAAGCTTCGCCAGCAGAAACTGACGAATTCACAAAAATCACACGGGATGATGGTGAGAAACAATGGGCATATAAGGGGATGCCTCTATATGGTTGGGTTAACGACAAGCAATCTGGCGATGTTACGGGCGATAAGTTCAAAGGTGTATGGCACGTTGTAACACCTTGAACTCTTTGCTGCCTAATTTATAAAACAAGGCGAGCTACATGGATGAGTTTCTTACTCAGTTAACCCAGTCAATCCCTGCTCTTAGACGATATGCTTACGCGCTGGTAAGAGATTCATCCATTGCTGACGACCTTGTCCAAGACTGCCTCGAACGAGGCCTAAGTAAACGGTCCCAGTGGAAAGGACATGGTGATTTAAAATTCTGGCTCTACAAAATACTAAGTAACACACACCTAAATCATTATCGCGCCAATAAAACCAACCCTCTAGCGCACTCATCAGAAGTCAGTGAAAAACTATCCATGACCTCTCAGTTTGAAAATCCTTCCAATCAACTCGATCATCTGTATTTAAAAGATTTGGATCGTACCATTGCCCTTTTACCAGAAGAGCAAAAGCAAGTTCTCCTGCTCATCACTTTGGAAGGTTTGAGCTATAAAGAGGTAGCAGAGATCATTAAAATTCCAGCAGGAACAGTTATGTCACGCTTGTCTCGAGCACGGGAAACAGTACGACGAAATATGGACCCCTCCTCGCAAAATACCCCTTCCAAAACACAAGGAAAAACGCCACATATCAGGAGGATAAAATGAGTAAGGATCGCTTTGAAGGCTCAGAACTTCTTCACGCATATGTTGATGGCGAACTGAGTACGGCCGACACCGAGCGAGTTGAACAATGGCTAGAAACTCACCCCGAAGATGCTAAACGGGTACAAGAATGGCAAAAACAAAGAGAAGGCGTGCAATTTCTCTTTTCTGATAAGGTTGAACAAGTGGTTCCAGAGTATTTGATACCTGGAATCCGTCCTCAGTCGTCCATAACGCCGACCGTACAAAGTTACAATCTGTTACCTAGAATCGCCGCCGCCATACTCTTGCTTACCACAGGCTCTTTAAGTGGATGGTTCGGGCATGGTTATTTCAATTCCCCAAACATCAACTTCCCAATAACGCAGGCAAATTCAGATAATTTGACCACCCCCGCTATGGAGGCTCATTGGGTCTATACCCCTGAAGTAACACACCCGGTTGAAGTAACCAGTGATGAGCAAACTCATCTGGCTAAATGGCTGTCCTATCGTTTAGAAGAACCACTTACCATTCCTGACCTATCCAACGACAGCTTTCGACTTATGGGTGGACGTCTTCTTCCCTCCAGCACAGGTCCCGCCGCTCAATTCATGTACGAAAGTACCGAAGGTCGACGCGTTACTGTGTATCTTTCAAAATTTCCTTCCAATACCGCGGCAGAGAATTCAAATTTGGAGAATTCAAAAACCCATGAAATTGCTTTTCAATTCCAAGAAAGTGGCTCAACCAGAGCATTTTACTGGTATGATGGTCCTCTTGGCTATGTTGTGATAGGCGACATAGAGCCCGAAGAACTTTCAAAAATTGCCAATAGTATCTTCAAGCAGTTATGAAAAAGAACAATTCAAGAAAAGGAACAAAAATTCAAAGAGTTCTTTAGGGATATTACAATATTTTCTGCTATAGTGCATCATACAGGATTGAAAACGGGGTCTCTATACCATACGTATGTTGCTCGTCATTCAGATTTGAACAACCACGATTTTAATCAGCTATTTAGATAGCTCTCGTAAAAAGAACACAAAAGGAAGCGTCTACATGACCGATTACAGATCCGCTCTGGTTTACATTATGGTTCTTGCGTCAGCTGCTGACAGCGACATGACAGATTCAGAACTTCAGACCATTGGCGAAATTGTTAAATTTTTACCGATCTTCAACGGCTACAACCCAGAAGACCTTCCCATGGATTCACGCAAATGTGCAGATCTTCTCGGTCAAGAAGATGGGTTCGAAAAAGTACTGGATCAAGTCGTTGCAGCTCTACCAGAAAAACTCCGTGAAACCGCTTATGCCGTTGCTCTTGAAGTCGTTGCCGCCGACGGTTTTGCAAGCCAAGAAGAACTCCGCCTTCTTGAAATTCTTCGACATACACTTGATGTTGAACGCCTTGCTGCTGCAGCTCTCGAACGTGGAGCCCGCGCCCGCTACATGACTGCTTAACTTTCTTATTTTCTCAGGGGGGGTACGATATCCCCCCTGTAAATTCTAGACACATTAATAGATGTCCTCTTCACCTATCGATATCGATCATATTTTCATTTTCGTTGATCCTTTACCAAACGAAGATCCTGTTGAAGCGCTTCGTATGCAGCAAGCCGGATTTATAGAAAGCTATCGGCGTGACCATCCCGGTCAAGGAACGACAAATATTTGTTACTGCTTTGACAATGCTTACCTTGAGCTACTTTGGGTAAATGATGAACAGGCACTTCGTCGCGCCCCGATTTCAAACACTCGTCTTGCTGATCGCGCACAATGGAAAACAAATAACAGTTCTCCTTTTGGTATAGCCTTACGTTCAAACTTTCCGTTTGAAACATGGGATTACTGTCCTCCATATCTCCCTGAAGGGATGTCGATCCCTGTAGCTCAATCCAGCCTTGATCCCGAGCAACCCTTTATCTTCAAATCGCCAGGTGGTAAACGGCCAGATGTATGGTCAAAAGAAAAACCTGTTGCGCGACAAAATTCTGAAAAATTTAAAGAAATTGTTGGAATAGAACTTGATATTCCTTGTGCTTTTGAGACGACACCAGATCTTCTAGAGCTATCTCGTATCGGGTTAATTTCTCTAGATCAAAATGCACCAGCCCACGCTATGAGGCTCACCCTATCCACTTCCGAAAATGATGTTACCCATTGCCTTGAATTACCCTCATGTCTGCTCATAGCTGCGGCTTAAAATCAAAAATACATCTCAAAGCTCGCCTATAAATTTGATGACGCGGGCAAAAGCACGGTTGTTCCAAAAACTTGCGCCTTGAAACCCGCCAAAATCCTAATATAAAGCAATAGAGTTACAATTACAGATCCAAGCAACATAAGGGTATAAGCAAAGCACAATGATACCGGATACAAGGAAACAAGACCGTCCCATCGCTATCTGGCTCTTAGTATGTTGTGCCATGATAATGATCATGGCTGTCATCGGCGCGATAACCCGCCTCACAGAATCTGGCCTTTCGATTATGGTGTGGGAACCTTTCAAAGGTGCCTTACCTCCTATGAACAAGGAAGATTGGCTACGTCTTTTTGATATCTACAAACAAATTCCTGAATATCAGCAAGAAAATGTGGGAATGAGTTTAGAAGAGTTTAAAGAAATTTTTTGGTGGGAATTTATCCATCGTCTCTGGGGCCGTGCCATCGGTATAGTATTTTTGATTCCTTTTCTTTGTTTTTTAATAAAGGGCCAAGTCCGAAAGCCGTTGTTACCTCACCTTGTTTTCATGTTTGTTCTTGGTGGCCTACAAGGTGGACTTGGCTGGTATATGGTTGTAAGTGGATTTGCCGATAGAACTGATGTCAGCCAATATCGTCTCACCGCACACCTGCTAATGGCCTTTGCCATCTATGGCTATCTTTTCTGGATTGCCCTAAAACTGCTTTTGCCTATGCCAAGCAGAAACTCGGCCATTACCAGTGCTAAATTGCATCTACCTTTGATGCTCATTCCCCTTCTCGTTACGATTACAATCGCATCCGGTGGGCTTGTTGCTGGGTTAAACGCAGGAATGATATACAACACATTCCCCTTGATGGACGGCCAGCTTCTTCCCGCTTCATACAATGATATTACCCCATGGCATATAAACATATTCGAGAATGTTGCTGCCGTTCAATTTAATCACCGGGTGCTCGCAATATCAACATTTACCCTTACAATCATTGTATGGGTTTGGGCATTCTTCCTTACCCGTCCTGCGGCCCTTACAAAAGCTCTTCATTTACTTATGGCAGCAGGTATTCTCCAAGTTACACTTGGTATATCAACCTTATTGCTTGTCGTGCCTGTTTCTTTGGGGGCCATGCATCAAGCTGGTGGATTACTGTACCTCACAGCAAGCCTCTACACCCTGTACCTTGTCCGTAGAGACAAGTCCCTCTCTCTTTATTAAGGGCTCACATAATGCCAAATCATAAATTTCAAGTACACGATATGGACATTCCTGACGAACCCTTGGCCCTGTCGGTACTTACTGGTTTTCTGGGCAGTGGAAAAACAACACTCTTAAAGCAATTATTACAACATCCCGACATGGATGAAACTGCCGTAATTGTGAACGAGTTCGGGGAAATTGGACTAGACCACCTGCTGGTTGAAAGCTCAAGCGAAGACATTGTATTGATGAACAGCGGTTGCCTATGCTGTACAGTGCGAGGGGATTTGGTAGAAACCATCAGAAAACTTTATAAAAAACGCTTGATGAAAGAAGTCCCTGCATTTCAGCGTATTGTCATAGAAACAACGGGTTTGGCTGACCCTGCACCGATCCTTCAAACACTTATGTCTGATCCGTTTCTAAGCGATCGCTTTCGCTTAGATAGTGTAATAACAACAGTTGATGCAATCCACGGCAACGATACCCTGGACAAACAACAGGAGTCAGTAAAACAGGTTGCCGTTGCTGACAGATTGTTACTGACGAAAACAGACCTCACTCAAAAAAACAAGCTTGAAGGTTTAATTGAACGCCTGCGCAACTTAAATCCGACAGCAATCGTAGAAGAAATAGAACACGGTATTATTGCGCCGACGTCGCTCTTCAACGCTGGTCTTTATAATCCTGAGACGAAAACCCTCGACGTACAAAAGTGGTTAAAAGCGGAAGCGTTCGATGAAGAGCACGACGACCACCAGCACGGACATCATGGACACGGGCATCATGAACACGGGCATCATGAACACGGGCATGACCATAAACATAATACAAATAGACACGACGATAAAGTACACGCCTTTTGCCTGACACACGATCATCCTATTGATTGGGAACAACTCAATTCCTGGATTCAAATGCTAATCACTCTTTATGGAAGCAATCTTTTAAGGATAAAGGGCGTTCTCAATATAGAGGGGGACGAAAATCCTATTGTTATCCACGGCGTGCAACACATTTTTCATCCCCCTGTTATGCTTGATTCCTGGCCTGATGAAGATCATCGATCAAAAATTGTTTTCATCGTCAGGGATCTAAAGCGGGAAATGTTTGACGACACTTTTAAAGCTTTTATCGAACAAGGTGGCGACTTACGGTAACTCACCAGAATTCTAAAACTATCAAATAGAAAGACGGCTTAGCCTCAATTCCTCAAATTAGAGGCAGAGCCTTCCTGCTCGCACCAAACTAAGAAATCAGCCGCCGGCATAGGGCGCGCAAAGAAGTATCCTTGTGCCTCTTCACAGCCTCGCTCTTTTAGAAACAGCATGTGGGTCTTTTCCTCGACCCCTTCTGCCAATACCTTAGTCCCCATAGCATGCGCCATAGAAATGATTGCAGCCGTGATAGCTGCATCGTCCTGATTTTGATCCAGTTTCATTACGAACGACTTATCAATTTTCAACTTATCCACTGGAAAACGCTTTAGATAGGACAATGATGAGTAGCCTGTACCAAAATCATCAATAGCCAAATGCACGCCCAACTCATCAAGGCTATTAAGAATACGTTCTGCTTCTTTGAAGTCGGCCATAATCGCCGTCTCAGTAATTTCTAACTCAAGGCAATCAGGACTCACCTGCGTAAACTCCAAAACTTCACGGACCTTATTTACAAAGTCGACCTGACGAAAAGATATGGCCGATAGATTAACGGCGACACGAATTCCTGGTAAAATGTTTTGCCACTCTCTTGCTTGGGTACAAGCCGTCGTCATCACCCAATCCGTAATCGGATCAATCAAGCCTGTTTTTTCAGCAATTGGAATAAATCGATCAGGACTAATCATACCATCACTGCTATGCCACCGAATTAAAGCTTCCGCACCAACAAGCCGACCAGTTTCCAGTTCAATCTGTGGCTGGTAATAAAGTTCGAATTCATTTTTTTCTAACGCCGCACGCAGTAAATGTTCGAGCCTGCTGCTCTCAGCAATACTTTGTTTAAGTTGTGAGTTAAAAAGAGAATAAGTAGAGCGGCCTTTGTTTTTGGCGTGATATAAAGCTATTTCAGCATGCCCCAAAAGCTCCGCTGCAGTGTTTCCATGCTCTGGAGCAAGTGCGATACCCACACTGCACCCGGAATAGATCTCCTTACCGCTGAGGAAGAAGGCCTTACCCATTCGCAAGAGTATCCTCTGAGCACAGTTTTCTGGATCAGTATCATTTTCATAAGGCAGCATAAGTGCAAACTCATCTCCACCTAGGCGAGCCAAATGTGCCCCTTCGATCATTTCTTCTTCAAGGAGCTTTCCAATTTGACGTAGGAGTTGATCCCCTGTTTCCCGGCCAAAAATATCATTAAGGTCTTTAAAGTGATCAAGATCGAGAACTAATACTGCCCATTTGTGCCTTTTATCACTCTCATTTACAGGATTACGAGACGTAGCCTCTTCGTCAACGTAACGCACAAACTGTACTCTATTACCAAGTCCTGTAAGCGCATCGTGAAATATCATATGTTCCACGGTTTCTTGCGCATGAATTCGTGCTTTAATTTCCGCGGTTAATTCTTGGGTGCGTTCTGCAACTTTTCGTTTGAGAACACCTTGAATACGAAGAAGTTCTTCTTGCCGAAGAAGAAGGTCATTGATGTCCTTTGCTTCGATCAAAAATCCACTACGGCCACTATGCCTGAACTTGGAAACTAAAATTTCAACTCGTAGCTCGCTACCTTTCAAACCAATAAGTTTCATGGGAAGAGCCTGCGTTTCCGCTGCAAGAATATTCAAATCCTTTTTGAATACTGAACGATAATCAGGATGAACCAGTTCTGAAAATTTCCGTCCTAAAACTTCATCTTCTTTCTTCCCTTCCAGCAGCCGTAACCCCGCCGGATTCATGTAACTAATACCTTTGTCATCACAAATACACAGAAAGGAAAGGGCTGCGTCTTTGAGAATCCGTTGTGAAAATTCGCTTTCAACAAGCGCAGTAGCTGTCCTTTTAGCCTGAGAGAAATCCTTGCCATAAAGAACGATCGTATCGCTATCTATGCCTTCAATGGCCTCCGCATAAAACATGATTTCATGCGTTCTCTCGTCCAATCCACGCATCTTGAGTGGAAAATCGGTTCTGCCCACACTGAGCAGGTCATCCCAAATGTCGGAAAACACTTCATGGTATTCCGAATCAATCAATGACACCAAAGGACAAGGGAAGAAGTCTTCTTTTTCCGTACCACCGAGAATGACACAGCCAACTTTATTGCAATATACGACCTCTTTTTCACGAACCAGCATTGCCAGATCGGGAAGTGCATCGAGGATATGCCTGATATCTGTCTTCAATTTAAATTCCTGGCAATCACACGAATGCTCACTCGTTCACAATAACATTGGGCCCCAAACTATCGACGCAAATATCCTTTATAAAGAAATGCATCAGTAGTCTCTCACCTAAGCTACCAAAATGACCGTTACCGGAATGTAAATATTTGAAAAAATGTCTGCTTTTTTTCTGTTCTTCCAACAAGGGTACTATTCATTCCCTTGGGAGGAGCGCCGTTTCTTAATAAAACTAATAAGAAAGTTTATCGCAACAATAGGCAAGACCAAGCCTGCACCAAGAAGGATATAACGTCCTCCCCAGTCAATGAACTCTCGGGTAGAATCGATAACTTTTTGAAAATTCTCAACCACCCAATTCATTAGCCCTAAAGCATCTGTATTAAAGGCTGCGAGAATCACCCCGACAACAAAGCAGAGTAAAACTATCTGGATGACCCGTCCGACCATTTTGTTCCTTTTTTACCACACCCGGGTGGTCCCTATGCTTTCAAACTAATAATACACCTATTTCTCTAGAATCCTATTCCTTCAAGGACAAGGAAAAATCTATAATTACCGACATTAGATTCTAGTTAAATTTTAGTCTTGATTGTGTTGAGATATCCTCAAAGAAGTGTGCAACGGCAATGTGTATTTCGGTTACGGAAAGCATAAATGCTCGGGATTGTAACTTCGATCTGGCTGATTTTGTGATAAAATCACGGACCAGAATAAAAAAGAACGTTGTCCACCTCAAGGCAGACAACGTTCTCAATCATATTATTCCCCGCAGGGCGATTTTCTCTTCTGCAAGGCTTAACCAATAAAAAAGCCAAACCTAATGATCTGAAAAATTCTATTTAGATTTCCCAAGAAGCTTCCAGACCAGTGGCAAGAGCAGTGAAGCTAAAACCAGCTTGATCACATCACCGAGGAGGAAGGGTGTCATACCCCATGCCAAAAGCGGTTTGTCCCAGCCTACGATGGAACCAAGCCAAGCTAGACCAAAAGCATAAATCACAACATTACCAATCACCATCGCGACAGCCGTCGAGAAGTAGTTACGATCCCAACCTTTTTCCGCGAGCCAGCCAAGTACAACCGCTGAAACAAAGAAACCAAGGAGATAACCACCCGTTGGCCCCATGATGTAAGCAAGGCCAATGCCTTTTTCCGGTGAGCCTGAAAATACTGGCAAGCCCATAACACCTTCGAAGAGGTAAAGCATGATGGTCAAACCACCAAGCCGCCAACCGAAAGCCATACCAATGGCAAACACCACTGTGGTCTGCATGGTCATCGGAACAGGATAGAAGGGGATCTGAACCTTAGCAGAAGCCCAGAGCGCCAACGATCCAACAACCACCATCAACATCTTGGTTAAAAGTTTAGAATTTCCACCAATAATCTGCTGCCCTAAGGTTGGATAAGCAGTCTGTAATGAGAGCATCTATGTGCCTCCTAATTAATAAATAAACCGCCAGCGTCCTTCCTCAACAACAAAAAGAAGGCACCAGTTAAGAATCGATAATTTCTTGATAAGTCTAACAAGCTGGCTTGGGAGTGGGAAGGTGTATTTATGCAGGAAGGAATTGGTTGTATTTGTAAGCCATCAAATAACGAGAGCTGTCATCAAGAACATACGTTTGAGCTATCAAATTTATTCATTACCGAATTTAACATCTCATTATTATATTATTTAAGAACAAGAGCTATAGCTCTTTCAAACAAAGTACAAAACCTATGGATGGAAAAAATGATCACCTGCTACGTCAATTACGAAATAGATCCGGATAAGCTTGTAGAATTTGAAACCTACGCCAAACTTTGGATCCCCCTTGTCGAGCGTTTTGGCGGCACTCATCACGGATACTTTCTTCCTCAGGAAAGTGCCAACGATCTTGCTCTTGCTCTTTTCTCTTTTCCCTCTCTTGCTGAGTACGAGCAATACCGCGCCGACAGCATGAAGGATGACGAATGCCTCGCCGCTTATGAATATGCCAAGAAAACCAAATGCATCCGCCGTTATGATCGGCAGTTTTTACGGCCTGTGCTTAGTTAGGGTTTCATTTTTTAAACAAATGAGGATAATCAGTAATAATTCCATCGACGCCCATGTCGATTAATGCAGAGATGTCTTTAGGATCATTCACAGTCCACGGAATGACCTTTAGGCCTTCTTTGTGAGCATCCAAGAGAAGTTCCTCTGTAACTTCTCTATGAAACGGCGACCAAATCGTCCCGCCCGCGGCTTTAATCAGTCTCGGGATATTTCCTTGAAAATCATCTACATCAAAACCTGCCGTCCAGCCCGAGGTCCCCATTTGTCCCAAGGCAATATTATCGAGCCATTTTTGTTGGGCGGTCAAATAAACCGTGGGGATGTTCGGGGATCTCTTTTGTACAAGCTGCAACGTGCGCCAGTCAAAAGACTGGATAGACACACGGTCTGCCATGCCATGTTCATCAATTTCAGCAAGCAACTGAGTTACAAAGACTTCAGGGGAAACAGTATCTGTAGGTTTAGTCGGATTGATCTTCGTCTCTATATTAAAACGGATGGTCTTATTGTCCGTTTTTTTTACCATTTCAAAGAGATCAGCGAGTTGCGGTATAGCCTGAAAATTTTCAGATTTTTGATCAGGAAACCGCTCTGCATATTTTGACCCCGGGTTGAGTTTACCAATATTAAACCGGGCCAGATCAGCATAATTTATCTCTTTGATGAGCAGAGACTTGTCCTTGACCCATGTGCCCGTGTCATCGCGGGCAATGTCAGGGTTGAGATAGGCATCGTGATGGATCACAACCGCACCATCCCGGGTTACACCCGTGTCCAATTCCAAGGTCGTTACCCCAAGCTCCAGCGCCAAAGCAAACCCCGCCAAAGAGTTTTCTGGCGCAAGGCCTCGCGCGCCGCGATGCCCCTGCAGGTCAAAATTTTCACTCAACTGCGTATTAAGTGACACCTGAGCCGTTTGTTGATCAGTCGAAATTTCTGGAACGGTTTCCGCTAAGCCCTCTACGCTCATAACGAGGAAGAGCGTCAGCCCCAAAAAGGTTGTTTTTACATTCTGCATTGCAATCTTCTTCAACTATGAAACCAAAAATAACCCGTATTGAGGAACCTTACCTAAGTCATAACATCTGCTTCCAGAAGTTTTCTGGTCAGAGGCGCAACCTTTAAAGAACCCAGATTTCGTGGATCAATCCAGATTAGTTGTTCAATTTCGGACTGTGCTGTAACCTTGAGGTTACTCTTAATGTGATAAATTTCAGCTTCAACCATCGCATTTTCTTCGTTGGCTGCTTTAGCAGAGAACTTCCCAAGGTAGCGACAATCCTCTTCAACAATGACAAAGCTCAGCTCTTCTTGTAACTCCCGCTCCAAAGTAACCAGAGGATCTTCACCTTGTTCAATCTTTCCCCCGGCCTGCATAAAAAAAGAAGTGCCTCGCTTTCGGACAAGCAGAACCTTGCCCTGATCGTTACAGATCATAGCAGCTGCTATTTTTATGGTATTTGATTTAATTATATCGGGTGCTTTAGGCGTATGAAGAGCAGTCATAAGAGACTTTCATGGAAGTAAAAACGAATCAAAAAATAGTCAAAGAGAACGATCAATAGAACAGTTTTGAACAACACTTAATTATACTTAATAATTTTGGAGCGGGTGAGGAGAATCGAACTCCCGTATGCAGCTTGGGAAGCTGCCGTTCTACCATTGAACTACACCCGCCAAAGATGTGTCTTGAAGAGCTGCTAGATACAATAGTTATCCTCGGCCTTATATCAAGGCAAGGCTTTCCTCGCTTATGCGACTAAGACCTATAAATTCACACCGCGATAAAACCCTCGTGATGAGAAAGACTTAAGGCTGACAGAGAGACCCAAGCTCTATAGGCTTGCCTCAGATAATGTATCTTATTGTGATATCACTAAGTGGGGAAGTACTGTGGCGAGAAAACGTATTGGTCTAATGGCTTTGGCAGCAGGTGTGTTTTGCAGTCTGTTAACGCAAACAAGTGCGGCGCAGATTCCCGAAAATTGGATAGATATCAAAGCTCGAGCAGAAGGCCAGACAATCTATTGGAATGCTTGGGGCGGCAGTGAGCAGATCAACAATTATATTTCCTGGGTTGGTAAAGAGCTTTGGGATAAACACGGCATTACCCTCAAACACGTGAAAGTTACTGATACAGCAGATGTCGTCAGCCGCGTCCTCGCCGAAAAAACGGCGGACAAGGACAGCAATGGCACCGTTGATCTGGTCTGGATCAATGGTGAAAATTTTGCCTCTATGAAAAAGAACGGTCTGCTGTTTGGTCCTTTCACAGACAAGTTACCAAACTATGTATTGGTAGACACAGAAAACAAAGCCACCACCACAATGGATTTCACCACCCCTGTTGAAGGTCTGGAAGCGCCTTGGGGCATGGCAAAGTTCAACTTTATTTATGATTCGAGTAGAATCAAAACCACTCCCAATTCGATTAAAGAGTTTCAAAATTGGAGTGAAAAGTATCCCGGTAGCTTTACTTACCCATCACCACCCGATTACCTGGGCTCCACATTTTTAAAACAAGCTCTACTTGAGCTTGCAACAGATCCTGTTATTTTGCGTTCTAAAGTTCAAGATAGCACGATATTTGAAAGCACCACCGCTCCGCTTTGGGCTTATCTTGATAAACTCCACCCCAATCTCTGGCGTAGTGGCAGCCAATTCCCGGTTAGTAGTGCAGCGCAACAGCAACTTTTGGATGATGGTGAAGTTAGCATTCAACTTTCCTTTAATCCTGGGGCAGCATCCTCTCTCATAAAGTCTGGTGAACTCGCGCCCAGTGTACGGACTTTCGTGTTTGAAAAAGGCACCATCGGTAACACCCACTTTATCGCCATCCCCTATAACTCTTCCAACAAAGAAGCGGCCATGGTTACGGCAGACTTTCTCATGAGCCCAATCGCTCAGGCAAGAAAGCAGGATCCAGAATATTGGGGAGACGATACCGTACTTGCCATCAACAAACTTTCTGCTGATGATCAGAAAGTTTTCTCATCTATTGAACTGGGCGTGGCAACCCTGGCCCCTCAAGATCTCGGACCAACTTTGTTAGAACCTCATCCTTCATGGATGGAACAGATCGAAAAAGAGTGGCTCAAGCGCTATGGGCAATAACCTCAAGGCTTTTTACCATCTTTCAGAGTAAGTAATGAAAAGCCAATCCAACCGAAGGAACAGCCAAAATCACGGGCAGATTAAGAAAGCATTTTGGTCAAATGCTCTCGGCTGGCTCTTTAGCCTGCGATCTATGCCCGTGCTTACTCTTTTGGCTTTTCTAGGTCCCGTATTGGCCGGATTGGTCAGCACATTACTACCTGCATTTGGCTTCCTTCCAGTTATCGGCAGCACAGAACTAAATTACGAACCTTGGAATGAACTGTTCAACCACCCTGCCTTACCAAAGGCTTTGCTCAACACCTTGTTCAGTGGTTTGGCAGCGACCATCCTCTCACTTATCCTCGCCATCTGTTTTATCTCGGCCTGGTATGGGACACGAAGCTTCCAACGCGTTCGGAGAATACTCGCCCCTATTTTGGCCATCCCTCACTCGGCACTCGCGATTGGCTTGGCCTTTCTCATTGCGCCCAGTGGATGGATTGTCCGGTTGTTTTCTCCTTGGGCGACGGGTTGGGAAACGCCCCCAGATGTTGCCGTTATCCACGACCCGATCGGACTGACATTAATCTTTGGGCTGATCATAAAGGAAACGCCTTACCTTTTACTTATGATGATAGCAGCCTTGGATCAGAGTGAAGCCAAGCAGCGTCTTTGCCTGGCCCGGACTCTTGGCTACAAGCCTGTCGCTGCTTGGGTCAAAGCTGTCTTACCAATCATTTATCGTCAAATCCGCCTACCTATATTTGCCGTACTTGCCTTTTCGCTTTCTGTGGTGGATGTCGCACTTATTCTTGGACCAACCACACCACCCACGCTTTCTATACTGGTTTTGAGGTGGTTTTATGATCCAGATCTGAGCTATCGCACACTGGCAGCCGCAGGCGCTGTTCTCCAACTCTTCGTCGTGATCGGCTCTATCGCTTTGTGGCGTTTTAGTGAAATCTTGCTTGGAAAAATAACAAAGCAATGGCTGGTAAGCGGTAAGCGAGCATTTTATGAAACGGCAATAACCAGATTATCAAGTACAGGAATAAAACTGGTCATCATTGTTTTTTTTGGCAGCCTCATCAGCATTGTCATCTGGTCCGTTACCCGACGATGGCGTTATCCGGATGCTCTGCCTTCGGTTTGGTCCTTTCAAAGTTGGAGCAGTAATTTTGACAATCTCTTTTGGACAAGCAGCACAACGTTAACCGTCGGTATCGCAAGCGCGTTTATTGCAGTTGTTTTAGTTATAGCTTGTCTCGAAAATGAAAAACGTCGTGGAAAAACTACAGGATCTGGTGCATTGTGGCTCTTATATTTTCCTTTGATGATTCCACAAGTCTCTTTCCTTTTTGGTGTTCAGGTCGTGGCCATCAAGCTTGGTATAGACGGCAGCTGGCTATCGATGATCTGGAGTCACTTACTGTTTGTCCTGCCCTATGTTTTTCTTTCCCTTTCAGACCCATACCGCTGTCAGGATGATCGCTATATCAGTGTTGCCCTTTCCCTTGGCGTCAGTCCAGCAAAGGCTTTTTGGCAGGTGCGGTTACCAATGCTAGTGCAGCCAATATTTTTCGCTCTGGCAATCGGCTTTGCTGTATCTGTCGCACAATACCTGCCGACACTCTTTGCAGGAGGAGGGCGCTTCGCTACTCTGACCACAGAAGCAGTCAACCTTGCAGCGAGCGGAAACAGACGTGTCATTGGGGTCTATGCGTTGTTACAGGCACTGTTACCTCTTTTGATCTTCTGCGCAGCATTTTGGTTACCTGGATTACGCTTTCGCAACAGACAATCTCTCAAGGAAAACTAAGAACCAATGCCCGGTGATAACAAAAACAAACTGAACACTTATCACAGAGCAGATGCTCCAAGGCATCCCGTTCCTTTGGTATTGAAAGAATTCTCTCTCAAATTGCGAGAAAAATTCCTTTTTTCAAATTTGAACCTCATAATCAAACCAGGGGAAATTGCCACGTTAATGGGCCCAAGTGGTTGCGGCAAATCAAGTTTGCTTGCCGCCATAAGCGGAACTTTATCTTCCGAGTTTTCGATTTCAGGGAACATCTGTCTCGGAGATTTTGACCTGACACCTCTTCCTCCTGAGCAGCGGCATATCGGAATGCTGTTTCAAGAAGATCTTCTTTTCCCTCATATGTCTGTTGGGGAGAACTTAAGTTTTGGTATCCCCCCTTCCGTTAAGGGTAGAAAAGCGCGTGCTCAACTGATAAATCAAGCCCTCGAAGATGCTGGGCTTCCGGATTTTTCGAACAGAGATCCTGCCACTCTTTCTGGAGGACAACGCGCAAGGATTGCTGTGTTACGAACATTATTGTCACAACCAACAGCTTTGTTACTTGATGAACCGTTCTCAAGACTCGACGTCGCGCTCCGAGAACGCTTTCGCGCCTTCGTCTTTCGCCATGCAAAAGCACACCAATTACCGACTCTGCTCGTCACCCATGATCCAGATGATGCAAGCTCGACAGAAGGAACAGTTCTGAATATGGTCGACATAAATAATTAACCACAAACAAAAACAAATTTGAAAAATATTTCTCCAAGGTCTTTACTGGCGGTATATTTATAGTATCTGTCGTCTACCAAATTGATATTTGACATTTTTTAAGAGCAATATGTCATCTTGATTTTGCCCTTGCGGCAAAAACAGGATAAAAGCTGTCTCGATTAAGGACAGTTTTAGGAGCCCGTGTCCATGTATAGTCAGACCACCAGGTCTATAACGGTTACAGTAACACCGACTTTTCTTGAAGATCAGTCGTCACCGACTGACGACCATTATGTTTGGGCTTATCAGGTTCAAATTGAGAATATTGGGGATGAAAATGCCCAGTTGAAGAATCGCTATTGGCGCATCACAGACTCACTTGGACGTATTCAAGAGGTTCGTGGCGCTGGTGTTGTCGGTGAACAACCTCTACTGAAACCTGGTGAGAGCTTTGAATATACAAGTGGCACCCCGCTAGCGACCCCCTCCGGGATCATGTGCGGAAGTTATGAAATGGAAGGTATGAGCGGTGAGCTATACGAAGTTCTCGTTCCAGCTTTTTCACTGGATAGCCCCTATGAGGTGGCACGTCCAAACTAGAACACCCCTTCTCCTTAGGGTAAACAGATCGCCCCAGGAGAATTTTGAGGATACAGTCCGTGAGCGACAATAATAACAAAATCATCCGCCCAAGCCGTGACGAAGCACTCGCAGCCGTTGAAACATTGCTCCGGTGGGCAGGCGATGATCCCACCCGAGAAGGCCTTCTCGGTACGCCAGATCGCGTAGTACGTAGTTATTCAGAGTTTTTTGCTGGATACGGCGTAGATCCCAACGAACTTCTCGAACGTACTTTTGAAGAAGTCGAAGGTTATGACGAAATCGTTCTATTGCGTGATATCCGGTTTGAATCCCACTGCGAACACCATATGGCGCCCATTATAGGTAAGGCTCATGTCGCCTATTTACCGAACAACCGGGTCGTTGGCATCAGCAAGTTGGCGCGTGTCATCGAAGCATACGCCAAACGTTTGCAGATTCAGGAAAAAATGACTGCTCAAGTTGCAAATGCTATTAATGACGTGCTCCAACCCAAAGGTGTGGCCGTTGTTATTGAAGCTGCGCATCAGTGCATGACCACCCGCGGGGTTCACAAATCTGGGGTGACAATGGTCACCAGCCGTATGTTGGGCCTTTTCCGGACCAACCCTTCAACGCGTCGTGAATTCCTTTCCCTCATCGGAAACCCGTCATCTTCTGCGTCCTAAAAAAGCTAATAAGCAAAGCCCCCTGTATTCCGCATTCCGGATAGGGGGCTTTTGCATACCAAAATTCAAGTTTTTCTGATAACCTCTGCACCACTTTGGATCTTGTGGAAATTTCAACACTGGATTTGAGGGAGAATTATTCCCTTTGCTTATCCGGCAAGTCGATGATTTTCCTTATATATCACACAGCATTTTGTTACATGTCCCAACACTGAAAAGGCCAGAAGATGATCAAGTTCCGTCCCGTCGTCTTCGTTACCGGAATTTTGTTATCGATCATGGCGATCGCGATGATCATTCCCGCTATTGTCGATGCCGCAGCAGGGCACCCTGACTGGCGAGTCTTTGCCACGTCTTCAGCCTTAAGCCTCTCAATTGGCATATGCATGATGTTAGCAACCAACGCCACTTGGACAAACTTGAACTTAAGAGAAGCCTTTGTCATCACCAACTTTGCATGGCTGACAATTGCCGTCGCCGGAGCCATTCCTCTGGCTTTTTCAGAATTAGAACTTAGCGTCACCGATGCTTTTTTTGAATCTATGTCTGGCATTACCACCACTGGATCAACCGTGATTGTCGGCCTGGATACTTCCCCCCCAGGTATTTTGCTCTGGCGTGGTATTCTACAGTGGCTCGGTGGTATAGGAATCATCGTTATGGCTGTTGCCATCCTGCCTATATTACAGGTCGGTGGTATGCAGATGTTTAGGATTGAGGCCTTCGATGCAGATAAAGTTTTACCCAAAGCAGCACAGATTGCCACAGCCATTGCTATTTTCTATGTCTTTATCACAATAGGCGCCGCCATTGTTCTCTCTCTGCTAGGCATGTCAGGTTTTGATGCAATCATCCATGCAATGACATCAATTTCTACAGGTGGATTTTCAACTTACGACGCGTCGATCGGGCATTTTGACGCCCCCTCTATTCACTGGGCAATCAGCGGCTTTATGATTTTAGGGTCGATCCCTTTTATCTTATATTTACGTGTGATTCGCGGAGACTTAAATTCTTTACTCACAGATAGCCAAGTTAAAACCTTTCTGATTATTCTCGGACTGTCCACCTTAGCCATTGCTTGCTGGCTCTGGCAAAATGGCGATATGACATTCTGGACAGCAATGCGTTTATCCAGCTTTAATGTGATATCACTTATGACAGGCACCGGATTTACCTCTGAAGATTATGGGCAGTGGGGTGGGTTCTCTTTATCTTTGATGTTTATTCTGATGTTTGTTGGTGGATGCGCTGGATCCACGACTTGCGGAATGAAAATTTTCCGTGTTCAAATTCTCTATGCGACAACAAAAGCCCAGCTCAACCGTTTAATACAGCCAAACGGCATCTTTTTTCCTACCTATAATAACGAACCTATCCCAGAAAGCGTATCAAACTCCGTAATGAGTTTCTTTTTCCTCTTTGCAGTAAGCTTTGTTTTACTCGCAGTTGGTTTAGGAGCGTTTGGCTTGGATTTCATCACAGCGATTTCTGGAGCAGCGACAGCAATTGCTAATGTAGGTCCTGGGCTTGGTGATATAATCGGTCCTGCAGGTAACTTTCAAACCATTCCAGACGGAGCAAAATGGCTCATGTCAGCAGGAATGCTCCTTGGTCGGTTAGAATTATTTACCATTCTTGTGATGATTTTACCGCGATTTTGGCGAGGTTAACTTCGGCATTTCTTGTCTTTGGCGCCTAATTATTTAGTTGGATAACAATCCATTTTCGATGGCATATCGTGTTAAACCCGCCGTCGAGCTGATATCGAGTTTTCTTTTAATATTCTTACGGTGTGTTTCCACTGTACGCACAGAAATATCAAGCTCAGCCGCAACGTGTTTGTTACTTTTTCCTTCAGCAAGCAAGAGTAGAATAGTCTGCTCTCTCGTTGTCAGAGGCCCCTCAACGTCACGTTCCTGATAAGCCATCAATATTTTGGAGACACCGGAACTAAAGTAGGTCCCTCCCATATGAACGGCTTCAATCGCAGCCACAACTTCTTGCGAGGGAACATCCTTCAATACGTATCCTCGGGCACCATATCGAAGCGCACTCGATATATACTCCCTGTTGTTATGCATACTTAAAATAAGTAATTTTATTTTCGGATATTTTTCTGCAAAAATTTCAGTCGCATCAAGACCATTTAATTCCGGCATATTAATATCCATAAGCACAACATCTGGTTTTAGTTCAACCGCCTTTTCCAGTGCCTCACTTCCATTTTTTGCTTCTCCGATGACCTGGATATTATCGTACATCTCCAAACACGACCTCAAACCGTCACGAACAAGCGGGTGGTCATCCGCTAAGAGAATTCGAATTGAGGTGTCCATTCTTTGCATAACTTAATTCTCGCCACCTGTTCGTAAAATACCTTTAGGTAATATCGCCACTATACTTGTCCCTTTTGTAGAGGATGTGACTTGCAACTCTCCTCCATGGTGCTCAAGCCGTTCTTGCATATTACGAAGCCCAATTCCCGCAAGAGGATCTTTTTTAACACTGAGGCCATGGATATCAAAACCTGTCCCATTATCATGGATCGACAAAGTAACGATCCCTCTAGGTGCAGAGAGTTCTAACTTAACATGATCAGCACCAGAATGACGTTCAATATTTGTTAGAGTTTCCTGTGCAACACGGTACAGGGTTGTCTTGGCATCTTTTGGCAATAAATCTTTAAAGGCAACAGTACTGATTTGAACCTTTATATCGGTTCTCTCTGAAAACTCATGCGCCAGACTTTCTAAGGCAGGAGACAGTCCTAAATCATCCAAAATACTGGGGCGTAAATCACGGGAAATACGCCTGACTTCATTAATCGCAATATTGAGAGCATTTGCCCCCTTCCCTATAGCAGCGGCGATCTCTTCAGTATCACTTTCTGTTTTTTGGGCCTTATTTAGCGCCATTTCATGGGCGTACTTAATAGATACCAAGATTTGGCTGATACCATCATGTAGCTCACGCGCGACCCGCCCTCGCTCCTCTTCCTGTGTTTCAATGATCCTCTGTGTTAACTCTTTGAGTTTCACATCAGCCAACCGCCTTTCATGAAGGTTAATTACAATCCCTGTTACAAAGACAACACCCAAAGAAGTAAACGTGATAATCAAAATGATAATGGAAGTCTGCCAAATACGATCCTGAACTTCCTCTTCAAATGCCTCAACCTGTGAAATCACATCATCAATATAAAGCCCGGTACCTAACATCCAGTTCCATTTATCAAGGGAAACCGCATAGCTGATCTTATCAGCAATTTCGCCAGAAGAAGGTTTGCTCCATAAATAACGATGAAAACCTCCCCCCTCGCGAGCACGAGAAATTAAATGCTGAATAACCAAATTACCTGTCGTATCCTTCAACCCCCACCAATTTTTTCCAATCAATTCCGGTTGTTTGGGATGAACAAGGTTTGTTCCCTCAAAATCATAGACAAAGAAATAACCATCGGTGCCATAGGTCAGAGTCTTTAGTATTTCTTTGACCTGTTCCTTTGCCTTTGGGTTCTCAGCACTGGCAGGCTCATAAATATGTCCAATAGACGTTTGGGCAAGACTGAGATAATTCAGTAACTCCAGCTTTTTTGCATTCAGCATATTACGCTCAAACGCCGCGATTTCTTCCTTTGCCAGACTTTGTGCCTGATAAGTGACTAATGTAGAAATTAATGAGATAGCTAAAATCAGAGGAACGGTGGCAAGCAACAGTACTTTTTGCTTTAAATTCATATCCTTATTATTCCGTTTCTCTCGTGTAATTTAAAAAGATATTTTTAATTCGACCGTAACTATACCATGCTGTTTACTGGTTTTCTCTCAGTATTAGTTGGTATTGACCATCCCAACAAAACATGAGCAACTACCAACTGCTGCGAATATTATTCTATGGTCATTGTTGATAAACAATGGCTTTCAAGTTCAAGGAAAAAAAATAAAACCGCCAGTGAATGCGGTGTTCCTTGCGAAATAATATCTGGAATAAGGCATCCATTATCTCAATGACCATTACCTCAATGG
This sequence comes from Kiloniella antarctica, assembly GCF_042682825.1. NCBI lineage: Bacteria > Pseudomonadati > Pseudomonadota > Alphaproteobacteria > Rhodospirillales > Kiloniellaceae > Kiloniella > Kiloniella antarctica. The sequence continues at coordinate 111,550 of NZ_JBHUII010000008.1, forward strand.
AATGAGTACAAGATGCTTATGGCAACCCGAGGAGAGTGAAACAGTGAAAGTTTGTATTATTGTTTGAAAAAAATTGTGGGAATATCGACAATAAAGCATTCACTATTTTCTATTTGCTTGCTGTTTAGCAACAGGCACTTCTTCGTCAATCAATTTAAAAAATCCTAAACAGGATAGATCGATACAGGGAGACAATTTTTATGAATCGTAGAAAGTTTCTAACCGGTACAGCTACGGCTGTAGCGGCAGGTGC
>NZ_JBHUII010000009.1:0-29127 GCF_042682825.1 Kiloniella antarctica
CCTATCGTCAAGGAACATCGTAAATCTTTTTGTAAAAAAAATCCCAAGACCTAAATCTTAAAATCAACAATCAACAATCAATCGCTAACTGCCTGTTTTTACTCTGTCTTTCCGATGTACCACCGAAGCATGCGCCTCGTCGGTGAGCGGTGTTATAGGCCCCTCACCAACACCTGTCAAAGACCTTTCTTAAAAAAATTCATATTTCTATGATATTTCAGAAATACATCACGTTTGAGACATAATATTGCTCAAAATTACACCCAAACAGACCAAATCAACACAACAACGATTCACTAAATAACCAAAAACGACAAAATCACGCAGAACCCCCACCGAATCTCCTAAATCAAATCATAAAAAGATTCGAATAATTCGAGAAAGTCTTCTGAAATTCGAGTCTCTGCTATAGAGCGGCAACAATGATAATCTCAACGAGGTAGTCAGGTGTTGCTAATTTCGCTTCGCCGCATGCACGCGTCGGCGGGTTTTTGAGGTCAACCCAAGCGTCCCACACAGTATTCATTTCCTGAAAATCATCCATCGACGCAAGCCAAATGGTTGTCTGTAGTATTTTTGTTTTATCAGATCCCGCTTTTTTTAGAAGGTTATCAATATTACTTAAGATCGTAGCTGTTTGAGCGGCAGCGCTTTCTCCAGGAACACCAACCTGCCCTGCCAAGTATATTGTTTCATTATGAATAACCGCCTGGCTCATTCTGCTTCCAGGGTCAATACGGGTAATTGTCGTCATCTTTATTAATACCTTTATATATTTATATGAAGCGCTCAGGATTAAGCGCCTTCATCGTTTCAAGTGATAACTCTGAAGTTCTTCCCAGACAGATATCTGCAACATACGCTGAAAGAGCCGGAGCCGTTTGAATTCCGTAACCTCCTTGACCAGCCAGCCAGATGAATCCTTCTGTATCCGGAGCAAACCCCACAACTGGCGTTCGATCCTTAACAAAACTACGTAATCCCGCCCAACTTTTATCTACCCGCGTAACAGGAACACTTACCGCCTGCTCATATCGATCAAGCCCCTCTGCGAGCACCATATCATCAACAAAGACATCATGAGGTTCAACAGGGTCCTCATCGGCAGGGGAGACCATAAGCTTTCCACCCTCAGGTTTGGCGTACCATTGTTCGGACGCACTCGCAAAAAGGGGCCATTTCATAATTTCATGATCATCTGGTGGCGGCAGAAGCGCTGCTGATCGCCGCATCGGAGTAAGTCCAACTTGTTGTACTCTTGCCATTGAGGCTACCTCATCAGCCCAAGCCCCGGCGGCATTGATTAATACTTTCGCTTCAAAAGTCCCAACGGATGTCTCTACCTGCCAAACACCTTTTATCCGGCTAATTTTCTGTGCTGGTGCATTGGTAACAATCTTACCTTTGTTTTGTTTGATAATACGGGCAAAGCCTTGCAACAACCTGTCCACATCAATATCTTGTGCATTAGGTTCATAAGCTGCAGCAGCGATCTTTTGCTTCCGCAAAATTGGAACCAAATCAACCGCCTGATCAGCGCTCAGGATCTCTATACCAGTGGCCCCATCCAAATACCGCTCAAGCACTTCAATTTCAGATTCCGTCGCCACAAGCAATTCCCCCCGTGGAGAGAGAAGGCTACAATCTGAAATACCGTCAGGTTCAAGTAACACAGGTTCTGATATTGCATTCAGCGCCCGTAGGGTCTTGTTACCGTAATTACGAATGAAAATCGCCGCGCTTCGGCCACTAGAATGATATCCAAAAGCATTCATACTCTCAAGAACAGTAACACTTGCTTCCGGACTTATTCTAGCCGCCGCTCCGATGCCTGCGATCCCGCCCCCAATAACCAAAACATCCGAAGTATGCGTCATCGTGTTTCTAGCTCCTTGGATTCAAATCCCTGCAAAAAGGATGTAAGATTATCTGATAACGCCTCACATAAATACCCCCCTTCTTGCACAAAGAGTGTTGGTATATTAAGCGTTTTTATCGCCTTTGCTATGCGCGAGAACCCCTGTGTCGTGATAGAAAACCCCTGAAGAGGATCTTTTTCATAAGGATCGAGGCCTAATGCGACAACCAGGACATCTGCACCAAACGAGTTGATCCGGTCAAGTGCTGTTTCTAAGGTAACAAGGTACTGGTCATCACCCGTGCCACGTGGCAGCGGGAGGTTAAGATTATAACCTTGCCCATCTCCCTCTCCCCGCTCTTGATCACTCCCCCAGAAAAAAGGATAGAAACGATCTGGATCCGCGTGAATAGACAAAGTCAGTACATCCTTACGTTCGTAAAAAATCCCCTGCGTTCCATTTCCATGATGAACATCAACATCCAAAATGGCCGGCCTTCGGCCTGCTCGTAGTAATTGCTCTGCTGCTATGGCTGAGTTGTTGAGAAAACAAAACCCACCGGCAAGATCTGAAAATGCGTGATGTCCAGGAGGACGACAAAGAGCATAGGCTGCGGGCTCATCATTCAAAATCAAATCTGCACCCGTAAGAGCTGTTTGAGCTGACCAATAAGCGGCTTCCCAAGTTCCCGAAGAAATTGGACAAGCTGTATCTCCTTGGTGATACCCCGCCTGTCCGACCGCCGATTTCGGATAATTGGAATTTCGCGTCATCGGATGAATATTCGGAATAACTTCATCCGAAGCCCCGTCTATTCGCTGCCAGCGCCGGTGAATATTTTCCAAGAATGTCAAATATTCCGCAGAATGTATCGCCGCTATCGGCCCCAATCCATGATCCATTGATTCGACAAGCACGCATCCCGAGGCGATCGCCCCTTTTTGTAATAACCTGGTCCTCTCAGGTTGCTCTGGATTGGGGAGAACCGTGCCATTTGCAAAAAAATGCTTTGGATCATGCCTTTTTTGACGTTCATCAAAGACATATTTCATGATGCACCTCTTATGCTTTTTATAAATTTTTCTGAGAAACGATTTCTAAAACTTAACATGAGCACTCCCTTTTAAATCGAGAAGAGCGCGCGCTTCATCAGCGGTCGCAATTTCACGCCCCAGATGCTCAACAATTTCTCGAATTTTTATAACCTGCTGGGCGTTAGATACGGCTAGGGTGCCTTTTTCTATGCTAAGATTATCTTCAAGGCCGACCCGAACATGGCCTCCCATTGCAGCAGACATAGCGGCCATCTGCATCTGGTGACGTCCCGCTGCCAAAACAGAAAAAGAATAACTATTCCCAAATAACTTATCAGCAATACGCTTGATATGTGTCAGGTTTTCAGGATCAGCCCCCATTCCCCCAAGAACACCAAAGACAAACTGGATGAAAAGCGGGCCGCGAACCAAACCCCGATCAACAAAATGCTTAAGCATATAAAGATGCCCGAGATCATAACATTCAAATTCAAATTTAGCGCCTCGCTTACCTCCCATTTCAGTAAGGATATAGGCAATATCTCGTGGCGTATTCTTAAACACAAGATCATCCGAGTTTTCCAAAAACGGCTTTTCCCAATCATGCTTCCACTCCTTTATCCTTTCGACAATAGGATAAAGGGCAAAATTCATGCTTCCCATATTCAACGAACACATCTCCGGCTCAACCTTAAGGGGAGCAGCCAAACGATTTTCCAGCGACATTAGAGCACTCCCTCCTGTAGAGAGGTTTAATATCGCATTTGATTTCGACGTAATTCGTGGAAGAAATTTCATGAAGCTCTGATGAGAAGAAGATGGTTCTCCTGTATCGGGATCTCGTGCATGCAGGTGAATAATTGCGGCTCCCGCCTCAGCAGCCGCAATTGATTGCGCTGTAATTTCCTCACCTGTAATCGGTAAATAAGGCGACATAGAAGGCGTGTGTATTGAGCCTGTAACCGCACAGGTAATGATTATCTTACTCATGGGAAGGCCTTTATTTTTCGATGGGCAGTTTCGCTTCAATCGCAAACATGTCGAGGGATTTGATCAACATGATCATGATTTCCTCTACCTGAGCCTCTGTCGTAATCATCGGAGGACAAACGAGGAAGTGATCCCCTTCTAGCCCACCACGTGTTCGTCGGGAATAAATGATAAGTCCATTGGAGTAAGCGATATCGACCAACAGATCAAAAGCTGCCAACTCTTTTGGCAGGGGTCGCATTGTATTACGGTCGCTAACCAACTCAAAAGCAAGTAATAATCCCATTCCACGAACATCACCAATAAAAGGATAACGGTCCATCAGCCCAACCAAACGATGCTTTAAAACACCCCCGATATCTTCGGCATTCTTCAGTAAACCCTGCGTTTCAATTTGTTCAATAACGGCAAGTCCAGCAGAGCAAGCCAATGGATTACCAGCGTACGTAAAACCGTGTAAAAAACCACCTTCGGCCATCACGGCATCAACAATATCATTATGAGCAATCATCGCACCTAGAGGGACATACCCCGCAGAAAAACCCTTTGATAGGACCAAGATGTCTGGAGCAACACCCCAGTGTTCACCGGCAAAAAACTGCCCGGTTCGCCCTCCACCAGTCATAACTTCATCATGGATCAAAAGAATATTATATTGGGAGCAAATCTCGCGAATTCGCTCCATATACCCTACCGGCGGCACCAAGGCACCTGTAGATGCCCCGCCAACGGGCTCAACGATAAAGGCTAAAATGCTATCCGGCCCCTCTTCAAGAATGCATGTTTCTAACATATCAGCATAATGACGTCCCGTTTCTGGATCGTCGGGGTTTAGCCCATCAAGATAAGCCGTTGGTGCTGGAATTTTGGGCATTGCCTGCATCATGGGGTCAAAGGGCTTGGTAAGCGATGTATAGCCTGTCAGGGCAAGCGCGCCCAAAGTGCATCCATGATAACTCGGAAAGCGAGAAATTACTTTCCAACGTTTGGGTTGACCTGAAGCAAGTGCGTATTGCCGTGCAAGCTTAATTGCACTTTCAACGGCCTCGGATCCTCCCGATACAAAAAAGACTTTATCTAATCCTTCCGGCGACAAAGCCGCAACTTTACTGGCGAGCAATTCAGCGGGTTCCGTTTCAAAGTGAAGGCGATAGCCAAATGTTGACTTGTCCATCTGCCTGCGCATTGCTTCCAACACATACTCATTAGAATGACCGATATTACAAACCATCGCTCCTGATGATCCATCGAGATAGCGTTCGCCATCAACATCCCACATGTAAATCCCTCTCGCCTGATCAAGAACTGGGCGATGGTTTTGCGATTGGTAGAAGAGATGACTTTTTTTAAGCGTACCCATCAATCATCTCCTTTTAACGCGACGCAGTCCTGAGGCCTAAAACGGAGAGAGACTGTCTCTCCCTCACTAAAGGGATGATTTTCAATCATATTAAGAGCTTGTAATTGGAGATCTCCGACGCGAACAAAATACCGAACCGCCTGTCCTTGATAATCTACCGTTTCAACAATGCCCTCTACACTCGTGCGCAGATCCGAAGCTGTACCGGCCGAGACCAGGCAGAGTTTTTCGGCACGGATCACGAGTTTCGCCGCCGAGCCAGCAGAAATGTTTTGCGCTTTTTCCAAAGGTAATTCGAAGGATCCCAAACGCCCAGCGTCAATAAGAACATTAGTTTTGTCTGTTTTATCGCACCTGACATCGAGAATGTTCGAAGTACCGAGGAAATCAGCGACAAAAATACTCCCCGGATTGTCATAAACATCTTTCGGAGCGCCGACTTGCTCTATACGCCCCCCTGACATCACAACGAGTTTGTCAGACATTGCCAGAGCTTCAGATTGATCATGCGTGACAAAGACCGTTGTAATACCAATCTTCTCCTGAATGCGCTTTAACTCAATTCGCATATTTTCACGCAAGTTCGCATCTAGCGCAGAAAGAGGTTCATCAAGGAGCAAAACATCAGGCTTGATCACAATGGCCCTCGCAAGCGCTATCCGTTGCTGCTGTCCGCCGGACAATTGATTTGGATATCGCTCACCCAAATCAGGAAGCTGCACTAGGTCAAGTACATCCTTCACGCGACGTTTCACTTCCGCATCAGGTACCTTACGATACTTTAAACCAAAGGCGACATTCTCATAAATCGTTTTGTGAGGAAACAAAGCGTAGTTCTGAAAAACGATCCCGAGATTTCTTTTGTGCATCGGAATGTTATTTACCAGCTGATCTCCGATGCTGATTTCGCCCTCTGACGGATCCAGAAGACCTGCAATCATACGTAACGTCGTCGTCTTTCCGCAACCAGATGGCCCAAGCAAGGTCACAAAACTACCTTCCGGAATATCGAGAAACATTGGATGTACAGCCGTAAAACCGGCAAATCGTTTGGCTATATTTCTCAAACTAACGGAGCTCACAAGAGGCCTCCAGAAACTAAATTATTAAAAGACTCTCTGCCGCAAATATCGCGGCAGAGAAAGTTGCAAGGAGAATCGCCTTCCGATTAATACCCTTTTTGGATACGACCGAATTCCTTAGACCAAGCCTGCTGATTACCATTCCAGTATTTTGAATTGGCAAAGGTTAAACCAGACAGAGTTCCTGTTGGATCAAAAGCTGGCAACGTTGGTATTTTTTTACCAAGATCGACTTTCGCCGGATCAAGGGCTGGGGGATAATTTTGTCCCTCAGCAACCGCAATGGAAGCCTCATTTGACAACATGAAATTCAATAACTGTTCACACTCTTCCATGGGAGAACCTTTAAGAACAAAGAGACATTCTTGCCAACCAAAGCCGTTTGGCGGATCCATATAACCAATATCGTGACCTTGTTCTTGCAAAGCGAAGACCCGGCCAGACCAAGCTTCTGTTACATAGATTTCCTCTTCAGCAAGCAGGGTCATAAGTTCGGCACCAGATCCCCAGTACTTCAGTAACAGATCCCGGTGTGTGCGGAGTGCTTCCCAGATTACATCCATATCTGTTGCATTATTTGGATCCTGATCTGTCTGTAGTGAGGCATACCAAATCCTTGTGCGCCAATCACTCCACCCACCAATTTTACCTTTAAAGCGTTCATCGAGAAGGATTTTTGCACCCTTTTCCTTCATCTCTTCATCAGAAATGTATTTTCGATTATAGGCGATCCCAGTCGTGCCATAATCAAAAGGAACACATGAAAGTTTACCGTCTGTGACATCACGGAAGACATCAACCAGTTTTGGAATCACATTTTTCAAATTTGGAATATTGTCTTCATTCAACGTGCTGGTTAGGCCAAGCTCGTGATAACGGGCATAATCAAAAACACCAGAAAGGTGGGCAATATTATATTCACCGCTTTGGCTGGCTTTTACGCGGGAAATATATTCATCTCCACTACCGAAAGTACCGTCCACAACCTTAACGTTCGTGGCTTTAGTGAAAGGGTCAAAAGCATGTTTGCGAAGAGCTTCTGACACCACACCGCCCCAACCGTCAAAACGAACTTCTTTTACTGCTGACAGCGCATTTTTTGCAAAAGGTGTACTGACACCATAAGCCAGTCCAGCAGCACCGAGTAGCCCCAGGAAAGAGCGCCTATCCACATCACCATTTTTATAACGATCGAGTAAACGGTCATATCTTTTTGAATTGTCCATTATTTTTCTCTCTGTTTTTTTAAAGGGTTATTATTTTTATGTGCGTCTTGATTAGTGCTGCTTCATTGCGATACGTCGGGCGATCCCAATCCCTATCAACGGCAATCCCACCGTTAAAATAATCATGATGGATCCTAATGCGTTGATTTCTGGAGAAATCGAATTCCGCAACATCGAAAAAATTTGTGTCGGAACAGTCTCTATACCACCGGGTTTCCAAAACAATGTTCCTGTGATGTCATCAAAACTGATCGTGAAGGCGAAAAGCATGCCCGCAAAAACAGCAGGAGCGAGCAACGGAAGGGTTATCTGGAAAAAAGCCTGAACAGGGGTAGCGCCAAGACTCATTGCCGCCTCTTCATAATCCTTGCGAATACTGACAAGGCGGGCCTGAACCACCAAAACAACAAACGGTAACGTGAAAATTACATGCCCTAAAAGCAGTAGTAAAAAGCTCTTATGAAATGACAGGAAATTGAGAAAAAGTAATAAAGCAACTGCCAGAACCACTTCTGGTACTAATACAGGTGCAATCAAAAGTGTCGAGATGAGATTTCGCCCCGGAACTTTATAACGAACCAAAGCCAAGCTAGCGAGAACACCAAGAAAAGTAGAGATCAACGCCGTCAATGTGCCAAGAACAATTGAGGTTTTAAAAGCCCTCAGGATCGCTTCATTCTCCCAAAGTTCTACAAACCAACGGAATGAAAATCCTGTGATAGGAAAACTGCCGAACTGGTTGTCGTTAAAACTCAGCAAAACAACAACAGCAACGGGAAGAAACATGAATACATAAACCGCAGCAGTCCACGCCCGGAGAATTGACCGCCCCATTAGCTTAAGCCTTTCATGAGCTGCGCCATCCCAAAGAAACGGTTGTAGATAAATACGAGCGCCCCAAGGACAGCAACCAAAACAAGGGAAAGTGCCGACCCTAACGGCCAGTCAAGTTGTGTGATGATTGCTTCAAAGACAAGATTGGCAAACATCGCATCAGTAGGACCACCTAAGATCAATGGCGTGATATAAGTACCTGCTGCCAGAACGAAGCAAAGCAACCCACCCGCTGCCAACCCAGGTAAAGACAAAGGTAACGTCACTTCAAGAAAGCTTTGCCACCGGCTAGAACCCAGAGAACAAGCGGCATCTTCCAGAGTTTCATCAATTCCTTCGACACTCACATAAATGTTGAGAATCATAAATGGCAGTAGAAAATGTACCAATCCTAGAATGACAGTGGACTCGTTATACAGAAGCTGGAGAGGGGTGGAGATAATACCTGAAGCCAAAAGTAACGAATTTAAAGCCCCGGAAACGCCTAAAATGTTTATCCATGACATCGTTCGGATGATGTAGCTGATCCAAAACGGTAACATGAGAAGCATCAGTAACATCGCTTTGTTTCCCCGTGATCGTGCAATAAAATAAGCCGCGGGGTATCCCAGTAATGCACAAACCACAGTCGTAATAGTTGCGATTTTCAGCGTATTAAACAGAATATCTCGATAGAACGAATCAGTAAGAACTTCTGACCAATTGGTTAGATAAAACCCTGGCTGGTCCGCCCCGTTTGCGGTCCGCAGCCAAAAAGAATAGACGACAACAAAAAGCACCGGCACAACCAGTAGGAAAAAGATCGTTGTTAATGCCGGAGAAAGCAGCAACCACGGTTGCCGTGCTTCTCTTGTCTCTCGTGCCATTGATTTTCCCTGTGATTTGTTTTGTAATTTATTCTGCGATTTACCTACGAGTTTCCGTGTGGCTTCTCTCGTTTATTTTTTTCTCCTTAAAACCTGTCAGATAGCGTACCATTGATCAAATAGATAGTTAGAATTACAAGTATTGATGAAATTTATGATGCCAGAATTTAGTATAGATAGCGCAGAAAAGCTTGCTCGTGACATGGATTGGAACCTGTTACGAACCTTTGTTATTTTGGCAAAATCTCGTAGCGTTACCGAAGCCGCAGAAAAAATGCGGTTAAAACAACCAACAGTCTCCAGCGCACTTAAAAGACTGGAAGATCGTCTTGGTAAGCGCCTCATAGATAGATCACCAGGAAATTTTCGACTGACAAAAGCTGGAGAACTACTTGAAAAAGAAGCCGTCGAAATACACGGCGCCATATTGCGCTTAAACACCCTGATGCGTGAAACAGTAGACGAGGTCCGTGGACATGTTCAGATTGCCATGGCAAGCCATGTGATCAGTCCACTTTTTGATAACACCCTAACAGAATTCCACAAAACTTACCCCTATGGCACCCTTACGATCGATATATCAGCCAGTCGACATGTAATTGAAAAAGTCATGGCTCGTCGAGCCTCCATGGCCGTTTGTCTGGTTAGAGATCGAAATCCAGCACTAGAGTATAAACGTCTTTTTAGGGAATATTTTGGGTTATTTTGCGGTCCTTCACATCCCCTCTTTGGCTTGGAAGGGTTGACAAAAGCCGATCTCGCAGGACACTCCACAGTAAGTTTTGTCACAGATCATATGAGCGATGCACTCAGACAAGTCACTCTCATGCGGGCTGATGCTGACCTAGAAGATAGAGTTGTCGGCACATCAGCTAACCTTGAGGAAGTACGAAGACTAATAATTGCAGGTTTGGGTATCGGCCCCTTACCAATCCACGTGGTCAAACGCGACATAGAGGACGGTCACCTATGGCGTCTTCCACCTTTTGAGGCCCCTCCTGCTGTTGATGTCTATGTCGTATGGAACCCCAAAGCACGCCTTAATCGAGCGGAACAAGCTTTCTTAGATTTGCTCTTGGCGCAAATTGAAAAAACCCCTCTTTCAGAAAGAGAATATATTTAAATGCGCCCCTTCAAGACAGCTCTACACGCATTAGAGTTTTACGCATTTTTGAATGATTTTTTCATTAATGTTAAGCATATCACGTAGATCGCGGGCAAGTGCTTCGGCACCAATTTTAGGTAAAGCTTCACGAAGCTTCCGTATGCTCCAGTCTTGGCCGCGCTTGAATAACTCTAAGTATTCTTCGGCACAATTTTGAGTAGCTTTCTTTTCATAAAGCACATCGTTTTTTGAACGAAAAGGACCGCCAAGATCAGCGATATGGCGCGATAACATTTCACAGATGCTATTCATGTCCTTGGAAATTTTTGCTATAACCTCATTATTCAATTCATTATCGGCGCTCTTTGCAATCTTGGCGACACTCTGAACTCCTGCACGTTCAACGTCCAAAAGCTGCTTCAATAGTTCAATTAATTCAGTGGAGTTCATGTACCCAAAGTATCGTGGATCAGCCTCATGCATATAACACGGCGAAGAAGAATAAGTGACAGGATCATCGCCTTGATCAAAATAAGTATCTGTCGACGTTACAGGTTGATCTTTCAAAACTCGCCCGCGATTTCTTAATACTGTGCAGCCGGCTTCGGTTACAATTGCGTCCAACGGAATATCATGTGGTTGCGGGTGTATAGTCTCTAGATGTCCAAGCGCGTAACCAACGCCGATGGTCAACGGCAATTCATTCATGGCCGCCAGTGTACGATCAAAATACCCGCCGCCATAACCCAGACGGTAGCCCGCGTCATCATACCCCACCAAAGGAACCAATGCGATGGTTGGCTTTACTTGGATACGTTCCTCCGGCACCGGGATATTCCAAATACCGCGGGCCATTTTCATGCCCGGTTGCCATGCCCAGAATTCCAATGGTTGATTTTTTTCAACAACCACTGGCAATGCCGCAGTTGCCCCAGCAGCAATGGATTCCCGAATTAAGTCAAGGAAATTGATCTCACCGTCAAAAGGCCAGCAAAAGCAAATGCATGCATCCGTTAACTCTGGAAAACCTTCACGGAGCAAGTCGCTGACAATCTGTCGATTACTTGTTCGTGCTGCCAGCGATAACTCAAGACGCTTCGAACGTAATTCAGCACGCTTCAATTTTCGCCAACGTTTAATCTCTTCCCAATCCTTCATTATCACGTGATCCTCATCCTCGAGCCAATACCTTCATGCCTGAAGCTGGCGTTTATACCTGTAATATTGCAAACCTGTATTTTGAGACTGAATGGGAACAAGATAGAGATTCCCCTTTCATCACGGGGGAATAGGATGCCGTCGCGTTGCATTAAAAAAATACATCAAGTACGGTCATGCTTTATTCCATCTTGTTCACCGCGACGGGTGTGCAAGAGATCGTATCAAGACACTCTATACTTTTTAGATAAGCTCAAAATGCCGCAATACGTGACGATAACAGTAACATTCATATTAAATATATCAAATTATATATTTAAACGCCTTGTCACAAAATCAAGACTAACATCGGTAATTTATTATCGCGATCATTGCTTAATTTAAACGCTAGCAGTACTTAATATCGAAGCTTCATATCACAATCAGATTACAAGAAAGCCGATATTTCATTTGCTGCTTTTGCAACAGCATCAATCATAAATTGATCCGCTTTCAATTGCTGTTCATGTCCAGAGATATTAATTGCGCCGACAATCTCACCATTTGAGCTAAGAATAGGATACGCAATAACAAATGTATCTGATGCAAGGTGAGAGCGTTGCGCAACATATTTCAATTCGCGATCTTTCTTAATGAGAGCAAGCAATGTCTCAGTGTCTCTTGGTGCGTGCTCGGTTAATGCAGGAAATTTGTATTTCTTGTACAGCTTAATGATTTCTTGATCAGACAATCCACTAAGCATAAGTCGCCCCATGGAGGTCGCATGTGCAGGCAACCGGCTACCTACTGGAATATTAGAAACCAAGCTTCTTTCGGAAAGGGCACGATAAATATATACGATTTCTGTATTTTCTAACACCGACACATGGGCGGTAAAGTCAGTAATATTTCTGAGATTTTTAATATAAGGTTCAGCAATTTCAGAAATATCCAGTGATTTTATATACCTAAACCCTAAATCCATTACTCTTGCCGCAAGCTTGTATTGTTTGCCGTTTGTCTGCTTACTTAAAAAACCCTCATTTTCAAGAGTAACAACATATCGGTACACTGCTGAGCTTGTGATGCCCATGATGCTCGCAATCTCGGACAAATTTAGACTAGAATTTTTGTGATCAAATAAAGATAAAATTTCTAGCCCCCGTACAAGAGAGTTCGCGGTATAGGATTTTGCTTTTTTTTCTGGCATCAAATTTCCTGGCAAAGCGCCTTCATTGATTTTTGGAATTCGGAATTTATTCGTTCTTCCATCGGATGTCGTCCGGCATCAACCACGAGCTTTCCACCGGAAATCACATCTCCGACGATACGCGGGCTTTGTGAAAACATGCGGTAATCAAGTAAAGAATTGGTTGGAAGCGTATCAAACATAGTTCCATTTTCTTCGACAAGCTCAAAGAAATCAGCTAAATAACCAACAGAGACAACACCTGATTTCCGCCCCGCAGCACGCCCGCCACCCATGGCAGCTTTTGAGAATAAATTTGTACCAGTATTTGGCATTTTACTCGACGCAAGAACAGTTCTTTTTTGATGAATAAGTCTTTGACTATACTCAAACATTTGAAGTTCAGCAAAGGGGTCACAATTAACGTTTGAATCAGACCCTATGCCAAAACATCCTCCTTGTTCAATATATTCAACGCCATTGAACACGCCATCTCCAAGGTTAGCTTCTGTTACGGGACACAAACCAACTGTTGCGCCTGATTGCGCGACCATCTTGGTTTCCGAAGACGTCATATGTGTGGCATGAATTAAACACCAACGGGCATCGACATCTGCAAGGTCAAACAGCATTTCGATCGGCCGTTTATTAGAATATTCTTGTGCCGCTTTAACTTCTGGCATTTGCTCTGCCACATGGATATGCATTGGAGCATTACTTGGCATGGTTTTGAGCAACTGAACCAACTCAGACATTTCACTCTCAGAAACGGCTCGTAACGAGTGAGGCGCAATCCCCAAATTCACCCCTTGAGAAGCACAGGGATCCTTTAAGTTTCCCAACATCTTTGAAAACGTATCGAGCGATGTCACAAACCGCCGTTGGCCGTCATGGGGCGGCTGGCCTCCAAAGTCAGAGTGCGCATAAAAGACAGGTAAATGCGTCAGCTGAATACCTGTTTTTTGGGCTGCAGCCAATATTGCCAAAGACATTTCTTCGGGAGAAGCGTAACAAGAGCCATCTTGAGCGTTGTGGATATAATGAAACTCAACCAAGCTTGTGTATCCGTGTTTCAAGCACTCAAGATAAAATTTTGCTGCAACGGCAGTTTGATCTTCCGGTGAAAGTCGCAGTGCGAAATAGTACATCATTTCACGCCACGACCAAAATGTATCAACTGGATTTCGACGCACCTCAGTTAAGCCTGCCATAGCAAACTGAAACGAATGGCAGTGAAGATTTGTCATCCCGGGTACGACGGGCCCTTTAATAACCCGAAATCTATCGGGGTTATTATCTTCTATCATTTGAACAATATGACCAGTCGGATCAATATGTATGGATATATTTTCAAGCCATTCATGACCTGTAAATACTCTTTTCAGGTGAAATCCTTTGGTCATTTTATTACTTTTCCTTGGGTGTGTAATTCTTCAGCAAAGCCCAACATTTCCCCTACTATCTTACCAACAAAGGCCGTTAGGTATGTAACCTTGGCAGGAAGCATGGTCCATGGTGCGGTTTCTAACATGTAAGTATGTTGTGCAATTTCTATTTGGACGGCATGCACATCCTCCATAGGTTGACCATAATGACGGGTTATATAGCCGCCCTTGAAACGACCATTGAAAACGTACGAATACTTACTTTGTTCACAAACGTCATTGATACGTTCACTCAGACGATTGGCTGCGGTAGCACCCTCATTCGTTCCTATATTTATATCAGGAAGCGTTCCATCAAATAATCTTGGGACTTTTGATCTGATTGAGTGGCAATCAAGTAACAAACAGAAACCAAACTTATTTCTCGTATCATCAATTATTTGTCGTAATTTTTGATGATATCCTATCCAGTACTCATTTACTCTTAACTGCACGTTTCTTTTATCGGGACCCTGACCCGATAAATAGAGCTGATTTCCGTCGAAATCTATGCTTGGAACCAAACCAGTCGTCGCCCCAGCATAGAGCGGTTTGTCGTCTTGCGGTCGATTAAGGTCAACCATATACCGAGAATAATGAGCAACAAGAACAGAAGCTTGTGTCTGCGCTGCCTCCATTACAATGGTATCCATGTGCCAATCAGTATCTACCAAGGACAATGCAGAGCCCGTCAATTTTTGCTTAACTACATCAGAGAGTTCTCTCCCAGAATGAGGCACAGACATAACGATCGGCGAGTCCGCTTCTGTGTAACTCCAAGTATGATTTAGGTTCGACATAATACTCTCATTTATTTGGTATATAAAATTAGACATTGACATATAAAATAATCAAGACTTAATTACAATACTTCGAAACTTTTCGGAGAAACGATGCTCAACAGTCTTTGAAGGAGGGAGTTCACGTGAAAATATCTAGAAGAGGCGTTCTAAAATCTGCAGCTGCAGCCACCGCCCTAGCTTGTCTACCTGGAGGTGCGTTTGCTCAAGAACGCAAATTTTTTGGTATCGCAACAGGGGGTACAGGTGGCACGTACTATCCGCTTGGCGGAATGCTTGCGCAGCTGATTTCAAACAAAGCTGAATTAAAAGACATTAAGCTGTCAGCAACAGCAGAATCAGGTAACGCTTCAGTTGCTAATTCAAAACTGTTGGGACGTGGCGAAATTGAAAGTGCCTTTGCCGCTGCCGACATTCTCGACTCAGCTTATAAGGGTACAGGGCAATTTGACGGTACTCCAATCAAAAATATTAGAGCTATTGGTGCACTATACCCAGAGACTGTACAGCTTGTCGTAAGAGCAGATTCTGGGATCAACAGTTTTGCTGATTTGGCCGGAAAATCAATTTCTTCGGGTTCACCTGGGTCTGGCCAATGGCAATTGCTTGGCGATTTGCTTGAAGCACATGGCATGACACGCGAAAGTGTCTCAGAAGATCTATCTTCATTTTCTCAATCTGTTGAAAAAATCAAAGATGGAAACCTTGATGCTTCTCTAATTACAGCCGGTGCACCAACTTCATCTGTCACTGATCTTGCAAACGGACACGAAATTAAAGTTGTACCACTAAATGGCCCCGCAATTGCTAAGCTACAACAAAAGCAGCCTTACTATGTAAACACCATCCTGCCTGCTGGTTCTTACAAGGGTGTTGATAGCGATGTAGAAACACTTGCTGTTCGGGCAATTTGGGCCACCCATGCAGATGTTCCAGACGACATCATTTATGCAGCAACAAAAGCACTGTACGAAAACACTGAAACTTTGGGCAAGGTACATCCTAAAGGTAAAGAAGTTAATATCGAAAGTGCTCTAGAAAGCGTTTCTATTCCTGTTCATCCAGGCGCGCAACGCTACTACGATGAAAAAGGTCTGTAATACATGACTTCTGCTGGTAAATTGTTAAAAATTTGTTTCTTCTTGGGACTTTTAATAACGTTTACCAGCAGCCCTATATCGGCAGGAACGAAGCCTCAGCTTTGCATTTTGAGTTTCCCTGAAATGCACAGTTTAGCCCAATTGGACCCAAGCACTGATGGTACGTTTTCGTTGTCTTTTTTGCATTCGGTTTCTCTCAACACCGTTACGGATGTCTATCGTATTGAAGCAAATGAAATCATTCAAATTTCAGAAACTTTCTCTCAACACGGGGCAGGTTTACCTTCACAGTCAGATGACATTGGAGTAACCGGCTGGGTTCATTCCAATGGTATGTTCACGGTCGAATTGGACCGAAAAGTATCGCCTTTGGTCATTCGTGTTCAATCAGGATATCAAAATAAACTTACACAAAATGGGCGTGAATATCGTATGTCAGATTGGGCAATTGGAGCCTTATTGCTTACTCCATGTGGCACGATAAATAGAATGAAAGATATTAAAAATGGCTAATACAGAGACCGAAAGCGAGTTCTCGCAAGGTGAAATTGATGCTCTTGTAAAAGAACATGATTCAGAATCCAATTTCCGCGATCTTGCCGGGAAAGTAGCGCTTTTAGTCACAGTTTGTTCTGTTGGGCTGTCATTGTTCCATGTGTATACAGCGGGCTTTGGGTTATTAAATGAAATCGCGCACAGAACTATCCATTTAACAGTCGTGCTCGGTTTGGTATTTTTGGTTTTCCCTCGTAAACGTGCGGAACCAACCAAAAAAATATGGATACAATCAGCAATGTTTGCTGCGTTTTATTCCTACTTAGCACTCAGCCTGTTTAAAAGTTTAGAGCCAACCTTACCTAATATTCTTGGATTGTTAGCCATTGGGGTTTTAATTGTTCTGACCCTTCCCTTTCCAGGGAGTAGTAAGAGCAGTCAGTCGGTTGCTGGTCGCGATTGGATTTTTGCAGTATGTGCTGCCGGTTTCTCGCTTTACTTAACTGTCTTCTTCGAAAAAATATTCATTATCAATGTTGGTGAACCTGGTAATACAGAATACCTGATTGGCCTCGTTGCTATTATTATGACATTAGAAGCAACACGACGCACGATGGGGAGCGTTCTTCCTGTTATTGCCGTAATTACCGTTCTTTACGCACTGGCTGGACCATATTTACCAGGCATATTAGCGCATCGCGGTTATTCTATCGTTCGGATAATTAATCACTTATTTGTGGGAACAGAAGGTATTTACGGTATTGCCGTTGGAGTTGTTGCCACTTACGTATTCCACTTTGTACTTTTTGGTATCCTTGCCCAAATGAGCGGGTTGGGCCAATTATTTATTGATCTAGCCTCTATTATCGCAGGACGATACAGTGGAGGAAGTGCAAAAGTATCAGTTGTCTCATCTGGTTTCTTTGGAATGATCTCTGGATCCCCGATTGCAAACACAGTTACAACGGGCGCATTCACTATCCCACTTATGAAAAAATCCGGATTTTCAGCACGATTTGCAGGTGCTGTAGAAGCATCAGCATCCTGCGGCGGACAAGTTACTCCACCGATCATGGGCGCATCAGCATTTGTGATGACTGAGATGCTCGGCGTACCTTACAATGAAATTATACTTATTGCGATTATACCCGCTGCATTCCATTACTTGGCAATTTTGTTAATGGTTCACCTCGAAGCAAAACGCCTTGGCTTGAAGGGCATGTCTGCCGACCGTATACCACAATTTAAAGCCGTGTTTTCCCGTAGCTGGCACTTGTTTATTCCTCTTGGGGCCATGGTTGCTTTACTCTTAATGCAATACACCCCCTTCCTAGCTGCGTTTTGGGGTATCATACTAACAATCGTATTTTCTTATGTCCCTATTCTTACCAATATGGTGGGGAAAGCGAACATGGACACATCATATGTTTTAACGCCCAAAAAATTGGTTATCGGCTTTGAAGATGGTGCAAAATTCGCTTTAGCAATTGGTGCTGCCTGTGCCTGCGTTGGCTTTTTATTAGGTGCAATGACTCTAACAGGGTTAGGATTTAAATTCTCAGCAGCTGTTGTGGATCTGGCCAATGACATGGCAACGGTTATCGCAAGTTATGACTTTACAGGACTGTTAAGCCAGCAAGCGATGGCACTCTTCTTTGGTCTCTTCTTTGTAGCCCTCGCTTGTATTATTATGGGTGCAGGAATTCCGACAACGCCAACATATATTATCTTAGCCTCAATTGCCGCTCCCGCATTAAACGACTTTGGTATCCCTTTGATTGCAACACACTTTTTTGTTTTTTACTTTGGTGTGTTAGCCGATGTCACTCCACCGGTCGCCCTCGCCGCTTATGCTGCAGCGGGATTATCGCGCGCCGATGCAATGCAAACAGGGATAACCGCCTTCAGGCTATCTATGGGGAAAGCACTGGTGCCCTTCATGTTCGTTTATGCACCAAGTCTCTTATTCATTGATTTTAATGCTGTCGAGTTTATTTCTGCTCTCTTGGGTGGAATACTCTCGATTGTCGCGTTGTCATCAGCATATATTGGATGGTTTGGAAAAGATTTTGGCACAGGCGGAAAATTACTTCTCACCCTTGGAGGACTACTCTTGATCGTACCATCCTTATCTGTAAAGGCGGTGGGTCTTGTCTTAGTCGTCGGGTACTTATTTATACTTAACCGTCGGTAAACCATACCCTTCTATGAAGGCGGCATGATCAAACTTGAGCCATGCCGCCTTCACAAGAAATGAATTAGCATTATCCATCTCAAACTACAGCATATCAGCTCCAAAGTGGTACCGTTGTAAAATAGAACAACTTCAATTCACCACAAACAAAACATCCCACAATCTGAACCTGTTGAAACAGCGCCCCACGCTTCTTATTCAGAGAATAACCTCACAAGAGTTCTCATGATACCTCCTCTTAAAATAGAGAAAATAAAATTACCCTCAGCATCAAAAGCCCTCTGAATACAGTATATTCTGAGGGCTTAAATTTTCATTGATTAAGAAAAAGGCAAGCAATGAGGGAATTATTACTGCAATAAGGGTTACATAAATCAAAAACTCGAATTTACATTGAAATTAGGAGTTCAATGAAACTCAAATATTTATGTGAATAAATCATGATGTTTTAAAAAATGGCCCGAAATTACCAAGAAATCTGAATACTTAAATATACATATAACCGATAAATGATTATCAATTACGATCAACAAGCTCCAAATAATATTTCACCCATCAAGCAACCTCCTTTTCTCTAGCGAGGTGCCTTAGATACGCTGCAATTCTCGCAGGTCGGAGCGGTTTTGAGAAAAAAACAAATCCAGCCTCTTTCACCTGTAATTCCACTAACGGATCTGTGTTACCGGAAACAATAATGCCTCTTAAAACCTCATCCTTTTCTAAGAAATTCTCCAGAATATCAACTCCGGTTTCATTGCGATCGAGTTGATAATCAACAATATAAGCTAAGGGTTGCCGGATATTATTAGCAAGTTCTCTAAATAAAGCTTCTTTACTAGGCACTGCAACAACTTGGCACCCCCACTTTTCGAGTAAACCACGCATTGCTTTGAGAATTTGAGTATCATCATCAAGTACAATCACCAGTTCGTTCTCTAGTAAATTCTGGCCGGTTATGTGATTATTTTGAAATTCTCTGCCTTGATCTTCTAACTCAGATTTTACTTTAGTAACTTTAAGTGAAAATTTTGATCCTTCATTTATAGCTGAGCTCAACAATATTTTTGTTCCAAGTAACAGTGCCATTTGTTGTGCAATTGCGAGACCAAGGCCTAATCCTTTTTCCTTCTTGATACCGCTGCGATAAAATTCTTGAAATATCTTTTCTTGTTTATTCAAGGCAATACCTCGCCCTGTATCATCAACTACAATATTAACAACGTTCTCTGTAATATCTTCAAGGCGAATTCTTACATATCCATTCTGTGTATAACGAATTGCATTAGATATTAAATTTCGAAGAATCCGATCGAACATCAGGGGTTCAGTTTTTATCCAAACACTCGTCTTTTCAACTTCCAGTGTGAGGCCCTTTTCCTGTGCCAAGACCAGGAAATCTCTTTCCAACATTTCAAGAAGAGGCGAAAGTTCAAAGGAACTTAATTCCGGGCGTAATTCCCCAGCTTCTAATTGAGAATAATCCAGGATCGATTCAAAAAGATCGTTCATATGATCTATCGAACGTTCGATATTCTTGACTATTGGCTTTGCTTTCTCGTCATGGCGACGCCCAAGTAACGTTGCAACAAAAAGGCCTATCGCATGCAACGGCTGCCGTAAATCATGACTGGCTGCCGCTAAAAATCTTGATTTTGCTTTATCCGCTTTTTCAGCCTGCTCTCTTGCGTCACGTAGGTCACCTTCTCTTTTATCACTGGCATCGACAAAGAACTTAAAAGCTTTAGTCATGTCAGTGATCTCATCATTACCTGAAGTTACAATCGGTGTACGTAACCCAGACGCATGAGAAATCATTGTGTGATTAAGATTAGTCAGGCGCTGAATAACCGAACGATTGATGTAGAGAAATGCGAGTATTGCCCCAATAAAACTCAATAAAGACATCAGTAAAAATAATACACTGCGCTCTTCTGATTCACGGTCTAATTCAAGACTACGATCCAATATACCCTGTTGTAATTTGCGCGTAAGAATAGATGCTGAAGCCACAAATCTATCCGCCACCACTTTGTTCTGACTTACCGTCCCTTGGACAATGTCGTCGAGCAGAAAAGCCTGTTCACGTAACTCAATAATACCTGTTGCCCCAAGCCCGAGAATATCTAGTTGCTCTAATAGAAATTCCGCCTTTTCTTGAGTATCTAACGGTAGCTGGGTACTGTAATCTGTAATTTCCTTGAGATATAATTTAAACTGTGCATTTATTTTTTGCAAAACCAGTGGATCATCGGTTGCAGCCGCAGTTGGAATAAGAAGCAACCCAGCTGCAAAACTACCTGACCAGCTTTGAATTGCCGAGCTCTTAATCTCCTTGTGCGCAAACAAGGTTTTATTAAATTCAAAAAGCTGGGCATTTAGTTCTGGGGTCTTTTGCAATACCGTTTTAGCTGCCGACGAATTTAGAGAACGCTTTCGTACTAATTCGGCAATGTTGTGTAAATTATCAACTAGGGTAGATTTTAACCGCACAAAGCGTTGTAAATCTTCAGAGGAATGCCCCGCCATCCCAAGCTTTTTTAATATCTCATCAAACCAAGCGACTTGATCTTTCAGCCGGAGCAAAACGGCCTGCCGCGTACCTTTGCTGTTACTTGCTAAAAGAGCGGGTGCAAAAGAAGCCAAATTAGCTGATATTTGATTAAGTTTGGACCCTGCGACCACTTTTGGTAAGTCGTTCCCGGTAAAATCACTTAAGCCTTTGCGAAGATCGTTAAAGGAGTTAAGCGAGACAAAGCTTGCTGTAGCAATGAGTACAACCATACAGAATAAGCTCGCCAAAACACGTGTAAAGATGCCACTAACGAGTATTGAACGATGAAACTGAGGCATACTAAATCATCAATAACGGCTTAACGTGAAGGAAGAGCATACATCAACCCTCCCTTTGTCCAGAGATTATTCAGGTTGCGCTCCACCTTAAAGCGAGACCCAAGCCCAAGATTACGTTCAAAAATCTCTTCATAATTTCCAACATCCAGGATCACGCGACTGGCCCATTCAGCATCAAGGCCGAGTTCAAGCCCGAGGGTGTTTTTATCACTAAACAAACGTTGCGCCTGCATGGAAATGCTTTGTGGCATCGTTTTTATATTTAGGGAGTTTACGCCGTATTCTTCTCCATAGATTGTTGTATTGATTACCCATTTTACAATATCAAACCATTGATCATCATCATTACGTACAGCCGGGGCAAGCGGCTCCTTGGAGATAATATCAGAAAAGATAACATAATCTTCTGGGCTTGGCGCTAACATCACAGCCCCGGCCTGTAGGTCAATCATGTCAGAAGACATAAGATCACAGCGTCCGTTAAAGAAAGAGTCCCAGCGGCCTTGTTGTGTTTCCAGTACCAATATCTTTAGCTTAGAGTTTTTGCGGACCAAATAATCTTCAAGATTAGGTAGGCTGGTCGTCCCTGAATTTACACAAATCGTTCCTTCAAGATCCTGATTAATCGTATGAATACCAAGTTCTGCACGCGCAATAATACCTTGTTTTTCATAAAGTGTAATTCCAGTAAAATTAACGGCCATCGCTGTATCACGGCTTAGTGTCCAAGTCGTTGTTCTCGTCAGAAGATCAATTTCTTTATCCAATAAGGTTGAGATTCGATTCTGACTATCCACCGGTATAAAACGAACAGCAGAGGGGTCACCCAACGTTGCGGTTGCCACTGCACGACAAAAATCCACATCAAAGCCGTGCCATTGCCCCTGAATATTGCGTTGGGCAAAGCCAAAATCATGCTCTCCAACACCACAAGCCAAATAACCACGTTGACGCACATCATCTAGGGTCGAAGCAACAGCCATGTTGCCGCTATCTCCTAAACTCGTCTTCAGACAAATTGAGAATGTTATCAAAGCCAATGACAGATACTTGACCACAACTACCTCTTAAATCTTTCTATCTTTTAAAGTCCTTAATTCTTCATGAGCTCAACCTATACCATAGTGAAATTAATATATAGAGGAGTACGACTTTCGTCTCAGATCTCCCCCTCATAACTACGACTTATGTCGCAATTTGTAGTACCTCAGTCCAATTGCGAAAATCATTCCATTAAAAGAACATTGAGATAACACGGCTAAGTCAAAAACAAGAAATAAGAGAGCTGTGTCGAACAGGTATTTTATAACAAAAGGCATCTCGATGACAAAACTTACTGCAAAGAACTTATCCGGTCTGATGGTCGCCGGCCTCGCGCTTTTAACCTCTCAAGCATTTGCTGGCACACTGGATGATGTAAAAGCACGCGGCTATATCAATTGCGGCGTAAGCGAAGGCGTACCGGGCTTCTCCAACCCTAACTCAGACGGAGATTGGACTGGCCTGGATGTTGACATGTGTCGCGCAGTTTCCGCAGCAATTTTTGGCGAAGGTGATAAAATTAAGTTTATTCCTCTCGCTTCTAAACAAAAAATCTTAGCTGTTGTTACAGGACAAGTTGACCTAACATCTCGTACAACGACATGGACCATGAAACGAGACACCAAAGAAGGCGTCGACTTCACAACAGTTGTTTTCTACGATGGGCAAGGGTTCATGACTCGTAAAAGCCTCGGCGTAAAAAGTGCCAAAGAGCTAAACGGTGCAACCGTTTGTGTAACATCAGGGACAACAACTGAGTTGAATCTCGCTGATTTTTCGCGTGCAAACAATATCGAGTTTGAACCTGTCGTATTTGAAGGCAAGAAAGAAGCCGTCAATGCGTATCGTTCCGGCCGTTGCGATGCACTAACGACTGATAACAGTCAACTGGCGTCTTTCCGGACAACAATGAAAGACCCATCTGCACATATTGTTTTACCGGACGTGATTTCAAAAGAGCCCCTGGCTCCTTTAGTTAAGCATGGCGATAATCAATGGAAAGATCTTGTTACATGGACCATTAACGGTCTTATCACAGCAGAAGAACTGGGTGTGACACAGAAAAATGTAACCAATCTTGATGAATCCCAACGTAACAACCCTACTATTCAACGTATGCTTGGTGCTTCAGGAGAATATGGTTCTTATATTGGTTTACAGAACGACTGGATGGAAAAGGCTATTATTGCTGTTGGCAACTACGGCGAAATCTACGATAGGAACCTTGGCAAAGATAGTCCACTTGATCTTCCACGCGGCACCAATGCTCTTTGGAAAGATGGCGGTCTCCTTTATGTAGCCCCCCTTCGTTAATCAAACTCCTGCACCATTCCTTGAAACGAAGGAGTGGTGCTCCTTGTTGGCAAGAGTAATCTTGTATCCCAAGCTTAAGATTGCTCTTGTCATTTTTTACCGCCTTCTAAGTATAAAGTAACTTTGTTTACGCTGGAACGAAGGTCAAATGACAACTACCCCACATTAAGGGTTATGCCATGTCTAAACCTATCAACATGCGCCTTAATGGGCTATTTTCCTATGATCGATTATTGGCTTGCCTCTCCCACACACTTATCGCTGGGTTGATCATCGGGGGAGCTTATTATCTTCTCATCAGTACACAAGAAAGCCTCGAAGAACGACACATTGAATCCGGTTTTGCATTCCTCTCGCAAGAAGCTGGTTTTCCGATAGGAGACTCTTTGATCTCCTATAGCCCTTCAGATAGTTATGGTCATGCTTTTCTTGTTGGAATAATCAATACTCTCTACGCAGCTGTCATCTGTGTTGTACTGGCAACGATAGTTGGCGTTGTCATGGGAATAGCTCAGGTTTCAGGTAATCCCCTCATTGCGAAAATGGCCGAGATATATGTTGAAGTACTGCGGAATATTCCGGTTTTATTGATTCTACTTTTTGTTTATGGGGTTGTTTTGGTCGGCTTGCCTTCTGTGCGCGAAGCTATCGAGTTTATCCCCGGCGGTTTTTTAAGCCAGCGCGGTATATTTATTCCCCGTCCAATACCAAGCGAGAACTTTACGCTTTTAATTGTCATGATCGTATTGGGCATAATTTCCGCAATTATTTTCTGGCGGTGGGCAAAAAAAACGTTAGATGAAACAGGTAAAAGCTATCCTGTAATCAAGATATCTCTTGCCCTGATCGTCCTTCCACCTCTTTTGATAAGCACCATTGTTGGCGATACTCTTATTTGGGAAACTCCAGAACTCAAAGGATTTAACTTTAAAGGGGGCCTTGTATTCCGGCCTGAATTTGCAGCCTTGGTTTTTGGGCTTGTTTTCTATCGCGGTGCTTTTATCGCAGAGAATGTTCGCAGTGGTATCATGTCAGTACAAAAAGGGCAGCGAGAAGCTGCCACTGCTCTAGGCCTATCTCCAGATAGAACCATGAAAGATGTTGTCCTGCCTCAAGCATTAAGGACAGTAATTCCTGCCACAACCAACGATTACGCCAGCTTGGTAAAAGACAGTTCTCTCGCAATAGCCATTGGTTTTCCCGACATGGTATCTATTGGTGGCACCATGATTGGTCAAAATGGGCAAGCAATCGAAGTCATCGCAATCTGGATGGCAGTCTATCTCACCATAAACTTAGCCATCTCTTTACTTATGAACATAGCCAATAATAAATTTAAACTGGTGGAGCGTTGATAATGACAACCGTTTTTCAACCTGCCCCAAGTATGCCACCTCCCTCTTCACAGACAGGCGTCATTCATTGGGTCCGTTCTAACCTTTTCAACAGTTTGTCCAATAGTTTCCTTACTCTCGTTGGTATCGTTATAATCTTTGCACTTGTTCCTCCACTTGTGAACTGGCTGTTTCTCGACGCTATTTTCCTTGGAACAGCTGATGTTTGTCGACAAGGAGAAGGGGCTTGTTGGGCCTTTGTAGATGCACAAATCAAATTATTTCTTCTCGGGCCATACCCTATAGAGCTCGTATGGCGCCCGATTATTGCTGCGGCACTTCTCTTTGGTTTGTTTTTTACGACCGCGCGTCATTATCTGAGTTCAGGGCAAGCGGCGATAGCCTGGATTCTCCTTCCTATACCTATCTATTGGCTCATAGGTGGTGGCTTTGGACTTCAAGTTGTGGATACATCCGAATGGGGTGGTCTGTTACTAACACTTGTACTTGCCATTGCAGGTATTCTTGCCTCGGTCCCCATCGGTGTTCTTCTCGCTCTAGGCCGAACTTCAGAAACCAAACTACTCAAAGGTTTCTGTATCTGTATAATTGAACTTGTCCGCGGCGTTCCCCTGGTGACGATCTTATTCATGGCAACAATCATGTTGCCTCTATTCTTACCTGATGGGGTTGAAGTCGGTATCCTTTATCGTGTCCAGTTCGGAATTATCCTGTTTTCTTCTGCCTACATCGCAGAAGTTGTTCGTGGCGGGTTGCAAGGTGTCGGGACAGGGCAATCAGAAGCAGCCGTAGCCCTTGGTTTGAATAGCTGGCAAACTACTGCCTTCATCATTCTTCCCCAAGCTTTAAAAATTGTCATTCCGCCTCTTATCGGACGCTGTATTGCTTTACTCAAAGATACTTCTTTGGTGGTAGTTGTCGGTCTTCTTGATTTTCTTGGAATTGCCAAGGCTGCTTCTCAAGACGCCGAATGGCTCGGTTTTGATGCAGAAGCTTTCGTCTTTTGTGCCTTCATCTACTGGATACTTTGTTTCAGTCTCAGTCGTTATGGACGCTCTCTCGAAAAACGTGGCCAGACAAGTCACTGACAGTCAGTTTTGCTTAAAAGGATTACATTGTGTCAACACAAAGCTCTGCTACACAGGCGGCTATCTGTGCCGAAAAAAACGTCGTAATATCTCTTAAAGATATGAACAAATGGTATGGCGATTTTCACGTCTTAAAAAACATAAACTTGGAAGTTACCAAAGGAGAACGCATTGTAGTATGTGGCCCTTCCGGGTCGGGAAAGTCGACAATGATCCGTTGTATCAATCAGCTTGAACAGCATCAATCCGGAACAATCACGGTTAATGGACAAGAACTAACCAGTAATACCAAAGCATTGGAAATGGTTCGTAAAAATGTTGGTATGTGCTTCCAGCACTTCAATCTATTCCCTCATATGACTATACTTGAAAATCTAATTTTGGCACCAATTTGGGTGCGTAAAATGCCGCGTAAAAACGCAATCGAGTTGGCCATGACCTATTTGGATCGGGTCAATATTGCTGAGCAAAGCGGAAAATATCCGGGACAACTTTCTGGTGGTCAACAACAACGCGTGGCAATCGCCAGATCATTATGCATGTCCCCAAAAGTCATGCTGTTCGACGAGCCAACCTCCGCTCTCGATCCCGAAATGATCAAAGAAGTTCTCGACGTAATGGCCGAGCTTGCCAATGACGGCATGACCATGATTTGCGTAACTCACGAAATGGGTTTTGCAAAGTCTGTCGCAGATCGAGTGTTATTTATGGATGGCGGGGAAATAGTTGAGGAGAACGATCCAGATACATTTTTCAACAATCCACAAATGGATCGTACCCAGTTATTCTTAAGCCAAATCCTCTCTCATTAGAATTCGTACGTTGGAGTTTTCAAAGAGATGATTAATTCAACTCAAGCATTAGTATTAACCTCTGCTAAAACCATCCCTCTAATTGCAAAAGAAAAATGCATCCAAATACTGCAGAATACTAAATTTGAAATACTCGGTGAAAATATTTTAGGGCAAAATGCCCTCGAAATTCTCTTTTGCGGTGATATATCAAACTGTATAGGCCAGATAAAATCTCAGTTGGATAATATGGGGATAGATGCAAATGCTCTCCCCATCATGGGACGACAAAAAAAACTGCTAATCGCAGATATGGATGCCACAATTATCACCACAGAATGTGTAGATGAACTTGCTACTCTTCATGGTGTCTCAAGTCAGGTTAAAATACTAACCGATAAAGCCATGCAAGGGATCTTGAATTTTGAAGCCTCCTTACGTGCCAGAGTGAGCTTGCTCGAAGGGCTTCCATTCTCATCAATCGAAGAAGCTTATCACAAACACATTAAACTCACAGAAGGTGCCTGTACACTTGTCCAGACAATGAACCAAAACGGCGCGGTAACAATTTTAGCCACAGGAGGTTTTACCTGCTTTGCTGAGCCTATTGCGAAACGCGTTGGCTTTCAGCATTACCGAGCAAACCAACTTGAAATTAAACATCAACGGCTTACAGGACGAATTACCCCCCCAATATTGGGTAAAGAAAGCAAAGAATCAATCTTAATTGAATTCATGGAAAAACATAATGGAACGATATCCAATACACTTGCTGTAGGGGATGGCGCCAACGATTCCGCAATGATTTCAGCGGCGAGCTTAGGGGTCGCCTTTCACGCAAAACCTGCTCTAAAAAAAGAGACTAATATTCACATAAATCACTCAGACCTCACGGCCCTACTCTATCTCCAAGGCTATAGAGAAGATGAGTTTGTCTCTTCAGTTTAATTTAATACGTCCCAGATCCCAACTTGCCTTTATAACCATTGGTTCGTTAGTATCGCACTCTATTGTTTATCCACATTTCTTGGCCAAGCAATGATCGTTAATGAATATGAGATGAGGGGATATGTTAAAAATACTCGTTGCAGACGATCATCAAATGGTTCGTGAGGGTGTAAAGGGTGTACTCTCTGAAATTGACCATGATTTGAGGATATTAGAAGCTGAGGATTTTCTTGGTGTTGTAAAAATTGTGTCCTCACACTCTGACCTTGATCTTGTTCTCCTCGACATTTCTATGCCTGGAATGAATGGTGTTCAAAACGTTGCCGAGTTGAAAAGCATCGCCCCTGATACTCCTATTGCCATTCTCTCAGCTCACAATGACTCTAAATTAGTAAAAGAAGCTCTCGCAATCGGTGCGGAAGGCTATATTTCAAAAACGTCAAAAACGACCGTCATGCTAAATGCAATTCGATTAATATTGGATGGTGAAATTTATATTCCCTCCCTTTTTCTTGAACCTACTGTTCAAAACCCCTCAAGGAACAACATATCCAATTCCCCCTTAGATAATTTAACCCCCCGGCAATACGAAGTATTTGACCAAATGCGCACTGGTGCATCGAATAAAGAGATTGCTCGAGAAATTGGGTGCGCGGAAAGCACGATCAAAGCACACGTGACAGCAATTCTTAAAACTCTTAAAGTTAATAGTAGAGCTAAAGCCTGTGCCTTAGAACTGAGTTAACCCTCTTGTCTGCTGACGGTTAAAACAAACGCTTAATATTGATTCGATCAAGTTGTTATTTTTGTCTCATCAAAAATTTGTAAAATTTAATTATTAATAAAACTTCATTTCGTTAGACTTTTAAGATCTATAAAAAAGCGTTTTAAATAATGTTCTTAAAGCTAAAGGAAACAGGTTGTAACGGCTTCAGCATTTTTTAACGGCCAGATCTTTTCGCCTGTCTTATCCACTATACTTCCGAGCACAAAAAACGCCCCTCAACTTATACAAGCTGAGAGGCGTTTTTTATTGGTTGCGGGG
>NZ_JBHUII010000010.1:0-152706 GCF_042682825.1 Kiloniella antarctica
CCCCGCAACCAATAAAAAACGCCTCTCAGCTTGTATAAGTTGAGGGGCGTTTTTTGTGCTCGGAAGTATTACGGAAGCCAATGATGTGTTTGTATTTAATTGTTAATGACGGGCAAAGCGGAGAAGCTTGAAAATATAGTAGAGATTTTGTTTTTATTCGAGGCGTTAATTTTAAGTTCAAACGTTGGATCGCTAAAGTAAATTTCTGTATAAAAACAATGACTACCGTTGTAAAATAAAGGTAAATTTTTAGTGTCGTCAACTTTGAAATTACTAAACCAACATGGGCGAGGCCGCTGCCAAGGCAAGCACATTTTTATTTCCGATCTATTTCCGGTGCATAATGCTGGACTCCGCTAAAGCGTCGAATGATCAACCTGGGCTTCTCGCTCAAACATCATTTCTTCAAGATCTCTACAACTGATACCATAGCGACAATACCAACGAACACATTGATGGATGAGTGTGCCATGATAGTGGCGCTATCTGACATCTAATAATTCCGAAAAGAAAATGAAAATATTTTAAATAATAAGATTTATACAATCTTTTGCAACAAACCCAGATCTCAGTGTATAGAGTTTACACTGAACAGCATCGGACAATTCTGACTTCGACCAAGGCATACAATGAATATTGGAATAACAGAATAGATAATTGATGTGAGGAAATTCAGCATCGAAAATTTATGTAAATATAACTTATCCAAGAATAGAAAACTTTAAAGATGACACGCCGAAATAATGGACAGGGCAAATGACAGAGCACACACCCCATAACCGTGATAAAAATTACAGAATTCGCAAGGAAAGCTCGTTTTTAAAAGCCTTAAGTGTTTCTAACGATGCCGGAGAAATTAAACCGAGCATGTACAACAAGTACAGGCAGATCTGTAGGTTTATCGAAATCTTCATGGAAAGGGTTGAGCGGACACAAGCCATAAAGCAAAAGAGAGTAAAGGTTTTAGATATTGGATCGGGCAAAAGCTACCTAACTTTCGCAATCTACGATCAACTTACTGAGGCAGGTCTCAATCCAAAAGTCGATGGCGTCGATACAAGGCCAGAGATGGTAAATCTCTGCAACGATGCAGCAGAAGTGTGTGGTTTTGAGAACCTTGCATTTCACAATCTGAAAGCTGAAGATTTTTTTGAAGGCTACTATGATGCAATCGTTGCTTTGCACGCCTGTGACACGGCGACAGATGATGCACTATTTTACGGAATTAAATCGAAATCCAAGTTGATAGTTTGCGCGCCTTGCTGTCAAAATGAAGTTTTAAAGGATCTTCAAAAAAGCGGCACACAAAGCAGGAAATTTATTTCACACGGGTTATTCCTACAAAAGCAAGCCGACATTATTACGGACAATAGCCGCGTGATGCTTCTGAGATCACAAGGGTATCAGGTGGACGTTATTGACTTCGTCTCTACAGAGCACACACAAAAGAACACACTTATTACAGCGACAAGAAAAAATAAACCTTCGCGTGAATATGAGAATGAATACGAAAATTACAAAAAATCTTTTGGTTTTAATGGTATAAAATTGGAAAGATTGATGAGGGTCGAGGGGTTGTTACGTTCCAAATGATCCCATTCTCAATTATTGTAAATCACGTATTTTTTCCTAATCGATAAGATGAGTAATTTTAAATGCCGTCATCTTTAAGGAGAAATCATCCTCTGGGTCATAATATAATCTAATCCTGGGTTTGTATGCCCCGCAACTATTAAAATCAACGCCTTAGGCGTTTTTTGCTGTGTGGAAAATTGTAGAAGAGAAAATGGGAGGGGGGGGGGATATGTGGGGTCAAATCGACGCGTAACTAAGTTCATAATACTATTAATGAAAGCGCGGTATACTGGGGAAAGCAATACTACCTCACTTAAGATAGCTGGGTGAAGTCTATGAAGGGCTTTTGTCACAGATATAAATGACGGGCTTTGAAAGTATACAAATGTACTGTCCAGCAAAAAAATGAGAAGTACCTGAGACTTTAGCCTCTCTGGGTATAACTTCATTGCGCCCTATAGTTTTGAAGTTATTCTAATGGTCGATAGATATATTTTTTATAACTGTCATCTAGCCCTTCTAAAAAAGGGTTATCAATTTCAAAGTACCGACGAGAATTCAGATTGGCAAAGGTTATGCTTGGGCCATAGGACTTCTCCCAGAGTTCTATGAGAGACCCGTCTTCATAAGCAATGATCAATCCTTCGTGTATGCGTTGAGCAGCCTCTTTGTTTTCCTTTGCGGTAAAGAAAAAGCGTGGAAGAGGATAATAAAGAGTAAAGCTTTCATCGTAAGCTAAGTTCGGGATATGTTGGTGAGCGATCCATTCTTCTAAAAGCTCATTTACGCCACGCGTGAAAAGATCAACTCTACCGTTCGCAACCATTTTGAACATACCTTCGTATGAACTGACAGATTCAACTTGAAGATCATGTGATTTCAGTATCTTAGTATCCAACCAACCAAAGCCTTGTACGATGTTAAATTTTTTTAAATCTTCTAGATTTTTAACTGAATTAAGGAGAGCTTTAGTACCCTCTGAAGTGAACGCAACTCGGTATCCGACAATGCCTAGATCTACGGGAAAAGGCACTGCCGCCATCTGGTCAACGTTTTTTAATGATACAGAATTTCGGACAAAGAAATTTTCATATTTACCTTGCCGAGCATCAGCAAGAGATCGCTTAATATTAGAACCTAATGGTGCAAATTCTAACTTATAAGAACCATATTTAGATTTGGTTTTTTCCAACGCTAGTTCAAGGAGTTTGATGGTGTAGTCTTGCCGTTTGTCATTAGGACTTTCAGGTGCTCTTGTTGTATAGACTGTTTGTGCTAGGACTTGGTTTGTATAAAAGCAAAGAAAAAATAATATGAGGAATTTCATGAGTACGCTATTTTTGAATAAAAACTAGATGTACTATAAGGTAGGGAAGTTAATGAAGTAATACTTACTTTTACTCTTTTGACAATTCATAGACATGCCAAAAAAAGTATGTGTTACAGAACATTGCACCCACTCCATTAATAGGCTGATAAATGAGTAAGAAGTCCCTCGTAATGAGAGGGATTTTCGCGTACAAACCAGCTCATTATTTGTATTTATGTATAGCCGATTCTTCGAAGGCACGTTTTCAGGAAAGATATAGTCAAATGGAAATCACTGTAAATTTTTTGGATAACCTTCGGCTAGAGGCTAAGTTTGATGACTTTTCGATAATAACTGATCAGCCTATCCGGTATAAGGGCGATGGAACAGCCCCAAGCCCTTTTGATTATTTCTTGGCCTCTTCCGCCCTTTGCGCTGCATACTTTGTAAAGGTTTATTGTCTGTCGCGTGATATCTCCACAGATGATATTCGGGTTTCTCAAAATAATATCATTGATCCGGAAAACAGATACAATCAGATCTTTCAAATTCAAATCGAATTACCGTCCAACATTTCTGAACGCGATCGGGCTGGTATTTTAAGGTCTGCCGATCGCTGCACTGTAAAAAAAGTCATCCAGCAAGGGCCTGGTTTTACAATTGACCCTGTGGACGATTTGAATGATACGTCGTTGTTACAAGCGTATGAGGGGGATGGCAATACAACGATTGTGGGCAAAGATCTTCCTTTGGAACAAACCATTGCCAATATGACGTCCATTCTATCGGATGTTGGCATTAAAATTGAAGTCTCGTCTTGGCGTAATATTGTACCAAATGTATGGTCGCTTCATGTTCGCGAAGCCTCGTCCCCTATGTGTTTTACCAACGGAAAAGGGGCGACGAAGGAAAGCGCGCTTTGTTCGGCCTTGGGCGAATATATCGAACGGATGAGCTGTAATTTCTTCTATAATGATTATTATTTTGGTGAAGAAATCTCGAATAGTAAATTTGTTCATTACCCCAACGAAAAGTGGTTTAAAGCCGGTACAAACGATGCGTTGCCTGAGGGGCTTATGGATGAAAGATGCCTGCAACTCTATAATCCAGATGATGAACTCAGGGCATCTCATTTAATTGATACAAATTCGGGGCTTACAGAGCGTGGCATCTGTGCTTTGCCCTTTACGCGTAGTTCCGATCAGGAGACGGTCTATTTCCCGTCTAATTTGCTCGAAAATTTATTTGTTAGCAATGGCATGAGTGCGGGCAATAATCTGTACGAGGCACAGGTACAATGCCTGTCTGAAATATTTGAACGCGCTGTCAAACGACAGATTATCGAGGAAGAAATCATTCTGCCCGATGTGCCAAAAGAAATTCTTGCAAAATACCCCCATATTTTAGCCGGTATAGAGGAGCTGGAAAATAAAGGTTTCCCCGTTTTGGTTAAGGATGCGTCTTTGGGGGGGAAGTTCCCTGTTATGTGTGTGACCTTAATGAACCCGAAAACAAGCGGTGTTTTTGCATCCTTCGGTGCGCATCCAAGTTTTGAAGTGGCGTTGGAACGTTCTCTTACGGAACTCCTACAAGGACGTAGTTTTGAGGGCTTAAATGACGTGCCTCCTCCGACATTCGATAGCAATGCGTTGACTGAGCCTAATAATTTTGTTGAGCATTTTATTGATTCAACCGGTGTTATCTCATGGAAATTTTTTAGTGCGAAACATGATTACGCGTTTTGTGAATGGGATTTTAGTGGCACGACAGAGCAAGAAAACGAATGTCTGATGAATATCCTTGCAGACCTTGGAAAAGAGGTTTATGTCGCGACCTATGAAGATTTTGGGGCGACTGCTTGTCGGATATTAGTACCAGATTATTCAGAAATTTATCCGACAGACGATTTGATTTGGGATAATACCAACCAGGCGCTGATGTTCAGAGAAGATATTCTGAACCTTCATTCATTAACGGATGAAAAGCTTGAAGAATTACTTGAACGTTTAGAAGGACCGGAACTGGATCCTTATACTGTAATATCAAGTCTGGTCGGAATAGTATTTGATGAAAATACGGTTTGGGGCAAGTTGGATATTCGTGAACTGAAGATATTAATTCATTTAGCTTTGAAACAATATGAAGACGCGAAAGAGCTTATCGGCGACTTCTTAAATTTCAATGATAATACGGTGGAGCGTGTTTTATTTTACCGGGCAATGGACGCAGTGCTTGATATTACAATGGATGATGACTTGGATATCGATGATTATGTACCAAATCTCATCAGGATGTACGGCTCTGAAGTCATGGACAGTGTGCTGGGGTCTGTGACGGGGGATGTTAAATTTTCGGGTTTAACAAAGACAAGCATGAAGCTCGAAGGACTAGATAAACACCTGAAATTGATTGAGAGCTATAAAAAATTACATAAGGCGCGGGAATTACAGCTTTAGAGCAGAGGTGGATTTTTTGTATAA
The DNA here is from genome assembly GCF_042682825.1 of Kiloniella antarctica. NCBI lineage: Bacteria > Pseudomonadati > Pseudomonadota > Alphaproteobacteria > Rhodospirillales > Kiloniellaceae > Kiloniella > Kiloniella antarctica. Next base: position 5,365 of record NZ_JBHUII010000010.1, read on the forward strand.
TTTTTTTGGGGGATGAGCGAAGAAAATCAATACTTGGTACTTTGTTCACTCTTCGCTGAATTACAAACGATAAATTGGCTAGTGCCATGGTGGTGTTTTATTCTTGAAGCAGCAGCATTTGGTCAGAGTTTGGAGAGACAGTTTAGGCTGGAACTTGGTTCTGGGCACGAACTTTTCGATACTTGCCAAAACTATAGAGCAATTGCGAAGAGAGAAGATTGCGATGATGTTCTGTTCTTTCTTCCTGACGCAACTAAGCCGTATGCTCTTGTGCATTTGACTTGGGGGAGTAAATTTTCGGATAGTCCTACTTGGCCTCAATTTATACAATTCAACGATTTGCAAGAGTTCAATCTGCGCGTACTACTCCCGGTTTATAAAGAGTTTAATGATTATGGGTGAGCATGAAGTTGTGATTATCGCACCTTAATTAATTTAAGCCCTCGTATTTGAGTCAAAACTAAAGAGAATGTCTTAGCTAAGAGGAGGCGCCTATTTCCGGGTCGTACTGTCACGCTGGATGAGATCAAAGCCGATATCGATTTGGTTGTGCTCTGGCGTTTCGCCTTTTAGGCGTTGGAATATTGCCTCTATGGCGAGTTGTCCAATTTTATATCTGTTGGTACGAACGCTTGTAAGAGATGGGTAGGCAGCGCTCATCATCTCAAAATCGTTAAACCCGATCAGCCCGATTTGATCGGGGACTAATATGCCTTGAGATTGACATTCAAAAAGGGCTCCCAAGGCGATATCATCATTGGCACAGATCACGGCGTCAGTGTCTGGGGCATTATCCAACAATTTACGCATTAAAGTTCGGCCGCAATTAACTGATGAAGCTTTTTCTGTGAGAATTACGCGTCTTGGATCATAGAGATCTAGAGGTTTAAGCATACTGCGATACGATTCCAGTCGCCGTTCCATACGGGGATCCATCCGGGCGGCTAGATATCCTATCTTACAGAAACTTTGTTCCAGTAGATGCTCTGTCATGGCCTGTCCAGCGGCTATGTGAGAGAGGCCAATATTCATATCAATAGGCTTATCACCTGTTTCATATATTTGAACGATAGGAATTTTTGCTTCATAAAGCAAGTTTACAGATTTTTCTGATTGATCAATACCCGCCACGATAAGAGCCGCAGGTCGATGCCCTAGAAAAAGGGAAATCAAACGATCTTCTTCTTGAGGATCATAACGGGTATTCCCGATCAAGACTTGATAGGGGGTGCCCTTAATACCGTCATGGATGGCACGGAGTGTGTCGGCAAAAACATTATTTGAGATCGAAGGAATAAGAACACCGATTATGTCGGCCTGGCCAGAAGCAAGTGCACGAGCCTTTGGGTCTGGGGTATAGTTTAAAGTCGTAATTGACTGCTCTATACGGGTTCGCAGTTTATCTGAGACTTTTGACGGATCGCGTAACATTCGTGAAACCGTGATAGCACCGACCTTGGCGTGTTCTGCAACATCTGTAATTGTTGCTCTTCCCGATCCTTTACGCTTTCCCACCGATAGTTATTCCTCACTAATTATTTACAAATTTACTTTTGAAACAAGATTCGAGGCCAAAATTAAATTTAATTTTAAGTACATTCTTAAGCCCGGATCATGGTTTTATCAAGATGGTTTAAAATCTTCGATTTACTAATTTTACTGTTCTCGTTTATTTCCACAATTGACAATATGGTAGCGCTACCATATTAAGGAAATAGCTACAAACAGCAGTCGCAATTAAAAAAATAAAGAAATTCAATAGGTTGTTATCAAGTGTTCTTTTTAAAGAGCACCTGCCTGGCTGAATAAATGATATAAAGTGAACAAAAATCGTCCTTGGGAGTAGTAACACGATGTTTAAGAAAATTACGACAGGTCTCGCTATGGGACTTTCAGCTGCAGTAATGTCCACAGCAATGTCTGGGGCGTCGTTTGCCGCAGATTATAACTTTAAATTCCAATCCAGCGATCCTGCTGGCAACCCGAACTTTATGCTAAAGCAAGAATGGGCCGAGCGTGTAGATATTATGACGGGTGGTCGTCTTAAAATCGAAATGATGCCTGTGAACTCTGTGGTTCAGCATTCAGAAACTCAAGATGCAGTTGCTGGTGGTATCTTGGATGGTCATATTACCGATACCAGTTATTTTGCGGGTAAAGATCCTGCTTTTGGTTTGATTGCCAACCCAGTTGGCGCTTGGTCCGATCCATCAGAAATGCTGCGATTTATCAATTACGGCGGCGGTTCTGAATTAATGAACGAAATCCTGGAGCCTTATGGCCTGCATTTCATTGGTGCTACAACACCTGGTCTGGAAGCTTTTATTTCCACAAAACCACTCGATGGTGTTGCTGATCTTAAAGGCCTTAAAATGCGTGCCCCAGAAGGCATGGTTCAAGAAGTCTTTGCTGCTGCTGGTGCTTCACCTGTTAATTTACCAGGTTCTGAAGTCTTTACATCTTTGGATAAGAAGGTGATTGAAGCTGCTGATTATACTGTGTTTTCAACCAACCACGCACAAGGCATGCACGACATTGCAAAGCACCCGGTTTATCCTGGTTTCCATTCTATGCCGATGGTTGAAGTATCCATGAACAAAGCCAAGTGGGATGCGTTACCTGCGGATATTCAGAAAATTATGGAAATATCTGTGCGTGATTTTGCAATAGATATGACTTCTAAGTTGGCAATGAAAGATCTGCAAGCTGTTGCGGAAGCAAGTAAAGATCCTAGCCTTACAATTCACAACTGGTCAGCGGTTGAACGCGCTAAATTTCGTAAGATTGCGCAAAATCAATGGGCAGAAGTGGCTAAACGTTCTGAAAATGCACAAAAAGTTTATGATGTGCTTTTGGGTTACCTTACCAGTCAGGGCCTGATCTGATACGTTGAAATAAGATGACGCCAATAGATGACGTACGAGAGGGGTTCTCTCGTACGTTTCTTGCCAGGAGTAAGTTATGGCCGACCCCATTACCCCCGATAATATCCCAAAGGCTCCAAAAGTACTGGAAAGCCTTGAAAACGAAACCGCTCCAGCAGAAGCTGGCGCTCTTGGCCGGGTTATTAATGCACTAGGTTCTGTATTTGCCTTTTGCTTTGCCGTAAGTATGGCAGTGCTGATTTACGAAATTGTGTTGCGTCACCTCTTTGACGCCCCAACTTTGTGGGCTCATGAAACTACGACATTTCTCTGCGCAGCAGGTTTTATTTTCGGTGGCCTTTTCAGCGCTTCGCGTAATAAGCATATCCGAGTAGTGATCTTTTACGATTACGTTGGACCAAAAGTTAAATGCTGGCTAGATATCGGGATATATATCACCTGTGCGATCGCAACCGGTTTTTTCTCTTATGCAGCGTGGCTTGTCGTGAAACGGGCAATTTTTACACCTGGCGGCGAATTACGTTTTGAGACCAGTGGCAGCGCGTGGAATCCTCCAACGCCGGCTCTACTGAAGATGTTTTTACTGACCGTTTTAGTGGTTATGACCATTCAGTTCATTGTATTTGCTATTTCCCACATTCGCGCGAATACATCCGGTGATAAGAAATCCCTGAACAACGCTTAAAATCGGAATAAATTGATGATTGATCTTTCTTTGCTCGGCGTTGAATACGGGACGCTGGTCATGTTTATAATGCTGCTTGTGATGTTGCTCACGGGTATGCCGCTTGCGTTTGTAACACTCCTTGTTGCCTTGGTGTTTGCCCTAGGATGGTTTGGACCTATGGCTGTGCCTTTGATAACCAGCAGGGTATATTCTTTCGTATCCTCCTTTGTTTTTGTGTCTGTTCCCATGTTTGTTCTCATGGCTGCGTTATTGGATAGGTCAGGCATTGCACGCGATCTGTTCGATGCTATGAAACTGGTTGGTGGACGTGTTAGGGGCGCTGTTGCAATCCAAACTATTTTTGTCGCTGTGGTACTTGCCGCCATGAGCGGTATTATTGGCGGTGAGATTATTTTGCTTGGTTTATTGGCATTGCCACAGATGTTGCGACAGGGCTATGATCGTAACCTTGCAATTGGTGTCGTTTGCGCCGGTGGATCACTTGGTACTATGGTGCCGCCGTCTATTGTTCTTATCATTTACGGCCTAACAGCAAATGTATCAATTGGTGATCTCTTTACCTCTGCTTTTATTCCGGGCTTGATGTTAGCGAGCTTTTATGTCGCTTACGTTCTAATTCGTTGTTATCTCAATCCAAATTTAGCGCCTGCCCCAGAAGTGGAACCTCTGCCGTTTAAAGAAAAGCTTCAACTTCTCAAGGGAATTGTTCTCCCGATTATGGTTGTAATCTTTGTTTTGGGATCAATTTACGGCGGGATCGCGTCTGTAACGGAGGCATCCGCCGTGGGTGTAGCCGGGGTATTACTTTCGGTGATCATTCGTGGTGAATTTACTTTTGATATGTTCAAAGGGGCTGCCATCCAAACTTTATCTACCTGTGGCATGATTGTCTGGATCGGGATCGGAGCTAGTGCCCTGGTTGGAGTTTTCAACCTTATGGGAGGGATAAATTTTGTCTCTTCTTTGATCACGGGTATTTCTGACAGCGGGATTGTTATCATACTCTTTATGATGTTGATTTTGTTTGTGCTTGGTATGTTCCTTGATTGGGTCGGTATCGCGCTTTTAACCATGCCTATTTTTGTACCTATCGTTATTTCTCTTGGGTATGATCCCGTATGGTTTGGTGTTTTGTTTGCCATGAATATGCAGGTAAGTTTTCTATCACCGCCCTTTGGCCCGGCAGCGTTCTATCTTAAATCTGTGGCTCCGCCCGATATTAGCTTAGGGGTTATCTTCCGGTCGTTATTGCCTTTTATCTGTATTCAAATTGTTGCCGTTGGTTTGCTGATCGCATTCCCTGGTTTGACTGGTCGTTAAGGGATTTAAGACTATGACAAAAAATAAACCACAACTTCGATCTCGTTCTTGGTTCGATGATCCTGACCATCCGGATATGACGGCGCTCTATCTCGAACGCTATTTAAATTATGGCCTGACCCGCGAAGAGCTTCAGTCTGGTAAACCGATTATTGGTATAGCCCAAACGGGATCTGATTTATCGCCGTGTAATCGCCCGCACCTAGAGCTTGCCAAACGTATTCGCGATGGCATTAGGGATGCTGGTGGTATTGCGATGGAATTTCCTGTTCACCCCATACAAGAAACGGGCAAACGTCCGACAGCTTCACTCGATCGAAATTTAGCATATCTTGGTCTCGTTGAAATTCTTTACGGTTATCCACTAGATGGGGTGGTTCTGACTGTTGGTTGCGATAAAACGACACCAGCATGTTTAATGGCAGCCGCCACGGTTGACATTCCGGCGATTGTTTTGAGCGGAGGACCAATGCTCAATGGATATTCAGGTGGACGATTATGTGGATCAGGAACCGCTATTTGGGAAGCACGAGAAGAACATGCCAAGGGTGAACTTGATTACGAAGGTTTCATGAAGCGCGCGGCAGATTCTGCGCCTTCTGCAGGCTATTGTAACACCATGGGAACGGCCTCGACCATGAACTCTCTCTCAGAAGTTTTGGGCATGCAACTTCCCGGGGGCGGTTCAATTCCTGCTCCTTATCGGGAACGAGGTCAGGTTGCTTATCATACCGGACAACGAATTGTTGATTTGGTACGTGAGGATATAAGGCCTTCTTCGATCCTGACCCGTGAAGCATTTGAGAACGCAATCGTGGTCAATTCTGCGCTTGGTGGCTCAACCAATGCACCCATTCATATTACAGCAGTTGCCCGTCACATTGGTGTTGATCTTCAAATTGAAGATTGGGAAAAGCATGGTTTGGATGTGCCGATGCTGGTTAATCTCCAACCTGCAGGAAAGTACTTAGCCGAAGATTTTCATCGTGCAGGAGGGGTTCCGGCGGTTGTTGGTGAGTTATCGAAGAAAGGCTTGATCCATGAGGGATGTTTAACCGTCTCGGGTCAATCTATTGGCGAGAATTGCAAAGGTCGCGGGTCAGAAAACTCCGATGTTATCAGATCTTTTGATAAGGCCTTGATGCCGTCGGCTGGTTTTAAAGTTATTAGCGGGAATTTGTTTGATTCAGCCATTATGAAACTGAGCGTTCTATCAGAAGATTTTCGAGATCGCTATTTGAACAATCCAGATGATCCCGATGCTTTCGAGGGAGATGCTGTGGTTTTTGATGGCCCAGAGCATTACCGTAAACTGATTGATGATCCGAGCTTGAACATAACTAAGAACTCGATCCTCTTTATTCGTGGGGCAGGGCCTATTGGTTACCCTGGTGCGGCAGAAGTCGTAAACATGCGGGTGCCGGATTATCTTTTAAGACGTGGAATAAAATATCTTCCGTGTATTGGTGATGGAAGACAGTCAGGTACTTCAGGATCTCCTTCCATTCTCAATGCGTCCCCAGAAGCTGCGGTTGGGGGTGGGCTTGCTCTTCTTAAAAATGGCGACCGGATACGTATTGACCTAAACAAAGGTCAAGCCAATATGCTTGTGTCCGAACAGGAGATTCAAAGTAGACAACAAGACTTGGAAGCCGCAGGCGGTTACGCCTATCCAGAAAGCCAAACTCCCTGGCAGGAAATTCAACGTGGAATTGTCGACCAATTGTCAGAAGGCATGGTGTTGAAGAATGCTGTTAAATATCAAAGAATAGTTGCAACAAAAGGTGTTCCCAGAGACAGCCACTAAAAATAGGACAGTAACGAGTTCTGTCTTAATAAGTGCTTTCATATAAGACCACTGGACCCGTAAATGAGTGACTGAATAACGGTTATGACAAAAATATTGACGATTGGTGAAGTAATGCTCGAGATGTCTGATGTGGGCGACGGGCTGTTTAAAAAGAGTTTTGCCGGCGATACCTTTAATGTGGCGCACTACATCAATGTTGCAAGTCACGGCCTTATAAAGGCTGAATATCTTACTGCCCTGGGGCAAGATGATAGTAGTAGAGATTGTCTGTCTTTCCTTGAAGAAATGGGGGTTTCAACAAACAAGGTACAAACCCTTGAGGGGCGCACCATTGGTCTCTTTGTACTTAGTAACGACGCTGCTGGGGAAAAGAAATATGGCTATTGGCGCGGCCAATCGGCGGCGAGGCACTTGTTTGATCAAGTACAGGATTTATCTGGTTTTGATATCGTTTACTTTTCCGGGATCACTGCTGCGATCACGGAAAACAAAAATAACCTGATTAAGTCGCTCGCCCAAGTTAAACAAAACAGGGGATCTGATAAGGTTAAAATCATTTATGATTTTAACCACCGTGCCCAGTTGTGGTCAAAAGATGAAGCCCGTGATTTTGCTTTTGAGATACTGCCTTTGGTTGATATTGCTAAAATATCAGATGAAGAGCTTGTTGTCCTCTACGATGAAAAAGATGTTCAGGCGTTTTCCAAACAATACTCGGATACTGAATGGGTCCTCACTTGCGGTGGTGAAAAAGCTGAAGTTTGGCAAGCGGGCGAACGGCTCGCAAGACAATGCTTTACGTCTGTTACAAATGTTGTTGATACATCTGCAGCCGGGGATGCTTTTATTGGAACTTATTTGACGGCAAAATCCGATGGTTCGTCATTAGATAATTGCTTAAAAAAGGCGCACTCCATTGCGTCTCAAGTTGTCTGTGCCAAGGGGTCTATTGTTAAAATCGACCTCTCTAAACTCAATTAATTTTTGGAAGAACTATGTTTAAAGACTTAAAAAGCCGAATTGAGCAGATGCCGCTAATCGCGATTTTACGTGGTATTACCCCAGAGGAAGTCGAAGATATTTCGGATGCACTGGTAGATAACGGAATAATCTTTATGGAGGTCACACTCAATAGTCTGAATTGGGAAGAAAGTCTAAGGCGGATCAAAGCAAGGCACGGGGATCATATCATTTTGGGTGCTGGGACCGTGCTGTCAGAGGCCGATGTTGATCGCGTTAAGGCAGTAGGCGGTCAGGTCATTATCTCTCCTAATATGGATATGGATGTTATTAAGCGTACTAAAGAGCACGGTCTTGTTTCTGTACCGGGTTGTTATACTCCGTCCGAGTGTTTTACTGCTCTTAAAGCCGGGGCTGATATCTTGAAAATTTTTCCAGCAGATACTTTGGGAGTTCCTTTTATAAAAGCAATATCAGCAGTTCTTCCATCGGGAACGCCGATCTGCCCTACAGGCGGCGTTACTGCTGAGAACATGCACACTTTTATGGATGCTGGGGTCTATGCAATGGGGATGGGATCTGCACTTTATAAAACAGGCAGATCTAAAGAAGATGTTGGTGTTCAAGCAACTAAATTGGTTAAAGCATTTGAACGGGCAGTTCTTGGATAGATCCAAGGCATAGTGAGGATCATCAAGATTACCTCTTAAGCTAGAAAGACCTATACGATCACAAAGTTCTGATTGGTTAGACAGAGTAATTGTCGTGGGACTCTACTTGAGCTCTGTTGAAAAAATATCACCTTTGTGTATAATGTTGACCAAGTAATCATTGCGACCTCTGAAATTTTTATGTCTGGAAGATCAATGGATGTTCCACTTAAATTCAGGAGTTTTGTAACTGGTAAAAAAATATCTTTGTTAGCGATTATTTTTTTATTCTTGGTTCAGTATGTTGGTTCTTCCACGGTTACATTCTCTGATGAAATCAGTCTGAAAGAGCGTCAGCACTTGCAGGCTTTGCAGCTTCGAGAAAATTCAAAAGCAAAGGCTCAGTCTCAATTGGGATATGAGAATGTATATGGAGATCCTCGAGATAGGCAAATTGATTACTACGCTCTTAACCAACAGATAAATCATTTATCTAATATAATAAAATCCCTTGCCGAAAACGATCAGGTAAACAAGGACTTTAGGTCTCCTCCTTCAGTTTTGCCGCGATCTCTCAATCCCGTTGGTAACTTTAACATTCCAGATAAAGACAAGGTCTATGGACCTTTAGGTCCTTCGGACAAAGCGGTGCGGTTACTTTTGGAATATCAGTTAATGGTTAATGGTAATGAACGATTGCAAGTCGGTAAAATAGTAGAAAATGAAACATTTATTACGGCAGAAGTCGTTACGGTCGAAGGGTCCTTGGTTGAGCGATATAAAATTGATAAATCAAACGGATCTTGGGTTACTGATTAACAAACCCTCCTGTGGTTATCAGGCTAGATAATCTGTGGTCATAAGTATGGAAAGGTAACTCAAACATGTTTGGTCTCCGGTTTCCAGGTCGATTAAATAACCTGTTATTATCTTTGTTTTCCTTAATTGTTTTTATAATTCATTTTAATCCAGCCTATTCACAGTCAACTACGGGTGATGAGACTGAGAAAGTCGTAATCCTTACCGAGACGGTTCAAGAAATTGCGGGCCCTAAACGTGTGGTTAGTGTCGGTAAATTTGATGCTGTAGGGTCGTTTGAACAAAAATATGGAGACTGGGATATTGGTGGTGGGTTGTCTGCCATGATGACATCTGCATTGGTTGAATCGGGACGCTTTATTGTCGTAGAGCGTGCAAACGTCCAGCAAGTGTTAGCGGAACAGCAGATGAAGGGTCAAAACATCACGAGCCCAACGACAGGCCCAGAACTGGGGCAGGTCACAGGGCTTAATTTTTTAATCTATGGCGCGGTTACAGAATTTGGTGATCAAGACGAAGGCGGGGGCTTTGGTGTCGGCCTTTCCGGTGGCAATATAGGTAATCTTTTTAGCGGTGCGCTATCTCGTCAATCAGCGTCAGGGAAAGTGGCGATGGACATTCGTCTCGTTAATGCAACGACGTCTCAGGTTGAAGAGGTCTATCGGGTGTCCGAGACTATCGATAACTCATCTTGGGACCTATCTCTTGGTTACAAGGGAGTGAGTATGGGGACTAATCAGTTCCTTAAAACACCTTTAGGTGAAGCCACTCGTAAAGCGATCACCCGTGCAGTACAAATGATTGCTGCAAAGAGTAATTCGGTGGCTTGGACCGGACGTGTTGTCGATTTTGATTCAGGGCAAGTATACATCAATGCAGGTTCTAATTCCGGCATACAGACAAACGACAAATTTATGGTTGAGCGGGTTATAAAAAAGCTGACAGATCCTCAAACTGGAGAGGTACTTATGATTCGTAAAAAAGAACTCGGTTTGGTGACTGTTTCTGATGTGACACAAAAAGTCTCTTTTGGGAATTTTGTTCCTCTTGATATAGATACGCCTCAACGTGGGGATATCATTGTTATTGTTAGGTAAAGGTAATGCATAACCTCTAAGGAGGTATTTTCTATCCGGGAACGTACGCATAAGACGAGCTGAAATTCAGCCTTTAGTACAAATAGCCATTGTTGAATTTCTCTTGTCCTGAGTGAGGGTTGGGAGAATTCACATGCTTGGTACTATTGTTCATCGAATTAAAATTTCTCTCAGTTTCTTGGGAGGAGTATCGGCGTGTATTACTATTATTTGGCCTCTTTCGACTGCAATTTCACAGACCTATGAAGCCCAACAATACTTAAATCAGGGCTATTCCGTCTTTACGCCCGGGCAGGAGGCTATACCTGGTGGAGGCTATGCCACACAAGCTACACAAGCTGGGCAGGCAACACAGGCAAGGCAGTCAGAAGGTTATGTATCGCCTTATAGCCCCAGTCAGCCCTATCGCCCTGCTTTACCTGTCGGTCCTATTATTGAAAATCCCATCCCTACGTATAATGTTCAAACCTACATAGCACCGTTGGCCATGCCGATCCAAAATGGAACACCTGGTATGACGGGACGGCTAGCGACGACTGAGACCACTACGTATACATCCGGGGGAACAACGACGACTTCGTCAACGTCAAGAACAACAGTTTATCAAGTACCAAACGTGGTTGGTACTGCCCGTACAGAGCCAGTCGCTGGTGGGAATACTTTTATTTCAGTTGCTCCCAGTTCACCTAGCGTTATTCAAGTGCCCCCTTTTATAGAAAACCCTTCTGTCATAGAGGCAGTTCCTCAAGCCCCAGCTGTTGTTTCTCGGATTGAAACAACGACTTCTGATGCAGTCTCGACTCTGTCAGAGGATACCGATTCAAACGAAACATCCAGTGCTGAAACTACAACTAAAGAAGTTGAAGAGGGAACGGGCGATACGGAAATCGTGGCGGAGGGAGATCAGCCGGCCTCTGTCGGTGAAACAGAAACTTCATCTCAGAGTGGAGAGACGGTTCACCATGAAAAAAAGAAAAAACAACCGGGTATGACGCTTGAGCAGATTACGGCAATGCGTAAGGCTTCTGAAGAACGCGCAAAACGTAATCTTGTACGTGAAGATGTTGCCCCTATTACCAGTGTTGATACGGTACGGGAATGGTCTGGTCCAAACCTCAACAATCTCATTACTCAAGTTGGTGAAATTGTACGAGCTGCCGGAAGTAATTCACTCGCCATGTTAGATAAGAATACTCTGGAGGTTGAGGTTGATCCGAAAGACATCGAAGATGCGGCCTCCGAAGAAGATAAAAAAAGAGAAAAGGAGAAAAAGAAACTTCTTAAAACGTTAAAAGAACTAAAAGAACGTCAAGAAAAAGAAAGGCAAAAGATAAAAGATGAACTGAAAAGAGAGAAAAAAGACAAAAAATATAAAGCTCGAAAAGAAGCAGAAAGAAAGCTTAAAGAAGAACGCAAAGAGCTCGAAAAAAAGAATAGAGAGTTAAAGAGAAAAGCTGAAAAGCATAAGAAAGATGGCAAGGATCTGGATCAGGCAGAAAAAAATCTTAGGGAAATTGAGCAGGAAATGCGACGAGATGGGGATCCAAACTGTAGGAGTTCTGCCTGTCAGAATGTCCGTCGATTGAGAGCTGATAACCAGTCGGAAAGATTGGATCATCTTAAGAGCGGTGATGCGCTTCAAAAAGAAGCAAAACAGTTTAACCGCGATGTAAAGAACTATCAAAACGCTTCACAGGAACTAGAGGATCTTAAAGATCGTGGCTTTGGTATGAACGAAGCTGAGAGAGCTGATCGTAAAGCAGATCAACGTGTTGAAAAATTAGCTGAGCAAGAAGCAAAAATTAAGCAAGCGATGAAGGATCTTAAAAAAAATGCTGACTTGAAACAAAAAACTGAAGGGGTTTCTCGTGAAGAAGCTGATGAATTAAGAAAACAAATGAAGGGATTGGAAGGGTTATTAGAAAAAACAAACGATGCACAAAAAATAGCAGAAAAAAAAGCGTTTATAACTGAATCTGTAACTCTTGGTTTGGATGCTAAAGCCGCTTCTATTGCTTATGATCAAGATGTACCTCGGGCGTTTGAAAATAAAATTGATGAAGCAAAATCTATCAGAGGAATGACGACTGAAAATTTGGTAAAAGTAAGTCGTCGGTATGATGACTCTTTAAAAGCTTTAGATGGGGTGGAACAAGCTATCAAAACAGGAAAAATTCCTAAAGGAGGACCACCTGAAGCATTGGCTGAGTTTAGTCAACTATCTGATAACTACGAAGCATTAGATAAAGAAAAACGAAATCTATGGGGGCAAACGATAAAACTAAGAAGTCGGGCTGACACAATAAAGAATTTCATCAAATTTGGAAGCTCTTCATCTAAGGTAAGAAAAGAGTTATCGCAATACTCAAAGGATGAGTTGCGTGAACAGGTGAAAGAGCTTGAAAAAATAGAAGATAATTTAAGTTGGCGCGCTCAAAATCTGCACGAAAAATCTGAAGATGTTAGACGAGAAATGCGTGGATTATTACCTGTTGTTGAATCTGATATTTTTAACCGACAAGTTGGATTATTTAATACAGAAATCGCAAACGGACTTTCCTTGGGGGCAGATGGTAAGGTTAATAGAAAAGCTTTTGGGAATAACGTCGCGGCTGTTGCTGATCAACAAATACAATTGGCCAAGTTGGGCAGTGAACTTAATGCAGTTACGAGAAAGCTCTCTAGTTATAATTCTCAAAGCGGACTTACGGCTCAGCAGGCCCAAGAAACAGAAGTCCTTGCTTTTAAACGTGATCAAATCCAAGAAAGACAGAACGGTATTGTTAGTAAGCTCGGTGAACTGGGTGTTAGCGGTAAAATGCAAGAAGGGAAGTTTGTCCCCACACCGGTAACCAGAGGTGGAGCAATTACATGGAATACGGCAAGAGACCAAGTTGTTAATACCTTTAAGGGGATAGAAGAAAATCGCCGTAAAGTAGCTGCCGCGACCAATAAGAAAGTTAGTTTGGCAGGGTTACCTGAAACTCCTGATAAATCTAAAAAAAGCTCTATTCAGGAAGTAATCGATAAAGACAGAAATACCTTAAATCAAGCCTCTTCTCGTATGGGAGGGATCATTGGTGCAACACTCCCTGAAATCGTCCAAAAAATCGGATCACAGCAATTACTTTCTGATTCTAGTGAGGTTCTTTATGACCTATCTGGATCCGCTCAACAGAAGAAAAGTAAAGAAGTCACCGTACTCGAGGCTGCTATTTCTGATATTGATAACAACATTGAGGCCGTTGAAGAGACAATGTTCGTTGCCCGTTCAAACAATGTAAATTGGTTAGAGCAAGGGTTAAATATTCAACGAGAAACCCTTTTTTCCTCTAGAGCAATCCTTGAGGTTAAGCTCGATAGAGAGAAAGATAAATTAAAGCAAGAAATTGTTCGTGTACAAACCCGAGCAAAACAGACGTCTAAAGAAACGGAAGAACTAAAGCAGGCTCTTACCAGCTTGGATTTGAATATCTCTTCTGTAACTGCGGTGGAACAGGCCCTCGTAAAGAGTGGTCAACAAAATTTGTCGCAAGGATACCGGGCACAAAGACAAGCTTTGGAAATAAGCCGTAATCAGGTTGAGAAGGCATTGGAACGACAAAGGGCTATTGATAGGGAGAAAATTAAAAACAACCCAAGTGGCCTTAACACGATTGATCGTTTATTGGGGCGGAACGAATTAACTTTGGTTAAACATGATTCTCAACCAACACAGGTTTCGGTTGTTACCATTGAGAACAAAAAAACCAAGGAACTAGCAAATGCGATAGAAGCATTAAACAAATCTATTGATTCTATCGAAGAGACGATGTCTGCAACTGCTGGAAACAATGTGCCAGGTCTGCTGAAATCGCTTGAGGGCCAAAGAGAGGCGATGTTTACCGGACGAGACAGTCTCGAAAAACAGTTGAATGCTGAAAAGGTAAAATTAAAACAGCAGGTGGAAAAGTCGAAAAACCAAACACCTTCTGAACAACGCGAAATTGCCCGGAAAAAAGCAAACCCCGAAAGTATTAAAGAAAGTCTAAATGAAAACATCAAAGCATTTGATGCAGCAGCCAAGCATTATAGAGAAATTGGTCAGGATGGTTTAGCGCAAGTCTTTGACGTACAAAAAGCATCATTAGAAAAAGAAAAAAACCGACTTAAAGCCACCAAAGCCAGCTACACGATTGGGGAAAACAAATCTCCGGAACGCGCGGAACTTGATGCGATAAAATCTTTGGTTCTTTGGTTAAACAAAGATATCTTACCTGCTTTTTCCAAAGAAGACCCTGCTCTTAAAATATTACCATCTGTTATTGCTGAAATTACACATAAATTCGGTGCAGAAAGCACTGAACAGATTATTGACGAAGCTTTGGATGAATTGGTGGACAATGGCCTCAAACCGGATGGGGCTTTGTTTGTCGACGCGTTATTTAAAAGAATTAACAGAGAACTTAACTCTCAAAGCGAAAGCGATGAAATAACAGTAAGTGAGATTCCGCGTCTGAGTTTTTTGGCTAAGATACTATCAACGCGTAAGAAGGGTGTTAATGATCAGGAAACGGCTTATCTTCAAGGGTCATATGATACCTTAAAAGCCAAGTTGGAAAAAAAGCTTTATGAAAATCTCAATAAGCAAGGAGCGGCTCCCTTAGCTTTAATCCAAGATTTATCGACTTTGGTACAACTGGCTAGTTTCCCCGGAACAGATACAAAACAACTCCGGCCCTTGATTGCTCAGTTCGATCGTCAACTAACACGGTTAGAAATGAGTTTAAAAGAAAACAAAAAGGAAGAACTCAACACCGTTCTCTCTGAAGCAAATAGCAATATTAGAAAATTATTATTTAATATTAAACAATCAATACCAAAGGGCAGGGAGAAAGCTAATTTATCTGGTGAGCTTACGAAACAGCTTATAAAAATCAATGATTTGCGAGCAAAAATCTACGGACAACAATTTTCGTCGGAAGAGTCGAAATCCCAAACACAAATACGAAAAGATTATGGAATTTCCAGATTGGAACAGGTCCGTAACTTGATTAACTCGGGAAATCTGGTCAAGGCGCTTAAAGTTCTCAAAAATCTACAAATTGAAGATCCTGCTGTTAAACAAAGTAAAACTTTAGCGATAATCGATTTGGTTACACAAATTGAACGACGTTACGGCTTTTTGAACGAAAGCGTAAAACAGAAACTAGGGAAGTTATCAGACCTGCGCGAAATGCGTGAAACAGCTTTATCTGAGTTTGTTAAAGAAACCAAAGACCCTAAAATTATCACCGGAATTTCCTTTCATTGGGCAGAGAGGCTGCTCCGGGAAGGGCAATTTACCGAAGCAACGTCCGTTCTCAGCAAAGCTCTGGAGAAAAATCTGTTGGATCCGTCACTCCTTGCTTTGCAGGCAAGGGTGAATTTGGCTCAAAAAGGGGGAGAAATTACAGAAAAAGACATAAAATCCGTTTTGGGAAATATCCCAGCCTCAATAGGGGCTGAAGTGGGCAGCATTATGCTCAATGGTTTTGTTGAACTCGGCGATCATGCCAAGGCCAAGACATTAATATCCGTGCTCAGAACGGCCGAGGACTTTGACGAAGCAACCAAGACACGTCTTAACATTCAGCTGGATTTTGCGGAAATCTCTGTTATGGCAAGCGGTTTGGGCGCAGGGCAAGACGATGAAGCTCTGAAGAAGAGGATAAGAGACTTTCAAAAACGTCTCATGGGGGCAGAAGGTCTGAACGACAAATACAAAAAAGCCCTTATTGCATCGAGTAACCGGTTGGTTCAGGAAATTGATAAAGCCATCAAATGGAGAGCAAGTGTTGAAAAAAGCAGCACATATGCAAGTGAGTTGGGCAACATAGCCAGAAGAGCCGTGAGTTCTGGACGCTATGACATTGCAGAAAGCGCCTTAAGGAAACAAATTGAAAAACTTATAAACGAGCATGGACCAGAAGATATCGACCGTGGTTTCATGCAAGTCGTTCGTCTTTTGGATGGTATTCGGATGCGATCACAAGATCCCCGTTTAACGGAAGAGCAACGGAAAATTTTTGTTGAATTTCTACAAAAAACCGGCAGTTATATTAATGAAAAACTCGCGGGATATTTTAAAGAAAGAATAGCGACCGCTTCCAAACTGGCGCGAACAAAAGAAAAGAAAGAATCACACTTAAGAAGCCTGCAGCAAATCAATCTGGAACTTCGGTCTCTGGCCCAATTGAAGATGAGGCTGGACCTGTTATCTGTCTCCCCTAAAGAGCGGGTGAAGAAGATGTCCGAATTGGTATCGGCGGCAACAAAGGAGATAGATAAAAAAGAAGCGCAGATACTTAAAGCTTTCGATGGTTTGGGGACGGTGCTTCGAGACAATGAAACAACCAAGATTAACCTTGAAGAACAGATAGCCCAGTTGAATAGCCTTCGTGCCCTTCGGGATGGAATGAAGGATTATTATATTGAAAATGCAGGTAATTTCTCGGCTCCCGACTATCAGATGTATGGCATGAACTACGGATCTTTCCTTCCTAAAAATCATCGGGAGTGGGAGATTACAACTATTCAACGGACCCTTGCCGGTGTTTATGCCAATGGCAAGTCGGCAGATCGGATTTGGGAAGAGAGAAAACACCTCTCGAACTTTACTGTTGGGCGAGGATTGCGTGAAAAGACCCTCGCCAACCACAAAAATACGCCGAGAGATAGAGAATATGAAGCTGATGAGAAGAAATATCGTAACCATTGGCTTATCACGGCACTTGATGACGCGAAACTGAAATATCTGGATCAACGCCGGGCGGAACTGATCAATGAAGATCGGCAACGCAGTCGGTCAGAGCGGGGCAAGCTGTTTGAAGAGATGATCAACGCAGAAGCCAAATATTTAAAAGCGTTGGTCGGAACATCAAATGCTTTCCTAGAGATGTTTGAAAAATTAGCGCAAACAGGTCGCTTGATGAAGGGGGCGGCTCGTGAACTCGAAGGGCGGATTGTTTATAACCAACAGCGCTTGCTGGTTGAAGAATATCAAACAGCCCTGATAGATGAAGATGCGCAACGTCTGTTTCGGGCGATGATACCGCTGCGGGAAGCTTCTTTGGCGGGTGAACTTAACAGCTTTGTCAGCTACCTCCATATCGATTGGTATGAGGCAGGCCCCGCAAGAGCGGCAAACCTATTGGGAGGGATGGCAGATACCCAGGCGGAACTGGAGGAGGTCATTGCCGAAAGTCAAAAACTCAATATTGCTTTAATCCGAGCTGGACATAATCTTCCGAACCAGTTGAGTGAACAGGATAAAGAGGTTCTTCGGGAACACGGTTTCCTCAAGAATAACGTATACGTTATTCCAAAACAAATCGTGTTAGATCCAACAAAGGTCGGTAGTGAGTTTGTCAAAAAGACACAAACAGGTGTTGCTGGGACCATTGATCGTTTCTTAAACGCCAAACAAGCCGGGGAACTGTTCGCAACCATTGCCATACCGGGAGGTGTTGCCGGGAAATTTGGCCGCTGGGCAACGGCAGAAGTACTTGCTTATGGTGCGGTACGTTCTCTTGGCGGTAAGGCACTTGCTTATGGGACTGGTTTGGTACTCGAAGCGGGAGCCTTTACGCTTTTAAACAGAACGGCTCAAGTGGCACTTGATCCTGCACTTTTAATGAAAGAGGGCTATTGGTCCAGTGAAACTCTTTTAAAAGAGTATGCACATAACCTTTTAATAATTGGAGCGTTAAAAGGCTTTGGCGCTGGAGCCGAAGGGGTGGCAAAGCTTACCCAACGCATTGGTGCCAAACAACTGGCGGGTATGTTGAAGGCCACCACCATTTTTGGTGAAGCCGCGGTCCTAACCGCTTTGAACGGTCTTCTCGAAGGTAATCAGATTTCTCAGGATGAATATCTTGGCAACCTTTTGACCGTTGTGATGTTGAAAGGCACGGGAAAAGTTCTGGAGGGCAAAAAGAAGTCACCGCTTCAAAGGTTGAACGAAGTTCGGATCAATCGGTGGCTGGAGAGTATCGGCAAGCCGCCCATCGAAGGCACAGGACCGACAACTAAAGTCAGTCAACTGCGTGATGCCCAAATCCGCCATGTTGAATATGTTGATTGGTTACTGTTTGTTGATAAACCGACCAAGATATTGATGGAACGCTATAACGGGGACTGGGATGCTGCTCGTAAAGACTATCAAAATGGCAATCTGTCAGCTCAGGATATGCGTAAACTGGTTAACCTGCGTCGCCAGATCGTTGATAATCTGGCCAATGAAATTGTTCAGGAAATCGGCGGTGAAGTACAGGCCTTTGGCTCTGAAAACCTGACCAGTGATTATGACATCAGTTTTGTGGGTCCCAAGGCGGCTCTTGGGGTGATCCTCTTTAACGCGCGCTTTGCCAGTCGTTGGAAACTTGCCAGTGAAATCGGGGGGCGTGAGACAGGGCTGGTGCTTGATACCAACGCTTACACGGAAACTATTCAAAGTTTAATCGAAGCTGGGAAAGGGGATGTCCTTTTTCAGGACGCTTTTGCACATTTATCCGCACGGAAGGCGCTGCCAAAAGAAGCTTGGGATGCCCACAAAAAGTGGATTTTGGAAAATACTTCTGAAAGTAAAAAAGCCGAAGTGACCGAGGCGTTACGGTTGGCCGAAAAGTATAATGCGGAATACCGCGAAGCTATAGAGGCGCAAAAAGAGAAACTTCGCAATGATAAGGAAAATCCTGTTCAGGAGGTTGATCTACAGATCACGGCTGAAAACAGGCTCTACGAAAATGCCCTTAAGGATATTCTGGAATTGAGAAGCTCTTTTGAGAAAGCCACTGGAGCAGAAAAAGAAACACTGAGACAGAAGTTGCGTAATGCACAATCCAAGGCACTCTATTTTGCACAAGAAGCCTACTATACCCAAGCTGCGATTGAGCACGTCGTCTTTACCATTCAAGCAGCAAAAAGGTCGATCACGGTCGAGAGTTTGCTTGCTGATACAGCGCCTAAATTGAAGATTAACCTGACACCGGAACAAGGACGCCAGTCATACTTTGAACAAATCGCTCACATGTTGCATGAAATCACTCATTCTGGCGATCCCTCCAAGCTGGCATCTAAAGGGGCAAAGTATTTTGTCCGGGCCTTGGATGCGGCGCAGATTGCTGGCTTAAAACTCGGATCTTTGGAAAAAGTGGTTCGAGAGACAGTAGAGCTTAACGACAATCGGGCTGATATTGATAAGGTGAAAGAAATCCTCTCGAAAGAAGCCATCGAAGCCAGAGAGAAAGAGCTTAATCGAAAATTGAGTGACGTAGAGATTGAAGCCATACAAAACGAAGCGGGGCTGCGTTATCTTGCCGACATACAGGCGGCTGCAAATATTTTGACGGCTGCGCTTTACAATCAAACATCTGGTTTTCGAGAGGCTTCGGTTGAGGGGGCAAAAGGCGAAAAAACAAACCTCGAAATCGCAAATGATAATGTCGATCCAGATAAAAGAACGGCGCCACAACTCAACAAACCGGTCGTAGAAAAGACGCCCGTTATTGAAAAAGCACCTGCTGCCGAAGTTCCACGCGCACCGGGTAGTGAAGTCATCAAGGTTGATGTATCGCGCCCGGACTTAACAGCGAAAGCGCAAAACGAGTTTAACTTTACAGACCCAAGCGGGGCGGAACACTTTCTTCCTCTTGGTAAGTTTCTTGGCAGTGGTTCCACCAGTTATGTTTATGAACTCGCGAGACAAACCAAAACCCGCGTCGTCCGCGTCACCGTGGCTGAGAGTTGGGATGCCCGTGTCTTGGATGAATTTGGGCGCTTTGCGCTGGAGAAATTGGTGGATACCCGGTTTATCCGGATTGTTGAGCGTTTTATTCGCTATGACGTAACCAATACTAAAAACGAGTACTTTGAACCAAGAGACACACAGTCTGTTGAAATCAACGAGCGGATGGAGAGGGGAACTGCTGAACAAATTATGGCTGAACAAGGAGGAGAATTGACTAAAGGCCAATCTCTTGCTTTAGACCAAGCGGTGAGAGAGCTTAACCGGAGTGGCCTTGCTTGGCTGGATGTGAAGCCTGATAACTATTCCTTTGAAAAGCTAAAAGGTACAGATCGCTGGCGAGTAGTTGTATTGGACCCCGGTGGGATCGTGGCGCTGCACGGAGAGACTGCAAAACAGCGGTATGATAATGCTAGGAATGTTCAAGGCTTAATTAATCGTCCTTCTTTGGAACAGCTGGAAGTTTGGCAACAGTTTCAAAATGCGAGAGGAATGGTTCTTAATGAAATTCGCCAATTGGTTCGTGAAAATCATCGTGCCAACTTTAATCTCGCGGCTATGAAAATGTCCGCTGATGGAAAAGTAGCTTTCAATCCGGGAGGTTTCATGGAGCTGCCTGAAGTCAGACGTTTGTTCGATCTTAATCCAGAGGCATCTAACGATAACTATCTTCAACACTATAAAACTCCACCAGGTGCAAGGGCTAAGTCTCAATAGTGATTGCTTGTGGCTACAGCAGTTCATCCAGACCGTTTGGCAAATAAATCTAAAGAACGAGTTGGGATTTTGGCGAATAACGCGAGAGAGGTCCTCTGCCGTGTGTGTGTGTTCAATGTGAAAGAACTTACTCGTAACAATATGTCGAATTTCAACATTATTCGTAGCATACTCTAAAGAATTATTTTGCCTCACTGCGAGCTCTCAATCAGGTGCCGTGTACTATTCCGTGTTACCCGATACTTCCAAAGGAATACGGGTAATACGGACGTAGTATGTCGGGCTGGTTGGTGTTGTCAGGCGTGTCTTTGTATTTTTGTTCTTGATAAAATCCAATGCCTGAAGGCCTCAATTTTTTTTGTTTGTGATTTTGATTTTGATGATATCAGGTGATATCCAACTTGAGGGTTCGCGATGTGCGAATGGGCCAAGGTTAAACGACCATCGGCAAGTTCTCGTTGTATTAAAATGATAGGTAACATAGCAATGCCGTGCCCTGCCAATGTGGCTTCAATGATCATTTCAAACTGGGAAAAAAAGAGTGAGCCCTGCATTTCAGGTTTTTGTAACCCTGCACTTTGAAACCATATATCCCAGCTTTGCGGGCGTGTGGAGTGTTGAAGCAGGCGATAGCTGGATAGCACGTTGATATCAATATTAATATTTTTGACGAGCTTACTTGAAATGACTGGGGCGAGTTCTTCAGGCATCAAAAAGTCGTTCTGACATCCTGGCCAGTTCGGATCACCCTGAATAATACCGATATCGACAGCGTTAGGATCAAATTGTTTGTTGTCGAGATAGGTAATCGTATTGGTGTTAATATCCGGATATTCGGCGGCAAAAGCCATGAGGTGTTCTAATAGCCACCTCGAACCTAATGTTGGATAAGTACCGATGTTTAGCCCCCCTCTGATCTCTTGGAATTCGGGCATTCTTATGGTTGCGATTTCGAGTGTTGCGAGGAGTGGTTGGATTTGCAGCAGATAGTGCTGACCTGCACTTGTTAATTTCACTCTTTGTCGGATGCGCTCAAATAGTTTTTGCTCAAGTAGTTCTTCCAAAAGATTAATTTGTCGGCTTAAGGCGCTTTGGGTTAAATTGACGTCTATTGCTGCTTGAGTGAAATTTTCATAACGCGCAGCTGCTTCAAAGCAAATCAAGGCTCTCGTTGAGGGAAGAGTACGTCGCATATATTTTTCACCATCCAATAAACAACTTATTATTTGGCACAATATAAGAATAGATATCAAATAAATAGTTAGTTAATCCAATTAACTCATTAACTAATGCGAAAAAGGCGTTGTACTTTTAATCGAACAGCATGCGAGGCTAAAGTATAATTGAACTTTATTGGGCGATGGTTATGGCTTTTAATCAAATTAATGGGGATCAAATAAATAACGACCCCGATGTTTTACAAATGAAATCCTGGATGGCAGAGGACCGTATAACTGATTCTGTAGCTGGTTTTGTGGCTGGTGATGGTATTGGGAGGTTAACTCTCAGTTTTGATACGATAAAACTGCGGGAAGCCCTAGACGAAGTATTACAACTCACCGATTTTCAAGGCAATATGCAAGATCAGGGTTTTGCGGCTATTCCGCTTAATCGGCGCCCCGGTGAAGATGTCAGTGCCGCGAATGACTTGTCAGGGCGTTACTGGCTTAGAGCGGATGATCGGTATGTTGAAGAGCCGCGTGAAGATCTTGTCGACGAAGCGGCATTTTCTGAATTTAACCCAAAGTTTAAAGGAACCTATTTTGAAACGGTTCATACAGAGTTAAGTCGGCGCTTTCGCATAGGCCGGATGCGTATTCTTTCCAAAGGTCTCTACAACTGTAACTCATGGCATCGAGATCCTGAGCCGCGGTTACATATTCCTCTGGTGACGAACCCAGGTGCTTTGTTTATCGTCAACCATCACGTTACACATTTGCCTGCCGATGGGTCTGTTTATTTCACAGACACCCGTGGTTATCACACGGCATTAAATGGTGGAGAACATAATCGTGTTCATCTTGTTGCAGCTCTTGCGTACTAAAGAACGGGTAGATAAGCCGACAAAGAGAATACTGAATCTGGATACTCGTTGACAAGTTAATGAGTAATATTAAATATGTGACCTAAGGCTATAAAAATAAAAGTATTTTGGAGAAGTAGATGTACGCAGGAATGACCGGAAATATCGCTACAAGGCAAGGTGAAACGGGCTTTGTCTGGGACTTTCGCAGCGATACAGTGACCCGGCCGTCAAGTGACATGCGTTCTGCCATGGCCAAAGCGGAAGTCGGTGATGATGTTTACGAAGACGATCCTACTGTTCAAGCTCTCGAAGCTAAATTAGCAGCGATGGCTGGCATGGAAGCCGCCTTATTCTTCTCAACTGGGACGCAGAGTAATCTGGCGGCTCTTTTATGTTATTGTGGTCGCGGTGATGAATATATTGCTGGGGATCAATATCATATTTTTAGAGATGAAGCCGGTGGAGCGGCTGTCCTCGGTGGGATTTCTCCTTTTCCTTTGCCGACAAACGAGAACGGAGGCATTACTCCCGAACAGGTTACCGCATCGGTCAAACCCGATGATCCACATTGTCCGATTAGTAAATTACTCTGTTTGGAGAACACTGTTTCGGGAAGAGTGCAAGCTCAGAACTTAATTATCTCTCTTGCTGAAACAGCAAAAAAGAGTGGGTTATCCGTACATCTGGATGGTGCACGTATTTTTAATGCGTCTGTAAAGACAGGACTGTCTTTGAAGGAGTTATGTGCGCCTGTCGATAGTGTTTCTATCTGTTTATCAAAAGGTCTTGGTGCACCAGTTGGATCGGTTCTTTGCGGAAGTCATGATTTGATCCGGCGCGCCAAAAGAATGCGTAAAATTCTGGGTGGCGGCATGAGACAGGTTGGGGTCCTTGCCGCTTGCGGTCTTTATGCCTTGGAGCATAATATTGATCGCTTGTCAGAAGATCACGATACCGCTCTAAGATTGGCGGAAGGCTTAAGTCAGATTCCTCAGGTAAGCGTTGATGTTTCTACCGTTGAAACTAATATGGTCTTTTTGAACCCCGGTGAAGGGCATCATGAGAGTTTGCAAAAATTCTTGGCCAAAAATGGTATTTTGATAGGCTTGCAAATTCCAGAAATCAGGCTGGTTACTCATTTAAACATTGATAATGAAGCGATCGATTTTTTTATTCAAAAAGCCAAAGAGTATTATACTGCCCAATAAACGGTAAATTTAAGTTGAGTCATAATATTTGTTACTTCTAAGTATGTTTTGAAATAAGGTCTGTTAAACCAGTAACAGACCTTATTTCATGAAGTGATCAATGCTTCGGATTTATTTTTAGGGAAAATCTATTGAAAATATCTCCCTTACCGTCCTTAAAAAGCCTGGTTGCGTTTGAATCTGCGGCTAGGCATCTCAGCTTTACTGCTGCGGGAGCGGAGCTAAATGTAACGCAAGGGGCCGTTAGCCGACAAATACGGCAGTTAGAGGTTTTTCTGGGGAAAGCCTTATTTACCCGTATAAATCCGAATATCCACCTCACACCTACCGGGGCGCAGTATTATCAAACGGTAAAACGTTCCTTGGAGGACGTGGCCTCAGCAACGGGGGATATCCTTCAATGGCAAGGAGGGCGACAATTAACTGTTGCGACAACTTACGCCATGGCTTCTCTGTGGCTTTTACCAAGGATTGCAAGTTTCAAAAAGCGTTATGAAAACTTGGATATCCGCATACTGGCATCTGATGCTTCACAGGATTTTAAATATCCGGAGTTTGATATTGGTATGTTTTATGTCCGTAGTACCCCCTCAAATATGAAAGTCACATCGTTATTTGAGGAAGAGGTTTTTCCAGTATGTAGTCGTGGGTACCTCGATAACCATATGGGGATCAAAAAAATTGATGAACTTTCCAAAAGTACTCTGTTGTATCTTGATAATCTTCCGAGTGAGTGGATTAACTGGCCTGAATGGTTTCAACGGGTCGGAATAAAACCCTGCGACCCCAAGGCACGTATTAATATTAATAACTATCCGATGCTTATACAGGCGGCAATTGGCGGGCAGGGAATAGCCCTTGCCTGGCGTCATTTGGTTGATGATCATCTAAATAGTGGAGAGTTGGTACGCCCCATAGATACTGTTTTAAAAACCAAAGCACAGTTTTGTTTGTTGGAGCCTGAAGAGAACCGCCATATTAAAGATAATGTTGCCCTTTTTAGAAACTGGGTTTTAGAAGAACTCAAACAGAGTCCAAATTGAATAGGTCGTAAAATTATTTGTGTTCAATTTTTTTTTCATAGCCCAATGCAAACAAATTTATTTCGTGTAAAACATTTGTATTTAATGGGTAAATATAAAATAACTTAGGCCTTACTGCTTTTAAAGTTTGATGATGCACATCTCATGAGAAAAAATCATGAGATGCCTGCGTAAAAATGATTTGGATAATCATCTCATTAACCCTCAAAGTTCTCTCTAAAGAATAATAAGGACACCGTGTTAATAAAGGGCGTCCGGTTTCGTTTTGGAGAGTGAGCATGGAACAGAATTTTCTGATTTCCCAAGAAAGCCTGCGTGCCGTACTGAAACCCATAGAGCAAGCTCATGGGATGCCGAATGCGAGTTATGCTGATAAGGATTTTTTCCCAATTGAACGTGATAATGTTCTTGGGAAAACTTGGGCCTGTATCGGGTTCGCCAGTGATATTCCCTCAAAGGGTTATGCCAAACCAATCGATTTTATGGGTTTGCCATTGGTTGTGCTTCGTAACCGTAAAGATGAGCTAAACGTTTACCATAATGTTTGCAGCCATCGCGGCCGGAAATTGGTTCAGGAAGAAACCAAAGTTCAAGGCATGATTCGCTGCCCTTATCACTCTTGGACTTATGATTTAAATGGTGGGTTAAGGGGGACGCCCCATATTGGGGGCGTTGGAGTACACACCGCAGAAGGTTTTAGTTGCGAAGGTAATGGTTTACGCGAGATCCGTTCTGAAGTTTGGATGGATATGGTTTTTATCAATCTTTCTGGAGATGCTCTCTCTTTTGAAGAACATATAGCGCCCTTGGAGCAGCGCTGGAAACCTTTTTGGGGAGAGAGCGGCCTTACTGAAATTCGACGGTCTAATTCAGAAAGCGGGTTGGAGATTGAGGTAAATTGCAATTGGAAACTCGCGGTAGAGAATTATTGTGAAAGTTATCACCTTCCCTTTGTCCACCCAGCTTTGAACACTTATTCCCGATTGGAAGATCACTATAATATAGAACAGGATAATCGTTTTGCCGGTCAGGGGAGTCTGGCCTATAACTTGGCAGAAACAACAGGAACCAAATTACCTACTTTTACAGAGTGGCCAGACGACAAGTTAAAGCACGCAGAATATATCGCGGTTTATCCTAACGTCCTTCTCGGTATTCAGGCGGATCATGCTTTTGCCATGCTTTTGGAGCCTATCGCTCATGATAAAACCATTGAACATTTAAGGGTATATTTTGTCGGTGATGATGCGACTGATGATGCATGTGCAATCAGTAGGACGGCTATTTTGGAATCTTGGCGCGTGGTTTTTGACGAGGATATTGCTGCGGTTGAGGGCATGCAGCAAGGCCGGAGTTCACCAGCTTTTCAAGGGGGGGTATTTTCCCCCGTTATGGACGGCCCAACACACCACTTTAACAGATGGGTAGCACAATCACTACACGATGCTCAAAGTGGGTGATGTGTTGATCTATAGTATCACAAAGAGGAGCGGTCTTGCTCCCCTTTGTGATGAAAACACATACTAGTTTATACCAGAAAACGATCCCAAAACCCTTCAGGCTGCATTTCATTTTCAGGAAGTAAAATTTTGAAATGTTTGCGTAAATCTTTATCTAGGTCATCTGAAAGTATTTTAGGCCAATGATTTCCAAGATACTCTTTTGCTTGAACGATTGCAGTTTCACGTAGGTCAGATTTACCGGAAGCTTCCCAGTCATCCCGGGTCGTCCGATCCATCAGCTGAGGGTAGAGATATTCAGTGTTCATCAGCTCGAGTGTTTGAGCGTGGCCCAGGAAGTGATTGGGGCCATTAGTGCAAACGTCGTGTATGACATTAACGGAGAGAGTTTTATCGTTGACTTCGATGCCTCGGACCATGCGCATTACAGCGCCATTAATATCGTTATCAATGACATACTGTTCGTAAGCAACGGTAAGAAGGCTTTCTAGAAAACCAGCAGAGTGATGAATGTAGTTTGATCCAGCCAACGCTGCGGCAAGGCCAGTAAGACTTTTCTCTGCACCGGCTTGGGCGTCGGGAACTTTTGAATCAGAAATCCCTGATGAATTGTAAATTGGAATACGAAGATACTGAGATATCTGAGCACAAGCGGCGTTCAATAACGAGAACTCTCCAGACCCTCCGGTAAAGGCACCTGTCCGAAGATCTGCCTGGGCCGGGACGCAACCCATAATCAGAGGAAAACCCGGCTTGATAAGGTTTACATAAACGATACCGGACAGTTGTTCTGCGAGCAGTTGTACCAATGTTCCGGCAAGCGCGGCGGGGGAGGTTGCTCCTGCTTGAGGTGCGGAAGATATGACGACAGGGATATCATGCTCGATGGCCTCATCCAGCACTTCTACCGTCTCCATCGCATAGCGTAGCGGGCTAACGGTCCAACAGGCGGTAAAGGATATAATTGGCCTTTTGTTAAAGGCCTCTGCACCCCCGGAAATCATGTTCGCCATTATGCGCAGGTCCTTAACCTTTTCCGGCAGGTATGAGTTGGCCATGACATGTTTGTTGGTGGCGGCAAGACAAGAATAGAACTGATTTACATCGATATCTTCGTTTTCTAGATCCCGACAAACAACCGGACGCATGTAGAAGTGGATGTTGTCGAGTTTATCGACCAAACGGCCTATATGGTAGTTATCACTAGTGATTGTTTCTCTTACCCGTCCCTTTAGGTCGAGTAACTTTACGGCTTGCCCCCCGGTGCCCATGTAAACGCGGGCGCTGCCAAGGTGAAGATCATGTTCGGGCGTTCGTCCTGCAAGTAATACCTCATTCGCCATAGTACTCATTGCTTTTTCGACTAAATTTGGTGGAATAAATACCCGGTTTATACTGGGATCAATACGACATCCAGCATTGCGAAATGTTTCCCGGCAAGGGCTTTCCCCAACTTCAATACCCGTGCGTTCCAGCACGACCAATGCGGCGTCAAATATCTGTTTTACTTCACTATCAAGAAGAGGTTTGTAGCGTCCTCCCATTGATCCGGCTGGAGCAACAGAAGGTTTTTTTTCTTCTTGCCTATGCCCCTCGCGGCCTCGACGTCCAGGTCTTCCCAATTTACTCTCCTGCTTAAACTCAAATATGTGACAGCGGTAAGCTGCGCGTTAATTTCTTTGAGCCTAGGCCAAGTCATACCCTTGAAAATGTCTGAGGCGACGAGGATTGGTCTTTAAGCGACCTGAATTACTTGAGTAAATTATCAAGAGTTCTTGTCGCTGAGGAAGGCTATAGGGATTTTCCCTCAACCCTTTCATGCTCGGGCGTGCGTTCTTCGCTTGGGGA
Organism: Kiloniella antarctica; assembly: GCF_042682825.1. NCBI lineage: Bacteria > Pseudomonadati > Pseudomonadota > Alphaproteobacteria > Rhodospirillales > Kiloniellaceae > Kiloniella > Kiloniella antarctica. The sequence continues at coordinate 33,662 of NZ_JBHUII010000010.1, forward strand.
GCGTCCAAACTGTTTTCGATAACTTCTAGAGAAATGAGAAAAAGATATAAATCCACAGGCGACCGCTACTTCTGAGATCGGCATGGCTGTTTGGCGTAAAAAATAACTCGCGCGTTCCAAGCGTAATTGAAGGTAAAATAAAGAGGGCGAACTTTGGAGATGTTTTCCAAACAGTCTCTCTAACTGACGCACAGAAACGTTAGCAGTATCTGCAAGCTCTTGGCGTGACATAGGTTCTTCAAGATTATCTTCCATTAATCTGATAACATCGAGAAGTTTAAGGTTATGTATACTATAGCGTTCGACCCAATCGTTGCGTTGGGGTTCTTCTGGGGAACGTCCTGTACCGTGTAAAAATTGATCCGCCACCGCTGTTTTTGCGTTGTTTCCAAACTTTTTTGCAATCCATAAAAGGGCAAGATCAAAAGCTGCGGTGCCACCTGCACAGCTGAAGTGCCTGTCACTGACCTCATAAAGGCGGTTTGTGACTTCGAGGGTTGGAAATAGTTCACGAAAACTATCCTGATTTTCCCAATGTAGGGTGCAGGGGGTCCCCTCTAGCAATCCCGCCTTTGCCAGAAAATAAGTACCCGTGGATATCGCACCCATAATACGTCCCTTACGGGCTTCTTGTCGGAGCCAGCCTATGATCGCATCGCTGGCGTGGTAACTTACATCAATTCCGGTACAGACACATATTGAATCACATTGTGTCAATTGATCCATGGGAAAGTGTACATTGAGGGATGCGCCATTACTGGCCTGAACGGGTGCCCCGGTTTCGGATAGAAATATCCATTTGAAGTATTCGTGCCCAACTAGTCTGTTTAGTGCACGTAATGGCTCAATAAGGCTGGAGAAACACATCATGGAAAAGTCAGGAACCAACAAGAAAGCAATGGTCATCTCCTGTTCTTCATCATCTTCAAACCGAATTTGGTTATGGAGCTCAGTCATTATATATCCGAAGCAAATAGGGTTTAAACTTTTCTCATTATCAACAATGCCCAAATTATACTCTACATCAAGCAAAACAATTTTCGAAAATCATCATTGGAATTTTATCTTTTATGGGAGGCCGCTTGGTAACAAAATTAAGTCGTTTTAAGGCACTTACACATTATTTGATCTATAAGAATGGATAAGATTACGATGTTATAGATGATATGAAATGCCCAATACTTTGACCCTTGCTGTCGCACAGCTAAAGGCTGGCCCAACCTCACCAGAGGTTGGGGTGCGGCGACATCTTAAAATTATTGAGAAAGCGCAACAGCGTGGCGTTGATCTATTGGTTTTCCCAGAACTGTCTCTTACGGGCTATTCTTTAAACGATCGGGTTCCGGATGTTGCCTTGAGCCACGATGATGATCTCATCTTAAAAATTGCGAATGAGGCTGTTGGGATTACGGTGACTTTCGGTTTTATTGAAGTGAGTGAGGGTGCCCTTTATTATAATTCGGTAATGACCGTCCGTGATGGCACAGTCTTAAACCTGCATCGGAAAATAAATTTGGCAACCTATGGATTGTTGGAAGAGGGAAAACACTTTGCGCAGGGGGAGGAAGTTAATTCTTTTTCACTTGGTGAGATTGCTGCGAACAACACTGTTCCGACTTGCCGCCTTGAATCTGCTTCGTGGTGCGCATGCGCTTTAATCTGTGCAGATCATTGGAACCCGCTTTTACTTAGCCTTGCGGCCATACGTGGAGCAAATCTTCTTCTGGCACCTATAGCATCAGCAACAGAGGCGGTTGGCGGTGAGTTCTCCAACCCTCATGGCTGGCAACAGAATTTGGGAAATTCGGCTCTGACTTTTGGCAGTTATATTCTGATGAGCAACTGGGTTGGGCATCAAGATAACATTAATTTTTGGGGAGGGAGCTGTATTGTTTCTCCTCAAGGAAAAGTTCTCACGGCTGTTGAAACACAATCGATTGAACAAGCTGAGGGGAAAGTTGACGATTGCCTGATTACAGCGGTTGCAAGTTATTCAATAGTGAAAAAAGCCCGCTATCTCTTGCCGACCCTTCGTGATCTCGACCCATATCAGTTTGTTCGTGAAATTACACGTAAAACTTAAATTCTACGTCTAAGAGGGCCTGTGCCAATGCTTCCCCAAAGTTCGATTTTGTCCTTTATCCATGATACTCAATTCAATGATTTACCTTTGGATGTGGTTGCTATGGCCGAGCGTTGTTGCCTTGACTTGATTGGGGTTACTGTGGCTGGTCGACATACAGATTTAGCGCAAATCATCACCGAACATGCGGCTCTTTTTTTTGCCGGGAACAAAGAAATTTCTGCCATACCCTTTAGTGGTGAGACAGCCAGTCCCGTTGGCGCAGCACTTGCGATGGGGATGACTATTGATGCTTTTGATGCTCATGATGGGCATCGTTTAACCAAAGGGCATGCTGGGGCTGCAATTTTTCCGGCACTTCTGGCCTATAGTTATTGTCTTGCAGGGAATAAAAACAAGATTGATGGTTGTGAATTTCTCACCGCTCTAATCATTGGCTATGAGGTTAGTTTGCGTGCGGGGATTGCTCTTCACGCGACGGCTTGTGATTACCATACCTCTGGTGCATGGAATGCGATTGGGGCCGCTGCGATGGGGGCACGACTTCTTAAATTGTCACCTGAGAAAACCAAACATGCTTTGGGTATTGCTGAGTATCACGGTCCCAGAAGTCAGATGATGCGCTGCATTGATCATCCGACAATGTTAAAAGATGGATCGGGTTGGGGGGCGATGTCCGGTGTCAGTGCTGCCTATCTCTCACGCTCGGGGTTTACCGGGGCGCCAGCCATAACACTGGAAGGGGATGACTGCGCAATTTATTGGCAGAGCTTGGGTCAGGATTGGGAAGTTTTAGCACAATACTTTAAGCCATATCCTGTGTGTCGTTGGGCACAACCAGCCATACAAGCTATATCTGACTTGATGAAAAAACAGCCAATAGATTATCAAAAGATAGAGGCAATAGAAATCAGAACCTTCCATGAAGGTGTTTGTCTTGCAGGCTATAATCCACAAACAACAGAGGAAGCACAGTATGCAATTGCTTTTCCTGTTGCAGCCTTAATCGTTCGCGGGACTTTAGGTGCGAAAGAAATTGCTCCTGAGACTTTAAATGACTCAATTATTCTGGCTCTCGCGCAAAAAATAATTCTGAGTGAAGGTAAGGAATATAATGATCTTTTTCCTGGAGAACGTTGGGCGGATGTTACGATTAAATTTAATGATGGGAAAAAGATATCGACGCCAGCAACTTGCCCCATAGGCGACCCTGAAAACCCTTTGACGGATGATAATATTCTCACCAAGTTTTATACCTTGTGTCGAGGTTCTCTCCATAAAAAAACGGCTGATAATATTGTTAAAAGCGTTAAGGAATTAAAGAGTGAAACAAATGCGCTCTCCTGCCTTTTGGAATTGTTAAAACACCCGGTAAGTCCAAAGGAGTGCCAGCATAAAATTTCTGATTAAAGGTCGATATTAGAACAGGTAGGATTTCCGGTCAGAATTGTTAATCAAATGATGTTATACTGGATGGAAAGCGATAAGGCTGAACTGTGATAAGGTGACCGTAGTCATGAACAAGCTTATCATGCCACTTATACCAATCTTGGTTATAATGACCTGTACATCGACGCTATCGCGTGCAGAACAACCCTTGTTGACGATCCATGCTGTTGATTTCCCTCCCTACGAGATTGAAAACCCAGGCGTAGATAGTTTGCTTGGTTTCGATGTTGAAGTTGTGATCGAGGCTTTTGCGCGGGTCGGTCGTCGGGCCAGAGTTGATTTTCGTCCTTGGAAACGTATTGTGGCAATGGCGCAATCGGGTGCAACACTGGCCATGTTGTCTTGTGAAAAATCACCTGGTCGAGAAAAATTTATCAATTATTCAGACCCCATCAGTAAAGCGACCAGAACTTATGTTGCTTCGGCTGACTTTACTGGTAATCCGCCACAGAAAATGGAGGATGCGAAGGGAAGTAAAGTTCTTGTTGTAAGTGGGTATGCAGCAGAAAAAGAATTGATAGCAGCGCATATTCCGTACGAACCTATTATTGATGATACATCTGCATTACGAGTTTTATTAAATCGAGATTATGATCTTTTTTATTCTGCGCGTGAGTACGTGCAGTACGTCGCTGGAGGGATGGGGATTGCAGAAAAAGTTCAATATTTTGATACAGGTAAACAGGTGCTTTTTCATCTTTGCTTTAGTAAAAAATGGCCTGATTCAATGGCTATACGAGATAAATTCAACCAAGGTTTAGCTGAGATAATGGCCGATGGTACTTATACTGCGATCCATGCCAAATATAAATGAATTCAAACGAAAGCGATATTTCTCAACCAAGGTCTGTGATTATTTTGTTAAGTAAACCGTGATATCGTGAGAGGAAACATGGATAGACTAAATTAAGAGGGGGCCAATAGTCATGAGAAAATTTGTCAAATCTGTATTGTCTATCTTTACCTTTTGCATGGTTGCGCTTCCTCTGACGCGCATATCTCAAGCTCAAGAAACTGTTTTGGTTATACATGCTGTAAATTATCCCCCCTATGAAATAGAAAACCCGGATATCGATAGTTTACTTGGTTTTGATGTTGAAGTTGCGGTCCAAGCCTTTAAAAAGGTGGGACGGCGCGCACAAGTGGAGTTTCGTCCTTGGAAGCGCGTAGTCGCTATGGCTAAAGCTGGAACCACTGTTGCTATGTTGTCTTGTGGTAGAACGCCAGGTCGTGAAGATTATATATTTTATTCTGACCCCATCAGTACGGCAACGCGAACCTACGCTGCATCCGTTAAGTTCTCAGGGCAAGAGCCGACTTCGTTGGAGAGTGTTCAAGATTTAAGGATTTTAACTGTCAGTGGGTATGCTTCAGAAAAAGAACTGAAAGCTGCGAACATTGATTTTGATCCAATAATAGATGATGTCTCAGCCATACGTATATTGTTAAACCGTGATTTTGATCTCTTTTATACGACACGGGAATTCGTGGAATATATTGCTGGGGGCCTTGGTCTTTCAAAAAACCTGCAATACTTTGATACTGGAAAACAAATCTCATACCATCTTTGTTTTAGTAAGGGATGGCCTGGTGCAGAAACATTGAGAGATACTTTTAACAAGGGGCTTGCAGAAATTCGCGAGGATGGCACTTATGATGCGATCCATGCAAAATACAAATAAGCAGTAATTTCCAGATCCACAAAGGAAGAAGGAAGCACACCAATGTCTCCCTCCTTCACGGTCTTTGTTTCGAAATCCTAGCTCCAGGGGAAGGGGCTGTTACTCACGGGGTGGAGCTTACCTTCAGCATAACGGCTTAAGCGGAAGGGTTCTAACAGGGCAGATTTTTCGCCCAATACTTCCTGCGCAATAAGGGCGCCTACACCGATCATTTTATAACCATGGTTGGAATCTGCGATAATAGTCACATTTTCACGGAAATGATCGAAGACTGGAAAACTGTCAGGGGTAAAACAACCGAGTCCACCTGAGGGTTCGTTACGATATTTCACAATCTGGCCCTCGAAACGCTTTTGGCAGAAAGCTAAAGCAGAAGTCCACATATGAGCAAAGTGGTCATTGACGATAAATTCAGGAGATTTCGCGCCATAAGGGTCAATATTAACGTCATCAGCGTTCTTATCGATCTTGTAGGGCATTGCACCACCTTGGACGCCATTGAAATGAAAATCGGGTTTGTAGTAAATCCCCCACATCTCGTCTGTAATCATAGTGCCATCAACATCTGAATAGAGAGGTTCATCCGTATCAACGTGGATTACAGGCGGCATATTGCCCTGATTGTCCATTAAAAAACCTGGTTCGACCCCAAGAACACCTTCTTCAAGAGCCCAATAACGCCACATAGGAATGTCTTTGTGCGTCAGACCATCACGCCCTTTTATGTCGACGGTTTTTGGAAGTTCCAACATATCCCAAATCGTTTTTACCCAAGGGCCAACACCGACAATGACATGATCGCATTCGATTACACCTTTATTGGTTTCAACAGCCGTGACAGCAGATGAGCCATTGCCAAAGATAAATCCTTTGACCACTACACCAGACATAATACGAACCCCTTGGTCCTCTGCCTTTTTGGCGAGGCCGTAGATCGCTTTGGTGTTGTTGGCATAACCTCCACGTTTTTCATGTAGGATATTTGTTATGCCTTTAGCTTGCCAATCACTAAATATATTTTTCATATAAGACATGCACTTATCGCTACCTTCTATGAAATCAGATGAGTATTCAATGTCTGTTTGCTGACGATGAATTTCGGCACAATCGGCATGCATGGATTCTGGACTGATTTGTAGATAACCAACTGGATTGTAACTAAAAGCTTCTTGGTCACTTTCCCATACTCCCACCGAATGAGCCATAAGCTCACGCATGGCGGGTTGGAAATAGTTGTTGCGCACGACGCCACAAGCAATACCGCTAGCTCCGGAAGCGATACCTTCTTTGTCGATGACAATAATGTCTTTTCCGTCTCCTTGTCCTTTAGCCTTTAGCTTTTCTGCTAAATTCCAAGCCGTGGATAGACCGTGGATACCGGCGCCAATAATGACGTATTTTGCTTTTGTTGGAAAAGCCATTTGTCCTAACCCTTTAAACAGAAGAGACACATTTAATAAATATTCTTCTGTAGTTTAGAGCGGTATGTTTCTTATCAAACACAACAAATAAGACAGAAAAGAGCATAATTTATCAAATTGTGAGATAACTATCACACTTTCCTTGGAAAAATACTGCCTTTAGACCTTAGAGGGTTCGATATTGTCGGGGCGACATTCGCCATATTTTTTGAAAATGCCTGGCAAAATGTGAGGAGGAGGCAAATCCACAAGCAAAAGAAATTTCACTGATCGGAAGGCTGGTTTGGCGCAATAGGTAAGCTGCTCTTCGCACACGAAGCCCGATATAAAATTTACTTGGGCTTTCCCCTACGTATTGTTGGAAAATTCGATCCATTTGTCGTGGCGTGATCCCGACATATTCTGCAAGTTTGGGTAATGAGACAGGCGTTTCCAGGTTTTGTTCCATGTGCTGGATGATACCACTCAACTTGGGGCTTGAGGCCGCAAATTTATAGGCGGGATTAAGGCGCTGAGGGCTGACTTGTGGGCGGATGTCACTGTGAACAAAATTTTCCGCAATTTCGAGACTTAGGTGTCTTCCATAATCCCGTTCAACCAGTTGTAAAAAAAGATCAAATGCGGCTGCTCCCCCAGCACATGAAAAGCGATCACGGTCAATTTCATAGATTTGCCGGGTTATGTTCAGTTCAGGGTTTTGTTCGACATAACCATCGTGACATTGCCAGTGAATGGTTGACCTATAGCCGTCAAAAATCCCAGCACGTGCGGCGAGATATGAGCCATCTGAAATCGCACCTGAAAGGCGAGCTTTGCGAGCTTCTTCTCTGACGAATGAAAGAGTAGATGGATCTGTGAGGTTTTCAGATCCATCACCACCGCAAATGACAAGATGCGTTATTGCTGGTGTGGTTTCATGAATGGGGTCTGTCGGCAGAGCCAGGCCACCTGATGAAGCGTAAAGTCCCCCCTCAGATGATAAGAGTTGCCATGAATAGATCTCAGCTCTGGATAAGCGGTTGGCAGCCCTTAATACTTCTACTGCAGAACTCAGAGCGAGCAGGGAATAATTGGGAAGTAACAGGAATACGAAGTGCCCCGTAACGGGTAACGCAGATTTTTCAGCTGATTTCTGCATTGATTAAGGTTTAACTCACGGTAAATGGATGGGTGATAAATGCGGATCAACAGAAGTGTTGATATCTTTTGCCAATAAAGTCTAGAGAGATTTTTCTTTATAGAGTTTCTCATTACCCCCGAAGTGAGGAAGGGGGGGATCTGTATTTATCGTGGAATGCTTTTGAAAAATGCGCGGAGCTTGAAAAACCGGTGGAAAGTGCAACCTCAGTGATAGAAAGAGTGGTGTGCATTAAGAGGTTATGCGCTTTATCCAGCCTTAAATTACGATAAACGGACATTGTGCTCTGGTCTAATTTTTCGATAAAGAGCCGATTAAGTTGACGCGAACTGACACGCGCAAGAAGGGCGAGTTGGCTAAGATTCAATGGGTCCGCAATGTGATTTTCCATGGCTTCAACGGCCAAAATAATGGAAGGGTTGTGCGTATTGTAGCGTTCAACCATACCTGATCTTTGGGGGTCGCCTGAGGGTCTGACATCGGTGTGAATGAACCAGTCACTGACCTTGCGGGCAAATTCGGGCCCATGTATTTCGCTTTGTACGGCATACATCATGTCCATTGGGGCAATGCCCCCGGCGCAAGTTATCCGATCCCGATCCATGACATAAAGACTGCGTTCGATCAAAAGCGTAGGGGATATTTCGGATAGAGCTTCTGCGTGTTCCCAGTGTACGGTCATTCTCCGGCCTTCCATCAAGCCAGCCGCGGCCAGAATAACAGGGCCGCCGGATACGCCACCAAGCCTGACACCGTGGCGGGATAACTGACGAAGCCACTGGTAAACTTTTTCGTTCTTGTATGTGGTTGGGTCGCCCCCGGCCACGACGAGGACGAGATCAAAGTCTTGATCGTCAGAGATCTCGGCTGTGGCTTTTATGATCGCGCCGCTTGAGCTGACAGCCTGATATCCATCTGCAGCAAAGTGATCAACCTTATTGAGTTCTTGGTCAGCCAATAGATTTGCTGCTCTTAGGGGTTCTATGACCGAAGAGTAAGACATAAGCGAAAACCCATCAATCAGCAGTATGCCAATTCTAAAAGTAGATGGGGTAAATAATCCTTTGGCCATAATATATAAAATTTAGTCTGTTGTGTGAAATCTATTTCTTTATAACACTGCTGTTGTAGGGGCTGGCAACAAAATTGAGAACTCATAATGAAATACTCTGGCTTTAAGGTAATTAAAGAGGCCCTGACTGGGCACAAGGGATGGAAACCAGTCTGGCGCGATCCGAAACCAAAAAGTGAATACGATGTGATTATCGTTGGCGGCGGCGGGCATGGATTGGCTACGGCATATTATCTGGCGAAAGAATTTGGCATCACCAATGTTGCTGTTTTGGAAAAGGGTTGGATTGGGTCTGGAAATGTGGGGCGTAATACCACGATTGTGCGATCCAACTATCTGTTGCCGGGTAACGAGCCATTTTACGAATTTTCGATGAAATTATGGGAAAATCTGGAACAGGATTTCAACTACAATGCCATGGTTTCTCAACGAGGAATTTTGAACCTGTTCCACAATGATGCAGGTCGTGATGCCTATGCGCGTCGTGGTAATTCCATGATGCTTGCTGGTGCGGATGCGGTACTACTGGATCAAGATGGTGTCCGACAAATGTATCCCTGTCTGGATTTTGAGAATGCACGCTTTCCAATCAAAGGCGGGTTATTACAACCGCGCGGCGGAACGGTTCGTCATGATGCCGTTGCTTGGGGCTATGCCCGGGGGGCGGATAGTCGTGGTGTTGATATCATCCAAAATTGTGAAGTCACTGGTATGAATATCGAAAACGGTATTTGTACGGGGGTTGAAACCAGCCAGGGCACGATCAAAGCCAAAAAGGTTGCGGTCTGTGTTGCTGGATCATCCAGTCGGGTGATGTCCATGGCTGGTATGCGATTGCCGATCGAAAGTCATGTGTTACAGGCTTTTGTCTCTGAGGGACTAAAACCGATATTACCGGGCGTTGTCACTTTTGGTGCCGGGCATTTTTACGTCTCGCAATCGGATAAGGGCGGTCTCGTATTTGGTGGCGATATTGATGGCTACAACACCTACGCTCAACGTGGCAATTTACCTGTGGTCGAAGATGTTTGTGAAGGCGGAATGGCGCTGATGCCAATGATTGGCCGGGCGCGACTGCTGCGGATGTGGGGTGGTGTGATGGATATGTCTATGGATGGCTCGCCCTTTATTGATAAAACCCATATCAACGGTCTCTATTTTAATGGTGGATGGTGTTACGGCGGCTTTAAAGCAACACCTGCAAGTGGTTGGTGTTATGCCCACCTGTTGGCAAAGGATGAGCCTCATCCTGTCGCCACAGAATATCGTCTTGATCGCTTCCGTCGTGGGGCAATGATCGATGAAAAGGGCGTTGGCGCCCAACCGAACTTGCATTAAGGAAATTAGATTATGATCATTAATCATCCTCTTTTAGGTCCCCGCGATGCAGCTGAGTTCGTTTATCTAGGCGATGCATCTCTTATCAACCGCCCTGACTGGCAAGCTGATGATGCGGCTGAAAGTTTTTATGAATACTTATACCTTCGGGATAACCCTGCCGGGGAACATCGTGAACTCTGGTATCATGAGCAGGGCGATCGTTCCTGGCTCGTCGTGACCCGGAATACCTTGACCCATGATATTTCCAATGTTGAACTCGCCCGAGATGTGGCGCTTGCAGAGCGAGCAAAATAAATGAGCCAGATAAATCGAATTGATGGCGGGCTGATCGACCGTAGTAAAAAGCTAACCTTCACATTTAATGGTCAATCACTTGAAGGCTACGAAGGCGATACACTTGCCTCAGCTCTTCTTGCCAATGGTCATAAAATGGTAGGGCGGTCCTTTAAGTATCACCGCCCACGCGGTATTTTTTCCGCAGGATCTGAAGAACCCAATGCTTTGGTTCAACTTCGGACCGGGGCGCATCAAGAACCCAATACCCGGGCGACGGTAACCGAACTATTCCATGGACTGGAAGCTACCAGCCAAAACCACCGTGGATCGTTAAAGTACGATCTTATGGCCGTGAACGATCTCTTTTCTTCGTTCTTGTCAGCGGGTTTTTACTACAAGACATTTATGTGGCCAAAAGCCTTTTGGGAGAAATTTTACGAGCCCGTTATTCGCGCCGCAGCAGGACTTGGTCGTTTATCTGGTGAAGATGACCCTGATATCTATGATAAAGGCTTTTTGCACTGCGATGTACTGGTTGTAGGCGCAGGGGCTGCGGGATTATCTGCTGCTTTGTCTGCTGGTCGAGCAGGGGCACGTGTGATCCTTATGGACGAAGATTTCTGCATGGGTGGCCGCCTGAATGTTGAAACACTTTCCGTTGACGATCAAAACGGCAGCGAATGGGCTGCACAGGCCCTCGCTGAACTTGCAGCGATGGATAACGTTCGCCTAATGACGCGAACTACGGCATACGGGGCTTATGATCATGGTATCGTCGGTGCGCTAGAGCGTGTTACCGATCATCTGATTTCCAGTAATAATAAACCACGACAGATCCTTTGGCGGGTTTACACCAAACGCACAATTCTTTGCGCTGGGGCTACAGAACGCCCAATTGCCTTTGGTAACAATGATCGCCCCGGTGTTATGCTTGCTGGTGCCGTGCGCGCATATGTCAACCGCTGGGGGACACTTCCAGGTAAAAGAGTTGCGGTCTTTACCAATAATGATGATGGGTGGCGTACAGCGACAGATCTTGCATCAAAAGGTGTAGAGATTACGGCTGTCATTGACAGTCGCGAAGGCCAGCCACCCGCAGACGTTTCCAAGGGAGCTGCTGTTGTGATGGGCGGGCGTATAGTTGATACCAGTGGTCGTCATGGCATCCGCTCCATTACCTTGTCAAACGGTCAAAAAATTCCAGCTGACTGTCTTGCTGTATCCGGCGGTTGGAGCCCGAACGTTCAACTTACGTGTCATCAGCGCGGACGTCCGACCTGGCGCGAAGACATTGCGGCCTTTGTCCCTGGAGGAGAATTACCGCAAGGGATGAGTGTTGCTGGTGCTGCAAGTGGCAACCTTTCTCTGTCATCAGTGCTTTTGGACGGGCATGACGTCGGTAATTCTCTCGCGCGTGATCTGGGCTTTACACCATCAAAGGCCAAAGCATCTAGCTCTGAAGAAGAGACCACAGGAATTTCCGCTTTCTGGCACGTTAAAGAAAGCAAGGCACGGGCTTGGTTGGATCTCCAAAATGATGTCACCGTAAAAGACGTAAAACTCTCCCATCAGGAAGGGTTTCGTTCTGTCGAGCACCTCAAACGTTATACCACGCTCGGTATGGCGACGGATCAAGGCAAGACGGCAAATATCCCTGCTTTGGCTGTAATGGCTGAATGCACGGGTAAGTCTCTTCCCGAGACCGGGACTACTATATTCCGCCCGCCCTATACCCCTGTTGCCATTGGTGCTTTGGCGGGAAGGGCAAGGGGCAAAGACTTCAGACCTTCCCGGTTAAGCCCAAGCCATAAATGGGCCGAAGAACAAGGCGCTGTCTTTGTCGAAGCTGGTATGTGGTATCGCGCGCAATGGTTCCCAAGAACTGGCGAAACCCACTGGCGGCAATCGGTTGACCGCGAAGTGACACAAACCAGAGCCTCGGTTGGTGTGTGTGATGTCACGACACTTGGTAAGATTGACGTTCAAGGCCGTGATGCAGCTGAGTTCTTGAATAAAGTCTACGCCAACGCCTTCGCTAAACTACCCGTTGGTAAAGTTCGGTACGGCATCATGCTCCGTGAAGACGGTATCATGATGGATGACGGCACATCTGCGCGTTTTACTGAAAATCATTTTGTCATGACGACAACAACGGCCAATGCCGTCAGTGTTTTTCGGCATATGGAATTTTGTCGTCAGTGTCTCTGCCCTGAGATGGATGTCCATTTGATATCCAGCACGGAACAGTACGCCCAGTATGCTGTTGCGGGGCCAAATGCCCGTAAACTCCTGCAAAAAATTGTCGATAGCGATCACGACATTTCCAACGAAGCTTTCCCTTTTATGGCTTGTGGAGCAATCACTGTTTGTGGCGGGGTTCCTGCGCGGTTGTTTCGGATCTCCTTCTCGGGAGAATTGGCCTATGAAATTGCTGTACCGACCCGCTATGGAGACGCACTTGTACGCACCTTGATGGCAGCCGGGGAAGAATTTGATGTCACGCCTTATGGCACAGAAGCGCTTGGGGTGATGCGGATTGAAAAAGGTCATGCCGCCGGAAATGAATTAAACGGTCAAACCACGGCACAAGACCTTGGTATGGGGCGCATGGTTTCCAAGAAAAAAGATTCTATCGGCAATACTTTGTCAGAGCGTGAAGGCCTTAACCGCGCAGACGGTTTAAGTTTGGTTGGTTTTCGTCCGGTTAATCGAAACGAAGAACTTAAAGCTGGCTCTCACTTTATTGCCAAGGGAAATAAAGCTGATATGGCCCATGATGAAGGCTGGATGTCATCAGTTGCGTATTCTCCAAATCTTGGCCATTCCATTGGCCTTGGCTTTATAAAACGAGGAAGTGAACGGTTGGGAGAGGTTGTCGTTGCAACCGACCCTCTTCGAGGAGGCGAAATGGATGTTGAAATCGTCTCTGCTCACTTTATAGATCCAGAGGGAGAACGTCTCCGTGCCTAATTATATCCTTGCAGCAACATTACCATTAGATGGATTTCGTCATGACTTCAATGGCTTGTCAATTTTTGAAGTTACTGGACGGTCCATAGTGTCTATCGCGACACCTTTAGGCGGTGAACCAAATTTGAACAAAATATTAGCAAAAACATACAAAACTAACCTGCCTAAAGTTGGTCAGTCATTGATGTCTTCTCTGGATAACGCTGTTTTTATGGGAATGGCTCAGGATCAATTTCTTGTTTTGTTTGATCATTGTGATGATAAACCGTTGGAGGTTGTATCCAAGCATCTCAATGACAGTGCTTATTTAACTGACCAGTCTGATAGTTATGTGATGCTTAGAGTATCAGGTCTAAATAGCCGTTTAGTATTAGAACGTATTTGTCCGATTGATCTGGCGCCTACTGCGTTCCCTGAGGGGAGTGTAGCCCGGACAATAATGGAACATCTTGGAGCGGTGATTGTACATGAAAAGAAAGATACGTTTCTTCTCATGTCAGCACGGTCCTCTGCAAAGTCTTTTCTTGAAGCGGTGGAAACTTCTGCTGTAAATGTTTGTTAAGGAAGTTGGCTTTTCTCTGAGTAAATCTGCGAAAATATGAGATAAAAAGAGCTTGTTCAATGATGCCAGAACAAGCTCTTTTTGTATTTAAGGTGGCTCAAAATTTACCTATTAGATATTTAGGCCGCTGTTGGACCTTTTTCTTTTCTTTCAAAGCTGATGACAGGTTCCATTTTGGCCAATATATCATCTGCTAAATGACATTTAACCTGATGACCATCTGATAAATCCCTAAAAGGTGGAACTTCTTTGGAACATAGCCCTCCGGGGACCTCTGATACATGTGGGCAGCGGGTATGAAATGGACAACCTGATGGCGGGTTCATCGCGGAGGGAATGTCCCCGTCCAACACAATATGTTTCTTGTCCACAGATGTATCCGCAATCGGGATGGCCGATAGTAAAGCTTCTGTATAGGGGTGGTAAGGCGGTGCAAAAATCTGATCTGTTGTACCTTGTTCGACAATATGTCCCAGATACATAACGATCACGCGATCTGCAATATAACGTACGACTGATAAGTCATGAGAAATAAACAACATTGTTGTTTTATATTCGCGCTGAATATCCATCAGTAGTTCAGTAACTGCTGCTTGAACTGAAACATCCAAAGCAGAGACCGGTTCATCCGCAACAACAATTTTAGGATGTCCGGCAAAACAACGTGCAACACCTATACGTTGTTTCTGCCCCCCGGAAAGCTGTCGTGGCATGCGTGAAGCAAAAGCTCTGGGAAGTTTAACCAAATCAAGAAGTTCAAGCATGCGCGCTTCACGTTCTTTTTGGTTTGCGCCAATGTTGAATTTTTCAAGAGTACGTACAATTTGAGAACCAACAGAGTGACTTGGATTAAGTGTATCAAAGGGATTTTGAAATACCATTTGAAGGGAAGCAATGGTTTCAGGCGTACGGTTATCGACCTCTACAGATTCAATATTTACACCATCAAGGGATACTGTACCGTCTGTTGCCGTTTCTAACCCAAGTAACACTTTTGCCAATGTTGATTTTCCACAGCCGGACTCTCCGACAATTGCCGTGGTTTCAGATTCACGTGCTGTAAATGATAACGTTTCATTTGCTTTGACTGTGCGTGTATCTGATCCGCCAAATATTGCATTTGCAGCAACGTGATAGTGTTTTTTCAGGTTGTTAACTTGTAGAACAATACGTCCAGGTTCGACGGCTTTATGTTGCTTTATGTTTTTGGGAAGAGCACTCCAGTCGATGTCTTGGAACCGTAAGCAACGACTTGTATGGCCAGCCTGCTTTGGAACCGGGGTCATTTTTATGTGCCCTGCGTTACAAATTTCCTCATTAAAGTGTTGGCAACGTGGTCCGAAATTACATCCCCTTGGGCGTTGATTGGGAAGAGGAAGTTGCCCGGGAATGGCTACCAATGGGTGGGTGTTTTTATCTGCACCGGGTAAGGGAATAGATCTAAACAATCCTTGCGTATAAGGATGCTGCATCCGATCAAAAACATCGTCGACTGTTCCACTTTCAACAGCTTCACCAGAATACATGATCGTAATTCTGTCACAGGTTTCAAGGATAAGACCAAGGTTATGAGAGATGAAAAGAATAGAGGTGCCAAAACGTTTACCGAGATCTTTTACAAGATCAACAATCCCAGCTTCAACGGTTACATCAAGGGCGGTTGTCGGCTCATCAAGTAATAGGAGTTTTGGCTTTGACAATAAAGCCATGGCGATAACAATACGTTGTTGTTGCCCACCAGAAAGTTGGTGAGGGTAGGAACGCATCATCCGTTCAGGGTCGGGAAGTTTAACAGCTTCGAGCATCTCCAGAGACCGTGCATAAGCGGCATCCTTTGATACTTTTTCATGGATGATGGGAACTTCCATGAGTTGCTGTCCGACCTTCATTGCCGGGTTCAGGCTTGCCATAGGTTCTTGGTAAACCATAGAGATTTTGGAGCCACGGATATCTTGAAGTTCTGCCGCAGACATCTCGCCCATATCGCGGCCCATAAACTTAATCGTACCCTCGGTAATCTTTCCTATGTTTGAAAGATCCCGCATGATACCAAGTGCAACTGTGGACTTGCCGCAACCAGACTCACCAACAAGCCCCATGGCTTCTCCGGGCATTACCTTGCAGGAAAAATCCATAACAGCTGGTATTTCACCTGCACGGACAAAGAAGGAAATGGATAGGTTTTCTATTTCCAAAATAGGTGTTTCGTTTGTTATTTCTTCATGTGTTGTTTCTTCGGGCATCATATTTCCTCCCTTAGTCCTTCATGGACTCTTCACGAAGTGAGTCAGCCAATAAATTTAAACCCAGAACAAATGACATAAGGGCTGCGGCTGGGAATATTGCCGGGTGTACGTAAAGACGTAACAGCCTGGACCCTTCTTTAATTGCCGTTCCCCAATCAGGACTCTCGGGGGCCATACCAAGGCCAAAATAGCCAAGAGTTCCAAGGAGAATTGTCGTGTAGCCAATCCGTAAACAAGCGTCGACGATCAATGGTCCGCGAGCATTGGGGAGGATTTCCCAAAGCATAATGTACCAAGGTGTTTCTCCACGAGTTTGGGCCGCAGCAATATAATCCCGGGTTTTGATGTCCATAACCAGCCCGCGGACAATACGAAAAACTGCTGGGCTGGTGGCAAAAACAACCGCGACAAAAATATTAAGCTCATTCGGATCTATGGAAATTATTCCCAAAGGATCGGCATCAAAAACAAGACCGGCATAAATCCAGCCACCCAAAGAGAGTGTAATAGCGAGCTGCAGCCACAACTTGTCCGGGCGTTTTTTATATCTGGTATAAAACAGTGTGACGAAAAAAACGATCGGGAAGATAAAGAACAAACCCGCCATCGCATATGGTATCGGTGTTTCTGTAATCCCGGGTGTAACCAAAAGATAGAACAGTAAGATCACGGGGAAGGCCAGTACTAAATTTGCCAAAAAGGAAAGAACGGTATCTGTTTTTCCACCGTAATATCCGGCTGGTAATCCAAGGGATATTCCCACCATCAAGGCAAAACTAGTGGCTGCAGGGGCAATAATCAAAACGATCTGGCTGCCGTAAACCATGCGGCTAAAGACATCTCTCGCCAGCTTATCACCGCCAAAGAGAAAGGCCTGTCCTGTTTCTGGTTCAATAGCACCAGGCAGTTTATTTTTCATAACCACAATTTGAGCAAGGGGGTCAAAGGGAGCAATAAAGTCTGCAAAAATAGCCGTGAAGATCCAAAAGGCAACAATTGAAAGACCAACGATCCCGACACGATTGTCAAAGAGGCGCCCATAGAGGCCCAGATTATGTTGGAAGGCGTAGCTGAGAGCGAGCAAAACTACCAAGGCTAACCATGTGGGCCAAAATTGAAATAGCGTCGCGGTGATTACTTCGAAAGTAGATAAATATTCCATGATCACCCTCTCTTATTTTACACGAATACGTGGGTTGAGATAGGCATAGCCCACATCAGATATGAGCTGGGTGACCAACACGACCACGACAGAAACGAGAGAACAGGCCAACAATAAATCGATATCATTATTGCCAGCTGCTTGAACAAGGGTAAAGCCAAAGCCTTGGTATCGGAACATGATCTCGACAATAACCACACCGGTTAGCAACCAGGGGAATTGTAGCATAATAACGGTAAAGGGTGCGATTAGCGCATTGCGAAGCGCATGTTTAATGATGACAGCGTAAAACCCCATCCCCTTTAAACGTGCGGTACGTATATACTGTGCGGTCATGACTTCGACCATAGACGCGCGGGTCATACGTGCAACATAGCCCATTCCGTAAATGGCCATGGTCATAACAGGGAGAGCAAAATTGTAAAAAGTAATGCCTTTTGAGGTTGCTGTGGCTGCAGAGCCATTTAACCATCCCAGCCAAGAGGCAAAGATAACAGTAAAAAATATGCCTGATACATATTCGGGGGTTGCTGTGGACGTGATCGAAACGATAGATAACACACGATCCATTTTCGAACCTTCACGCATACCTGCGAGGATACCGATTAACAAGGCCGATGGTATCATCACCATCATGACCCAAAACATAAGCCAACCTGTCGATTGAAGGGCAGGTATAAGCTTGTCGGCTACTTTTTTCTTGAACTTAGTCGAACACCCAAGATCACCCTGAATTACGCCAGAAAAAGTAGACACTGTAGGGTCATCACAGTACTTAAAACGTGAGACTGGTTCGCCTGTTTTCTTGTCAATATTAGGATGTTTTTGCCAAACTCCTAACCAAGATCCATAGCGTTCTAAAAATGGATCACGATATCCATTTACGACAAGCCAGGATTCTATCTCTACATCTGTCGCTCTCATATTGGTTTGCGAAATAGAGAGTTTGCGGAGGTTTGGATCTAAATTAACAAGTGAAAAAACAACTATTGTCAGGCAAAGCATTGTCAAAGCCATGACACCTGCACGTCGTAAGATAAAAGTAAACATGATAGCCCCGTCGATCGTTCAAATTACGATTACATAGTTGGAATTAAAAGAGGGACCTCGAGCGTCGAGGCCCCTCTGTCATGTCCAAAAGGCGATCAGGCTTCGTCGAGCCATACTTTTTCGAAGTGGAATTCGAAAAGCGGGTGCATACCGTGGTCTCGAACATTATGTGTAGAGTGGTTAAACAGGTATCTCCAATAAGGCTGAATAATGTGTCCAGAATCTTGAAGAATCTGCTCAAGATCTTTCATTACTTCCCGACGTTTATCAGCGTCAGCAATTGCGAGAGCTTCTTCCATTTTTTTATCAAATTCCGGGTTACTATGCGCTGACTCGTTCCAAGCTTCACCTGAACGGTAAGCCAAAGCCATAATTTGTACGCCTAGTGGACGCATGTTCCAGTTTGTGATGGAGAAGGGGTATTTTGTCCAATCGTTCCAAAAGGTTGAACCAGGAAGGACTGTACGTTTAACATTAAATCCGGCTTCTCGAAGTTGAGCTGCCACTGCATCGGCGGTGTTTTTCCGATAATCATCGTCAATAGACATAAGCTCGTGCTCAAAATCCATCTGCCCAGCTTCGGTCATAAGCTTCTTGGCGCCTTCTAGATTCCGTTCTTGTTTTGGAAGCTCATAATATTCGGGATGGAGAGGCGCGACATGATGATTTTCAGCAACTGTACCTGCGCCACCATACCCGAGTTGGAGTACGGTTGAATTATCAACAGCCATTTGAAGAGCACGACGAACACGCTGGTCATCATAAGGTTTATGGGTTGCGTTCGTACGTAGTACGACCGTGGCAGACGTGACAACTTCTGATCTGGTTAGACCTAGGCTGTCCATGATTTCAATAAAATCAGCGGTGGTTTGATAATTTGTGTGAATTTCACCAGATTCAAAGGCAGAAACCTCTGCTGAAGGGTCTGTGCCATAGTCGATGAACTCAACACCATCGAGATAGACATCACCATCCCACCATTTACCATTTACGCGACGTTTTACAGAAGCCGAAGTACCAACTTCGTATGTTTCTAACTCGAATGGCCCTGTACCAATTGGATGAGCAGGAAGGTCGCTTCCCATTTCCTCGTAATCACGATGAACGATGAGGGCCGGATAATCAGACATACCCGGGATGATGGTGATGTCGGATTTTGGAAGATTTAAGCGAACGGTGTGGTTATCAATTTTTTCGACGGCGCCGTCTTTGACTTTTCCGGTTGTATCATCAATCAAGGTCGCCATGCGGCCCGCCATGGAATTACCTTCAATGGATTTGTCACACCAACGCGTAATGTTGAATACAACATCATCAGCATTGAATTCATCGCCATTGTTCCAAGTCACGCCTTTACGAATTTTTAAAGTATAGACCGTGGCGTCATCATTAATTTCCCAACCTTCAAGGAGCCGTCCTTCAAAGGTGAAATCTCTGTTGTATCGAACGAGTGGCTCAAGAAATTGGCGTGCTAGATTACCCATTTCGGACCAGTCAAAAGTACGAGGATCTTTAAGTTCCCGCACACTGGTTGAAACTTTAAGAACTCCACCTTTTTTAGGTTCTGCGGCGACAGCTTGTGACGGAGCAATCATGCCAAGCATTCCGTAAGCTGTTGCTGCGGTTGCGCCGAACGCGCTAGCAATAGCTAGAAATTCTCGACGATCCATGTTTCCAGATTTCGTTTCTTCAGCCATTTTAACGGTGTGAGACGGCATAGGTGAGCCGTTGCGTTTGAAAAATTTCATTTATAGTGCCTCCCGGTTGTGTATTCTTTTATTTTTCGTATTTTTGTCTTGTTTAAGTGTTTATTGTATCGATTTTTTTGTCAAACAATTGATATGACATATCTGAGATAAATCATTTTGTTTTATGACTAAATGTTAGTTTAGTGGGTAAATATTTTATTATTGTAACTTAACGCCCAAGTTGTGTGTAAGTATGTACAGCAAATTTTATTTAATCACCTAGCAGCAATATTAATTTTATAGTTTTTGAGTATTGCCTGCAGAGTGTTATTTTCTCCCTCTATTTTTCATAGAGCTATGAAGTGTCGCGTTCGTGACTTCAAGCGACATTTTGTTGTCAATGAGCGACGGTGTCGCTTAGTCGTTATTAGAACATTTAATAATGGTTTTGTATGCCTATAAAGCATTATTAAATGTTATATTTATATGAAATTTATACACTAGATTTGCTGTTTTAGCCGAAGAAAAGTGATCGGATCAGCAGAATATTATTTTAGTTCAGCCAAGAATTTTTGAATTTGTTCTTCAGCACGGTCGGGGCCAACTTTTGCCAATCTGATTAGCCGATCAAAGTGTTGTGTGAGTGCTTTTATGTGATCGACTGAATTGACAAGCAAATACATATTTCCCAGATAAACGGCGGCTCGTAAGGGGCCAAAAAGAGTGTAGGGGGCAGAGTAGGCCGTCTGTTGATCAAAGAAGAATAGCCGGAAAGTGGGATAGAATTCGCCCGTTAACTTTAGCATATGTTCAAGTTGTTTCTTACGAATCTCTTTTGGAAGTTCTTTCCACACACCTTCTCCTTTAGCGAAGAGTTCCAAGGTTTGTAATGGCATGCAAACTTCAATATCGGTGTCCGGTTTTAGAGTTTTTACGAGTAATTTTTTCGCCTGTTGATCTTGTGCCTTACGGATAAATAGGTGGTTGTATTTAAATTCAAATTCGCTGACTTCATTGATTCTCATTATATCAGGAAGAGTATTGGGCACATATCTGATTTTATATCCGATTGCATCACGATGCCATTCTTCAATCTTACGTGTGGCTTCTTCTTCGTTCATGCGCATGATTTCTATGGAGGGTACGATATCATCGCTGTTACCATCGTTGGCAATCAACCCCATGAGCCAATCGAGCGACACCCCACAAGCTCTTGATATAGCACAAAGCGTTTCTGCACGGGGAAGGCGGGTTGAATCCGGCGCCAAAAACTGACTCAAAGCAGAGCGATCAATACCGATTGATTTTGAAAATTGACTTAGATTGTTGCCGCTTTGAGCAATCAAGAGAGCCATACGTTCCCGAAAAATATAAGCGACATCTCGTTTATCGGAGCTATCAAGTGGTGAGTGTTGCGTATTCACATCATTATCCATTTAAAGTTACAATATGAACGATTGGTATCTAATTATCATTATTATGATTGAATTGTATGATTGTTGATAGTGTTTTTCAAGTGCATCGTAATTAAATAAACAATGGAGGTTCCAAAGTGTGGTTGCGCGATAATACAGAATGGCGAACATTGGCGTTAATATTTGCCTGCTATTCTTCCTTAGGTTTAATGATTGTAAATCCTTTTGGGATGCCATTATTTATTCAAATTATTACTTTAATTCCTTTAATCACACTACATTCATCGCTTCAGCATGAATGTATCCACGGGCACCCCTTTGCATCACAACGTATCAATGATGCTATTATTTTAATCCCTATGGGCGTTTTAGTACCTTATTACCGATTTAAAGCGTCGCACATCAAGCACCACCAAAATGCGAGTATTAGTGATCCTTACGAAGACCCTGAAAGCGGATATCAGGACCTGGAAATATGGCAAAAGCGACCACGTTGGCTCCAGTTGATTTTCGAATTCAACAACTCTCTTTTTGGCCGGATGTTAATTGGACCCGCACTTAGTGTGTTTGGATTTACACTTTCTGAACTGAGAAAGGGGGAACCCAAAATTACATTCACCTGGATTGCGCATCTTGTGATGAGTGTGTTTGTCCTTTTGGGAGTTTATAACTTAAGCGCAATGCCCGTTTGGGCCTACCTGATTTGCTGTTACTTTGCCTATTCTTTGTTGATGGTACGTACCTTTCTTGAACACCAAGCACATGAAACCATGCGTTCAAGAACCGTGATCGTAGAGGATAAGGGGTTTTTTAGCTTTCTCTTTCTTAACAACAACCTACACGTTGTTCATCATGCCTATCCGACCGTAGCATGGTATAAATTACCGACCATTTTCAAAAACAATCGCAAGCGATTTTTAGAAATGAACAAGGGTTATGTGTTTAAAAACTACGCAGAGATATTCAAACGCTTTGCCTTTACGCAAAAAGAGCCTGTTGCCTATCCTTTTATTTCGAAAAAGAGCTCCACAAACGACTTTAAAGAAAAGAATTTGGCTAGGGATATCTGATTATGGGCGAAAGTATTGTATCTCTGCCAATGTACGATTGGCCGGAATTACAGATTTATAACGATAAATTTTACCAAGAACTCCGTAAGAGTTTCTTAAGTCAGGGGTTTAATGCTCCTGCCACATTGAACCGAACACACAATAATATGGATGTTTGGTTGGATGATAATTTGTTGTTATCGCAAACTTGCGGCCTTCCTTTTCGCACTCAGCTCAAGGACAAGGTCTCATTGGTGGGCACGCCTGCTTATGGATTAAACTGTGGGGCAGGATCTTATTATAGTGTGATTGTTGTTCATCAAGACGCATCTGCAGTCGATCTTGACGACCTTAAGAATAAAACCTTCGTCTATAATGAAAAAGGTTCACAGTCTGGATATGCAGCCCTTTTATATACGTTGGGAACGCTTAAAGATGCACCACAATATTTCACATCCTCTGTGCAAAGTGGCAGCCATAGGCAGTCAATTAGGAATGTCGCAGAAGGGCGCGCTGATTTTGCTGCTATTGATGCATTAAGTTGGGAACTGGCACTACGTCACGAACCCTCAGCACAAAAGCTCCGTATTATTGCGAACAGTGAACCAACCCCGACACTTCCATTTATAAGCGCATCCCGCTCCAGAAAAGAACTGGATAAGCTTCATATGGCTGTGGTTGATGCCATGGTAGCTCTGGATGAAGATACGCGAGAAGCCTTGCTTTTTATCGGGTTCGCCCCAATGCAACTAAGTGATTATCACGTTATTGAAGATCGTTTGAAAGCGGTCGAGAAAATCTTTGGTTCGCAATACTAAAATAACATAAGGGTCCAAAAAAAACGAGGCTCGTAAATTACGGTGGGAGAAGCTTTAAATGATGCAAAGATCAGGACGAAAACGAAACAAGAGACCTCAGACGTCAACATCATTAAAGCAGTTGCCGTGGTCGCAGGTTAAAAGCCCCTACAAACCTTTTGAAATCCTTCACGAAGGCCAAATTGATGCCATTTGTGATACCGCTTATCGCATTTTGGAAGAAGTCGGGATGGATATTCTGCATGCAGAAGCCAAGGAAATTTTTCGCAAGGCTGGGGCACAAGTTGAAAGTGGGGGAGACCGGGTTCGTTTAGACCGTGGTTTGATAAAGGATGCGATGGCACAAGCGCCTTCATCTTTTACTCTTCATTCTCGTAATCCGGTTCATAACCTTGATTTGTCTCTTGGCAATATCTCTTTTGGTTCTGTCGCGTCTGCCCCAAATGTAAGTGATATTGAAAAAGGTCGCCGTCCGGGTAATCAGGACGATTATCGTAACCTTTTGAAGCTATGCCAGTCTTTGAACACGGTTCATTTTATTGCTGGCTATCCGGTCGAGCCTGTGGATATTCCACCACGAACACGGCATCTCGAATGCGTAGCTGATATGGCCATCTTAACAGACAAGGTTTATCACGCTTATTCCTTGGGTAAAGAGCGCATTACCGATGCTCTCGAAATCACCCGCATTGCGCACGGTTGTCAAAATTGGAATGAATTCAAACAAAAGGTCCGACTTTTCACTATTATCAATACCTCTTCTCCACTTCGTCTTGATGGTGTGATGATTGAAGGTGCTATGGAAATGGCGCGCCATAATCAGCTTTGCATTATCACACCCTTTACACTCTCAGGGGCGATGGCCCCGATTACGGTTGCGGGGGCTTTGGCGCAACAACACGCTGAAGCACTGGCGGGCATGACACTATTACAGCTAGTGGCACCGGGCTGTCCAGTTGCCTATGGCGGCTTTACTTCAAATGTGGATATGAAGACAGGATCACCTGCATTCGGGACACCGGAAAATGCGCAAGCAGCAATGATTGGTGGGCAATTAGCCAGACGGGTTGGAGTGCCCTATCGATCATCCAACGCCAATGCTTCTAACTGTGTAGACGCACAGGCGACCTATGAAAGTCAGATGTCAATTTGGTCTGCTGTAATGGGCCAAGCCAATATGGTCATGCATGGTGCAGGTTGGCTGGAAGGCGGTTTGTGTGCTTCTTTTGAGAAACTTATCATTGATGCTGAAATGTTACAGATGATGACGAAATTTTTACAGCCTCCCGAAGTCACTGAAGCAAGTTTGGGGCTGGATGCGGTTAAAGATGTTGGACCGGGTGGTCATTTCTTTGGCACGGCTCATACTTTGGAACGCTACGAAACAGCCTTTTATTCTCCGATTTTGTCAGACTGGAGCAATTTTGAAAATTGGGAAGAAAATGGATCTAAAACGACAACTGAACGGGCACACTTGATCTACAAAAATATACTTAATGAATACGAACAACCTGTGTTTGATATCGCGCTGAAAGACGAAATAAATGATTTTGTTGCTCGCAGAACTGCAGAAGGCGGCGTTTCCGGAGATTTTTAAGGAAGCAGGAGCTTGGATGCCAATTCGCAATACAAATCAACCTAAGTATTGAAAAATAAAAACTCCATTTATCTATGGGTGAACAGGGACGATTAAAAGAATGAGTAAATCTTACGATGCAATTATTATTGGTGCTGGTGTAATCGGTGCCTGTACTGCTTTTGAAATGGCAAAAAAAGGATGGAAAACTCTATCCATTGATAAATTACCTGAATCTGGCTACGGGTCCACATCTGGATCCTGTGCGATCATTCGGACTTATTATTCTGCGCTTGAAACTTGTGCGTTGGCTTATGAAGGTTGGCATTACTGGAAAGACTGGAACGGTTATATGGGCGTTCAGGACGACCACGGTATGATCGAATACAAAGAAACCGGGTGTCTTGTGATCAAAACACCGCACAATCATTCTTTGACAAAAGTTTGTTCTACCATGGATGAAATTGGTTGTCCTTACGAAGATATCATCACTTCAGATATTAAAAAGTATCTTCCGATTATCGATACGCAACAGTTTGAACCAGCGAAGCGTCCGGAAGATCCTGAATTTGGCCTGCCGACTGGGCCTGCTGTCGAAGGGGCGGTTTTCTTCCCCCATGGCGGTTATGTAAACGATCCAAAGCTTTCAGCCCATAACGCACAACGTGCCGCAGAGGCTCATGGCGCCGAATTTATCTTCAATACAGAAGTTAACAAAATCCTGCAAAAGGATGGACGTGTAAGCGGTGTGAAGTTGTCTGATGGAACTGAAGTGTTGTCACCTGTTGTCATTAATATCGCCGGACCTCATTCTTCCAAAATTAATGAGATGGCGGGTGTTGATGGTGAAATGAAAATGAGCACCCGGGCACTGCGTCACGAAGTTGCTCATGTACCATCACCTACCGGTTTTGATTTTGAAAAAGAAGGCATGATTTATTCAGATAGTGATATCCATACTTATTGTCGTCCAGAAACCGGGAACAATATTCTTATTGGTTCGGAAGATCCCGCCTGCGATGAAAAGGAATGGGTTGATGATCCTGATAACTATGATGAGAATTTTTCGGAACAATGGAAAGTTTTGGTCATGCGTATGGCGCAGCGGTTTCCTGAATTAGGTATTCCTTCAAAAACCAGAGGTGTTGTTGCTCTCTATGATGTGACCGAAGACTGGATGCCGATTTATGATAAAAGTAACCTGCCCGGGTTCTATATGGCGGTTGGCACCAGTGGTAATCAGTATAAAAATGCGCCCGTTGCAGGTAAAATGATGACCGCAATTGTTGAGGCCTGTGAAAGTGGTCATGACCATGATGCCAAGCCTCTGCAATTTCATCTTAAAAATATCGATAAGACCATTTCCCTCGGCGTGTTCTCTCGTAACCGGGAGATTAATCAGAATTCCAGTTTCTCTGTAATCGGATAAGTCATATGAAATCACATACTCGTGTAGCCGTTATTGGTGGTGGCGTAGTTGGTTGTTCCGTTCTCTATCATCTGACCAAACTGGGTTGGAATGATGTGATGTTGATCGAACGCTCAGAGCTCACCTCTGGGTCAACCTGGCATGCGGCAGGCGGCTTTCATACTCTGAACGCTGATACCAATATGGCGGCATTACAGGGTTATACCATTCGCCTCTACAAGGAACTCGAAGAAATCACAGGTATGTCCTGCGGTCTCCACCACGTCGGCGGAGTGACATTAGCGTCTACACCAGAGCGCATGGATTTTCTCAAGGCAGAACGGGCCAAACACCGTTACATGGGCCTTGATACTGAAATCGTTAGCCCGGAAGAGATCAAAAAGCTCTCTCCAATTACAAATATTGATGGTGTTCTGGGCGCACTTTACGATCCACTTGACGGCCATCTTGATCCATCAGGAACCACACACGCCTATGCTAAAGCCGCAAAAATGGCCGGGGCCGAGATTGTGTTGCGCAATCCGGTTCTTGAACTCAACCCTCAAGCCGATGGTTCATGGGAGATCGTAACCAAAGAAGGCACGGTTATCGCCGAGCATGTGGTTAATGCAGGTGGTCTCTGGGCACGTGAAGTCGGGGAAATGGCGGGTGTTTACATGCCGCTTCACCCAATGGAACATCAGTATCTGGTAACAGAAGACGCCCCCGAAGTTTATGAACTCGATCGCGAGCTACCACATGTGATGGACCCAGAGGGGGAAAGTTATTTACGTCAGGAAGGTCGAGGACTTTGTATTGGTTTTTACGAACAAGCTTGCGATGCCTGGGCGGAACGCGGAACACCAATGGATTTTGGCCATGAACTCCTGAACAATAACTTAGACAGGATCGGAGACTCTCTCGAGTTTGCCTTCAAACGTTTTCCGGTATTGGAAAACGTTGGGGTTAAGACCGTTATCAACGGGCCTTTTACCTTTGCGCCTGATGGTAATCCTTTAGTTGGCCCTGTACCGGGTCTTCGTAACTACTGGTCAGCATGTGGTGTTATGGCTGGTTTCTCCCAAGGGGGCGGCGTTGGACTTACTCTGGCTGAGTGGATGATCGAGGGCGAGCCTTCTCGTGATGTCTTTGCTATGGATGTTGCGCGGTTTGGCGACTGGATAACCCCTGGCTATACCCGTGCTAAAGTCCGTGAAAATTATCAGCGACGTTTTTCTGTCTCCTATCCAAACGAAGAGCTGCCTATTGCGCGCCCGCATCAAACCACGCCTGCCTACGGGATCTGGAAAGAACAGCGCGCCGTCTTTGGGGCTGGCTATGGTATAGAGGCGGTAAACTACTTTGCTCCAGAAGGGGAGCCACTGCACGAAACACCAAGTTTTCGCCGCAGCAATGCCTTTGACGCCGTTGGCGCGGAATGTCGTGCCGTGCGCGAAGCTGTGGGTATTAACGAAGTTCACAACTTCGGAAAATACCTTGTAACGGGTTCCGGGGCACGGGCTTGGCTTGATATTATCATGGCGGGCCGCATTCCAAAACCCGGGCGCCTCGCGCTGAATCCTATGTTGAGCTATAAGGGCAAACTCATAGGTGATTTTACCGTATCCTGTCTCTCTGACCAAGAGTTTATGGTTACAGCTTCTTTTGGCATGCAGGCAGCACACTTGCGATGGTTTGAAACAAACTTACCGTCTGATGGATCTGTAAGTATTGAGAACATTTCGACCAAACGCATTGGCTTCCAGATTGCCGGACCGAAAGCGCGAGAATTGCTTAGCCGTGTCGCTTTTGAAGACGTGTCAGCTGAGAATTTTAAATTTCTGGATATCAAAGAAACCGACATCGGAACTTGTCGTGCTTTGGTCCAAAGAGTTTCTTATACCGGAGACCTTGGGTATGAAATTTATGTCCGCTCTGAAGAGCAAGCAGCGCTTTATGGTATTCTGGCGGAAGCTGGAAAAGATCTTGGGCTTAAGCCATTTGGCATGCGGGCAATGATGTCTTTACGTTTGGAAAAATCCTTTGGTTCCTGGGGCAGGGAGTTTCGTCCGGACTATATGCCTGTGGAAACCGGGATGGATCGGTTTACTTCTTACAACAAAGCCGCAGACTTTATTGGTAAAGCAGCTGCCCTCAAAGAAAAGCAAGAGGGTGCAGCACGTAAACTCTGCACTTTTGTTGTTGATGCGATTGATGCCGATGTTTGGGGGGATGAGCCCATTTGGCACGACGGAAAAGTAGTTGGTTTTGTGACGTCGGGCGGTTACGCCCACTTCAGTCAAAAATCAGTGGCCAATGGCTTTCTGCCAACAGAAATCGCCAAGGAGGGTGTTGAAGTTGAAATCGAGGTCCTTGGCGTCATGTTAAAAGCTCGAATGTTCACGCAAACACTGTTTGATCCAAAGGCAGAAAGAATGCTTGGGTAAACCTGTTACATATCGTTTTAAAACATAAAGAGGTCAGAATTTTAGGATAAATCACTGACCTCTTTTTTTATACACGGACGTTGAGATAATTCATTCTTCGTAAATGTAATCGCCTTCAAACTTTTTTAAACCATCATCAATCTGATACCAGTCCGGTTTTGACGCTGTGTGGATATGAACCGTTGGACGTATTCCTGGGTCATCGTCCAAAGCAGAGGCGGCAATGACATAAATATCACCTGAGGACAAATCACCCAGAGAAGTTCCGCAATCTTTACAAAAGCAGCGGTCGAACTTTCCTTCTGGTTCGTACCGAAATTTTGCGATTGTGTCTTGTCCCTCTGTAACTCGGAGATCATCAGCTTTCCCGATCAGTACCGCAGAAAAAACGCCTGCTGCCTTGCGGCATCTTGAACAGTGGCAATAGCTCAATGAAGACGGCTCTCCCGTGATTTCGAACTTCACCTTGCCGCACAGGCAGCTTCCTTTGATCATAACAATTCCATTCCAATGATTTTAATATCGAAAAAGAACATACCATGAACATAATTTGATTTAAAGAGAAAAACCTCCGTCGTAAACATCGCTGTTTAAGAGGTTAAGAGTTAGTCTTTCCCCATAAGACGCTTATCCAATGGATAGTTTGAAAGCTGTTCATATCCGGTTTCCGTAATCAGGATTTGATCTTCAAGTTTGACACCTTCATGGCCTCCGTGAAGGCCGATATAACTTTCGACACAGACAACCATGCCAGCTTCAAGTTCACCTTCATAACCAACAGTTTCCCAATCTGAAGGATACCGCACGGCAGGATATTCATCACAAAGACCGACGCCATGAAACAGAACGGAATATCTGTTTGGCAGGTATTCATCGGGGAGACTTTTGCCTTGATGGGAGAGTTCTTTAAAACTGACGCCGGGAGCTAACATTTCCCGGTTATGATCAATTTGCTCGAGAGCCATTTGATAGAGTGCGCGTTGTTCGCTACTTGGTGCCCCATCACCGGCGAGCCAAGTTCTCGATATGTCACAACAAAAGCCATAAGAGCCAATAAGATCAGTGTCAAAGGAGACAAGATCACCAGCTTCGATGATCCGCGCCGAAGATTCCTGAAACCAGGGGTTGGTCCGTGGGCCAGAAGCCAATAACCGGGTTTCGATCCACTCGCCACCCCGGCGAATATTTTCGGCGTGCAGGATAGACCAAAGGTCATTTTCGCTCATACCGGGCTTGAGAGCTTTTTCCATCTCACCCATAGCGGCCTCGCAGGCGACAACAGCCCGACGCATGCAGAGGATTTCGTCCGGAGATTTAATTTTCCGGGCCTCTTCCATGACATCTTCACCGTAAATCACCTCTATGCCTTCACGGTTGAGGTGAGGAATACCATGTGAGTCGACCTGATCAAACGCGAGACGTTTATTCCCTCCGCCGTGTTGATGGACCAAATCGGCTGTTATTCTGGCCCATTTGGCGGCCTGTTCTTCTACACGATTACCAGCTTCAAAATAGAACCAGGCAATCCCGGCATGAACTTCATCTACGACTTCAGAGTGGTCCGAAAGGTGCTCACAGTTATGAAAATCATAAAGAATAACGGGACCATCTGTTGCGACAAAACAAGCCCGAACAGGGTTGTGTAGGGTTCAAAGCTGCATATTACTGGCATCGGTCGCATAGCGCACATT
Organism: Kiloniella antarctica; assembly: GCF_042682825.1. Lineage (NCBI taxonomy): Bacteria > Pseudomonadati > Pseudomonadota > Alphaproteobacteria > Rhodospirillales > Kiloniellaceae > Kiloniella > Kiloniella antarctica. The sequence goes on from NZ_JBHUII010000010.1 coordinate 64,206, forward strand.
CAGGGGATCATAAAGATATATCCCTGCCAGATCACGTGCGCGAAGTTGTTTTCGGATACGCTCTAACCTGTAGCGACGCATTGTACCAAGATCAGGCTCGGGTATTTTAGCGGATTTCCATTCTCCTTCTGCTAAAGCACCGTAACCTATAACATGCTGGTTAAAGTTTGCGGCTTTGGAGCGTGCCCAGGCTTCCAGTTCTGCGTGACTGGCATCGGGTCCTGGATGTTCTGGAATCACAAAAGGGGTTATTTTTCGGTGATGACGGCCAAACAATTGACCTGTATTTGAAGAGGGATTTATGTCCATGACGTACTCCAGACAAAAGCAGTTGATGATCTATTCCATGCTTTGTTTGTTTTACCATGCGCGAGAGTACGAATATCAACAATCATACAATTCAATTATGATTATTATATTGTGACACAAAATATTCTATTGTTTGAACTTTTATGTTTTTGATGTGAACTCACATCAAAAACATGGGTAATGATAAATAATGCTCTTACCGTATTTGAGATATAAGCTCATTTAATTCCCTAAGCAGAAATGAATCAATCAAAAGGCCATTCTTTTTAGCATTTTCTATATTGTGGTGCCGATTTTTCCCCGGTATACGGGTGCCGCTCTGACTTTCTATCGAATGACACAAATGTTCAATGCTTTCTGTAAAGCCCGGATTGAATTTAAGAGGGTCTATAGCGATGATCGATTGCCCTGTTCTCGAAGGGCCACCTTGATCACCAAAATAGGGGCTGGCCTGTGAACTGAGTTGAGCGCCTGACAGAGCAGCACTTAACACTTCGACGATTAAGGCGACCCCAAACCCTTTGTGTCCTCCGTTTGGCGTCATACTACCTAAAAGTCCCTCGGTAGGATCGGTTGTTGGCATTCCATCTTGATCAAGCGCCCAACCTTCTGGAATAAGTTCTCCTCTGTCACGACGGAGAATGAGTTCCGTCATGGCAACAGCGCTTGTACTTTGGTCGATCACTATCATGGGGCCTTCTTTGCCCGGGATAGCCATCGCAATTGGGTTCGTACCTAAAACCGGAGTTTTCCCACCAGGAGGCGCCATGATGGCAGGGCAGTTGGCAAACCCGAGACCAATCAGACTTTCCTGAGCCAATGGAAGAACAAAGTGGGAAAGAGCGAGGCAATTGGTAGAGTTTTTGACGGTCATTGCGGCAATGCCAAGCTTTTTTGTTGCTTCTACTAAATAAGGTAAGCCAAGATCAATTGCTGGGTGAGCCAATCCATCGGCGGCATCTACTGTGATAGCTCCAGGCGCTGTGATCTCGACAGTTGCTTGGGCTTGGCCATCAATTTTTCCATATTTCAATTGCTCGCAGAGAAGTGGAATATAAAGTAATCCACAGATATTATTACCTTCGCTTTCAGCTTTAACTACAGCACGCGCGACTGATCGCGCCGCATCTTCTGAAGCACCCGAGGCAACCAAGGCTGCTTGTGAGAGTGTTTCAAGTTTAGATATTGAAGAAGTAACGACAGACATCGCGTTCCGATCCCGGGGCGTTTGATGATTTATGGCAAAGAAAGACACCATACTGTGCTATAATATGCGTTGGTTTGTCTCTTAAATTTATTAATGAATTTAATTCGGTTCGGTTTCTTTAAAGGTGTTGAACACCACTCTTTTTAAGTGCCTTTTACGGGTGGACAAAATGATCAATCTTGCAAAAGCAATGCTAGATCCCACGGCCTTGTTTGATACACCTGCTCAACTGCTCGCTAATGATGAATTGAGCCGTAGTCAAAAGATCGAGCTTCTGCAAGGTTGGGAGTATGATGCTCGTGAATTGGAAGTGGCCGAGGAAGAGGCTGGTATGACCGTTCGTCGTCCGGAAATGTTTGATCTGGTGGTCAAAGCGCTTAATGATCTTGGCGCGACGAGAGATACGGGACACACGCCGCCAACCAAATAACTATTACCTTGTTTTGGGAATTGATTTAGATATTTGAAAATTTATGTCTATGAACATTCACACGCTGTAAGTACGTCTCATATTATCAACGGCATGGACTTTGAGGTTGGGCTGAATATCCACAATATTCCGTATGTTCTCAATCGACATAAAGGAAAACCCGGTTGAGAGAGCATCTGCTGTTGTGGCGTCAGACGCGATTACGCTCATGGATTGATAGCGATATTCATCCTGATGAGTAAGTGGGTTTAACAGGTGAGGGGTGCCGTCAGTAATAGTCGTTCCCAGATATGAGGAGGTGGCAATTGCCTGACCATCGTTTAGAGAGACAGATTTCTGTTGTGTTTGGAGGGGGTCCTTATTCGAACTCGTATCTGCGATAGCGACTTTCCAATTGCGACCATCAGGGTGGTGACCGAGTGCTTTAATTTCCCCGATGTTTATCAGGCTATCTGTAAGGCCATGATTGGAAAGAAGTTGAGTGATCTTATCGGTAATATAGCCTTGTGCAATCCCGTTGAGGGTTATGGCCATCCCGCCTTTTTTAAAGGATATTTTTTCGCTGCTGACCTTTAAGTTCTTATAACCCAAAAGTCCTCTAATGGATTGTTCCAACTTAAGTAATTGCACTTTAGAATAACCTGAACCAGCACTGTGTAATTCCCACAGCGGCTGTACAGTTACATCAAAATTACCATTGGTCAGTTCTGAGACTTGTTTGGATTTTTGTAGGAGTTCAACGAACTCAGGTGAAGGGTTATTTAAGATGCCTTCTCTGTTTAACTGGCTAACTTCGGATGCTGTATCATAAAGGCTAAAAATCCGTTCCAGTCTTTTGAGTTCGGAAACAACATCATTTCCAATTAGCTCAACGTCTAATCCTGCTGGCAGTAGAATTTCAGCCTGTCCACCGAGCGCAACTCCTCGCCACCGATAGAGCGGGTTACTCGCAGAAGCTTGATAGCCGCCTGTTGCGCTTAATAACGCCGCTGTCGTTGTGATCTGTAGGAAACGTCGTCTGTTGAAGGACTGGGACATCTATCTGCACCTAAACATGTTATATAATATATTTATTGAGTAGAAGAGAGCTCGGGATTATCGGGGATCTCGACCATACCCAAAACATAATCAGCGGGAATATCATCTAACTTAACAATCCGCCCGCCATATTGGTTAACAAAGGACTGTGCATCTGTGACTTCGGCAAAAGGAACCACAGCGGGGGCGCCCATGCCGCCACTTCGAGAGCTTTCAATGACGAGGGTCGCTTTGTTGATATCTACCCAAGGGCCTATTTCAGGTGTTAACCAGCTGGCTTTTCCCATATCACTGACATAAAGAGCCAGAATTTCATTACTCTCTTCGGGCAGCTTTAAATAACCAACAGCATCTCTTGTTGCCGCGAACCATATTGGTTTTTTTCGTCCTAAAATATGGATCTGAGCTTTTGGGCCGGGGTGACCTGCTGCGGTCATTCCACAAAAGTAACTTTGATCATTGGACGTTAATTCCATCGGCTCGGGGATTACGACATCTTCTTTACCAAAACAACCTGTAAGTAAGGTGAGAAATGATAAAACAAAGAGTAATTTTCCTGCCAATTTTGATAAGGAGTTTTGCTTATAGGTAAGGAGGATCATATCTCTTTCCTCGAAAAAATGTAACCCGATATAAGTAAAGGCAATGTAATCCATGAAGCCAAAGCTAATAGAGCAAATTCAGGGGGCAAAATTGCTCGACCAGCTATAGATGACATGCCTGATAATGCTGCAGTACTGTCAAATCCGGTAAGGTTGAGTATGCGAAATGAATCTGCTGGATTGAAAAGCAAGAGGAGATTAACAAAATCAGCCTTCATGTTTTCACCTTGGTCAACAACAAGGGCACCAAGTAGGGCCATATCATAAAGCAGTACAAAAAATAACCATACGGCAACGGCCAAGCCAATGGCTGTTGCACGTTCTTTGACGATGACGCTCAATAAATAACCAAGAGAGATAAAGGCACTGCCTAGAAGTATTGTTGTTATGGTTAAGCTAATGAAGATAAGGGCGTCATCTACAGAAGTAATCTCAGTATTATAAGCGATTAAACAACCCGCTGAACCATATCCAATGATCGTTGCTATGGACAATATCATGGTATGTCCGAGAAATTTTCCGAAAATGATTTGCCATCGACTTACAGGATATGTGAGCAGTAATAACATGGACCCACGTTCAATTTCTCCGACGATTGTATCGTAAGACACCATGAGGGCGATAAGCGGGACCAAAAAAACGGATAAACTGGCGAGGCTAACAGCTGTAACCTGCATCATGCTTACGTCGACGTTGCCCACTGGGGCCGTACCAACAAATGCCAAACTTAGAGCAAGTAAAGCGAGTAACAGACTGGCCGCTAGGATCCAGCGATTACGAAGGGCATCTCGAAATTCTTTGAGAGCTATTGTCCAGATCGCATTCATATCACGCGCCCTTTCTGTCGCTGAACACTGCGTAAAGCTGATCAAGAGAAGAATTAAAGAGCTCGACATCTTCAACGTCTGAACCGGCTTTACTTATATGTCTCAATAATTGCATCTTTGATTGCGGGGCACATTCAAGCTCTAAATGACGACCATTCAGTTTTGTGATGGTGGCTTGTTGAGCGCGAAGAGGGGACGCAATTTGTTCACTCATACCTTCTTTGACCGTTATGCGCATGGATAGAGGTAACCCGGCTTGTTCTCTGAGTTCATCCAATGTTCCAGAAGCAATGACCCGGCCAGAATTCATAACCGTGACGCTATCTGTTTGTGCTTCAAGCTCTGTCAATACATGGGAGCAAAGTAAAATGGTTGCGCCATCTTGTCGTAAATCACGAATGATATCGTAAAAATGAAGGCGAGCAGCGGGATCAAGACCAGATGTCGGTTCGTCTAAAAGAAGTAACCGTGGTTTTCCGAGTAGCGCCTGTGCGAGCCCAAGACGTTGTTTCATACCTTTAGAATAGGTTTTAAAACGTCGGTCCATGGCTTCCGCAAGGCCAACCATTTCCAGTAGCTCTATTCCTCGGGATTTTTTTACCTGCTTGAGGCGTGAAAAGAAGGCAATAAGTTCACGGCCCGTCATATTTGCTTCAAAGGAAATGTTTTCCGGTAAAAAGCCAATACCTTCTCTGTATTTAAACAAGCTTTGATCGCCAGGATCTTTGCCTAAAATTGAAATATTACCAGACGTCGGCTGGATCAACCCAAGGATGAGTTTCATTAAGGTCGTTTTGCCAGCACCATTATGCCCAACAAGCGCCATTAAACACCCTTCAGGGACTTCCAAATTAACGTCAGTTACCGCTTTGTGGGAAGAGTACCATTTACTTACGTTATTTAGGGTTATGCTGTTATTATTAGTCATGTTTATCATGGTTTTGTTCCTCCGGATTTTGTTCATTAGCGGAAGAAGACTGATTTTCAGCAACACTTGACATCGCTGGTGTCATAAGCGGTGCGCTGTCATAAACGCCCCCGGGCTGCAAAGAAGGAAATTGAGATTGCGACCAACGCAAGATTTCCATAGCTGGTGAATTAATCAAGAGTTTGGCAGAAGGTGAGGCCCATATAACGCGATCTAGAACATCGTTTGGTCGATAAACGCTATCGGAAATACCATCTCCGTTAAGATCGAAAGCGGGGTTATCACTCCAATAATTACCTCTATTGTTTTTGGACCAATCTAGATCACGGGTTCCGACATATTTGACTTGATGTCTGTTGCCGATAAAAGCATTTTCAGTAATGGTGTTTTGCTCCGATCCTGCTGTGAAATGAATACCGATACCACAACCTTCAAAATGATTTTTCTTAAAAATATTTTTGTTTGAATTATAAATAAAGACACATTTTACACCGCCGTTTTTAACAGAATTTCCTTCAAAAACGGAGCTGTTTGCATAGTTCAACGCAAATCCATGTTCATTGTCATTGATTGAGTGATTATTTGTTACTTTTAGCTTTTTGGAAAACATCAAGGCAAAGCCAACATCATTATCGATGGAAACATTACCTGAAACTTCGCTGTTATTGGTATACATATAGTGGATGGCAAAACGGGTATTTTTGAAGGTGTTATTGAGAAACACATTTTTTTTACTTGTGGTCGTAAAAATACCATCTCTTCCATATTGAACGGTATTTCCTTCAATGATCGACCCAGGTGTATTCCAAAGCTGGATACCATTGCCACGATCGTTGACATGGAGAACTTGTAAACCTTCAATTCGATTGCCACGGACAACGGCTTTTTTAGGCCCCCAGAGATAGATGCCGATTAAGTTGTTCTGTAGGAAATTATTTTCAACAACAGTATTATGAGCTGTTTTATGGATAAAAATTCCACTGTCTTGCTCTGACAAATCCTGCCCTGAGTTTCTAATATGCAAACCACTTATAACTGTATTTGGCGCATTAATTTTAATTGTATGACCTTGCCCTTGCCCATCAATAACAGCACCACTTTCACCTTGAATAGTGATGCTTTTATCAATGATAAGAGAACCACTGTAAATTCCAGCGGTTAGAATAATGGTATCGCCGGTTTGAGTACTCTCCAGAACCTCTGTTAAAGACTGAGATTCTGGAGACACTCTTATGGTCTTGGCCCGAGTTTCAACGGGTAGAGCAGCAACTACCATTATCCCGAGCAATACGAGAAGCTTAGATGGTTGTGCTAACTTTTTGTCGAATAATCGAGCCATAACCTTCTTTCCATTAAACCTTAAGCAGGTTCAACTAGCATACGACCGCGCATTTCCATGTGCAGGGCGTGACAGAACCACTGGCAGTAGAACCAATGAACACCTGGGCGATCAGCCGTGAACGTTACGGAAGCCGTTTGTTGTGGGCTGACTTCAAAGCAAACACCATAATTAGCAAGCGTAAAGCCGTGGGTGAGATCTTCTACATCATCAAGGTTGGTAACTACGACGGTAACTTCATCACCTTGCTTGACAGTGAATTTTTCCAAGCTGAATTCTGGAGCAACAGAGTTCATATAAACCCGAACTTTGTTGCCATCTCTAATAACATCCTGACAATCTTCCAGATCAATACCATCAGCTTTTGCCATTGCAATGGTATCAGCAAAGGTTGGATCTGTTCTTTCATAGACATGAGCCGGATTTACAACGGATCTATGAACAATGATGCAATCGTGTGGTTCAGCAAAGGTTGGTCCGTCATGAACCAGTTTCATTTCATCGCCAGAAATGTCGATAAGTTGATCATTTTCAGGCTTCAGAGGACCAACATTGATGTAACGATCCTTTGAGAATTTATTAAGAGTTACCAACCATTTACCATCTGCTTCTGAGGTTTCGCCCATAGATGTATGGTTATGCCCTGGCTGATAATGCACATCCAGCTTTTGCAAAATAGGATCAACGTCTTCGCCCTTATAGGCACGGATTGCTTTATCTATATTCCATTTACAGATCTGGCTGTCGAGGAACAAAGTGGTAAAGGCATTGCCTCGACCATCAAAGGCCGTGTGAAGAGGTCCAAGACCCAATTGTGGTTCAGCAACAATTGCATCACGGGGTTTGATCTTACCTTCAAACACATCGTCCAACAGCTCAACATCGATAACGGATACGGTTGGTGATAGTTTACCATTTACAACGATGTGGCGTTTATCAGGCGCGGCATTAACACCGTGCGGGCTGTTAGAGATTGGGATATAAGTTGTGAGTGGAGACCCTTTGAGGCCGTTTACTACAGGGACGCCGCCGTCAAAGACTTCGTAGTCACCATTTGCAACAGCTTCTTCAATGCGTTTAATATTAAATACAACGGCATGATCTTGCTCTGCAGAAGTCATCTCAGCAAGATTTACGCCTTCTTCTGAATTGTAAGAAGAAGCGATGGCATATTTACCTTGATAATCGGCATCGACGTTATCTAGGTTGCCATTGACTTTAACTTGCCATTTAACTTCCATTGTGTCGCCGTCAATGGCAGTGAAAATTGCATAATACTTGCTCGGATCATCAAGAACCGTACCATCGTTTGGAAGCGGCACCCGATGTTCGCCATTTGCAAAGATATACCCAGTGCGCGGGTATCTTTGTGGACGCAGACCATGAATGTCAGAGGCATTCGGAACTTCGATAATTTTATCAACCTTCATGATGTCACAGCGAACACGAGCAACACGCGTGTTTGCTTTGTCGTTCATAAAGATATAACGACCATCGTAAGCACCATCCGTGAAGGACATATGAGGGTGATGGAGATCACCATTTAAGTAATTACCACCACGTGTTTTTAAAAACTCTTTGGTCTGCGGAAGCAGGTTCTCAGTCAGAATTTTCCGACTTTCGTTGGTTTGTCCCCAACCCGTTGCTGAGCAGCGATTAAAAACTGGGATACGCATCAATTCACGCATGGATGGAACACCCATAATGCGTAATTCGCCAGCTTGCCCTGAGGACCAGAAACCGTAATATTCATCTAATTGCCCAGGTTCAACCTCAGCAGGATTTTTGGCGTTCGCAGGGCTAACCGTTCCAACAAGAGCTGCAGCACCAACTCCAGCCATAGTCAGCTTAGCTGATCCTCCAAGTAGGTCACGTCGTGACATACCTTTATTTTTAGACATTTCTATGCTCCTCTTTATGTACCGTTCCTGTCTCTTGTCTCACCATTAAACAGGTTCGGCGTGCTATCACCTTAAGGTGACGGTTCGGCTGCTTTGGGACTTACTTTTCCAAAGCAGCCCCATCTTTTTTGCCCTTGGCGGCTTTGCCTTTGGCTTTCTGGATGGGATTGTTAATATCTTCACTAATAAAATCAGGCACTTCCGTTGCAGGACATCCTGGATTTTTAATGGCTGAACTCTTATTGCGCAGGTCACTCAAACGTTCTTTTCTTTTGCGCTTTTGCACCATTGGTGGGCAACGATGATCGTCGTAGTATACTTCTTGGCAATGCAGGCAATATAGGCATTCGTTCGGATTAATTTCACCGGTTGGATGGATCGCCTGAACCATGCACTCCTTGGCACAGGTATTACAGGGATTGCCACAGTCATTCGGGTGTCGTTTAAGCCATTCAAACATACGAATACGACCGGGGATAGCGAGAGCCGCGCCGAGAGGACAGATATAGCGGCAGTAAAATCTTTCGATGAAAAGCCCAATAGAAAGCAATGTTACGGCATAGAGCACCCAAGGCCAGTCTCTTGCAAATTTGAGAATGATAGAGGTTTTAAAAGGCTCTACCTCTGCCCAATGTTCTGCGTCCTGAAGTGAATATAGAGATAGACCGAACAACCCTAGAAAGAGAATATATTTGATCGGCCATAAACGTTCATGCAAGCCCCATGGAACTTCTATCTGAGGAATTTTGAGTTTTTTGGCAATTTGGCTGAGTAATTCTTGTAACGCTCCAAAAGGACACAACCATCCGCAATAGGCTCCACGTCCCCAAAAAATAAGAGCACCAGCGACTGACAGCCACAGAACAAAAATCATTGGCTCCATCAGGAAATAATTCCAGCTGAAGTCGCTTAGTAGAGCATTAAAGAAGGTAAGAACGTTAACGACGGAAAGTTGAGCCTGTGCGTAAAATCCAACGAAAACAAGCGTAAAAACAAGATATGAGCTTCTTGTCCAGAACAAAAGACGAGGTCTTTGTACAAGCCACTCTTGGAAAAAGAAGATCACAGTAAGAACGGCTAGGGCAATGGAAAGTATCACTATTTCGACCTTTTTGAGGTCCCACATCCGTTTCCATAGGGCAACTCTGGCGGCGTTATCGGCTTCATCAACCTCAGAAACATCATTTGTTATCTGCTGTGTTACAGATGGTTTAGGTGCCGGTTTTTCAATTTTAAGGTAGGGTTTAGGAAGATCGTAATTGACATCAAAAGCGAGAAAGATTTTCTTGATAGCTCCAATTGGACGATTAGCCAGCAGCTCAATTCTAAAGTTTTCTGCTGGATTAAAGTCAATATCGGCAGGAATTCTGAAAAGACCAATTTCCTTGAAATAAGGAGCACCTTCTGCACCAAGATCGCCAATACGTTTATGAAGTTTATCTCTAAAACGCACACTGCTTTCACCTTGTATCAGATGGAAGCGATCAAATATCCCACCTCGCACATATCCAGAACCTTTGAAGGAATAACGTCCATTGGCAAAAACCATAATAGCTTCTTGACCAGGTTCTAAATCTGCCAGAAGATTTTTGTATTCGGCTTCACCGAGTAAGCTACGTCCTATTGAAGGGACGGATACCGGGGCTAGATAGAGATCAATATAAATATCTTCAGGATTACCTTTTTCTGGACGGGCAGCTGCTTTTTCATTTCCCGATAGAATAAAAGTATCGTTGATTTCTTTAACGGTAATTACCCGGTGACGGACACCACCATTTCCAAGCAAAGTCTGCCAATCATCGGTTTCATCGTACGATGTATCGACGGAACGGATTTCTGTTGGCTGTGTATTATCTGCATCCCCGAGTCCTGCGAGGCCGATATTTCTGGCAAATTTTATGGCTGATCGAAGAATTGAGTCTTCTATCACCATAATAGTAACAGTCGCACCACTGATCATATCAACTTCGCCAGCATCCCTGTCTTGTCCGTTACGAGAGATACTATCAATCCCGGTGTAACCAGACATGAAATTGGCGATCTTTTCTTCGGGAATACCTACCAGGACAATGGGTTCACTGTGTTTAACCAGTTTGGTACCTGTTATAATTCCTTTCGGATCAATACCAACCATGACATGGATTGGTTTTCCAGAATAACCTGTGGCATTGACAAAGTCAGTGTTAAGGTAGGCATAACCAACAAGCTCGTCTTCTTTGAGTATTTCTGCATAGGAGGGAGCGCCTTTAACAATACGAAGATCTGTTGCGCCGCTATAAAGGTCCGTGGCTGTTACTTTACTAATATATTTATCAAACACGCTCTCTGCTGGATGCGCTTTTGTTGTACTTAGAGCGAGGCAACTTAGAATAAGTATTGTAATAAATGACAGATGTAAGGCAAAAGTCGCAAACCTGTTATGGTAAAAAGCCTGCGTATCAGCGGCACTTTCACCATTTTTGGTAATTCCTATCGCCCATGCCTTTTGGTTTGGCACGAAGCATCTCCCTTCGTTACAACATAATAAGTCCTAATAGGCTTTATAATCTGCTTATTAACGGGGGATGGCTTTGATTTAGGTCAAAAGATGTAAAAATATAACATCTTTTGAGGTATTTGATTCGAATGACGTAATGAGTTGGGAAAAACAACGTTATTCTTGTTTAGGGGATAGTGTCATCCAGACGGTCCAGGTTTCGTTCGGAGCCAAAACACGCATGCCTGTTTCTTGAGGAAATTTCCCTAATGAAGTATTATTGAAGGCATCCGTGATGTGGGATGTGGGCTCAACGCAAAAGAAATTTTCATTTTCTGGTGCGTAAACGACAAGCCGGTTTAGATCTTCACTGGAGGTCAGGGACAAGGAGGTGTTTTTCTTCGGCCAATGGATAAACGCAGTCCTGGACCAGGGATCAAATTGGTTGTCACAATGGAGTTTATCAACATTGACACCTGCGCTTAAGTTCCAATTTGGTGGACAATTTTTTCTTTCTATTGGCAAACCGGTTTCATTTGTCTGCCATACTTGGCCAACTTCAGCGGTGAGGAAGGCTTTACCGTGTCGAGGAAAATAGGGATGCATGCCCAATCCTGCTGGCATCGACTTCGATGCTAGATTGGTCAGTTGGATTTCGTTGTATAGGTCTGCCCCATTTAATTTAATGATTTGCCTTGCTTTGAAAGGAAAGGGCCAAGTTGTTCCCGGATGATAAAGCTCCATTATGATGTGATTTGCTTCATGCTCTATAAGTTGCCAGTTTTCTTGCCAGCCAACACCATGAATAGAGTGAGGGTGTTTTCCAAAATTTAGCGGCAACTGATATTGCTTTCCTTCAAATGAAAACCGACCTTCTTTAATGCGATTAGAATAGGGGATGAGAGGAAAGGAGGCTTTATTTCTTTGCCCAAAGGATCTTAGGATCTCCAGATCACTTTCGCTAGTTTGGATACTGTAAGATGTTATGCAGCCGCCTTTTAAGGTTGCACTCAAAGAGGCTCTGTCATTCGTTATCTGGAGAGAAGTATTCACGTTATAAATCCGTCTTTTGTCATCGTGATTGGTATTATATAATACGTCTACTGGTTCTGGGGGATTGTCCAAAACGATTTCTATAACTTCTCGCAAAGGATGTTGCAGAATTAAATCCACATCTTATAGCGATATCTAAAATAGAAAAATCAGTTTGTTTTAAAAGCCTTTGAGCAATATCAAGGCGGATGTTTCTGTAATAAGTTGCTGGGGATGTTTTTAAGTATTTTTTGAAAAGCCGTTCAAGTTCTCGAACAGTAGAGCCGATTTTTTTGGCAAGCTCTGGAATGAGGTAAGGTGTTTCGACGTTTTCTTCCATGGTTTCAATGGCGACAGAAAGTATTTTGTTTTTTCGAATTTGAGGGTTGTCTGATGCAAGACGTTGCGGATTGTTTCCCTCTCTGAAGCGCTGGTAAATAAAGACATCGGCGACGTCAGTTGATAATTTTAATCCGTACTGAACGCGGATCAGTTGCAGCATCATATCCAAGCTGGTCGTACCGCCACCACATGTAAATCGGTTTCGATCTACGACATAGATATCAAGTTCCGTTTGAATATTGGGGTATGTTTCGGTGAAACCTTCGAAATTTTCCCAATGAACTGTTGCCTTATAGCCATCTAACAGACCAACTTTGGCGAGGATTTCACTCCCGGCATCCATGCCGCCAAATTCAGTTCCTTTGGAGCGTAATTTTCTTAAAATTGAAGCGAGTTTTTCTGTATAACTCTGCTCTACATTGTAACTGGCGCAGATAATAAGCGTTGGAATATTTTCTTCACCACCAAGTTCGGCATCAACAGTGAGCTCCATGTCATTACTGGCTCGAACAGTTTGCCCGGTAATGGAATAGAGTTTCCACTCGTATAATTTTTCTCCAACTTTCATATTTGCGGCCCGCAAAGGTTCAAGCGCGGATGAGAAACAAAGCATTGAAAAGCCAGGGATCAATAAAAATGCAATTTTTTGAGGTTTTTTGTCTGCTGGTGTTCCAAAAAGATACATTGCAAATGTCCAGTTACTTTGGATTACGTTAGGAACTTACTTCTGATTATGATCGTATTTTTTAATGAGAAAAATGTTTCATAACTTGCGCAAAATGTAAAATAGATATCGTGAATCGACCTACACTTATTTTAAAATAAACGATGCGCTTAATTTTAGCGTGCCACCATTGATAAGATGAGTAAGAGCAATGAATAACGAAGTTATTATTACCTGCCCAGTTACAGGCGCTGGTGTTAAAAAAGATAAACACACCAACGTTCCGGTAACTCCTGAAGAAATTTCAGATGCTGCTATTGAAGCCGCAAAGGCAGGAGCGGCAATTGCTCATCTGCATGTACGTAATCCTGATACAGGCCAAGCTTGTAATGACATTAACCTTTACCAGGAAACTGTTGGCTTGCTCCGTGACAAAATGAACCATCAGGGCATTGATGTTGTTATCAACATTACCGCAGGTATGGGCGGAGAGTTTGTGCCTGATGCGACGAACCCTAATAACGGCGGTCCAGGGACAGACATGCTCAATCCGGTTGACCGTCTGAAACATATAGATCTTACTCGACCAGAGATTTGCACACTTGATTGTGGATCTTTGAATTTTAGTGATTACGCTTATGTCTCTACTCCGAATATGCTGCGAGAGATGACAGCATTAATCCAAAAAATGGGAGTGAAGCCAGAAATCGAAGCCTTTGAACTTGGTCACATTTGGATGGCAAAACAGCTTATGGCAGAAGGCCTGATTGATGCACCACCTCTCTTCCAGCTTTGCCTTGGAATTCCTTATGCTGCAGAAGCAAACGGGGAAACAATGCTTGCCATGCGCAATATGCTTCCAGAAGGAGCAAATTGGGGATCTTTTGGTGTCGGCCCTACACAAATGGCCATGGCAGCCCAGTCGGTGATCTTTGGTGGACATGTCCGTGTTGGTTTGGAAGATAACCTTTATATGGAACGTGGCGTGCTTGCCACAAACGGAATGCTTGTTACGAGAGCAAAAGAGATCGTGGAACGTATGGGGGCACGTATTTTAAACGCTGAAGACGCGCGTAAGAAATTTAATGCCATTAAACAAGTTTAAGCTCTGCGGTGATTAGTAATAGGGTTCAAGAATATGACGAATGAAATAAAGACTATCGCCATCGTTGGTGCGGGTGTGATTGGTGCAGGTTGGGCCGCACGCTGCCTACATCGCGGTATCAATGTTGTCGTAACAGATCTATCTGTAGATGCTGAACGTGGTGTGCGCGAAGTTATTGCGAATGCTGAAGTCTCACTAAATAACCTCAACCTTGCGCCAAGAAGAGAAAAGGGTACGCTCACCTTTACAACAAATTTAGCTGAAGCAGTATCTCAGGCTGATTTTGTCCAAGAAAATGCACCTGAAAGAGAAGATCTAAAACGTAATTTACTTGCAGAAATTAGTAAGCACGTAGGTGATGAAGTTATTATCGCCTCAAGTTCATCGGGTCTGTTGCCATCACGAATTCAGGTTGATTGCGTTAACCCTGAACGTGTTATCATTGGTCATCCTTTTAACCCAGTTTATCTTCTGCCGCTGGTAGAAGTTCTCGGTGGCGAGTTAACAGATAACAAATACGTTGAACAGGCCATTGAGTTCTATACTTCTATTGGTATGCACCCTCTTAAAGTTAGGAAGGAAATTGAAGGATACATTTCTGACCGCCTTCAAGAAGCTCTTTGGCGTGAATCCCTGCATATGGTTGCTGATGGGGTTGCCACTACAGATGAAATTGATCAGGCAATAATTTACGGGCCAGGTCTTCGTTGGGCCTTTATGGGAACTTGTTTGACGTTCCATCTTGCTGGGGGGGAGCAGGGCATGCGTCATATGCTGGAGCAGTTTGGTCCGGCTCTCGAGCTTCCTTGGACCAAATTGAAAGCGCCAGAGCTTACGGATCAACTTATAGATCGTATGGTCCAAGGTACTCAAGAACAAGCTGATGGGTATTCAATTCGTGATCTTGAAAAACTGCGTGATAATTGCCTCGTATCCATCATGCAGTCCTTGCGCAGTTATGATTACGCTTCAGGGAGTACCTTGAAAAAGGATGAAGAGCGTCAATACGCAGATACCTCTGGATCAACGTCTTGGTCTGCAAGCGATGATCTCTCTCAACCACTAGAACTTCATACAGATAAAGTACATCCAGAGTGGGTGGACTATAACGGTCATATGACTGAATCTCGGTACCTTCAAGTCTTCGGTGATTCTTCTGATGCGTTATACCAATATGTTGGAATTGATGCTGAATATCATGCCGATGGTAATTCTTATTACACGGTAGAAACGCACATTAATAACATCATGGAAATTAATGCTCATGAACCTTTGAAGGTGACGACACAACTTCTTGGTCTTGATAACAAGCGTTTGCATTTTATTCACAATATGTACAACGCAAAAGACAATAGCTTGTTGGCCACAGCGGAACAGATGGTTCTTCACGTTGATACAAACGCTGCAAAAGCGTGTCCTGCAAAGCCGGAAGTGTTGAGTATCTTGCAAAAAATTATGGATGCCCACGCTTTGCTGCCAAATCCTGAGCGTCGAAGCCGTGAAATGGCTGTGCCGGCACCGAAGGACTGATCGTATACTCAAGACCAGAGACCTTTTAATTGTTTTCTGGTCTTGAATATCGTGCTGAAGACTATTTCGTAAAACGAAGTCCCGCGTCTAATTTAACGCCGGACAAGGTCGTATATTCTTTTATTCAAACGGATGTTTACCAGAAATTTTCTGGTTTCATAGGAGCAGATTATGGACTTTGGTCTTTCTCAAGAACAACAAATGGTCGTTGATACCGTACGTGATTTTGTTGAAAAAGAGCTCTACCCGCATGAGAATAAAGTTGAAGAACTTGGCTATGTTCCCGCTGAAATAACCAAAGAAATCAGAGAAAAAGTACTCAGTCTTGGGTTTTATGCGGCCAATATTCCCGAAGAATTTGGCGGTGGCGGCCTTGACCATGTGACACTGTCATTGATGGAACGCGAACTCGGTCGTGCATCTCAGGCTTTAAGCGTTATTTTTGGTCGTCCGTCCAATATACTTTGCGGCTGCACAGGTGATCAGATTGAAAAGTACTTGTTGCCTGCCATTCGTGGAGAAAAAAACGACTGTATCGCCTTGACCGAACCAGATGCAGGATCCGATGTACGGTCCATGAAAGCATCGGCTCTAAAAGACGGGGATGACTGGATACTCAACGGCACTAAGCATTTTATTACTCATGCGGACGAGTCCGATTTTGCGATTGTCTTTATTGCCACGGGTGAAGAGGAAACATCCCGAGGAACCAAAAAGAAAATAACATGCTTTTTGGTTGATAAAGACACACCGGGTTTTGAGGTTAGAGATGGATATAAGTGCGTGTCTCACCGTGGTTATAATAACTCTATTTTGAATTTTGATAATTGCCGAGTTCCGTCTTCTCAGATTTTAGGTGAAGAGGGCACAGGGTTTGACGAGGCAAATACCTGGCTTGGTGCTACGCGGTTGACGGTGGCAGCTATGTCTGTTGGCCGTGCCCAACGTTGTTTTGATATGGGGGTCGCGTGGGCTGCAGAGAGAAAGCAATTTGGTCAGGCTATCGGCAAGTTTCAGGGGGTTTCATTTAAGCTGGCTGATATGGCTACAGAGATCCAAGCTGCAGAGTATCTGACACTTGGTGCCGCCTGGAAACTTGATCAAGGTATTTCCGCAGATCAGGATATTGCGATGGCAAAACTATTTGCCACTGAAATGCTGGGTAAAGTCACAGACGAGACGTTACAGATATATGGTGGTATGGGGCTTATGAGTGAATTGCCGATTGAACGCTTTTGGCGTGATGCTCGGGTTGAACGGATCTGGGATGGAACCAGTGAAATTCAACGTCACATTATATCGCGGGGTCTTCTCCGTCCTCTTGGGAGTTAGGTTGATATGACCTCTCTTACAAACATAAAGAGGCTCCTAAGCCCGAAATCGATCGCAGTCGTCGGGGGTAGAGAAGCTGCAGAAGTTATCAGACAATGCCAAAAAATGGGTTACGAAGGTAATATTTGGCCTGTAAACCCAAAGCGTGACAACGTTGAAGGATTATTCTGTTATGCATCAATAAAGGATTTACCTGCTGTCCCCGATGCATCTTTTGTGGCAATTCCACGCGGCCCAGCAGTCAAGGTCATTGGTGAGCTGGCACAAATGGGAGCAGGGGGCGCGGTATGTTATGCATCTGGGTTTTCCGAAACAACAGACGGCGCGCCGTATCATGACGCCCTCATATCTTGTTCAGGTGCTCTCGCCGTTGCCGGTCCAAATTGTTACGGTGTGTTGAACTATCTGGAGGGGGCTGCACTTTGGCCAGATCAACACGGAGGCGAGACAGTAGAACGTGGTGTTGCAATTATCACACAGAGTGGCAACATTGGCATTAGCCTGACAATGCAAGATAGGTCGTTACCACTTGCTTTTATGATTTCCGTTGGCAACCAAGCCATTCTTTCTATTCCCGATTATATCGAAGCTTTGTGTGAAGATGATCGCATCAGCGCTATTGGTCTTCATATGGAAGGAATTTCTGACATACCCGCTTTCTGTCGTGCGGTCGAAAAAGCACGCCATAAGGGCGTTCCTGTCGTAGCTCTCAAAGCAGGAGGATCGGAAATTGGTGCTCAATTGACAATGAGCCACACGTCAACGCTTGCAGGGTCTGACACGCTCTATAGTGCTTTGTTTTATCGTATTGGCATTGCCAGAGTTCACTCCTTGTCCGAACTCATTGAGACCCTCAAGTTCTTGCATGTCGTCGGACCTCTCTCTGGAAACAATATTTCTTCGCTGAGCTGTTCTGGTGGAGATGCTGCATTGGTTGCGGATATGGGCAGTAAACTTGATTTACAATTTGGGCCTATTCCAGAACAACAAACCCGTGAATTAGAAGAGCAAATGGGTGAGAAGGTTACAGTTTCTAATCCTTTTGATTATCACACCTATATTTGGGGAAATTTGGTTGAGAAAACAAATTGTTTTACGCGCCTGATGCAAGGCGGGTACGACGCTACGCTTTTGGTTTTGGACTACCCTAAAGAGCAGCTCGGTCAAGCGCCTGATTGGGATATTGCAGTGCAGGCAATGATCGCTGCGCAATTGGCTTCTGGGCATCAGGCCGTTGTTATTTCTACCTTACCGGAAAACTTACCAGCATACGCACGTAAAGTTTTGATTGAAAATAATGTTGTTCCTCTTCAGGGGTTGGATAATGGCCTGAAGGCGATCAATTCTGCTGCTTGGATCGGACGGCGCTGGCAGAAAATAAATGAGTGTGATGCCAATACCATATTGAATGAGCGTCATAACTTCATTGGCGAAGTTGAAATGTTAGATGAAGTCCATGCCAAGCAGCTTTTAAGCCAATACGGACTTCGTGTGCCTCAAAGTAAAACGGTTCCTATTGATCAAGCAGGAAAAGTATCAGAAGAGATTGGTTATCCTGTAGTTGTTAAAGCAGTTTCTAACAATTTAGCCCATAAAACGGAAGCCGGAGGCGTTGCCTTAAATCTCTTAAATAGAGACATGGTTGAGAATGCTTCACAAAAAATGCGCAGGTTGACCGATGTGGTTCTTGTTGAAGAAATGATAACAGATGTGGTTTCTGAAATCATTATCGGCGTGAGTCGAGACCCACAGTTTGGTTTGTCAATCGTGGTTGGAAGTGGTGGCGTGTTTGTTGAGTTACTTAAAGATTCAACCCCATTACTTCTACCGGCCTCTCGAAATGATATAGATACAGCCTTAAAGAGCTTGAAGCTTTATCCCATGATGGATGGGTATCGAGGCTTAGTGAGAGGTGATATTACAGCACTTACTGATACGATAGAGAAACTTATCCATTTCGTTGAAGAAAACGATACACGACTTATGGAAGTGGATATCAACCCGGTTATGGTATTACCCGAAGGCCGGGGCGTTATATTAGCCGATGCCATGATCCGTATGGCTAAACAATAAATCTGTTACTCGGGAAGCTGTGGAAATGAATGATGTAATTAAAGTTGAACAACGCGGTGCTGTACTAGAAGTAACGCTTGATCGTCCTAAGGCTAATGCAATTGATGCCAAAACCAGTTTTGCTTTGGGAGAGGTCTTTTGTAAGTTTCGAGATAACTCTGATCTTCGGGTTGCGATCTTAACCGGAGCAGGAGAGAGGTTTTTTTCAGCAGGCTGGGATCTTGTTGCAAGCAGCGAAGGGGAAGCGCCCGATACGGATTATGGTCCAGGTGGTTTTGCGGGAATTACTGAGCTTCACGATTGCTACAAACCAATCATTGCGGCTGTAAACGGTATGGCTGTGGGGGGCGGATTTGAGCTTGCTTTGTCTGCAGATCTTATTGTTGCAGCAGATCATGCGCAGTTTTTCCTCCCGGAAGTAAAAGTTGGGTTAATTGCAGATGCGGCTTCTTTCCGTTTACCAAAGCTTTTACCTAAAGCTTTGGCTATGGAAATGCTTTTAACCGGACGGCGTATGTCTGCCGATGAAGCATTGAAGTGGGGATTGGTAAATCAGGTTGTTTCTGGCGAAGATCTCTTAAGCACAGCACGCGCACTTGCAGATCAAATCCTTGAAGCTGCTCCTTTGTCAGTTAAGGCGGTAAAAGAAGTTATTCAAAAAACCCAAACTCTTGATATTGAAGAGTGCTATCAAGAAATGCGCAGCGGAAATTGGAAAAACTATGAACAGTTGCTTATCAGCGATGATGCCAAAGAAGGATCGTTGGCCTTTGTTGAAAAGAGATCTCCGGTATGGACAGGCAAATAGGTTTTAAGGCTTTAGAGGGGAGTATGTTAAAAACAGGTTTATGGAAGCACGGTCAGGCGCCCCATCTGATGTTTGTCTAGTATTTTTTGATAGGTACCGTCTGTCATTAATTTTGCTAGCCCGGCATTAAATATGTTGATCACATCGATATGATCAGGCCGACTTCTCGATGAGATAAAATATAACTTGTTTGTAACAATTGGCTTGGCGACGAAATCTACCATTTCGAGGCCCTCAGGAAGATCTTTCTTCATCGTTTCCATAATGTTGATCTCATCGTCACCAAAGAGATCAACTCGGCCGGAAAGTAATAATTTAAGAGCTGTTGTTACTGTCGGTACTTTATGTTTTTTTAAATAATCTGCTTTTTCAAACTCCGCTGAAACTACGGCATGATTTACTTGAGCGATGGTATATGGAGTGAGATCTTCATAAGTATCCCATGTAATCTCCTCATCACGCCTTTTTAAAAATGAGAGCCGATTTATTAAAAAAGGATCGCTAAATAAAAAATCCTTTTTTCTCTCTTCACTAAACCACGCGTCAGCAAGTCCTGTTACTTTACCTGTTCGCGCAAGGAAGAGGGCTCTTGCCCAAGGGTAAAATTCCCATTTTACTTGGTGTCCTTCACGTAAAAAGGCTGTGTTTACGATGTCATAAACTACTCCGCCAACCTCTGGCTTTTCAACAAGGTAAGGAGACCACTCATCACCGGAAAGAGTTATTGTATCTGCGCGGGCTCTTTCTATTAATAAAAGGGAGATAGTGACAAAAAAAATCTTACAAAACATACTAATTTTTACTTGTAACATTTTATAAATCAAATCCTATCTTTTTTGGTCAAAACCTATTAACGGACTAATTTTCTAGGGTATATTTTAATTTATAGAGAGACGCTTAACTTACTCTTAAGTTGTGTAGGTAAGGTGTGTTGTTGATGCAATCGGCACAACACAAAATTAACATACTCTACTTACAAACAAAGCAACCCCTTAATTAGGTTAGACAAAATATGGTTTGAAATTGATAGTTTATTTCTTCTATATTTTAATCTATCGATTCACCGAAAGGTGATTAAATTTTGTTTCTTCAGGTTCAGGCATAACTATGCGTTCGAATTTGTACCGGGGTTAAAAAAATGCAGTCTTTTGATTATGTCATTGTCGGCGCTGGTTCTGCTGGCTGTGTCCTTGCCAACCGTTTGAGTGAAAACGGAAAGTATTCGATCCTCATATTGGAGGCGGGGGGATCAGATAAGAGATTTTGGGTCCAGGTACCAATTGGATATGGCAAAACATACTATCAAAAAGCGGTTAACTGGATGTATTTGACCGAAGCTGATGCGGGGACAGCAAATCGTCAGAGTTATTGGCCCAGAGGAAAGGTTTTAGGTGGTTCCAGCTCGATTAACGCGATGGTTTATATCCGGGGTAACAAAAAAGATTATGATGATTGGGAAGCTTTTGGAAACCCTGGGTGGGGATACGACGATGTCTTACCATATTTTAAAAAATCAGAGAAAAATCAAATGGGGGACGACGGCTATCGTGGCACCACAGGTCCGATGTACGTTTCTGATGTCTCCAATGATTTGCACCCTCTGTGTCAAAATTTTATTAAATCTGGGCAAGAGCTTGGCTTAACATACAACGACAATTTCAACGGAGCAGAGCAAGAGGGCATCGGCCTATATCAAACCACAACGCGAAAAGGGTTTAGAGAGTCCGCTGCCAAGGCTTTTTTACATCCAGCATTAAAACGTAAAAATCTTAAACTTATTACCTACGCTCATGCTACCCGAGTGATTTTTGAAGGTAAAAAGGCAGTTGGGGTCGAATATCGGCATAAAGGAAAGAACGCACAGGTCTTAGCCAGTAAAGAGGTGATCCTTAGTGGCGGTTCAATTAATTCTCCTCAATTATTACAGCTGTCAGGTGTTGGCCCTAAAAAACTTTTACACGATTTAGGTATTCCGGTTGTTCATGATAGCCCCGCTGTTGGTCAACATCTTCAGGATCATTTGGGGATGGATTACCTTTTTACCTGTACCAAACCGAGTTTGAATGATGAACTTCATTCTCTCTGGGGAAAGTTTATGGCAGGTTTAAAATACGTATTTTTCCGTCGTGGTCCTTTGAGCCTTAGTATCAATCAGGGGGGAGGATTTATAAAAACACGACCTGGCTTGCCTCAACCAAATATTCAGCTTTATTTCTCCCCTGTAAGTTACACCCGTGCTCCAGCAGGCACGCGTCCAATGATGAACCCGGACCCTTTCTCAGCCTTTCAGCTTGGTCTGACAAATTGCCGTCCAACTTCTCGGGGAGAAATCAATATTAAATCTCGTGATCCTCTTGATGCACCAACTATTAAACCAAATTATCTATCTACTGATGAAGATGTTTATGAGTTACTTGAAGGTGTTAAATATTTGCGACAACTTGCTGAAACAAAGGCATTTAAAGAAATTATTATAGATGAATTTCGCCCAGGCCCTGACTGTAAATCAGATGAACAACTGATCAATGATATACGGGGGTATGCCTGGACTTGTTTTCATCCTACCAGTACTTGTCGAATGGGATCGAACCCGCATGAAAATGTCGTGGATAGTCGCTTAAAGGTTTATGGTGTCGACAATTTACGTGTGATTGATGCCTCTATTTTTCCGACCGTGGTTTCCGGTAATACCAATGCTGCTGCAATCATGGTTGGGGAAAAGGGAGCTGATCTTGTACTTGCAGATTCCTGAGTGGGATCAGGGGACGAAGTAGCGTTTGACGGATTCATCCATTTCAATTTGTTCTAGAAGCCAATTTTTAAAGAGTAAGCCTTCTGGTTTGGCTTTCTCTTCTTTAATTGGCTTCACCAAATAATGTGATTCATTATAGAAAAAATCGTCGTTAACGACCCTGACTAAACAACCAGAATCAATATCTCGCTGAACATAATGTTTTAGTAATAGGCTGATTGATGCCCCAGATTTAACAAGTTCTACCGCGCTTAATGATGTGTCGACTGTTACTTTCACCGACAGTCCTGAACCTTTTAACTGAGTTTCCAAGATGGGTTGCCAACGCCCTTCACAGCCCATAATTCGTATGCACCCAAGGTGCTGGGTTAATGATTCATCCCCAGTTTTTATTGCTTGATGGACCAGCTTGGCATTTTCAGGGGTCGCGACAATGACCGAGGGTTCATGGTGAATTTTTTGGGCGTGAAACCCAGGCCAATTTCCATCTCCGATGCGAATGTCAATATCAATATTTTCTTGCCCTAGTGCTTCAGTCCAAATGGCGGTATACAGGCGAACGTCTATATCGGGGTAACGGACAAGAAATCCCTTGAGACGCGGGGCCAGCCAAAAAATTGAAAAGGCCGCTGTACAGCGTATGTTTATTGACTGTTTTCCCTTGGTGCCAAATATTCCTGTGGTCGAAGCTGAAAGATCTTCAAAAGCCCGCCTTACAGAAGGTAAATAAGCCCGACCTTTATCTGTAAGTTTCAGGCTCCTCGCTAAGCGCTCAAACAGTTGAAATTCAAGGTGTTGTTCAAGAGAGCGAACTTGATGACTGATTGCGGCTGGTGTCAGGTTCAGTTCTTTTGCTGCAGTCGTGAAGTTATTATACCGAGCAGCAGATTCAAAGGCGCGTAACCAGTTTAAAGGGGGGAGATGGTAATTCATAATAACTATTACTTACTTACAAATAAAACGATGTCTTAGAGTAATAATACTTCGTTTGATTTTATTCGCAAGCCCTGTCCATAGTTCTTACCTAGAATGTTTTAGCCAAGAGAGTTCGGTGTGAAGATAGCGAGTATTGAAACCTTCTCAAATGAGTATGTTGGCTTTGTCCGGGTGCGAACTGTAGAGGGCGATGAAGGGTGGGGGCAGGTCTCGACCTATAACGCAGATATAACCTCGCAAATCGTGCACCGTCACATTGCCCCTCATGCCTTGGGGCAAGACGCAACAGACATAGATACCCTGGTTCAGCTTATTCTGGAGCGCGAGCATAAGTTCCCGGGAACTTATCTCTATCGTGCGCTCTGCGGTCTTGATACCGCCTTGTGGGACATCTATGGCAAAAGAGCTGGAAAATCTGTTACGCAGTTACTTGGCAGCACAAAACAGAGTTTCCCCGTTTATGCGTCGAGTATGCGTCGGGATATTACGCCCGAACAAGAGGCCGAACGCTTTATCGCATTACGAGAAGAATTTGGCTATCAGTCCTTCAAGTTCAGGATCGGGCGTGAATGTGGACGCGATGTTGATCAATGGCCGGGCCGGACAGAAAAAATCATAAAAACCGTTCGCAATGTTTTGGGGGATGATGTCACTCTCTTGGTTGATGCCAATAGTGCCTTCTCGCCACAAAAGGCGATTGAAGTTGGACATATGCTACAGGATTACGGGGTTTCTCATTTTGAGGAGCCGTGCTCTTACTGGGAACTGGATTGGACCAAACAGGTCACAGAAGCTCTGAGCATTGATATCTCTGGTGGTGAACAGGATAACAACCTTGCTGTCTGGAAACAGATAATTGACCAACGGGTTGTGGATATTGTTCAGCCTGATGTCTGTTATATGGGCGGGATAACCAGAACGCTGCAGGTGACCAAAATGGCAGAAGAGGCAGGTTTGCCATGCACACTTCATTGTGCAAACCTTTCATTGGTCACTCTGTTTTCAGCACATTTAATGGCGGCCATAGGAAATCCTGGAAAATACCTCGAGTTTTCTATTGAGGGTCTCGATTATTATCCATGGCAAGCCGGTTTGTTTGAACCGGGTTACAAGATTGAAAATGGACAATTGATCCTTCCTGACAAACCGGGGTGGGGCGTTGAAGTCGATACCCAATGGCTCGCTAATGCAAACTATCAAGTCAGTTACAATGCTTCTCGTTTCTAACTTTAAAAATTCACTCGCGTTAATAAACGCACGATATTGAGGCCATTGGGTTAAGACCATGTCAGTACAGATTGATGCGTTAACAGAAGAATATTTTAGCAGTGGCACAGTGCGTGGGTTGCCAAATAAATTGTTTATTGATGGTAACTGGATTTCTGCAATTTCGGGTGAGGAAATAGAAACTATTGATCCGGGGCTTGGAAATGTCTTTGCCAAAGTAAGCGCTGCACAAACAGAAGATGTTGAGCTTGCTGTTAACGCCGCAAGTAAGGCATTTAAAGAAGTATGGAAAGATTTTAAGCCAAGCAAAAGGGGCGAAATTTTAGCAAAGGCCGCTGATTTGTTAGAACAACAGTCAGATTTATTTGCTGTTGTTGAAGCCTTGGATACAGGTAAGCCTTTGGCGGAAGCGCAAGGGGATGTTTCAAGCTCGGTCGGGGCACTTCGTTATTACGCTGGATGTGCTGACAAAATTCAAGGTGACAGCTTTCCTCTTGGTGATGGTGTGTTTTCCTTCTCCAGCGTGGAAGCCGTTGGTGTGACAGCTCATATCATCCCATGGAATTACCCACTCGCAACAACAATCCGGGGAGTAGCACCCGCCTTAGCGGCAGGTTGCACGGCTGTGGTCAAACCTGCAGAACAAACACCTCTTAGTGCCTTGATGTTGGCAAAGATCTTCGAAGAAGCGGGGCTTCCGGCAGGTGTTTATAATGTAATCACGGGAACAGGTAAAAACGCAGGAAGCCCCTTGGTTGATCATCCAAAAGTTCAGCACATCACCTTTACAGGATCTGTTGGAACTGGGACTTTGGTCATGCAAGCCGCGGCGCGAAACATCAGCAGTGTCACGCTTGAACTTGGAGGGAAATCACCGATCGTCGCCTTGGCTGATTGTGATCTCGAAAAAACGGCTGAAGGTGTTTTATGGGCAATTTTCTATAATGCAGGCCAAATTTGTTCTGCTGGTTCCCGGCTTATCGTTGAGCGTTCTATTCATCGAAAGCTGGTTGAGAAGGTTGTTGAGAAAACAACGCAGTTGCAAGCTGGGCATGGCTTACGCAATACAAACTATGGGGCCATTAATTCAAAAGAGCAGTTGGATAAAATTGATAGCTTTGTCCAAAGAGCAAAAAGCCGTGGGATAAAATGTTTATGCGGAGGTCATCCTATATCTAACGAGGCAACAGGGAAGGGGTGGTTTTATGCCCCGACTATAATGGATGACGTGCCTATGGGGGATGAACTGGTCCAGGAAGAAATTTTCGGGCCTGTACTGAGTGTTCAGGTTGTGGATAGTGTTGAGCAAGCTGGTGAGGCCGCAAATTGTACTGACTTTGCCCTCGCTGCGGGAGTTTACACTCAGGATATTACGCATGCACTGAAACTTGCACATGAAATTGATTCTGGTCAGGTGACAATAAATGATTATTGGGCTGGTGGCATTGAAGTTCCGTTTGGAGGCAATCGTAAATCAGGGATTGGTCGTGAAAAAGGTTTAGAGGCCCTTAGTAACTATTGTACAACCAAATCAATCACGATGTCTTTTTCATAAAATGACTGTGAATAAATGACTGTGAATAATTGTAATTAGTTGTTACGTGAAACAATGTAATACCCTCGTTGATGGTAGGGAGAGCAAAGGGATTATGTATTAAATGTCATTATTTCAAAGCCCCACTTTAAAGTGGTGAGTTTTGAGCGAAATTTGACGTTTTTTGCATAGAAAGTCGCAGCTAGGGATGGTGTTGTCTTTGATGCGACAAGTGAGCGAAGTGGGATCCGTTCAAATATTTGATACTAAAAGAAATGATAAACGGTATCAAAACAGAGGTGGAATAAGTCAAAAGAGCGTTAAAAAAACTTAGTTGTTGTAGATCATGAAACATGAATTGAAAATTTCAATTCTTACCGGTTTTTATTTTTAACGACAATAATAGTAATGAAACGGTTTATACTTTTGAGAATAAGTCATATGATAACATACCTAATTTAATAATGATGTTCATATGTTTCGCACCTCTATAACAAATGAATAACAGGGAGTAGAATAAAAATGTCTGAAAAAATGAATTATTTGGCTAAACTGGCAGTTGAAGGTAAGTTAGATCGTAGATCTTTCCTTGGAAAAGCTGCAGCACTTGGCGCTTCGACTGCTGTTGCCACCAGCCTTCTTTCCGGAACGGCACTTGCTGCTGGTCCTAAAAAAGGTGGTCGCCTTATTGCTGGCCTAGGAGGCGGCGAAAGTACAAACAGCCTAGATCCGGCATTGTTTTTGACACAAGTTTCTCATGATTTTGGTAAAACTTGGGGCGAGACCCTTATTGAAGTTTCCCGAATTGGTGAAATCGAATATCGTCTTGCTGAAAGTATTGAGCCATCTGCTGATGCTAAAACATGGCACTTCACAATCCGCAAAGGGGTTAAATTCCACAACGGTAAAACCCTGACTGCTGAAGACGTCCTGAAAACAATGCAACGTCACTCCGGTGAAGATACAAAATCAGGCGCTTTGGGAATTATGCGTGGCATTGAGTCTATGAAAGCTGATGGAGATGTTTTCTCTGTTACGCTTACAACGCCGAATGCTGATTTACCTTATCTGATGTCAGATTATCACCTGATCATTCAACCTGATGGTGGTATGGATGCGCCTGATGCAGGTATAGGAACTGGCCCATACAAAATTACTGTTAATGAGCCTGGAGTACGTCATGTAGGTGAACGTTTCGATGACTATTGGGATGGTGCAAACCGCGGTCATGCTGATAGCATCGAAGTTATCGTTCTAAACGATGCAACAGCACGTACTGCGGCACTACAAGGCGGTCAGGTTCATATGATCAACCGCGTAGAGCCTAAAATTGCTGATCTTCTTGAACGCGTCCCAGGTGTTTCTGTGAAAAGTGTTTCTGGACGTGGTCACTATGTGTTCTTGATGCATTGTAATACGGCACCGTTTGATAACAATGATCTGCGTCTTGCTTTGAAATATGCAATCGACCGTGAAGAAATGGTTGATAAAATTTTACGTGGTTACGGTTCTGTCGGGAACGATATGCCAATCAATGGTGGCTATCCGTTGTTCTCTGAAGATATTCCTCAGCGTACTTTTGATCCAGATAAAGCGAAATTCCATTTCAAAAAATCTGGTCACTCTGGTCCTGTAACTCTTCAGACTGCAGCAACAGCATTTGCTGGTGCTGTTGATGCTGCACAGTTGTTCCAACAAAGCGCAGCTAAAGCTGGTATCACAATTGATGTCAAGCGCGAACCTGATGATGGTTACTGGACTGAAGTATGGAACAAGCAACCGTTCTCCGCCTCTTATTGGGGTGGTTCTCGTCCGGTTCAGGACCAAATGTATTCTACGGCTTATAAGTCAGACGCCGATTGGAACGATACACGTTTCTTCCGCCCAGACTTTGATAAACTTCTTATCGAAGCGCGTGGTGAACTTGATCAAGCTAAACGTGTTGCTCTTTATCGTGAAATGGGACTTATGGTTCACAATGAAGGTGGCGTGATTGTGCCAATGTTTAATGACTTTATCGCTGCTGTAAGTGATAAAGTTGGTGGTTATGAAGATGATCCAAGTGGTGAAATGATGAACGGCCACGCTCTTACCAAAACCTGGTTAGCGTAACGTATTGAACCATGGGACATCCCATTTTGAATTTGGCAGGCCAACGCATTGCGTTGGGCTGCCTTCTCCTCCTTATGGCATCAGTGCTAATTTTTATTGGCACCCAAATATTGCCTGGGGATATTGCTCAATCAATTTTAGGACAATCAGCGACACCGGAAGCTGTCGCAAACCTTAGAAAAGACCTAGGTCTGAACGACCCTGCTTACATTCGATACTTCACTTGGTTATCAGGTGTTTTACAGGGGGATCTTGGGGTTGCACTATCAAATGGCAAACCTATTGCTGAAGCCGTCGGACAAAGATTAAGTAATACTTTGTTTCTTGCAGGCTGGGCTGCTGTAATTTCGGTACCCTTGGCTGTTCTTCTTGGCCTCTTAGCTGTACAATACAAAAACCGTTGGCCTGATAAGCTTATTTCAGGGGTAACCTTAACAACAATATCCTTACCTGAATTCTTCCTTGGTTATTTACTGATTTACTTTATTTCGGTTCAATTGAGATGGTTTCCATCTGTGGCAATTATCAATGACACAATGTCTTTGTGGCAAAAACTAAATACAATAGCGTTACCTGTTGCTGTTTTGGTTCTCGTTGTTTTAGCTCAAATGATGCGTATGACCCGTGCTGCAATATTAAATGTGATGCAATCGGCTTATATTGAAACAGCAGAACTAAAGGGAATCACACCTTTTCAGGTTATCCGAAAACACGCTTTTCCGAATGCAATCGCTCCAATTATCAACGTGATTATGCTTAACCTTGCTTATTTGGTTGTCGGTGTTGTTATTGTTGAGGTGGTATTTGCATATCCTGGAATGGGACAATATCTGGTTGATCACGTCTCCAAACGTGATGTTCCAGTTGTTCAGGCGTGTGCCCTGATATTTGCCAGTGTCTATATCTCCTTAAATATTGTGGCAGATATTGTATCGATTGTTGCGAACCCTCGTTTGCGACATCCGAAATAAAGGGAAAGATATATGAACTTTAAAAAAATTCCCTTAAGCGCACTTGTTGGCATAATTGCAACAAGTGGCTTTCTCTTTGTAGCCCTGTTTGCACCGGTTATCGCGCCCTATGGTATGGCTGAGATCGTTGGTGATGTATGGGAACCAATGTCTTCCAAATTTTGGTTGGGAACAGATAACATTGGTCGAGATCTCCTTACCCGTATGATGTATGGCGCCCGAACAACAATTTTTATTGCTGGTGTCGCGACAATACTTTCTTTTGGACTAGGGTCTGTTCTCGGTTTTACAGCTGCTGTTAAAGGTGGTTGGGTTGATATGGTCATGTCACGTGGTGTTGATCTATTGATGTCCATTCCGACATTGATTTTTGCACTCGTTGTTCTCTCTGTTTTACCTGGGAACCTTACGACCTTGATCATCGTGATGGGCGTTCTTGATAGTACGCGCGTATACCGTTTGTCCCGAGCTGTTGCCGTAGATATCAACGTAATGGATTATGTGGAAGCTGCACGCCTCCGAGGGGAAGGTTTGCGTTGGATTATCTTCAAAGAAATTTTACCTAATGCACTCTCACCTTTGGTTGCTGAATTAGGTTTAAGATTTATCTTTATGATCCTTTTCCTGTCTTCTCTATCTTTCCTTGGGCTCGGAATACAGCCTCCAGAAGCTGATTGGGGAAGTATGGTTAAAGCAAATAAAGATGGTATTAACTTTGGTATTCCGGCGGCCTTGATACCAGGATTTGCCATAGCCATTCTTGCTATTTCTGTAAACCTTGTTGCTGATTGGGTCCTTAATAGAACCAGTGATCTTAAAGGAGGGCGTGGCTGATGACTGATAACTTACTTGAAATCAAGAACCTCAAAATCGGCGCAACAGTTTATCCTCCAGGGGAAAAACCACGCGGTATTACTATTGCCCAAGACATATCTTTGACCCTAAAAAAAGGTCAGGTTATGGGGCTTATTGGCGAGAGTGGTGCTGGTAAATCGACGATTGGTCTTTCTACGATGAGTTACGGCCGTGGCGGTGTCGAGCTTACGGGAGGTGAGGTCATTGTAAACGGACGTGATATCCTGCAAATCACATCATCTGAATTACGGGCGTTACGGGGGCGTGAGGTCACTTACGTCTCACAGTCAGCGGCAGCTTCGTTTAATCCGGCAATGCGTTTAATGGAACAGGTTATTGAAGCGACCTTGCTTCATGGTCTATCTACAAAAAAAGAGGCCGAAGAGCGTGCCATCGGGCTTTTTGACGCTCTTGGGCTGCCAGATCCTGAAAATATAGGTAGCCGTTATCCACACCAGGTTTCTGGTGGACAGTTACAACGTGTGATGACTGCAATGGCGCTTTGCCCGAAACCCGACTTGATTGTATTCGATGAGCCAACAACTGCGTTGGATGTCACCACGCAGATTGATGTTTTGGCAGCGATTAAAAAAGCCATTAGAGATACTGGTGTCGCAGCCTTGTATATCACGCACGATCTTGCTGTTGTTGCTCAGGTTTCTGATGAAATTCTGGTTTTACAGCACGGTAGAATGGTTGAGCACGGAACGACTGAGCATATTATTAACTCACCAACAGAAGAATATACGCAACAATTGGTTTCTGCTCATTCGATTAAGCATGAAGAAAAAAAACCAGCTGATACACCTATTTTGTCTGTCGAGAATATATCTGCTTCTTACGGCGGTGCGATTAAGGTTTTGTCTAACGTATCTGTAGATATTTACCCTGGCCAAACGCTTGCCGTTGTAGGTGAATCTGGATCAGGTAAGTCAACACTGGCAAGGGTTATTACAGGGCTACTACCGCCGAGTGAAGGGCGTGTTGTCTTTGAAGGGCAGGACCTTTCATCTGCATTGCAACAAAGATCTATCGAGGATCTGCGTCAACTTCAGATGATTTATCAAATGGCAGATGTGGCGATGAATCCACGCCAGACAGTTGGTACAATCATTGGTCGTCCATTAGAGTTATATTTCGGTATGCGTGGGGCTGAAAAGCGAAAACGTATTATTGAACTTCTCGATGAGATCGAAATGGGTGAAAAATTCATTGATCGTTACCCGGCAGAGCTTTCCGGTGGGCAGAAACAACGTGTTTGTATTGCGCGTTCACTGGCTGCAAAACCAAAGCTTATTATCTGTGATGAGGTCACCAGTGCGCTAGATCCCTTGGTTGCTGACGGTATTTTAAAACTGTTGCTCGACTTACAAAAAGTCGAGGATGTGGCCTATCTTTTCATTACCCATGATCTGGCCACCGTTAAATCAATATCTGATTCAATCGCTGTAATGTACCAGGGCGAACTTGTGCGTTACGGACAAAAATCAGAAGTCTTGGCGCCTCCGTTTGATGACTATACTGATCTCCTGCTTTCTTCTGTCCCAGAAATGAAATTAGGCTGGTTGGAAGAGGTCATTGCTCATAGGAAAATGGAAAGTGCCGGGAATTAGCAAGACTATTTCCGCGTTTTAAGGAGTTCGGCACTTGGCTGTGAAAAATAAAGTTCTGTTGATCATTCTTGATGGTCAACCGTGGAGAGATGCGCGTCGTTACATGGGGAATCTCGAAGGTTGGGTACAGTCTGGCGAAGCTCGCGTATGGAAAATGCGTGCGGTTCTGCCATCTACCTCTGCATGTTGTTACGCCTCAATCCATACTGGCGTTACGCCCCAGGAACATAACGTGGTTTCTAACCAGTCTATCTTTCGGGTTAAGCAGGCTGATATTTTCAGTCAAGTCCGTGCAGCTGGGGGGAAAACGGGTGCTGTGACGCATTCATTTTGGTCTGAATTCTTTAATCGCGCACCTTTCGATATGGTGCGCGATATTGAATATGATGAAGCAGATGGACCAATCAATCATGGTCGTTTTCATACCATGACTGGTTATGGTCATAAGAACCAGATGACACCATCTGATGAAGATTTGTTTGCGACCCTGACCATGCTGACAGAACGACATGGGATTGATTATGGTATCCTGCACACCTGTACGCTTGATTCAATGGGGCATCGGTTTGGGCATGATTGCGAACAGATGGACCATGCTTGTTTTACCATTGATGCAATGTTGGCTCATTACCTGCCGAGATGGATCAAAAATGGCTTTGAAGTCATTGTGACAGCTGATCACGGACAATCAGATCGCGGTCATCACGGTGGCCGGGGCGAAGATCAACAAGATGTAGCACTTTATTGGTTTGGGGGCGGTGAAGGTCCGAAAGAAGATGTTGTACTTGATCAATTACAATTGGCACCGACCATTCTGACCCGAATGGGGGCACCAATTCCAGAAACGATGAAGGCCAAGTCTTTTTTGAAATAAAGTAATAAACGGGAAGTGTTCTATCTTCCTAACCATTCTAGAGAATGAAGGCGATCAGCTTAGAAATGTCATGAATGTCCGACTATTAGGCAATCTGTCAAAGCTGATCGCCCTTTTTCATTTCCTAAAGGTTATGTCATGAGCAGCAGAAATACGCGAGACCCTCAAATTATTCAAAGGGATGGTTATGTTGAGTGGGATAATATATGGATACCTTTGGCTGATGGTAGACAACTTTCCGCCCGTGTGTGGTTACCTGAATGCGCTGATGAAAATAAAGGCACGTTAACCAGCGTTCCCGCGATATTCGAATACCTCCCTTATCGTAAACGCGACGGAACTGCACCACGTGATGAGAGCACATACCCCGTTTTTGCCAGAGCGGGGTATGCAGGTGTTCGCGTTGACATTTGTGGTACGGGCGAATCAGATGGTGTTTTTGACGAAGAATATTCTCCCCGTGAACTCTCGGATGGTGTTGAGGTCATTAACTGGATTGCGGCCCAAATCTGGTGTAATGGCAATCTCGGTATGATGGGAATTTCTTGGGGTGGTTTTAACGGTTTACAAATAGCTGCGATGCGTCCAGAGCCTTTAAAAGCCGTTATATCTATAGGATCGACAACAGATCGTTATAATTGTGATATTCATTACAAGAACGGCTGCCAACTTAATTCCCATCTCTCATGGTCTGGGGTGATGCAGTGCTATGCCTATCGTGCACCAGATCCACTTTTGGTTGGAGAGCGCTGGAGAGACATGTGGCTAGAACGTCTGGAAGGTTCCAAGCTTATTCTTGATGAGTGGCTTAATCATCAAAGATTTGATGATTTTTGGAAACAAGGATCGATTGGCCAAAACTACAATGATATAGAAATACCCTGTTTGGTGATTTCTGGCTGGGCAGATGCTTATAAAAATGCCCCTCCAGACGCGGCGGCAAACTTACCGGGCGTCGCCAAGGCAATTAATGGTCCGTGGGTGCACAAATATCCTCACTTTGCTTATCCACATCCTCGTGCTGATTTTCACAAAGAAGCCTTACGTTGGTGGGATCGTTGGCTGAAGGATGAGGAAAATGGTGCCGAAGATCTTCCTGATTACCGTGCATACATATCTGAGAATGTTCGTCCTTCTATTTGGCGTGAGTTTGAGCAGGGACGGTGGGTTAAGGAACAACAATGGCCTTCTACTAATATTTCTGACCAAAAGTGGTTTTTAAACGCTGATTATCACCTAAGTCGAGAAGCTGGAACAGCAAGAGAACTTTCAATTTGTTCACCAGAAGATACTGGAACTCAATGTGGAGAGGTATTTTCTCTAAAACCTGATTCTGAAACACCTGGTGATCAACGATTAGATGATGCGGGCTCTCTTGTCTTTGAGACAGAAACTTTGAGTGAAGCGCTTGAAATTCTTGGACGGGCAAAGCTTTCTCTCAATGTTTCAATTGATGCACCACTTGGTAACCTTGCGGTTCGTCTTATAGATGTCCATCCTGATGGTGTGTCACACCGTGTTAGCTTTGGCGTTTTAAATCTTGCGCATCGTGATGGTAATGCATCCCCAGAAAAGATGATTCCAGACCAATCAGAAGAAATAACAATTGTCCTTGATGAAGCCGGATATCGTTTCTTACCTGGACACCGCATTCGGGTTTCCATATCAACCGCTTATTGGCCGCTGATTATGCCTTCGCCCTATCACGTCACGGCTCGTATTCTCTTTGGTAAAGATGCCGTGCTAACTTTGCCAGTACGTAACGTGTCAACTTCCGACAACAAAGATGAAATTGACATGCCTCGACCAGATAATCTGGATCCCTTACCTCATTACAAACAGATTAGTCCACCATCCGTGGATAGATGGGTTAGAAAAGGGTTATCAAGTAACGAAACGCAATATAACGTTATTGAGGATAGTGGTGAGACTGAAATCCCTGAGCATGGATTGCGGCATCGATATTTAAGTTCGGGGAACTGGACAATCAATACTCAAACTCCAGAAGGAGCATCTGGACGATCACGTTGGACCTGTTGGATGTCGCGTGGTGATGAGTGGTCGATCCGTTTGGAAACCGAAGTGCGTATAATCCTGAAAGCCGATTGTTTTGAAATCTCTGGAGACATGAAGGCGTTTGATGATGAGAATCAGATCTTTAAGCGGACCTTTGAGAAAGCAATCAGGCGTGACCATATGTAAATTGGAAAGGGGATATTCCCCTTTCCATAGTGTGCCATGAGGAAATTTCATCGTTTTTTCAAATCATTCCTTTTGAACATCAAATATTGATTTGATTTTAATTTAATGTAATTTATTTGATGTGATTATTAAGCAGTTGAAAATAAGAAATAAATAATTAAAAAGTATAAATTTACTTAAATATTTTTCTAAATTTATCCAACAAATTAATTAAGCCAACTAGTTGACAGAAAATTCTGATAACCTCACTGTCTGATCGATTTTTTAATGATTCAACTGAGCTCTTATGGACGATCTTTGGCAGGCATTTTTTAAGGCTATTTCACTTGTTTTTACTTTAGATGAACAACTTTTAGAAATTGTCTGGCTCTCTTTGCGACTAAGTTTGTCAGCAGTTGGGATTGCCTTGATTATTGGATTACCTTTGGGGGCTATACTCGCACTTACCCGTTTTCCGGGGCGGCGGTTTTTAAACATTATCGTCAACGTTTTGATGGGACTGCCGCCTGTTGTTGTTGGTCTTTTTGTTTACCTGTTGTTATCGCGGAGTGGTCCATTTGGCGTGATGGGGCTTCTCTTTACCCCAACAGCGATGATTATGGCACAAGTCATTCTGGTGGTACCGATTGTTACAGCGATCTCGCGTCAAGTTCTTGAGGAACTGTATGGTGAATATGATGAACTGCTTCGTTCTTTGGATGCGAGTTGGTTTCGTCGTATAACGGCCTTGATTTGGGATGCGAAATTTTCGTTAACAACAGCTGGCTTAGCCGGGTTTGGGCGTGCGGTCTCAGAGGTCGGGGCCGTGATGATCGTTGGAGGAAATATAGATCACCTGACAAGAGTTATGACCACAGCGATCGCTTTGGAAGCCCGTAAAGGGGATCTCATTATGGCACTATCGTTGGGGATTGTACTGATGAGCGTTGCCCTTGGTGTAAATCTGATTGCTTATTGCATTACAGAATCAGCGAAAAGGGGGCAGGGTCAATGAGTTTTTTCTCATCAAATTCTCCATCCCCGTCTTCGTCGGCATCTGTTATGCCTTTGCAGTTAAAAGGTATCCGTTATTCGGCAGGCGGTAAGCCCCTTATTAAGGACTTAAGCTGCCAGTTTGAAGCGGGCCGACGCTATGTTATTTTGGGGCCGAACGGGGCAGGAAAAACACTACTGTTGCGTCTTTGTCATGGTCTTTTGAAGCCAGATAGCGGCCAGGTTAACTGGCTGGGAGCAAAAGGTGAAAACCCCAAACGTGCACAGGCTATGGTCAGTCAAAGGTCGGTCATGCTTCGGCGATCTGCCTATGCCAATATAGATTACGCCTTGTCAGTACGAGGGGTGAAACGCAGTCTTCGTCCTGACTTAATAAATGCTGTCATTGAACGGACAGGGCTAAAGCGGATCGCTGATAAACACGCCAGAGTATTATCTCTTGGAGAACAACAAAGGCTTGCGATTGCACGCGCTTGGGTTCTAAAGCCACAGGTTTTGTTTCTTGACGAACCAACGGCAAGCCTTGATCCGCCGGCAACCCATTCAATTGAAGAACTGATTGGAGAAATATCAGCCGAGGGCACCACAGTCATTATGACTTGTCATGATCTTGGACAAGCCAAGCGGTTGGCAACTGATGTTTTGTTTATGTTCCGCGGACGTCTGAAAGAAATGACAGCGGCAGAACAATTCTTTACCAAACCAGAGAATGATCTCGCCCAAGCCTTTATTGATGGTCACTTGATTTGGTGGAAACGGCGGCCTGAACGAGACGATGTTCAAATTTTAGAAAGCGAATTCTGAATTCTAAAATTAATCCAGAAATTACCCTAAAATAAAACAGTATTAGAGAGTTATGAGGAATGTTTAAAAACAAGTTTAGAGTATTATTATCAATAGTATTACTCGCTTTGAGCTTTGGATCTATTAAATCTACGCTCGCTGAAAGTATTATATTGGCTTCAACGACTTCAACGCAGAATTCAGGTCTATTTGATTACATTCTCCCTGCTTTTACAGAAGATACGGGTATTACAGTCAATGTTGTGGCTGTTGGTACCGGTGCAGCATTGAAGCTTGCTCGTAACGGAGATGCAGATGTTTTGATGGTACACCACAGAACATCTGAAGAGAAGTTCGTAACAGAAGGCTTTGGTGTTGAACGATTTGATCTGATGCACAATGACTTTGTGTTAGTTGGTCCTGATAATGATCCTGCAGAAATTAAAAGCGCTGCGAATGTGGTCGTTGCACTGAAGCGGATTGAAAAAGTTCAGGCTCCTTTCCTTTCCCGTGGAGATGACAGTGGCACAAATAAGCGCGAGCTTGAGCTTTGGCACCAAGCATCATTTGACCCAAAAACAGTATCTGGTGATTGGTATCGTGAAACGGGCTCGGGCATGGGTGCAACGCTTAATACTGCTGTTGCCATGCAAGGGTATGCTTTGACCGATCGTGCAACATGGTTGAGCTATAAGAACAAACAAAACATGCAGGTTTTGTTTGAGGGCGATAAACGCTTGTTCAATCAATACGGCGTGATTGTCGTAAATCCTGAAAAATACCCTCATGTTAAACTTAAGGAAGCAAACAGTTTTGTCGACTGGTTGCTTTCATCCAAAGGGCAATCTCTCATTGCAAGTTATAAAGTTTCGGGTGAACAACTCTTTACTCCTGATGCATTAAAGTAAAAACGATAATGGGGAACTAATAATTGGTTCTCCATTTTCTTTAAGACGTTTAATGAAATTTAACGGCAAAAAAATTGAGATAATTCAGTTCCTGCCTTAAGTTTAATAAATATCGCGTTATTTTCCTATCCCTCTGATATTCCCCGGGCCAAAACACGTGCGACTTCAGATATTCTATCACGCGATAATCCGTGCCGTGCTGCCCCTGAGAGACCTATCATGGCGATTTGGCAGGCATCAGCAAGTTGTTCGGGTTTTTGGGCGCCGAGCTGTGTTACCTTCTTCACAACAATCCTGTGGAAATCTTCGCGGAGTTGCTGCGTAAGGGCAAGGGCTTCGATATCCGTAGCA
The DNA here is from genome assembly GCF_042682825.1 of Kiloniella antarctica. Classification (NCBI taxonomy): domain Bacteria; kingdom Pseudomonadati; phylum Pseudomonadota; class Alphaproteobacteria; order Rhodospirillales; family Kiloniellaceae; genus Kiloniella; species Kiloniella antarctica. The sequence continues at coordinate 102,260 of NZ_JBHUII010000010.1, forward strand.
TTTCGCGTGCCGTCAAGAACAAGACATCCACGCCCAGAGTCCTCTTGCGTGTAGCTGTTAACAGCACTGTTTAAAATTCCTGAGATGAATTCAGATAGATTATCTGTTTCAAAGGCATCTTTAAAAAACGGTGTACACTGGGCTTGATAAAGATCGATTGCTTTTGCAAATAACCCTGCCTTTGATCCAAATGCCGCGTAGAGACTGGGTGCTCCAACACCAATTGCATTCGTCAATTTTGATAAGCCTGTCGCTTCATATCCATCTTGCCAAAACAGCTTCAAGGCAATGGCTTCTGCTTGCTTCTTATCAAAATTGCGTGGACGTCCTCGCTTTATTTTTGTATCGACCACTAAAGAATCCTTGCTGGGTAAAGTTTATATCTGTAATGGTCACTATACAAATTGATAATGGAGATGACAATGTTCAACAGACCTTTTGGTATCGCAACCGTAATTTCTTTTCTTGTGATGGCTCCTGCTGCATTTGCACAGGAACTAAAATCAACGATCAATCCTAACACATCTATCTTAACGATGATCAACGTATTGACCCCGGTTGACGGCAATCAGGACGCTCTTGTGGAGCAACTAGAATTGGCCCTCGGGTCGACAATGATCAATGAACCTGGGTTTATTTCTGGTAACGTTCATCGGTCGCTAAATTCCAAACATGTCGTAAATTATGCCCAGTGGCAGGATCAGGCATCGCTTGAAGCCTTTGTGAAAAAACTTCAAGCTGGTGAAGCCCCAGATATGGCACAAGTTTTCAAATTGGCAATGCCTGACTATCACCCATACACCGTGGTCTCGACCTATGTGTCTAAAAATTAAGGGAGTATGATATGCTGACCCTTTATGGATTGAACACACCGAACGTTTATAAAGTCACTATCGGATTGGAGGAAATGGGCCTCGCCTATAATTTGCAAACGGTTGATGTCCGTTCAGGTAAGCAGTTTAGCCCTGCTATTGTTGCCATGAACCCAAATGCTAAGATCCCTATCTTGCATGATGATGACGCAGATATCACTATATCTGAATCCAACGCAATCCTGCTTTATCTCGCTGAAAATACTAATTTATTCTTTCCGACTGATGCGTTGGAACGGGCCAAGGGTCTGGAGCTTTTGTTCTTTCAGGCTGCTTCAGTCGGCCCTTTGTTTGGGCAGCGGGCGCATTTCTCTTTCCATTCAGGCGAGGGGGATAACGATTACGCATTGTCTCGTTATACCAAAGAGGGTGATCGGCTTTATGGTGTAATTGATGAGTACCTCTCCCGATCAGGAGATTGGTTTCTCAAGGATTACTCAATAGTCGATATGGCTATGTATGGTTGGATGCACACTGCTATTCATATGGGGTTTGGCACTGCCAAGTATCCGTATCTGAATGCATGGTGTGAGCGGATGAGTATACGGCCTGCTGTCATTAAAGGCATATGTACTCCGGATGTCTTGCCGACCTTTCTTGCCCCAAAAAGCGTTAATGCAAACGGTTAATTATAATTAGAAAAGGGAAGCCTTAATGTTGGCTTCCCTTAATTTTTTACAAACAGCTATTCGACAGCAAAAGGCGCGTCGGTTTCTGATATCTCTTCTCCTTTTGTGAAGGGAAAGACCTTAAAAGGTTCTTCTTTAGGGCCGCTCATGCCGGGGGATCCCATCGGCATACCTGGTAAGTAAATACCGGAAATATCAGGACGTTCGGCCAAAAGCTTGTCCACGATACCAACTGGTACGTGACCTTCAACAGCATAACCGTCTATAATCATTGTATGGCAAGACGCCATATCATCAGTAATGCCCTGAGATTGTTTTACCATTGCCATGTAGTCCGTTGGAACAACGGTAATCTTGTAACCGCTATCCCGCAGATAGTTTGCGTAACCCGTGCAACAGCCACACTCTGGATTTTTATAGAGTGTGGCTTCTTTTATTGGTACTGATGCTGCGATGGTTTGAGTGGCACTCAATGTTCCAAATAGAAACAGCGCTGTAATAAGAGCTTTCATTGAAATTTCCGTTACTTAAGTAGAGTTATATCACGAAGTCAGCTCACCTTGTTTAACCACAATCAAATAGATAGATGATACAGCAACAGGCAATGAACTGCGGGGTTATAAGTACGGGTTATGATCGCGGGGGGGTGAGTTCCAGATCGGGGATGTACTCTTGCATCTGCAAAACACGCACGTATGGTGGCTGATTTGATTTTTGTGAATGGTGATCTGGAATGATTGGTAAGATCGCTGTTGCTCCTGACAAACAAGAACTGGTGCAGATCTCTTTGTTTTCTTTTTCGATGCAATTTTGACACGGTTGTTTTGAATTAACAGAAACCTCGGACATCATAACCGTGTCCATCAGGGCGCGCATAGCCTTTGCCTGCTCAGCTTGGATTACAGGCCCTGTAATAAAGACTGTAAGAATTAGAATGAAAGCGCTTTGGGCAAAGAGACTGCGGATACTTGAAATCATAACTGATAATTTGGGACAAAACGGGGGTAATGTCGAGATCTATATTGTCGCAGTCTTTTGCCATAAAAAACGGGTGCTGCCTGATGACAACACCCGTTTTATTTTTCGTACTAAGCTGTTCTAATTAGCCGTAAGGACCTTTAAGGCCAAGCTTTTCGATCAACGTAATGTACTTGTTGGATTGCAGGGTCAACTGAGCACCATAGAGATCGACAAGTTCCTGGCGACGGTCCATATCTTTGGTCACGGATAGTGAACCCCAGATCGCTGCCATATCTTCGGTTAGTTTCCGCAATTCAGCAGCCGTTTCATCGCAAGCTGCAACAGAAGCCAATGCATTTGGTGTTACTTTACCAACGCCGTTTACGGTTGTTGCGCCAGCATTTTTGTAGCCTGCAGGAAGATCGCCTTTCAGGTTCATTATGGATTTAAACTGGATCGCATCAAAAATCTGATCAACGGCCTGTTTTGCACCCTGTACCCGAGAAACATGTTCGGTATCAGCAGCAGCATGCGGTAGAAGCTCGAGCTTATCGCCGTGGTTTTCAACCAAAGTAAGATAAGGAACCATTGGTCCGGTAAGCTCACCACTGTCCGCGTTCTTGAACAGGTCAGCATCAATCGCAGCGTAGCTGACTTTACCACTGGTTAGGGCCGCATCGAGAGCATCGATATTGATCACTTCACCACGGTCATAGTTTACGACAATAGCGCCATCGTTAAGCGCGTTTAGAACGCTTTCGTTGACCAGGCTATCGTTGGCAAATTTACCTGTCTCTGCATTGAACGCACCCAAACCAGTGTGAGGGCTGATTACATCAGCCCCTTTAGCGGCTTGTTCCGGTGTTTCAGCGTAATCAAAACCTTCAGATTCAATCCATGCTTTGTGGTGAGGGCGTGCGTAGATGGTGACTTCCATGCCGAAAGCCTTACCAAGATTTGCGACTTCACGACCGATGTTACCGTAACCGATCACAGCAAGGCGTTTGCCTTCGAGTTTTTCAGTCGGGAACTTGCAAAGATCTTTACCCGTGTCGAAGTCACCAGCACACACCAGCTTGTGCATTTCTTCGCAAGGAAGGTTAGGGCAAACTTTCAGCAGGGCTTTCATCGCCATCTGTGCTGTCGCACGGCTGTTAAAGCTTGGTGTGTTCATCAGGGCTGCTTCGCCACCATCACCGTTACCACCGCCCCATGAGTCTGAGCCCATGTTGCCTGTGCCCGCACCAATACGAACGCCGCCATGTTTGAAGACGGATGCACTTGGCAGGAAGGTCGCAGCTACGATCGTTGCGTCGAACTGGCCTTTGTCTGTCTGTGGCAGGAGTTCTTCAGCAGTGCTTAGGTTTGGCTGGTAGGAGAAATGAATTTTTCCGGCTTCGAGGTTTGCACCATCAGCAATCGGGCCTTCGTGAAAAACGCCGCCTTTGGCTTCCACATGTGCCTTAACTTCTGAGTGATCAGGATTGCCGTTGGCATCAAATTTCAAACCAATCAGATCAGCAACCAACACCTTATAGGCACGGTTCGCATCGTCTTGGCGAACTTTAGCACCAGATACTGCCTGTGCAGAGGCTTCGAAAGTTACACCTTCTTTGGCAAGGAGTTCTTCAAGGACAACGATTTTAGCCATGTGATAGGCATATTCAAGGTTTTCAAGTAAAGCAACAACATCATCAACTGGACGAATGCCACCGATCCACGCACGGTAATCACCGGGAGTTCCTGGGAAGGCGTTTACATAACGCGCAACATCCAAGCCTGCTTCGTGTTCGCCGTTGGGGTGCGTAATACCTTCGTAACCTAGGATCTGTTTTGATTTTGCAATGATTTCCGCGTGCAGCGCCGGATCTGTTTGACTGCCTTCCGTTACTTTAAGAAGCGTAACAGCCGCACCGCGGTTATCTGCATCGTCGACACCAAGCTCAAGTGTCGGATTTTTGGAAACCCAGTCATTAATTTTTAGGCGGTTCTCAATTGAACGCTTGTTGAGCTCACGTACCGATCCAATAGATTTTTCGGCGCGCAGAAGCCCGAACGTGGTTTCTGCAAAGGCGAGGGTGGAATAGGTATTGATGATACCGCCCAGCATTTTGTGCTCTGCAGGATCATAAACAGGACCGAGTTCCCAAGTCTTTTCACTTGAAAGTGGCTCTTTTGGATCGGTTGGAACCGCAATTTTAAGCTGACGTGCAATCGCCCAGGCCGGATCTTTTTGGTTGGCATTGATAAGCGCCAGAGCTTGCGGCGTGTAAGACGCAATAAAGTAGCCGGAAATACCGCCGATCGCTTTTTGGAACGGCATGAACATGCAGCATTTATCAAGAACGGCAGAAACGACTTCTTCAGCCCACGGCATAGCACCCAGCATAGATGTGCTGTCGATGATCGCGTGGTGTTCTGTTGGATTGCGGTCAATCCACGCAAGAAGGTTCTTGATTTCTGTTTCTTTATAGGTGGTTGCGCCCGTGGTTTCGTGCCCAACGCCAACAAAGAGCTTGATGCCTTTTGCTTCGAGCTCGTCAGCTGTTGGGATCGCACCTTCGCCTTCGCTGAAGTGAACCCGGTTTACATCACCGTTTTCTGCAAACTGTTGCATTTCCAGGATTTGTGATCCCCAGGACTGGCGGAAGAAACCACCCGCTTTACCTTCGTCAGACTCAGGCTTTGGGGTATCGACGTAAATTTTTTGATCAGCGTTGTTGGCATTCATCATGTGGAGAATGGAGACCGTGAAACCACTGTGTCCGCCACCAAGGCCTATGGCCATTTTGTTCTTTTTAGGGAATTCGAAATAGCGATGAATTTCACGCGCCATATCCAACAGAACTTTGTCGGCAGGGTATCCACGGTGCATGCTGCGTCCGATTTCAGCAGTCGTAAAGCTGCCAATACGGGTGCCGCGATCATCAAATTTGGCATAATTTTCTTCCAGCCAAGCGTCAAACTGGAAACGCAGACGGCGGCCGTCAACTTCATCAGCAGTCATGTCGGTGATTGGGCCAACGCCAAAGAACTGGTTAGACGTTCTTGTTGGTGCCCCATTTGCGGTTATTGCTAATGACGCGTCGCGCTGCGCCTTAAGGTCATCAATCATTGCCATGATTTCTAAATTCCCTGTATTACATAGTTGTGATGGCCTGCTGGGCGTGGTGAATGCACACGATCTATTGATTGTTGTCAATCGCAAGAAAATGGTTCAAGGACTTTAGACTTGGACCCAAAATGTAATTTAGTGTTCAATAACCAGCCGTTTACAGCACAAAATTTCGAAATTTTGCATTCGTGATGCTGTATATACCCCTCACAAATCAAAGGTATGCCGATCAGCGCAGCAAAATGTGGTAAATACGACCCACGCTTTCAGAGACGACATAATACCACAAATTTGATAGGAAATGCAGACTGGCTAATAGTGTAAAACAATGAGATGAATTATTTTTTCCTCAGCCAGAGCCCGCTTTCGGGCGCATTATTCACCAGGGACAGCTTTTGGATGATACTTCTATTAATGAGGTCAGGCATATCCTGAAGCAGATATTGGCTAGAGAACATGACATCATATCCGCCGTGTAAAAGTGCGCTGACAGCATTTTGCTCGTTATATCCGCGCCAGTCCCATGATTGGGGGTAGGGGTAGGGAAGGAAAATATCGTGGAAAAAGACGATCACTCCCGAGGGAAGGTTACCCAATATGTGATTGATAATAATATCAACATCTGTTCCGGGCATCAGAATGTGGCTTGAATCTACACAAAGAAAATCGCCGTGTTTTAACGCATGAAAAACGCTCAAATCTACATCTTGCAATGTGGATTGGTGCAGCGTAATCGGCAGGGCAGAAATCGAAGCTCGGGGGGCTGGATCTATTGAGGTAATGTCTGTGCTTAAAGCCCCATCGACAACTGCGCGGTATAAAAACCGGGTTGAATGCCCTGAACCGACTTCTATGATCCGTTTTGGCTTGAAGCGACGCACCATCGTATAGGCTGACGCAGCATCGAGACGCGGAAACCAGTCTTGCTCCCAGCGGGCTTTGTCTGGTCCTTGACCATCGATAGCTAAAAGCTCTTGTCGGTACTTTTCTATTGCAAGAAGGTGGTTTTTAAAATCTGTGCGGTGGTTATCCATCATGTTTTTAAGGGGGAGATAACACTCACGATTATCAACACAGCTAGAGGCATAACGATAGGGGGTAAAATAGCCGAGCTTGTTAATCCCTAAAACGGTTTTAAGCCCCATAATAACCGACTTGGCTTTCATTTAAATCTCACGTTTTACAGTTACATCTTACGGTTACTGGCAAAAGCCCTGAATAGGTCATATTACAACCTATTGTTCACAAACTCTCAACACTTTATCGGGAGGATTAAAATAAAGTTTCATTTGAAACAATTATCTGTATACTTTTCAAAATATTATGAAAACGGAGATTAATGGTTATGGCTGAAGGCTTTGCTTCTACAGGTGATTTAGGCGAAAAGAATGTTTCTTTCACAAAGTTAGGTGAGGGGGCCTATGCCTATACAGCCGAAGGAGATCCAAATACAGGAGTGATCATTGGCGATGAGGGTGTCATGGTTATTGATACTCAAGCAACCCCTTATATGGCTGGGGATGTCTTGCGCAAAATTCGCGAAATCACAGACAAGCCTGTTAAGTTTGCCCTCCTTAGTCATTATCATGCGGTTCGTGTTCTGGGGGCTGCTGCTTTTGATCCTGAAAACATTATTTCTAGCCGTCTTACCCTGGAAATGATTGAAGAGCGCGGCCAGCAAGACTGGGATTCCGAGTTTGGTCGTTTTCCGAGACTGTTTCAGGGGCACGAAACCATTCCGGGCCTGACTTGGCCAACCATCGTTTTTGATCAAAAGCTGACCGTTGACCTTGGCAACCGCAAGGTTGAGATCATGCACGTTGGTAAAGGCCATACCCAGGGTGATACCATCGCTTGGCTTCCTGAAGAAAAAGTACTCTACGCCGGAGATCTGGTTGAGTATGGCGCAACTCCTTACACGGGGGATGCCCACCTTGCAGAATGGCCCGCGACACTTGAAAAATTGAGAGCCTTAAAGCCCAACAAGTTGGTTCCGGGACGGGGCGATGCTTTGGAATCTGCCGAAAAATGCGAAGAAGCCATTAGTCAAACCAGAGCTTTTATCACTGACCTCTACAGTAACGCTCAAGAAGCCGTCGCCAAGGGCTGGGATCTTCAAACCCTCTTTAACAAATGCCGGGAAACCATGGCACCAAAGTACGGCCACTGGGTGATTTATGAGCACTGTATGCCTTTTGATGTCGCCCGGGCCTATGACGAAGCCAAAGGAAAGGTCCGTCCAACCATCTGGACAGCAGAACGCGACCGTGAAATGTGGGGCGCTCTTAATCAAGGGTAGCATTCAATTTGAGAAACATAAAAATGGCTGCATCAACGATCAATGCAGCCATTTTTTATGAGCGAGAAAATCTTTTAGAGAAACTCTTTTCTTGCGATCACCATGGCTTCGCTTAGCACTTCAGTATCGCCAATATGATTGGCCAACAGCAGGATCAGTTTGGAATTGACTGCAAGGCTTTGCTCTTCGGTTAGATCCCTGTGGATATCTATAAGCTCTTGATAGAAATCATCGGGGTGCGCAATGTTTGGCTCTGTGATCAAAGACATCGGGTTACTCGCTTATAATTGACAGGTTGCACGCAAGAGCGCGTCGTTGATCGCTTGAGGATCAAATGTGCGCCATCTTGCGGCAATATATTGGTCCGGCCTGATAAGATATGTTGTACCGGGTTTTCCATCATATCTTTGGGCTAATAGTCCTTTAGGATCTTCGATATCCTGACCAACGCGTATGATGTCGTAGGAAATATGCTGATCAAAAAGCGATTTGTCTAAAGGCTGATCCCCAAAAACCAAAACGACAAAACGGCCCCCAAGTTCGTTCAAAAGCCAGTTTTCAGAACTGTTTACCAAGATCGGTGCATCTGCACAATTTGTACCCGGAGACATCGAACCGGAGAAGAGGTCAACATCGGAAGTATTTAAAGCGCTGCTTAAGTAGGGCGTCGGCATGGACAAGCGACCCGAATTCACCAATGGGCGGGCGAATTCATATGTCTTTGCCAGATCGAGGGCGGCATCTCGAAAGGCAGTGCTGATTTTACTCTTGGGAGAGATAAAGTCGGTGGATCTGGTTGAGTTCTTTAAATTGTCATCAGCGGCAAAAATACGCTCTTCACAATAGGTGTCTAATAGATTTTCTGGCGCGCTACCTTCGATAACCAGTTTGAGTTTCCAAGCCAGATTATCAACATCTTGCACGCCGGTATTGGCCCCTCTGGCGCCAAAAGGGGAAACTTGATGGGCACTGTCACCGGCAAAGAAAACTCTGCCTGAGCGAAAGCTTTCCATCCTGCGGCAGGCGAATTGATAAACCGATACCCATTCAAGCTCAAACGCGGTGTCTTCTCCCAGCATTGCTTTTAGGCGTGGAATGACATTTTCCGGTTTCTTTTCTTCCTCCGGGTCACAGTCCCAACCAAGTTGGAAATCAATGCGCCAGACGTTTTCAGGCTGCATATGAAGCAAAACCGATTGCCCACGATGGAAAGGGGGATCGAACCAGAACCAGCGTTCGGCCGGGAAATCTGCTTTCATCACCACATCGGCGATCAGAAAACGGTCTTGAAAGAACTGTCCCTCAAAATCCAGCCCCAGCAGGGTCCGGGTATCAGAGCTGGCACCATCACACGCAATGACCCAATCGGCTTCCAGATCATAGGGTCCATCTGGTGTTTCGATTTTTAGGCGGGCGTGATCTTTGTTATTTTCAAGGTCAATCACCTTTGATTTCCAACGCAGGTCGATGAGGTCGGGAAATTCAAGGCAGCGTTCAACCAGATATTGCTCAAGGTAATATTGCTGGAGATTGATAAAGGCCGGGGCCTTGTGATCTTCTTCGGGCAGGAGGTCAAACTGGTAGGCAAGCTCTTCATCGCGAAAGACCTTACCAATTTGCCAGAGCACCCCTTTGTCAATCATGCGCTCGGCACAGCCAAGTCGATCCCATATTTCAAGAGGGCGCTTGGCATAACAAACAGCGCGGGATCCCACACTGACAGTATTGTTATCATCCAGCAGTACAACTGGGATGCCCTGAACCGCGAGGTCCAGGGCAGCAGTTAGGCCAACGGGACCGCCTCCTATGACGACGACTGGGTGTCTGGTAACACAGCCGTTTTTCTGTTCCTTGGATTGAATGTATTCAAACGTCGGTTGGTCATAGGATTGCAGCATATTCCCCCCTGGATGAAGTATCCTGGTATCAAGTGTTTTTGTATTCGACGACCTGCTGATCTATGCGACCAAAAATGGACGTGCCGTGCTCATCCAGCATTTCAATGGCAATACGATCACCAAATTTCATAAAGGATGTTTTCGGTGCGCCACTGTTGATGGTTTCAATCATGCGCACTTCGGCGATGCAGGAATAACCCATACCGCCATCGGATACATGTTTTCCCGGACCGCCATCGAGTTTGTTTGACACGGTGCCTGAACCAACAATGGTTCCTGCGCCAAGAGGGCGGGTTTTTGCCGCGTGGGATACAATAGTTGGGAAGTCAAAGGTCATATCAACCCCGGCTTCCGGTTTACCAAACAAATCGCCATTCAGTGTGGAGAGAAGGGGGAGGTGTACCTTGCCGTCTTTCCAGACACTACCGAGTTCATCAGGGGTTATGGCGACGGGTGAAAAGGCACTTGAAGGTTTTGATTGGAAAAAGCCAAAACCCTTTGCCAGTTCAGCCGGGATCAATCCACGCAGAGATACGTCGTTAACCAGCATAAGCAATTTGATGTGATCTGCGGCTTGTTCTGGGGTCGAGCCCATTGGCATATCATCGGTAATGACAGCTATTTCTGCTTCAAAATCAATACCCCAATTTTCAGAACCCAAAGGTATATCATCCCGCGGGCCGATAAAGCTGTCAGATCCGCCCTGATACATCAAAGGATCGGTCCAGAAGCTCTCCGGCAGTTCGGCGCCCCGTGCTTTTCGAACCAGTTCCACATGGTTTACATAGGCTGATCCATCAGCCCATTGATAGGCTCTTGGCAAGGGAGACATGCAAAGGGTTTGCTCAAACTCGAAAGTATCCGGCACTGTGCCTTCGTTTAGGGCGCTATAGACATCTTCAAGTTTGGGAGAGGTTTCTGCCCAGTTGTCCAAGGCAAATTGGAGCGTTGGCGCAATGGAGGCAACGGTAACACAGCATGAAAGATCTCTGCTGACGACGACAAGTTTGCCATCGCGGGAACCGTTTTTATAGGTCGCTAATTTCATTATTCTAACCGTAACTTATGAAGAGAGTTCTTTTTTGTGCATCCAGTCTGCGTGGTGGGGCGCTTTTTTGGTCTTAGCCCATTCGTTGAGCATGTCCCACTTCACAGTATCCAGCTTTTTGTTCATGTCTGGCGTACCTGTGTTTACGGCCAGTTCAATCCGGTGACCGCTGGGGTCAAAAAAGTAAATCGATTGGAATAGGGTGTGGTCTGTTGGTCCCAAAACATCGATGCCATCTGCCTCAAGCTTGGCCTTTACAGACATCATATCATCCATGGTGGCCACACTTAAGGCCAGATGCTGGACCCATTCCGGGGTGTTGATGTCGCGGCCCATAGGCGGGGAATTGGGAATTTCAAAAAAGGCCAAAATACTGCCTTTACCTGCATCCAAAAATACATGCATGTAAGGATCAGGTGCTTTGGTGGAGGGGACTTCATTTTCCGCAATTGCGAGGATGAAATCCATATTAAGGTACTTCCTGTACCACTCAACGGTTTCTTTTGCATCCTTACAACGGTATGCCACGTGGTGTATCTGTTCGATTTTCATATCTGACCTCTTTTTATTGAGACTGCAATTCTTTTGAAAACAGTCAAAAATAACAGGTATTCATCTTTGGATTTCGGACCCCGGTTAATCGGAGATTACAGGGGGGCGAGTTTACTTTTATTGTCTGATTTTATTTTAGTTGCAAATGAAACTAATGCAAGTGAATTCACTGAAATCATTTATTTCAACCGATATGGTAAGTGAAATAATCAAGATATAAATTTAATAAATGTAATATATACAAATAGATAAAAGATTATCTTAATAGAAATAAAAATGATTGTACAATTGTTTCAATTGAAACTATATTAGTTGAGTCAATAAAAACGAGATCGATATTTAAAAAGATCCAAAAGTTAAATGGGAAATTTAACGCCTCGAACAGGAAGGTCCTAATCCATGAAACGTACACTGTTTGCCAGTGCAGTCCTTGTCATAAGCACTGTTTTTAATCCGTCCCTGGCAGAAACCATTGAATTAAAACTAAGCCACTTTCTTCCATCCTCGCACCCGACCCAAAAGGAATTTTTGGAACCTTGGGCAAAAGAGTTGGAAGAGAGAACCAATGGGCAGGTGAAAGTTTCAATCTTTCCCGCAGGTTCTGCTTTTGGGCATGTGGCAAAGCAATATGATCAGGTCAAAGCTGGCGTTGTGGATATTTCTCACGGTCTAACTGGTTTCCCCCGGGGACGCTTACCACGCACTCTTATTATGGATTTACCTTTCCTTACCAAATCATCGGATGCGGCCTCCCGCACACTTTGGGATCTTTACCCGGAATATTTGGCTCAGGAATATGCAGGTCTTAAGGTTCTTGCGCTTCATGCCCACAACCCCGGCCTTATTCACACAAGGGGCAAACAGGTGAAGTCTATGGAAGACCTGAAGGGCATGCGTTTGCGTGCTCCCAGTGCCGCCATTTCGATGATGTTAAAGCAACTTGGCGCAACGCCTGTCGGTCTGCCGCCAACCCAGGTTTACGAGAACCTTCAAAAGGGCGTCATCGATGGTAATGTCTTTCCTTATGAAGCTGTTCACGGCTTTAAACTTTCTGAGGTTTTAGATTATCATTTGGATGCAAAGGCTTATACTACAAGCTTTTATTTCGTCATGAATGAGAAGAAATATAATGCGTTACCTGCTGATGTGCGTACCGTTATTGACGATATGTCTGGCGAAAGTCTCGTGGCTAAGTTTGGTCCCTGGTGGAACAGTTGGGACAAACCCGGCCTTGCCGACATCGAAAATAAAGGCAACCCGATTGTCACACTGAGCGATACACAACGTGAAGAATGGCGTGTGGCTTTACAGCCAACAACAGATGGCTATATCAAAGGCCTTGAAGAAAAAGGCGTTACCAATGCTCGAGAGATTTATGATGCGGCGGTGAAGACAATCGCCAAGTACGAGCAATAGACATTTATACCGGGTGCCTGAATTCAAAGGCAGGTACCCGGTAACAACAATCTACCGATTGCGTTAATTTAATGATTGATCTCTTAAAGAAAAGGCTAACCAGTACGACAAGATATGTCGCATGGCTGGGGATGTTCTTTTTGCTGGCCGCGATGATAATAACAACGGTTGATGTGGTTTTGCGCAAAGTTGATAACCAGGGCATCTATGGTACGATTGATCTTATCCAGTTGATGATTGTCTCGGCAGCCTATCTATCCATCCCCCATGCCTTTATGACAAAGAGCCATGTTTCGGTTTCAATTTTATCCGATATGATGGCCCCGCGATATGCAGCCTTGTCTCAAGTCTTGGCAACGTTTTTGAGCTTTTGTTTTATGCTCGCCATTGCTTGGTTTGGCTATGCGCAAGCCCAAATGCAAAGTGAATACGGCGATATTTCGATCACTTTGGGCATTCCGATGATTTATTACTGGGTACCAGTTTTACTTGGCTCGGCCTTGTCTGCGGCGGTTACGGTATGCATCGCGGCAGAACAATTCCCAATAATATTGAACGGCGGGCCGACGATGTTGTCCCAAGACAAGTAGGCGGAATATTTTTATGTCTTCATCCCTGATAGGCTTACTCGCTTTCGCCGCACTTTTTGGATTAATTGCAATACGTGTTCCCATTGCCATAGCCATGGGCGTGGTTGGGGCTGTCGGCGGTCTGGCTATTAACGGTTTTGATTCTGTTGCCTTTATTATGGGATCGGTACCGTTCGAATCAATTTTTCCCTATTCCTTATCCGTCATTCCGCTCTTTATTCTTATGGGGGTTTTCTCCGCAAAGGCCGGACTTTCGAGGGCTCTGTATGATGCAGCCCATGCCTTTATCGGCCATTACAAAGGGGGGTTGGCAATGGCGACAGTTGGCGCCTGTGCCGCCTTTGGCGCTATTTGTGGCTCATCCCTGGCAACGGCTGCGACCATGTGCCGGGTCGCGATGCCGGAAATGAGGCGACGTAATTACGATGACGGTCTCGCCAGTGCGACGATAGCTGCCGGGGGGACCCTTGGTGTGCTTATTCCGCCCAGCGTGATTATGGTCATCTACGCCATTCTCACTGAACAATCTATTGGCCGTTTGTTTGCCGCAGCTCTTATTCCGGGGCTGCTTGCAACAGTACTCTATATGGTAGCGATCAAGATCAAGACCGCGCGTAACCCCGAACAAGGGCCCGCAGATGAGCGGGTAAACTGGCCCGAACGGATTGTGGCTATGATCAATGTTTGGCCCGTGATGGTTCTTTTCGGGGTAGTGATAGGTGGTATATACGCAGGGTGGTTTTCACCGACCGAGGCGGCGGCAATCGGAGCCATTGGCGCGTTTTTACTGGCATTGTTTAAGCGTCAGTTAAGCTTTAAAACTTTCTTGGATTGCCTCGACGAAACCGCAAGTACCACAGGAATGATCTTTCTCATTTTAATTGGCACCGCGGTGTTCAATTACTTTGTTGAAACAACAGGTCTTCCGCAATCTTTGGTCGCTTCCGTCGGTGAGCTTGGCTGGGATCCTTATGTGATCCTTATTCTGCTGATCGTGTTCTATGTTGTTCTAGGATGTTTTATGGATGCACTTTCCATGATCCTCCTGACGCTGCCCTTTATCTATCCCTTGATCACATCTCTTGGTTTTGATCCGATCTGGTTTGGTGTGATTATGGTATCGGTGGTCGAGGTGGGGTTAATTACTCCGCCTGTGGGCATGAACCTCTTTATCATAATGGCCGGAACGCCGGGACTGAAATTGCAAACCATCAGCCGGGGCGTGATCTCTTTCCTATTTGCCGATGTAGCACGGCTGGCTTTGCTTATTCTGTTCCCGGCCCTGTCGCTTTGGTTGCCCGCTTTACTGATGGATTAACAGTTAGTTTGTGGGTATTGAGTACTATAAATGCTTTAAATACGTTGAACTTTAAAGAAACAAAAAGCTAGAAGGCAAAAATGTCAAAAAATAACAGCGATACAAAATCGTTCGATCTTAAGGAGTTTTTCCCATATCAGGTCAGGGTTTTTTATCGTGCCGTGAGCCAATCTATTGCGGAAGTATACACCGAAACTCACGGTCTGACGGTCTATCAATGGCGAGTCATGGTTGTTTTGGGAAATCAACAGCCTCTTTCTGCGAGTGAAGTGGTCGATTATTCCAGTTTGGATAAAGTACAAGTCAGTCGCGCGATCAAGGGATTGTTGGGGCGTGGCTTTATCGAACGCCGCGTGGATAGTGTTGATAAGCGCAAGGTCAATCTTCTTTTGACAGAAGAGGGAACAAACATCCTCGAAGAGCTTGTTCCTCGGGTACTTAAACGCGAAGCAGAAATTCTGGAGGGACTTAGCCCCGACGAAAAGAGAATTCTTCAGTCTCTCATGTCTCGGGTTCTTTCAAATGCGGAAAAACGCTTTGGCGCAGACAAGTTGGTAAAGGATATTTAGTTCGATGAAACTTTATACTTACTGGCGATCAACCGCAGCTTATCGGGTGCGCATAGCTTTGAACCTGAAAGGCATTGATTATATCGACGCGCCTGTTCATCTGGTAAAGTCCGGCGGAGAGCATTTGACCGCGGATTATGAAAATCTGAATCCGCAAAAACTGGTACCGGTCCTCGAGCTTGATACTGGTCAGGTTATTACACAATCCATTGCAATTATTGAGTATCTTGATGAATTACAGCCAGTGCCCGCTCTTATGCCGGCCTCTGCTGTTGAACGCGCACACGTACGAATGCTGTCGCAACTCGTTGCCTGTGATATTCACCCGATTAATAATCTGCGGGTTTTGAAATATCTCACGGGAGAGCTTGGCATTAAGCAGAATCAAAAATCAGATTGGTATGCACATTGGATTGTCGAAGGCTTTACCGCTTTTGAAAAGATTCTGGCAGGGAGCGAGTACACAGGTAAATTCTGCTTTAGCCATAAGCCAAGTCTGGCCGATTGCTGCTTGATCCCCCAGATATATAACGCCAACCGTTTTTCCATCCCGCTTGATCGCTTCCCAAACATTCTGCGCATTGAACAAAATTGCCTCGCACTCCCTGCCTTTGATAAGGCACGCCCGGAAAGCCAAAAGGATACTGAGCTTTAAATCCTTGATTTTTAGAAAATAAAATTAAAAAAGCGCCGCTGATGAATACCAGCCGCGCTTTTTTGATGGGTTAAGCTGGGGTATTTAGTCGGTTTTCAAAACGCCTCGATTAACTTGATCGCGTTCGATTGATTCGAACAACGCTTTGAAATTCCCTTCGCCAAAACCGTCGTCGCCTTTGCGCTGGATGATTTCAATAAAGGCAGGGCCGATTACGCACTTGGTGAAGATCTGAAGCAACAGACGTGGATCGCCTTCTGCAGTGCCGCCGTCGAGGAGTATACCAAGCGATTTAAGGTTTTCCCCGCTTTCGCCGTGTCCAGGAAGTCTCTCGTCCAGCATTTCGTAATAAGTTGCCGGAGGGGCATCCATAAACTCAACGCCGTTGGCGCGCATGTCTGCGATTGTTTTATAGATATCTGGTGTCGTAAGCGCGATATGCTGAATGCCTTCGCCATTGAACTTCATCAGATATTCTTCGATTTGGCCTTTACCTGCGGAAGACTCTTCGTTCAAGGGAATGCGGATTTTACCATCTGGCGCGGACATCGCTTTGGAGGTCAGACCCGTGTACTCACCCTTAATGTCAAAAAATCTTAATTCTCTGAAATTAAAGAATTTTTCGTAAAAGTCTGCCCAGTATCCCATACGTCCACGATAGACGTTGTGGGTCAGGTGATCGATGACATCCAGACCATAGCCTTTTGGATGACGATCAACACCGGGAATAAATTCGAAATCGATGTCGTAGATGCTTGAGCCTTCTTCGTAGCGATCGATCAAATAAATCGGCGCACCACCGATACCTTTGATTGCAGGGAGTCTGAGTTCCATAGGACCGCAAGGAATATCCATGGGTTGCGCACCGAGTTCCAAAGCACGGTTATAAGCCTGATGAGAATTTTCTACCCGAAAAGCCATGCCACAAGGTGAGGGACCATGTTCTTCCGCAAAATAGTCTGCCGGGCTGTCTTTTTCTTTATTGATAATAAAGTTGGTATTGCCCTGGCGATAGAGGTCAACATCTTTTGAACGGTGTTTTGCAACAAGGACAAAACCAAGTTCAGTAAAAAGATCTTCCAGTACTTTTGGGTCAGGTGCTGCGAACTCTACAAACTCAAATCCGTTAAGGCCCATGGGGTTTTCAAAGAGATTTTTATTTTTGGGAGCAATCTTTGCTGTTGTCGTCATGGACGATATCCTCGATATAATAGGTAATTTTCGATTTAACACTTTGGGTTATTGAAAATTTATCGAGGCGAACCACGAGAAAGCCCTCTTGTTTCATTCGCAAGCATTTGTCCGATGGTCAGCGTAATAAAAGGAGCAAGAACCTTCAAGTTCCGATCCATAATATAAGGGCGTAGTGATAATTCGGGAGGTATTCCAGCAAGGTGACAATTTAGCATCCAGGCGACCTCCGTGTTTATCTGTTAAAGCAGTTTAGTTTCATTTGAAATTATATTCTTGATCTTAACATAAGTCAAGAAGAGGGAGAGGGGACTTGCCTCAATTAAAGCGGGCGAAAAACATTTACCAACAAGAAAAAATATTGTTTCACTAGCAAAGGGCTGTATATGATTATTCAATTCGAATTTATATATTTTGAGAAAGAAAGCCGTGCAGAAAAAGCTTATTACGAATGTCGGTTCTATTAATGTTGATCATGTCTATCGGGTTCCATATTTCGTAAAGCCCGGGGAAACCCTTCAAACAGTTTCTTATCAAAGAGTTTTAGGTGGAAAAGGGGCCAATCAGTCGATTGCTTTATCCAAGGCAGGTGAGGCCGTGCAGCATGTCGGGGCGATTGGTGATGATCATCAATGGATTTTAGAAGAAATGGCTAATTCTGCAGTTGGAATAGAGGCTATCTCTGTCTTGCCCGTACCGACGGGCCATGCCTTGATCCAGGTTGATGATAACGCCGAAAATTGTATTTTGCTTTTCCCTGGAGCGAATGAAGCCCTTGAATTGTCCGATTTGACAAAAAGCTTTGATGCGATTGAGCCGGATAGCTGGGTATTATTTCAAAACGAAATGCCCAATTTAAAAGAAATGATTGTTTTGGCAAAGTCCCGTGGGGCAAAGATTGCTGTCAATCCAGCCCCGTTTGATTTGAATGCCAAGGATCTTCCTTATGAAGATATTGATCTCCTTATCGTAAATGACATTGAAGCCGCCGAATTGGCCGAGGCCAAGCTGGGAGGGGATCAGGGTAAACTCTCTGATCTTTGTCCTTTGGTTATTGTCACGCAGGGGACAAAGGGTGCGATCTGCTATCACCCGGATGGTGTCATAGAGGTTCCGGCCTTTAGGGTCGAGGCTGTGGATACAACGGGTGCCGGTGATACTTTTGTTGGGTATATTCTCTCTTCCATTGCAAACGGCATGGACCTGAGTGTTGCAATGAAAAGAGCAAGTGCTGCCTCAGCGCTGGCGGTTACCAAGGCGGGGGCATCAATAGCAATACCAACCGCGCAAGAAGTCGAATTATTTTTAAGCCAGCAGAGTGGGAGCGTGAAATGAAAAATCCAGTTATTTTTGATACCGACCCTGGGATTGATGATGCCTTTGCCATTCATCACGCGCTTTATCACCCTGAAATAAACCTGATCGGGATGACAACGGTTTTTGGTAATGTTCCTGTAGAAATTGCAGCCAAGAACGCTAAAATTCTCGCTGAAATGGCGGGACAGGACATTCCTGTTTTTCAGGGGGCCTCTGGTCCAATGGTTGCGCCGCATAAGGGCTTTCCAACTTTTATTCACGGCGCTGACGGATTTGGTGATATTAATCTCCCTGATCCCAAAGGCGTGATTGAAAAAATCTATGCACCGCAATTTATTATCGATTCCGTTCGAAAACAACCGGGAGAGGTCACGATTATTGCGGTTGGCCCACTCACCAATCTGGCGATGGCGTTCCGTATGGATCCGGGGATTGCACCTTTGGTCAAACAGGTCATCATTATGGGCGGAGCGGCAAAGGAATATGGTAATATTTCTGCTGTTGCCGAGGCCAATATTTTTAATGATCCTCACGCTGCTGATATCGTCTTCCGCGCTGATTGGCCAATGGTTATGGCTGGTCTGGATGTAACACACCAAGTTATACTGGGGAGAAAAGAAGCCGAGGATTTAGCTCTGAAAGCTCCCCGTATCGGTGGATTTTTGCTTGATGCAGCGGACCTTTATTTTAATTTCTATAATGGTGCGTTTGGTATCGACGGTTGTTATTTCCATGATCCTTGCGCAACAGCCTATTACGTCAATCCCGATCTTTTTTGCTCTATCGATGCCGCGGTGCGCGTAAGCTGTGAAGGTCCTGCGATTGGCCAAACCCTTATTAAACCTGCTGGACACCCTGGCCCTTCCACAGAATGGGATGGTTGCCGCAACCATAAAATTTTAATGAAAATCAAAGGGGCAGAGGTGAAAGAAGAAGTTCTTGGCACTATTGCCAAATACGCTGATTAATAGGACGCATGGATTAAACTGGTCTTCAAACCAGTATCTTATCGAAAAGGGTGACATTACTTGTCACCCTTTTTACATTATAAATGATAATTTTCTTACTTTACGTGTAAAAGTATAGAATAATTTACCAAGCATAAACCAATTGAGTGCTTCACTGTAAATTCTATTCATAGAGACAACAAATTGTCCGATTGATAGCTTTTTGCAGGGGAGAAATCATGACAAAAAACGCGTTTTCCATGACGCGCCGAAGTTTCATTAAAACAGTTGCAGGTGTTTCCTTTACGGTAAATATCATTCCTGTCACCCAATTGCTTGCGGATGAAACTGACGTAATTACTTCTTCAATGACTGGTAACTGGTCTAAATCACCTGGCAAAGCACGATATCGCATTGATGGTTTGGTTAAGGTCAGGGGGCAAAAGGTTTTTGCCCGGGATTATCACTCCTGGAATATGCCGGGCTGGCCTAAAGTTGAACATCCCGTGATGATTATTCGGGCAACAGATGTTGAAAATCCCTTTAAGGGTCTGGACTTATCATTAATTCCAGAAAGCTCTCAGCCAATTGAAATCCTTTATGGTGATCGGGTGGCTGATAAGATCCTTCGCCCGAACATGACAAGTGACGAATACAACGAAGACAATCAGACGCTTGATCAGGATATAGAAGTCGAACGACCAAATTCTCTGACCTGGCCCTTTATTGTGCCCAAGGGAAAGCGGGCTAATTTTTATGGTCAACCTGTCGCTTTCTTAATTTTTTCGGATCGCAGAGCCTATCGCACGGCCAACAATGCGGTACAATTTAATCCCGATTTTCAGATTTACGAGGATAACCCCCGAAATAATCCGGTATTTCCCTTCCAGCCTTTGACAAATTATGTCCGTGTGGCCGCTCCTGATGGCGGAGAAGATATTTTTTCCTACGCCAAAAATGGGGGGGAAGACAGCTACGATGATGTGGCCAGTGTTTATCGCTCTCAAATTGAGTACGAAATGGCTTCGGGGCGTTGGAAGACCTATCAGGCTTCTTGCTCCATGCAGGCCATGGACCCGATGTTTATGGAGCCTGAATCAGGCCTTGGCTGGTACGATGCGGCCAATAAAACACTTAACCTTGTCGTCGGCACTCAATCTCCTGATCCTGATGTTGAGGATGTATTGGAAATGTTCTCTGGCCCGAACCCTATTGTCGAGGTCAAAACCATTAATCTGGTTTCCTGTTATCCCGGAGGTGGCTTTGGAGGGCGAGACCGATCTGTTTTCACTTTAAACCTTGCCATTGCAGCGGCCTACGCGCAGGGCAACCCCATTCGTTTGGCCTATGATAGATTTGAGCAATTTCAGGCGGGGCTTAAACGCCATCCGTGTGAATTGAAAGAAAGCCTCTCGGTGGATGCTAATGGGAAATTACAGGCGCTCGATATATCCATGTCCTTTGACGGAGGAGGTCGTGAAAACTTAAGCCCCTGGGTTGCACAGCTGGCCGGGCTTTGCGCGGGCGGATCTTACATTATTCCAAAGGCTGCAATCTCTTCCAATGCGCGCTATACCCCGAATATCTCATCGGGTTCACAACGCGGTTTTGGCGGACCGCAGGCATTTTTTGCCATTGAAACTCTACTGGATGATATCGCAAAGGATAATGATTGGGACCCCATTGAACTTCGCAAAAAGAATATTCTATCCGAGGGTGAAAAAACCGTTGTTGGCGGCCCCATAACAGAAAAACTCCAGCTGTCTGAAATTTTAGAGACTTCTGAACAGCACGCCATATGGAAAAATCGAAAAAAAGACCGCAAATACTGGCAAAAAAAGGGCCTGCTATACGGCGTTGGCTTTGCCATGTCGATGCAGGCTTATGGGACTTCCGGTGACGGCCTTATCGGTTATGTTGAAATAGATGAAGAAGGTAACTTGATTGTCAAAACCAATGCCGTCGATATGGGCAATGGTTCTGCAACAACGCTGGCTGTTTCGACGGCTGATCAGCTGGGGCATAATGCTTCTACGATTGATATGGGCAACCCCGACCTTTATCCGGTTCTCGATATGCAAACGACGGGCAATGATAATTGGCAAGACCCCGCATGGACCGCGAATGGTGTTGGATCTTCAAGTGCATGTCTAACCGCTTTTCATCAGGTACATGCCATCGATCAGGCATCAAAGGTACTACTTGATACCGGAATTATACCTGCTGCACGTAAAATTTGGGGCAAAAAGGATATCCCAGCCAGCCAAATTGTTTGTGTAAATGGGATGGCGACAACCAAAGATTTAAATTTACCGCCAATCCCAATGAAAAAAATTGGTGAACAAATTCATCAAAGTGGCGGTGTCAAAGCCGCATTGGTTCATGCTTATTTCCAGGAAATTTGGGTCAAAGCTGATTTTACGGTTAACTCTGAGCGGTTTCGATGGAAAATTGATGGTTTGGCGATATATAAGGCCAAGAAAACAGAGCCAGAAGTTATCCGAAGACATGCAAAAACAGGTGATTATCCAACTCCGTGGTCTTCACGGTATTCAAGAACGACCTACGCGCCTTGCGGTAATCTGATCGGACTAACCGTTGATCCGCACTCCGGGGATACGGTTGTTCGCAAGTCTCTTTCTGTTCTGAACGCTGGGAAAATTATTACAGAAGAACTTGTGTCGGGGCAAAGCCAAGGCGGTGTGTCGATGGCTATCGGGTATAGTTTACTTGAAGACATGCCCGCTGGCCCAGGTGGTCCTGCAGATGGGGATTGGAACCTGAACCGATATTTTGTCCCGCTTTCGCGGGATGTCGCCCTTAAAGAGCAAGAATTAATCACTCTCCCACCTGTTGATAAAGATAAAACAGCCAAGGGGATTGCCGAAGCCGTTATGTGCTCGGTGGCACCTGCGATTTCTAATGCCCTCTACGACGCAACGAAGGTACGATTTAGAGATTTACCGATAACAGCTGAAAAAATCAGAAAGGGGATGGGGACCAATGGATAATATTCATTTCACAGTAAATGGCACGCCTGTGGTTGCTTCAGGCGAGGATTCTGATCTACCGCTCGTAAATTATCTTCAAGAAGATTTAGACCTCACAGGCACGAAATTTTGTTGTGGTATTGGCGTATGTCGCGCCTGTACCGTATCTGTTCGTAGACAACCCGGTGCACCTCTTGAGCCTATGATTGCTTGTTCAACACCTCTTTCATCGTTGGAAGGTGTCGAAGTACATACAATCGAAGGTGTCGAACAAAACGGGCATCTTCATCCTTTGCAGCAAGCTTTTCTCGATCATTTCTCTTTCCAATGTGGATACTGCACATCGGGTTTTTTGATGGCGGCCATGACACTTTGGGATCGTTTATTGGACAGCCCTGTGCCTCATTCTGATCTCGACCAGGTAATTGACGATGCTCTAAAGGATCACATTTGTCGTTGTACAGGGTATATTCGGTATTATGAGGCCGTAAGAGACGCCATACTTAAACAGCCAGGAATGGTCGCATGAAAAAACTCTTTATCAACTTCGTTTTAAGAACTTTTACGACCAGTTCTCTTATCCTTCTTGTTAGTTGTACACCGCATGAAAATCCACAAAAATCGTCACATAAAGGAAAAGGGCAAACGTCGGCTTCTTATGGAAATATGTGTGCTGCGGCTATTAGAGATCTCCCCGCGTTTAGCTGTCAAACAGGAGCCTTGATCCCCATTACCATTAATGGTGGGCAAACACCGAATTCTTATTATCCCGATATGGATTGTGATCGCCCATCATTATTGCCACTTGGCAAAAACTCAGATGGACAGTGCATTCCTTATTCACGGGTTTTGAATTTGTCTGTTGGTGATGCACAAGTAGCGGCTTTATGCCGGCAAAAGAAAATACGTACAGAAAGCAGTGTTTTATATGATGAAATAGATATCGTTGCTCATAATGCTAAAGACGGGAGTACATGTTGGTTCCAAGCAGCAGGAAAAAATGGGCAACCTATTGATGGAACACTTGTCCCATCGCCAATGAAAATTGCAAAAGCAAAAGACTATAAAAAAGTTAAGGCTATCTGGAACACACCAGCACAAACAGCAAAAGATGATTGTGGTGGATGTCACGACAACGATCCGTTTATGTATAGTCCTTTCATTGGTCAGGTATGGGAGCATGTTCCAACAGATCCAGAAGGTTGGTACAAACACCTCGGTCAAGACTTTAAAGATTGGAAACCTGTTTCTCTAAGTACCCGCAATAACCCTTGTGTGGGGTGTCATCGCCTTGGTGTTCAGTTCACCAGTGGGCAAGGCACAGAAGAAGCCACGGGATTGGCTGAAATAGCGAATGCGGATGAATGGGCCCAAACTTATCCTGCATCGCACTTTATGCCCGTTGGTAATTTTCATAGTCAAGCACAATGGAATGTTATTTATGCCAAGGCCGTTGACGATATTTTGGAATGCCATAAGGCCTACGGAAATAACGATAAGAGCAAATTAGGAATACTCGGGTGTTTAACTGAACCCATTACAGGAAAGCCCTAAAAAAAAGCCATAGAAAGTGTTTTGAAAATAGCCTCATTTTTTGAGGCTATTTTTTTATTCGGCCTCAAAAGGATTGGTGGATTGCAGATTATTTGCAAAGTGGATCTATATTTTCCATGGAGAAAGCTTTTAAATTAATTCACAGTACCTCAATTATTAAATGATCAATTGAGCAATAAGCCACACGAAAATTCAGGTAAAAATATGGACGATAGAAAAATCAGGAATATTTTGTTGATCTCTGTTGATCAATGGCGTGCAGAGTGTCTTTCATCGGCGGGGCATATGGTACAAACGCCTAACTTGGATCTACTGGCCTCTGATGGTGTAGCATTTCGCAAACACTATACCCAATGTGTGCCCTGTGGCCCCTCAAGAACATCTCTGCTTACCTCCATGTATGCCATGAACCATCGTCATGTTTCAAATGGAACACCGTTAGACAACACCTTTACAAATATTGCTCTGGAGGCGCGCAAAAAAGGATATGAGCCAACTCTATATGGCTATACCGACACTCCGATAGATCCCAGAGGTTTAGACGCCAACGATCCCAATTTAAAAACCTATTGCGGTGTTATGCCCGGTTTTTGCGTGGGATCGCTTGTTAGTGAAGAGATGGCAGTGGATTGGTTTGGTGAATTGGAAGAAAAAGGGTACCAGTTGCCTGAAAACCAGTTTGATATAACTTTGGGTCAGAAAGATTATCCTGGAGCGAAGGAGAGAGGGCAAAGCTATGCAGCTCCTCGGTATGATAAAGACAGCAGTGATACGGCTTTTATCGCGAGCAAACTTGTTAATTACATAAAAGTCCATCGTGAGCCTTGGTTCCTTCACGGGGTGTTTTTAAGGCCGCATCCCCCATTGTTTGCGCCGGAACCTTATAACAGAATGTATGATCCAAATGATATCGACATGCCGCACCGGTCCGAGAGTGTTGATATTGAAAAAGGGCAACACCCTTACCTAAACTATGCGTTGGATAAGATGGCTACTAACGGTGCGTATATGGGGCATGATTATAATGTAAGGGATCTACCTGATCACGAAGTTAAACAGATGCGGGCAGCTTATTACGGGCTAATTTCGGAAGTAGATGACCAAATTGGCAACGTAATTCAAACCCTGAAAGATACTGGACAATATGACCAAACGCTTATCATCTTTACTTCCGATCATGCCGAGCAACTCGGAGATCATTGGTTATGGGGTAAACTTGGATATTTTGACGAAAGTTGCCATATACCTTTGATTATTCGGGATCCGCGAACTGAGGCTGACGATTCCAGAGGAAGGGTCGTTGATAGTCATTTTAGTGAAGCGATTGATATTATGCCGACAGTTCTGGATCTTATGGAAACGAAAATACCTATGCAATGTGACGGGCATTCCTTACGTCCTTTTTTAGAAGGAACTAATCCAGATAAATGGCGAAGTGAAGTACACTGGGAATTTGACTTTAGGGATCTGGAATACTTTTCCGCAGAACAAAGATTTGATCTGACAAGTGACCAATGTGTTATGACCATTATTCGTGATGACAATTTTAAATACGTCCACTTTACCAGTCTTCCGCCGCTTTTGTTTGATTTGAGGTCAGATCCGGAAGAAGAGATGAATTTAGCTGATGATAAGGCCTATCTCGAAACGATTTTACTCTATACGCAAAAAATGCTGAGTTGGCGTCAGAACTATGCAGCCCGGCGCATGAGCCATATGAAAATTACAACAACAGGATTGGTTGAACGTGAGTTTTCACGGATTTGATCAATCATAAAAGTATAGCCCCACCTTTTTGAGAAGAGCAGGGCTATACTTTTAATAAAATTCTAATCAGGATTAAAGTTCAGAGACTATCCTTGATCGAGATGCATTTGGTATTCAGTTAAACGTTCGTTGAGTTTAGCCGCTTCTTCAGCCAACTCTTTGGACGTTCCCAAAAGGCTTTGTGCGGAACTTCCGGTATCAATGGATTGCCTGTGTACATCATTGACCAAATCGACGATTTGACGGGAACCTTGGGCCATACTTTCAATGTTTTGGGCAATCTCGCCAGCAGCACGGTCCTGTTCGTTTATTGAATCTGAAATTTTGTTTTGGGTTTCTCCGACTTGTTGCATCACGACATCAATCGATTCCATAGTGTCTGTTGTTGCTTGGGCATGAAGTTGAAGTTCTTTAATCATCGCAGCAACTTGATCTGTTGCTGAGGCTGTTTCTTCTGCAAGAGCCTTCACTTCTGATGCAACAACACCAAATCCGCGTCCGGCTTCTCCGGCACGAGCAGCCTCGATCGTTGCATTCATAGCCAGAATTTTTGTCTGATTGGTGATGGTCGTAATCATTTCGTTGATTTTACTGATACTCTCACTTGATTCACGGAGCTGATTAACTGTTTCAGATGCTTTAGCCAGTTGGTTTAAAGCTTCATTTGATGTGGTTCGGGCATGATCAGACTCGTTGTTGATCGTTCTTATGTCGCCAGACATCGTTTCTGTTGTTTGCGTTACACCTTGTGCGGAATCATAACCGTTTTGGGCGAGGTGTTGCGTGTTTTGCGCTTGTTCAGTAACCGTTTGGGACTGAGTATTTAAAGATGTCGATGTTTCTTCTACATTTCGCGATAGTTCACTCACTCGATCGGCAACCCGACGCACATTATTAATAAGCTCTCCAGCTGCTTCACGGTTGTTTTCTCTCTCGGTGACATTCTGCCATGTAAACATGCAGGCCGTAAATTCTCCGTTGTTTCCAACAACAGCAGAGGCAGCTACTTCCAGCAGCTTATTACTGAATGTGATCAAACGAGTGCTTGGTAAGCTTTCAGGGGCTGTAAGAGAGATGAAATCATCTTGTTCAAGTTGGAAAAAGTTACCGCTATTTCCTGTGAGATCAATGTCAGCATCTTCATCATTGATGTATCTGCGGGCTCGATGGTTGGCAAAAGAGATTAAACCGTCTTTATTTACCATCACAGTTGCCATAGGGCTAGTTTCTACCATGTTTTGTAATTGAAACACTTCAGCTACGCTGTTGCTGAGTTGGTCTAGAGCTGTTGCCATTGTTCTAAACTCATCTGGCCCAACAACAGGTGGCTCGATGTCTACTTCACCTTTGCTGATCGATGTCATGGCTTTTGCGAAGGCTTTGAGTTTGCCAAAAACAGCAAATCTCAACATTAGAAAAGCGAGTAACCATGTCGCTAAGAACACACCAGCCAAAACTTTGATCGCATCTTGAGTGAGTTGTTCTGAACCATTGGCAAAATCACTTACATCCCGAACTAAGGTTGCACGGGCCCATAACATATTATGGCTTCCAATTAAGCTGGCGGTGATGTATGCGGTTGAACCTTCTAATTGAAGACCATCCTCTAATTCTGCTGTTGGTGGGGCCTCTAGTATTTCGCTTATTTCTTCTGTCTTTACAGTTTCTTCTTCTTCCGGTGGTGTAGACTCACCAGAAGAATCTCCTTCTTCTGGCTCTTCTTGCTGTTCAGGAATTGTTCTTGTTTCGGAGAAAGCAAAGCCTGTCTCGTTGTTTGAAGGGTCATAAATTGTAATATCGGCCCCTAAAGTTTCACTGATACCTTCAAGGTAGTGCATTGGATTGGTTACGAGCTCAACAAAGCCTGTAACTTTAAAGCCCCCAATTGGAAAGATAGTAGAATGTACAGGACGACCATTTGGATCTGCCCATATATAACTAATCGGTTTTCTTTTATCTTTTTTATCTCTCGCTTTTAACTCTTCGAGAATGGTCTTGTTATCTGTAATACTCCCGGCTTGAGAAGAAGTAATATGATCCATGTCGGGGGTAAAGAAATGGGTCGAGATAAGATCGATTTCACCAGTTTGAATTTCTTTGTTATCGCGGTACCATTTGTCGAAAGTAGCAATTTCTTCTGGCTTGTTGTCTTTCATTGCCTTGACGAGAAATTTATACCGAGCCCAATCAGATCCTAAGGTTAATAGCTTTGGTTCGTATTTTTGCCGAATACGTTCCAGAACCATAAGTTGAAACTGATTTGTACTTTCTTTGTTGAGTGTATCTAAAGAAAAGTTTTTATATTTCTCAAAAGACCAAAATTGAGCAGCGACAATTGCGACTGAAGCCAGCAACCCAATTAAGAATAGGATTTTTCTCAAAGTCCAAATTGTTGTTTTTCGGTGGTCCCCCGACCCAAGCATATCGATATTCCTAAATTTGTTCATTAACCGGAATTAAATTTGTCACCTGTAAATTTGTTCATACAAGTGTTGCTATAAAGTAAACAAATACTGATAAAAGTGGGTTTGTGTGTGAATAGCAACCTTGAGATGGTGTTATAGATTTTCTATTGTCGACATTACACCAAGTGTATAACCGACTTCATTATTTTCGTTTATAAGAGGACAGTCTAAAGATTCAAAAGCAACTTTCCTTGTGTCACTAAGCCTGATTTCTCCGGTACATCGTTTGCAAACTTGGGATGACATTACCTCTTCACAATATTGGGCTAGCACACGTTGACTGGGAGATGTTGATGTCTTGTCGAAAATAATCCCCTTCATAGAGTAACCAACAAGATTTATGACATTCTCACCGTTCAAACGATATTCAAAAGAATTGTTCTCATGTAATTTAATTAAATATAAATGTGAGGCAATCGAGCTATGATCTGAAATGTTAAAATCTTGCCGGTTGGGTAGGTTAGGGTGGAAAGAACACCACCAATCAAATAATTTTTGAACGACTTGAGTGTTAAACAAATAAGGTACATCGACATCGTATCGGCGAATCCAATCAAAATTATCGTCTCTTTGATGATTAAGATCGCCGTTTAAAATTTCTGCCATATCGTTAATGTTTTCACTCACTATATTCAAAATATGATACTTAATCCTTTAGGTATCATAAGCTGTCAATATATGTTATTTTTCTTTTAATTTATGAACACTATGATGTTTCATACAAGTCTTTTAGAAAAGGATTTATAATCGAAAGTTTATAGGCCGATAGTATCAATGAGTTTTATGATATTAACCTTTCTATCGTCCTTTTGTCCTTTCCCTTTGAAATGATGAGAAGCATCGGGTATAAATTCGTCCAAAGTTGTATATGTTTTAATATTATTTGTTGCTTTTGCCACATTAAACTGATGGATCCATTGTTGGATTATAGCAACCAATAAAGAGGGGGATGGGTGTGCAAGACTTTATGCACAAAGCGAATCTTAAAATTGATCAAATATTCGCACCACGAGAAATTCATATCCGTTCTCATGATCAAGTTCGTTTTATCCGGCTAACACCAGTTTTTCAGAAAGTACTGGCGACAAGTTTATTGGCGCTGACGGGATGGATTGCGTTTACTTCTGGAACGATGCTTTTAACTGAGCAGCGTCTGGCAAATAAAGATCTGATAATTGAAGAACAAAAATTGGATTACTTTGGGTTACTTCAACAAGTAGGTGAATACCATACCCAGTTTTCTAAAATCACAAATGATCTTCAGGAAAACCAAGAACAGTTGATCAGTCTCCTGGACGGTACAGAGGTTAATGAATCAGCCAAATCTAAGGCTGTGAAACTTAAAAACTCTGAAACCGAAAGAGCGCGGGTAGCGCTTGCCCGTCAGGCTCTTGAAGACAAGCTTGAGCAGTTTGAAGATGACCTGCAAACCATAGCAGGGCAAAGTGCTGCATTGGAAAATCAGGCTATTCAGTTACGTCAGGTATTAGCAACTTCTGAAGAAGAGCGAAATAAAACTGCGGCAGCCGGCAAAATGCTTGGCGGAAAATTACTTAAAATTCAAAGAGAACTTAAAGACGTTGTTAATGCCAAAGTAGGTTTAGAAGAAAATCGTGAAGTTATCCTTACCCAAGTCACTAACTTAAAAGATGAAATTCTCGACTTAAAAGATGAGTTGGCAGAACAAGAAGAGTTGATTGGGGCGCAACAACAGCAAATGGCTTCTCTAGAGGAAGCTAGGCGTGTCGCTCTTGAAGATGTTGATCATACTAATACCCAATTGGTCCAACAGGCTTCAATTCTAAATATGTACAGAAAAAATAATCAAGGGCTTGAAGGCGAAGTAGATCAACTTAAAAATTCTTTGGTTGAAGTATCTAACATTCAAAGAGAATTACTTGTTCGTTTAACTGAACGTTCTAAATATAGCCTTGATGTAATTGAAAAAACTGTAGAAATGACAGGCCTTAATTTAGATAAACTTTTGGGCTCGGAAGATCTACAGACTGGGCAAGGCGGGCCATACCTACCTGTGGATGAAGTTCAGGAAAGCGCAGATTACGAGCAGTCTGTTAATCTTCTGGATATGCAGTTAACACGTTGGGAAACTTTACAAGAAGTTGTCGCAAAACTTCCTCTCACAACGCCTATTGATCAGTACCGTATTACCAGTTCATTTGGTAAACGCCGTGACCCTGTGACGGGGAAGACCTCTGTTCATAACGGTTTGGACATGGCGGCTCCTATGAAATCTTCTGTATATGCTCCTGCTCCAGGAAAGGTTGTGTATTCAGGTTGGCGCGGTCGTTACGGTCGTATGGTCGAAATAGATCATGGTAATGGTATCAGAACACGGTATGGTCATTTAAGAAAATTGCTTGTAAAACAAGGGCAAGAAGTTTCTCATAGAGAAAAAATTGCGTTACTCGGTAATTCTGGACGTAGTACAGGGCCGCACGTTCACTATGAAGTTCTATACAATGGTAAGCCCGTAGATCCTCGTAAATTTATTTTGGCAGGTAGAAATGTTTTCAAAGTCCAATAAGAAAAATAACAACGTGGTGAAATCTGATTCTCCTTCAAAAAAAATAGAGGCTTCAGGCATACCATCAATATTAAGCCCAGATTTAAATTTAACAGGGGATTTATCCTCTGTGGGCGATTTACAGATTGATGGTACTGTTCAAGGGGATGTTACGTGCCGGAGTGTGACTATTGGTGAAAAAGCTGTGGTAACAGGTTCTGTAAATGCTGAAGAAATTCGTGTTTGTGGTATGGTCAGCGGTCAGCTAAATGCAACCACTATTACTTTGGCCAGCACGGCTAAAGTAATAGGCGATATTATGCATAAATCCATTGCAATAGAAGCAGGTGCACAAGTCGAAGGACAATTCCGCCGAATTTCAGAACACGCACCTAAGGCTGTAACATCAAATGTTGCAGAGAAATTTTCTGAAAAAACGTCGACACCTGTTACTGTCCAACCAACATCTGGGACAACAACTACAGAGGTAACGGCCACAACTGGTGACAGTTCTTTTGCAAATGGTAGCGGTACACAACCAACTTCAGGCATTACAGAAGTTAAAACTGATGTTAAAGCCGTAGAGAAGAAGCCAAATACTTATGGGTCTTCCTGGAATAACAACTAATTACCTTCGAGACATTCTATAAACCTTGATGGATCAACGTTCCCACCAGAAAGGGTGAGGGCGATGGCTTTTTTCCTTGTCTTGATTCTTTGATATATTATAGCAGCAAGGGCGACGGCTCCGCCCGGTTCAACGACAAGCTTTAATGTATTAAAGGCAAAGCTCACAGCACGCCGTACTTCGTCGTCTGAAACAACCAGTCCTTTTTCGATTAGTTCACGATTGATTGCAAAAGTGATTTCGCCTGGTGTTGGCGTTAAAACAGCATCACATATTGACCGTGCTTCAGGTGATACACTTTCACGCCGCCCTGTTGAGATAGATCGTGCTGTATCATCAAAGCCTTTGGGTTCTGCGCTATAGACTTTAGTTTGTGGCGATAGTTTCTTTATAGCAAGTGCTGAGCCTGACGTTAATCCGCCACCTCCACAACAAATGACAGCTGCATCAAGTTGGATTCCATGTTCTTTTACTTGCTCGATAATTTCAAGTCCGCAAGTTCCTTGCCCGCCAATGATATAGGGGTGATCATACGGTGGGATGAGTATAGCATTCGTCTTTGCAATAATTTGGTTACCAATAACCTCACGATCTTCATTAAACCTATCATACAATATAACTTCTGCCCCAAAACCTCGGGTGTTATTGATTTTTATTACAGGTGCGTCGCTTGGCATTATGATTGTGGCTTTAACGCCCAAGAGCTTTGCCGCATAGGCTACTCCTTGTGCATGATTTCCCGATGAATAAGAAATCAGCCCCTGCTTTTTTTGTTGAGAATTAAGTCGACATATAAAGTTATAGGCGCCTCGAAATTTAAAAGATCCAGTGTGCTGTTGTACTTCCGATTTAAGGAATATACGACCTCCAGTGAGTTCATTTAGGGCTGCATTTTCAAGTAAGGGAGTTTTGACAGCTTTACCTAATAATTTCTTTTGGGCATCGAGTACGTCATCAAAGTTTGGCAATTCTTGAATATGCATAATAAAATCACTTATATATTGCTCGTTTAAGTCGTTATAAGCTGTTCAAGTTCGGACAAGCTGTCAATAATGAATTCTGGCCCACCAGGGAGAATTTCTTGAGGGCGTTTGAAGCGATTGATCCATGCAACACGAAAACCATAAGAGTTAGCACCAGCAACATCCCAGGCATTTGCTGAAACAAACAGAATTTCAGAGGGCGTGCATTTCATTTGATCCGTGACAAGCTTATATACAGAGGGACTAGGTTTATAAATTTCAATCTCATCAATTGAAATTGCCCTGTCTATATCTGCTGCTAAGCCAGAGTGTTCAAGTGCTTTATCCAACATATTTTGAGAGCCATTGCTTAGTATTAATGTCGGATACCCAGCGCTTTTAAGGAGCTTAACAGTCTTTAGAGCATCATCATAGGCTGTGAGTTCCAGATATAACGACATGAGCCTGTCGTGGAGACGGTCACTTTCCATATCATGATAACGTAGGGCGTATCTCAAAGCATCGGATGTTATTTGCCAAAAATCACAATGCTTTTCCATTAGGCTTCGCAACCAGGTGTATTCAAGTTGTTTGGTCCGCCAGATATCTGAAACCGCTTCACCATTCTTGCCAAGATCGTCCATAGCATTCCTTGCTGCAGAATGCACATCAAGAAGAGTCCCGTAAGCATCAAAGACAAAGGCTTTTATGGGAGAAGATTGCATTTATATGCCCTTTGATATTAGTGAGAATTGTACAAATTAATGATCAGGTTAAGTGATTTAGCTCCCCGAGTGAGGATGCCCCCATAGTGAATAAGGGAGGTTGCTCATATCGGACGTTATCGTGCTATTTTCATTTAACCTGTCTCGGTAAATAATGTGGCTTTCCAGTATCCTTTGGACATAATTACGTGTCTCATTAAAAGGAATTTGTTCCATCCAGTCGATAATATCAATGTTGGGATCTCTAGGATCACCATAATCTTTTACCCACGTCTTAACACGGTGTGGGCCAGCATTGTATCCAGCTAAAGCCATGATGTAGGAGCCATCAAAGGTACGAACTAATTCTGAGAGATATGCTGAACCAAGTTTGATATTATAAGACGGATCAGCGGTAAGGTTTTGCTTTTTGTACGTTACTTTTTCCTTCTTTGCGACGGATTTGGCCGTTGCAGGCATTAACTGCATCAGACCACGTGCTCCGGCATGGCTGATGGCTTTTTGATTAAACTCACTCTCTTGACGAATGAGAGCAAGTATAAGTGCAGGCTCTGTATTTGAGGATTCTGGGATAGTAATTGCAAGGTCAGGGTAAAGAAGTCCTGGTAATAAGATACCCTTCTGGCGTGCTGATTTTGCTGTTCTCAGAGCTATATTAGGGTGGCCCACTTTATTTGCCAGATTAGCCGCAAGTATATGATCTTCTTTACTTTTGGCATCGAGCCTTAGGCGGGTAAGAAATGTCGTAACCAATTTGTCTTCGCCAAGCTTATGTAAAAGCTGAATGGTTTTGACGATTTTTTTATCGCTAAAGGCTATTTTTTGTTCTGGAGTAATTGTTAGCTCAGGATTTTTAGGAATATTTGGGTGGCTTCCAAGCTCATATCCTGCTTGCTGTCCGTAAAATGTTGTGGTGTGTGATGCAGCGATAGTGAACCACCTTTTCGCCCAATCGTCATGACCGATATCTTTGGCTGCACGTCCGGCCCAATAGGCTGCTCTCGCTTTGCTAATAGGGGACTTTACGCCGTCATATAGTTGATGAAAGTGCGTGTAGGCTCTCCTTGGCATACCAAGTTTACGAAGTGCTATCCATCCCGTGAGCCACTCCCCTTCGGCAAAACCAACACCACTTTTCATGCCATGAGCAGAAGCAATCCTATAAGCTTTTTTATAGTTCTTTTTTATGAGCAGTTTTCTTGCTGCCCAATGGCGTAGAGGCCACCACTTATCAGGTTGAGGAGCGTTTGCAATAGGTGGATCAAGTAAAGCGATCGTTTCGTCATTTCTATTTGCTCGTAAGCGCCACTTAGCCCGGGCATAAATTAAACCAGGATCGTTCTTGAGGTTCGCAGGGACACTTTTGAGAAGACTGTCAACATTACCCTTGTTTTTAAGAAGAGCTATCCTTGCCTTACCAAGTCTCTGATATCCCTTTGGAACCCTTTTAAGCTGCCTGTCTGCTGCAATATAGTGCTTGTTCCATATTAATAGATCCAAACGTTTTACGTGATCATCTTGTTGAATAATTTTATCAAATCTATTGAGGAATTTATTTTCGTCCGTTTTTCCGAGGTAGGCGGTTTTCCAGAAAGTTTTTATTTTTCTTTCCGCATCAAGGTTTGTGATTTTACCTATATTTTCGAGGGCTGAAATATACCGGATCAAACCTTCTAAACTTTTTGGGGTATCGGTATTGAACCAATCAATAATCTCATTGTTAGATAAATTAGCTGGAAGTTGTGTTTCTGCACTCCGACGTAGAATACTTTGTCGAGGCCAATTATAAGGTTCCGCCAGAAAGTTATGTAAACTGTCGTAATTTCCAACACCAACATCATTGGAAAGTGCCAGCCAAAGAGCAACCTCGAGTAATAAAGGATTGCTAATTTGTTCTGCCTGACTAAAGGCGCGTGTATATTGTTTCTGTCTTACATGTTGGCTGACAGATTTGAATAGCGCTCCATCTTTAGTGAGATCTTGTGATGCGTTTGGTACTGCCGCATGTGCTGTACCAGCGTTATTGAAGTTCTCTAGAGAAAGTATTCCGTTGAAGAATAGGGAAAATATTCCAACGATTAAGAGTGATTTATTTTTCAATATATTCCGAAGCCGGCGCATTGTTAAATTCATGACGCGAAGTCTATCAGCCTATCGCGCGTGAGGCCATATGAAGGAGATCACAATCTGGCTATTAGACAAATAAAGAATCCTTTTTGATGTATTTTTTGATCAATAGTCACCCATAATCTAAATAATTTACATCTGAGGTATTATTTTATCTTTTCGCATCGCAAAACTCTCGCTATTCTCCGCCATTCATTAAGGCATTCGGCCCTTTTGAGCACTTAACGATGATATTTTGAGGTATCGCTATGACCGGCCCGCTTTTTAGAGGCTCTTTTCCTGCGCTCGCAACACCCATGTTTGATAATGGTGATGTTGATGAGAAGCGGTTTCAGAACTTCGTCGAATGGCAGATCGATCAAGGGAGCCACGCGGTATGCCCCGTCGGAACTACGGGGGAATCGCCAACCCTAGGTCACGACGAACATAAACGTGTAACAGAACTTTGTCTTGAAGTCGCAAAGGGAAGGGTGCCTGTTATTGCAGGTGCCGGATCAAACTCGACACGCGAAGCTATCGACTTCACTCAACATGCACAAAAAGTTGGTGCTGACGCTGCACTTGTCGTAACGCCTTATTATAACAAACCTTCTCAAGAAGGTCTCTATCAACATTTTAAGGCCATCCATGATAATTCAGATATTCCGATCATTGTTTATGATGTGCCCGGTCGTAGTATCGTAAATGTTGATGTGGATACTTTGAAGAGATTATCAGAGTTACCGCGCATTCAAGGTGTTAAGGATGCGACTGCAGATTTGGCGCTGCCTGTACGTACAAGACTTGCTTGTGGTGATGATTTCACGCTTCTAAGTGGTGAAGATGCGACTATTGTACCCTTCCTTTCACTTGGTGGTCATGGGTGCATTTCTGTAACGGCAAATATTGCGCCGCGACTTTGTGCCGATTTACATGAAGCATGGTGGGCAGGTGATTTTGAGAAGGTAAGCAAAATCAATGATCTTCTTACGCCTTTGCATGAAGTTCTGTTTATCGAATCTAGTCCTGGTCCTGTAAAGTACGGTATGCACCTTCTAGGGTGGGGCGCAAACAGATTACGCCTTCCGCTTTTGACTGTAAGTCCTAAAACGGAAGGTCTTGTTCGTTCTGCAATGGCGCATGCAGGATTGATTGACGGGTAAAGTTTATGGGCAAAACCAAAAAGAATAGCGCCACATCAGGTAAGGGGAAAACCGTCGCGGTCAATCGCCGTGCACGTTACGATTACCAAATTGAAGATACTCTTGAAGCTGGCATGATGTTAGTTGGCACAGAGGTCAAATCACTTCGCTCCGGCAAGGCCTCTATCTTGGAGGCCTATGCCACCGAGGAGAATGGTGAATTCTTTTTGATTAACGCTAATATTCCTATCTATGAGCAAGCGGCTAATCGCTTTAATCATGAACCAAAACGCCATCGAAAACTGTTGGTCCATAAAAAAGAATTGGCGAAGATGATTGGTATGTGTCGTCGCGATGGCTTCACGATCGTACCTCTTTCGCTTTATTTTAATGATCGTGGAATTGCTAAAATAAACTTGGGATTTGCACGCGGTAAGAAAGCCGTAGATAAGCGGAACACAGAAAAAGAACGAGATTGGAAACGTCAACAATCTCGTATCCTGCGTGATAAAGGGTAATCAATTGTTACATAATAAACGGATTTAAATTTTTATACCTATCTGAAAAATAAAGGCTACTTTCACAAGTAGCCTTTATTTGTTTTGCTCAAGTTAAAGAAGAGAGATTTTTAATCTACCTCGTCTTCGTATTCATCATCATCATCATCGTAGTATTCATCACCATATTCTTCATCGGCAATTGCTTGAATAACTGGCGGAGCTGCTTGAGTAGGAGAATGGGGAGCTGGTCGATTATCAGATACTTTCCGACCAATTTCGCTTTTAAGTTCAACCAAATCCAGAAAAATATCAGCTTGACGACGAAGTTCATCCGCAATCATTGAAGGTTGGCTGCGTACGGTGGATACGACAGTAACGCGAACACCTTTTCTTTGGACGGCTTCGATCAGTTTACGAAAATCTCCATCTCCAGAGAAAAGAACGATATGTTGTAAATGGTCTGACATCTCCATGACATCGATTGCTAACTCAATGTCCATATTACCTTTAACTTTACGTCGACCAGTCGCGTCAGTAAATTCTTTGGCTGGTTTCGTAATCATAGTGTAACCGTTGTAATCAAGCCAATCCACGAGAGGGCGTATTGGTGAATACTCCTGATCTTCAATCAATGCGGTATAATAATAAGCTCTGACAAGATTGCATTGTTCGGCAAAGAGTGACAGGAGCCGCTTGTAATCAATGTCGAAACCGAGCGCCCGGGCTGTGGCGTACAGGTTGGAGCCATCGATAAAGAGGGCAACACGTTCTTGAGGATAAAATTTCATAATGAATACCTTTGTTTATATGCTTTTATTTAAATCTAGGTCGGTAATACATAATACGTTGGTTAAATTCTAGACAGAGAGAATATAATAAGTGTAAACGCTTCACCATCCAAATGTTGTCAACTCATAGTAATCTACTCTCTTTTGAGGGGGCATCAATAGCCAAATTAAAGTAAAAAAACATTAAAAGGTCATTAAAAGTGATTATTATTGCTCTGGGCGCAAATCTAGAAAGTCCAAAATACGGCTTACCGTTGCAAACTTGTCAAGCAGCACTACTAAAGCTCGAAGAGTATGGCCTTAAGATCTTGAACTGTTCTCGTTGGTTGAAATCGGCCCCGGTTCCTATTTCAGATCAACCTTGGTATGTAAATGGGGTTGTTGAAATTGAAACTCACCTCACCCCAGAAGATTTGTTAGCTCTGCTTCATCGTGTTGAAGAGGAGTTCGGGCGGGTTAGAACGGTTCCGAATGCCCCCAGAGTAATTGATATAGATTTAATTACTTATCATGACATTATTAGTGATCCGGATGATCACTTGATCCTGCCGCACCCTAGAATGCATGAAAGAGCTTTTGTCTTGTTACCGCTATTAGATATTAATGAAACATGGTACCACCCCGTAATTGGCAAAACAGCTAAGGAACTATCCTTAAATATTTCGTGTGAACAGGAAACTATGGAGTTTCATAGTGGGGCTCAGGGTTAAATCTCAAATAAAGACTGTTAATTCGTAATATTTTGTTGAATACTCTTGCTTTATATTGATCTGATTCATATATTGCCTCGATTCAATTGCCCGATAGGGGCATATTAAGTTTCTAGCTACGATACTGGAGTTATCATATATGGCACGCGTCACAGTCGAAGATTGCGTTGAGAAAGTTCCTAATCGCTTTGAGCTCGTAATGCTTTCAGCTCAGCGGGCACGAGAAATCGTGTCAG
Source organism: Kiloniella antarctica (assembly GCF_042682825.1). NCBI lineage: Bacteria > Pseudomonadati > Pseudomonadota > Alphaproteobacteria > Rhodospirillales > Kiloniellaceae > Kiloniella > Kiloniella antarctica. Next base: position 140,733 of record NZ_JBHUII010000010.1, read on the forward strand.
GTGCTCCATTGACGGTAGAAAGAGACAACGACAAAAATGCTGTTGTTTCTCTCCGTGAAATTGCTGAAGAAACCATCAGTCTCGACACAATCAAAGCATCCTTGGTTCAGGGCTTGCAAAAGCAAGCTGCCTTCTCTGAAGTTGATGAAGATGAACCAGAATTTGATGCAATTGGCCCAGAAGCTCTGCTTACAGCTGATGCTGGTGAACAGTTTGCCAATGCTGAAGGCATGTCAGTAGAAGAGACACCTACTGATCTTGAGCAAGAATCTGAATAGTCCGATAGCGTTCGACGACTAAATTCAAATAAATTCAGCCTTCCAGAGCTTGGCCTACGTCAATTCCCGGCGTATCATTCTTTGGAAGGCTGAATTTTTTTTAAAGGCTGTTTGATCCATTATGATCCGTCAGTTTGAACTGGTTGAACGCGTCAAGTCCTATGACCATGACGCTGACGAAGATGCGCTTAACAGAGCGTACGTATTTGCGACCAAGTATCATGGGTCTCAGAAGCGTGCGTCTGGAGATCCTTATTTTTCTCATCCTGTTGAAGTTGCTGGGATTCTTACTGATCTAAAGCTCGATCACAATTCCATTATTACTGCTTTACTCCACGACGTTGTCGAAGATACTGAAGCCAGTCTTGAGACGGTTGAGAAAGCATTTGGGCCTCATATTGCTCGGCTGGTTGATGGAGTAACAAAGCTGACTCGCCTGGAACTCCAGTCCGAAGAAAGTAAATACGCGGAGAACTTTCGTAAGCTTGTTCTTGCGATGTCAGACGATATTCGGGTTCTTTTGGTCAAACTGGCCGACCGTCTGCATAATATGCAAACTCTTCATTTTATTAAAAAAGAAGAAAAACGCCGTCGGATCGCGCGCGAGACAATGGATATTTATGCGCCATTGGCTGAACGCATTGGGATGCACCGTTTTAAAGATCAACTGGAAGATCTTTCTTTCGCGCAACTAAATCCAGAAGCGCACGAGTCCATTGTCAAAAGGCTGGATTTCCTTAAAGGCGAAGATGACGATAATCTTGCAACAAAGATTATTGATCAACTGAACAAAGTTATCAAAGATAACGATATCGAAGGCGAAGTTTCTGGTAGGCTTAAAGCCCCTTATTCTATTTGGCGTAAGATGCAGCGTAAGGCCGTCACCTTTGAACAGTTGTCTGATATTATGGCCTTCCGGCTAATCGTAAAAGATATCGGGTCCTGTTATCAGGCGTTAGGCATTCTTCATGGTACTTTTCCTGTCGTTCCTGGACGTTTTAAGGATTATATATCGACCCCTAAACCAAATGGTTATAAGTCAATACACACATGCATAATTGGACCAGAACGTCATAAAATTGAAGTTCAAATCCGTACCCAGGAAATGCATGATATTGCAGAAATGGGAGTTGCTGCTCACTGGTCCTACAAACAGGGTGGGGAGCATATGGAGGGACGCCAATATCGTTGGCTTCGCGAACTCCTTGATATTTTAGATCACGCTTCAAATCCTGAAGAGTTTCTGGAACATACCAAAATGGAAATGTTCCAGGACCAAGTATTCTGCTTTACGCCTAAGGGCGCGCTTTTGTCTTTGCCAAGTGGTTCTACTCCGATTGATTTTGCTTACGCCGTTCACACTGAAGTCGGAAATACCTGTGTCGGCGCCAAAGTAAACGGTCGCATGGTTCCTTTTAGATCAATTTTGCACAACGGAGATCAGGTTGAAATACTGACGTCTAAAAATCAGAAACCATCGCCTGATTGGGAGAAGTTTGTTGTTTCCGGTAAAGCCAAAGCCTGTATTCGTCGCTACATAAGGTTACAAGAGCGTGACCAATATAGCTCACTTGGCCACCAGATGGTTCAGAAGATTTTCCGACAGGAAGGTTATGAATTTACGGAAAAAGGCATCGAAGGCATCTTAGGTAAATTCCGAATGGATGATTCGGATGATCTATACGCAAGTGTTGGGCAGGGTCATCATACAGCCCGCGAAGTTTTGGTTGCTGTCTATCCGGGTGCTCGGGTGCTGCCGAAATCTAATATTGCATCGCCACAGCGCAAAAAAACGAAAGCCTCTGGCACCAAAGAAAATGCTCTTCCTATTAAAGGGCTTATTCCTGGTATGGCTGTTCATTATGCGCGTTGTTGTCACCCATTGCCGGGAGATCGCATCGTTGGTATTGTAACGACAGGTAAGGGAGTCACAATACACACTATTGATTGTGATAATCTGGTTAATTATCAAGACACTCCTGAACGATGGATTGATGTGGCTTGGGATGCAGCCGAAGTTGAAGGCCCTCACCATACCGGACGCCTTAAGCTAATCGTCGCGAATGAGCCGGGTTGTCTTGGTGGACTGTCAGTTGTCATCGGCAAAAATCAGGGCAATATCAGTAATCTCAAAATTGTTCACCGTTCTATGGATTTCTTTGAGATGATGATCGATGTCGAAGTCAGTGACGTTAAACATCTTGCAGATATTACTGCGGCCCTTCGTGCTATGTCTGTTGTGAATTCTGTTGATCGGGCGAGAAACTAAGTGCAAGGCTCTTTACATGGAAAGTTCATCGAATGATCCTTGGAATTGGGAATGATCTTGTTGATATCCGGAGGATTGAAAAATCACTGGAAAAATTTGGCGATCGATTTATTGCCCGTGTTTTTACTGAACAAGAAGCTATAACGGCAAAATCTCGTGCAAATCCTGCCGCAACTTTTGCAAAACGGTTTGCGGTTAAGGAAGCCTGTGCAAAAGCACTTGGAACTGGCTTATGGCGTCACGGCGTTCTATTTACGGATATTGGGGTCACGAACAAAGAAGGCGGACAACCTCAACTTGAATTAAAAGGCGCCGCGGCAGAACATTTGCGTAATATGGTGCCGGAGGGGATGACACCAAGGCTTCATGTCACTATATCTGACGACTACCCCCATGCGCAGGCCTTTGTGCTGATATCAGCTGAGCTTGAGTGATTTTTGGATTTAAGGATTAAGTTATCAATGTTCGATCAAAAGCCAAAAGCTGGTAGTCAAAAGAACAAACGAGACAAAGATCCTGTTGAAATAACGGAAAACGATACGATGACGACTGAGTCTAATGGCATCAAGAAAGTCAAAGATGACGAAAGTGTATTTAAAACGGTTGCCTATGCTCTTGTCATAGCTCTGGCTGTTAGAACCTTTTTCTTTGAACCTTTTAATATCCCTTCAAGTTCAATGAAGCCGACACTTTTGATCGGAGATTATTTATTCGTTTCCAAGTTTTCATATGGCGTAAGTCGATATTCATTTCCTTATGGAGATGTAATTTTCCCCGATAGCTTTGATGGTCGTATTTTAGGTACGGAACCGGAGCGTGGCGATGTAATCGTTTTTAGGAAACCGACAAATACATCCATTGATTTCATTAAACGTTTGATCGGTCTACCTGGCGATGAAATTCAGGTTAAACAAGGTCAACTTTATATCAACGGAACTGTTGCTCCTCGTGAACTTGTTCAGATTGGTGATGGACGAAATGATATTCCCCTTAATATAAAAGAATATGAAGAAACTCTTCCAAATGGTGTCAAACACTTAATTTGGGAACGTAGCGATAACGAATATTTAGATAATTTTGGTCCTTATGTTGTACCGATTGGCTATTACTTCTTTATGGGGGATAACCGTGACAATAGCTCTGACAGTCGCGTGCTAAATAATGTTGGCCCTGTACCGTTCAAAAACTTAATCGGTCGTGCTGATGTGCTCTTCTTTTCTCATCGGGGTGATGATAATGGAGAAAATGTTGGTGACTGGTGGGAAGTTTGGAAATGGCCAACAATGATTAGATTTGGACGTATTTTTAATGTCATCGATTGAGTTAAAGGGTTTCGCTGACTTAAAGGCTGTTGCTAAAAAGCTTAATTATAATTTCGGCAACCTCACTTTGGTTCAACAAGCTCTTACCCATCCAAGTGCTTGTGGTCGGAACCGGATTATTGCGGATAGTTATGAGCGTTTAGAATTTCTCGGTGACCGGGTTTTAGGACTGGTTGTTGCTGACATGCTGTTACGGAACTTTCCGGACGAGAGTGAAGGTTCTCTTGCCAAACGCTTTACCGCGTTGGTTCGACGAGAAACCTTGGCTTTGGTTGCCTGTAAATTAGGACTTGAAAAATCCATTGCCTTAGCAAAGGGCGAAGAAGAAAGCGGTGAGCGAGAAAATCCAGCATTACAAGCAGATGTTTGTGAGGCTTTGATTGGCGCACTTTATCTGGATGGGGGATATGGGAGCGCTCAAAAATTTATTGAAGCCAATTGGGAGATTCTCCTGAACCAGGATGTTTCTCCTCCTCAAGATGCCAAAACCACCGTACAGGAGTGGGCTCAGGGAAGGGGCCTTCCGTTGCCCGTTTATAGAGAAATTGGACGATCTGGACCTCCTCATGCTCCAGTATTTGATATTGAAGTAAATGTTAAAGGCTTGAAACCTGCTTTAGGGCATGGAAACTCTAAGCGTAAAGGGGAGCAGGAAGCTGCTAAAGAATTATTGAAATCAATTAACAAGAATGGCAACTAAACTGATGAATGATCAAGATCCAAAACAGACTGAAGAGAATCCTTCGGATACGCGTTGTGGCTTTATTGCTCTTATCGGTGCCCCAAATGCGGGGAAATCAACCTTAATGAACAGAATGGTGGGGGGCAAAGTATCTATTGTCACTCATAAAGTTCAGACAACCAGATCGCAAATTCGCGGAATTGCCATTCATGACAAATCACAACTGATTTTTGTTGATACCCCAGGGATTTTTCTCCCCAAAAAACGTCTTGAACGAGCCATGGTTTCCTCTGCTTGGAAGGGTGCCGGCGATGCCGAAATTATTGTTGTTTTGCACGATGCTTGCCGAAAGAAAATTGGTGAAGACACGCGGGTCATCGCAGATGGACTTAAAAAACAAGGTCGTCAGGCGATTTTGGCACTAAACAAGATTGACTCCATAAACCCGGAAAAACTGTTGTTACTGGCGCAGGAATTCATGGCTATGGGCGTCTTTTCTGAAATCTTTATGATTTCAGCACAAGAGGGTGATGGTGTACGTGATTTAATGGACTCTTTAGCCAAGCAGGTTCAAGAAGGGGTCTGGCTCTACCCTGAAGACCAACTCTCAGATCACCCAATGCGTTCAATCGCGGCAGAAGTCACCCGAGAAAAGCTCTTTTTGAATTTGCATGATGAATTACCATATAACCTGACCGTAGAAACAGATAATTGGGAAGACTTTAAAGATGGTAGTGTTAAAATATCCCAAACGATTTACGTTCAAAGAGATATTCATAAAGCGATGTGTTTGGGTAAAGGTGGTCGTACCATCAAACTTGTACGCTCAAAATCTCAAAAAGACCTAGAAGAATCACTGGAACGCAAAGTTCACCTTTTCCTTTATGTAAAGGTTCGGGAAAAATGGGCAGATGATCCTGCGCGGTACCGTGAAATGGGTTTGGATTTTGAGAATTAATTAAACTGACCTTGTTTAATTAATTGGCCTTTCAGACATATATTTGATATTTTGTTCTCTTAATGTTCCCACCCTCGTTCGAGAGGCTTTTATAAATGATTCATTGGGAAGATGAGGGCATTCTTCTCTCGGCAAGACCATTTGGTGAAAACGATCTTGTTGCCCAGGTTCTGACTAAGGAGCATGGACGCCACGCCGGATTGGTTCGCGGCGGACTAAGCCAAAAGAAACGTCCGACATTTGAACCTGGTAATAAATTATATGTGCGTTGGGGAGGGCGATTACCTGAACATCTTGGCCACTATGACGCCGAAGTTCTCGATAATATTTCTGGTCGCTTGTTTGATGAACCTGGTAGGTTAGCAGCATTGTTGTCTGCAGTTTCAATTTGTGAACAGGCCGTTCCTGAACGCGAAACTAACTCTTCTTTCTTCGAAGGCCTCTCTGCCCTTTTAGAGTATCTGGAAGGTGATTTCTGGGGGGAAGTTTATGTACGTTGGGAACTGGCCCAGCTATCGGCACTAGGGTTTGGCATTGATGTAACAGCTTGTGCGGGTGGGGGACGCAACGATCAACTCGCCTATATTAGCCCAAAATCTGGCCGTGCAGTCTCTTTAGCTGCTGGAGAGCCTTATAAAGAAAAACTTTTTATTCTCCCACATTTTTTATTGGGGCAGGGTGGCGGTGGAACTGCTGAAATCGCTCAAGGGTTGAAAATTTCTGGCCACTTTATTGAACGTCACCTTTTTCATCCCGATAATAAAGCCTTACCAAGCGTACGTGATCGTTTGCTTGAAAATTTCCTATGAGAAAACATCTTAATAACTCTTTGTGAACCATTTTAAACATACTATGGTATTCTTAGGGTTTAAGAAGGAACTTAAAATGTATGGTATAATAAGATGTATACTGTTGATTACGATTTTTTGCGTTCCTTTTTCATTGCGCGCTGAGCAGAGTCATAAACCTGTTTTTAAAATAGCTTATGCTGAAGCATGGGCTCCAATCTCATCAGGTTCCTTTGAAACCGTCGTTGGTATTCTCCCGTCCATCATGGAAGAGGTTATTCATAATCAGATGGGAATTGTCGTTCTTCATCAAGGACTTCCTTGGGCGCGTGCACAAGAAGCTGTTAAAACAGGTGAAATCGATGCTTTTATTACGACACCAACCACAGAACGGTTGACCTTTTCCAAACCTTCAGAAGGCATTGTTTTTCCTTTAAGGTTTCAACCGATTGTCAGGGTTGGTTCTGAGGAAGAAAAATTATTTACTTCTGAAAGTGATATTCTTGGAAAGTTGGCCACGCGTAGATATTGTGACGTCTTAGGCAATGGATGGGCTAAAAATTTTTATGCCGAAAAAGGAATATCTTATAAAGTAGTGCCAACCCTTGATATTTGCATTAAGCATTTAATTCATGGTCAAACGGATATCATTATTCATGCAGAACCTGCTGCAGTCAGTTTTATTACAAAACTTAATGTACATAACAGCGTTAAAATCTTACCAATTATTATGGTCTCAAGCCCTGAATTTCCTCTTTTATTGTCCAAAAAATCGACCTTTGATCATTATTTTTTGGCAGAATTTGATGCAGCACTTTCCAAAATAAAGAATCATGGTGTTTGGGAAGCCTTATTAAGATCTTCGAGCGCTGCATCGAACTGACTATTTGATATATCTCACAAACTCTTATTCCGATTTCTTAAGATCCAAACGGTTGCTTCGGCGGATCTTGTGAGTACAATGAACATCGGTTTGTGAGGGGTATATGAGTAGTTCTTCAAAAAGAGTTCCTTCAGAGGAAATTAGAGATATTCGGTTTGTTGATGCGTTGTCTGATCGTTATCTCAGCTATGCGCTTTCAACAATTATGTCTAGATCGTTGCCAGACGTACGGGATGGGCTGAAACCAGTTCATAGACGTCTGTTGTTTGCAATGCGACAATTAAAACTGGACCCAGGTTCTGGATTTAAAAAATCAGCGCGTGTTGTCGGTGATGTCATGGGTAAATTCCACCCCCATGGTGATCAATCGATCTATGACGCCTTGGTCCGGCTCGCGCAGGAGTTTTCCCTCAGGTTTCCTCTTATTGATGGCCAGGGGAACTTTGGTAATATTGATGGCGATAATGCCGCGGCGATGCGTTATACCGAGGCTCGGCTGACAGAAATAGCAGGCGAGCTTTTAAAAGGCATCGATCAAGATACGGTCGATATGCGGCCGACTTATGATGGTGAGTCTGAAGAGCCTTGTGTTCTTCCTTCAGCTTTCCCTAACCTGCTGGCCAATGGCGCACAGGGAATTGCCGTTGGCATGGCCACATCAATTCCGCCCCATAATGTCGGTGAAATTTGTGACGCACTTCTCTATATGATCAAAACACCCAATATTGGGTTTGATAAACTTGTCGACTTTATGCCCGGCCCTGATTTTCCGACGGGGGGCGTTATGGTTGAAAGCCGTGATGCCGTTCTTCAGGCTTATACAACGGGGCGCGGATCCTTTAGAGTACGTGCCAAGTGGGAAGTCGAAGACTTAAAAGGTGGTCAGTACCAGATAATTGTCACCGAGATTCCTTTTCAGGTACAAAAATCCAAACTGATTGAAAAAATTGCAGAACTTATAAACAACAAAAAACTCTTTTTGCTGAATGATGTTAGAGACGAGTCCGCAGAAGACATCCGTGTTGTTCTGGAACCTAAAAGCCGCAATGTCGATCCTGTTGTCTTGATGGAATCTCTATTCAAACTTACAGAGCTTGAAAGTAAAGCCAGCTTGAACATGAACGTTCTTGATGCTGATCAGGTTCCACGTGTCATGAATTTACGTGAGGTTCTTCAGGCTTTTCTGGATCACCGTCATGAAATCCTTGTTCGAGCCAGTAAGTTTCGTTTGGGTAAAATTGCTATCCGACTTGAGGTATTAGAAGGTTATCTGATTGCTTATTTGAATTTGGATGAAGTGATCCAAATTATCAGAGAAGAAGATAAGCCGAAACAAGCCTTAATGAAGCGGTTTTCTTTGTCGGAAAATCAGGCTGAAGCAATTCTCAATATGCGTCTTCGTTCACTACGCAAGCTTGAAGAAATTGGAATACAAGAAGAACATGCAGCACTAACCGCAGAAAAAATTGATCTTGAAGATATTTTGGCCCGTGAAGAGCGCAGGTGGGAAATCGTTGGCAGTCAAATTAAAGACCTTAGAAAGTCTTATGGACAGAAAACAAAATTAGGCCGTCGTCGCACTGAGGTATCTGATGCTCCCACTAATATAATTGTTCCGCTGGAAGCTGTTATTGAAAAAGAACCTCTGACAATTCTTTGCTCTGAAAAGGGCTGGATACGTGCTTTGAAAGGGCATCAAGACGATACCAGTGATGCTAAATATAAAGAGGGTGATAGCGGACGTTTCTCTATTCGTGCACAAACAACCGATAAAATTCTGATTTTTGCCAGCAATGGACGGTTTTACACTTTGGGGGCTGATAAACTCCCGGGTGGACGTGGGTTTGGTGAACCTCTACGTTTAATACTTGATGTTCCAAACGATCAAGATATCGTTGATATTCTGGTCTATCGTCCAGGCCAACAATTGCTTCTGACCTCTAATGATGGTCGCGGATTCCAAATTAATGAAGACGATGTTATTGCTCAAACTCGTACTGGAAAACAGGTTCTGAACCTTGGAGAAGGAGCAACAGCCTTTATTTGTTACCAGATTGGCATCGATCACGATTCAATTGCAGTCATTGGTGAAAATAGAAAACTATTGGTCTTTAAACTCGAAGAGCTTCCAGAAATGTCCAGAGGACGTGGGGTCATTTTACAAAAATATAAAGACGGTGGTCTCTCTGATATTAAGACCTTTAAATCGGGAACGGAAAAAGGTGAGGGGCTAACTTGGACAGACACTTCCGGCCGAACTTGGACACGAAACGAAACCCTTGACTGGCAGGGACGAAGAGCAACTGCAGGACGGTTGCCACCGACTGGTTTCCCAAGAACGAATAAGTTTAAATAAATAATTTAAGCTTATTCGGCGTGAAGACAAATAATGAAAAAGCGGGGATATTTTTCCTCGCTTTTTTTGTTGAAGTCAGACAGTTTTCTTTTTTTGTATTAATTGTGTAATGAGCAGAATAATGCCGCCAGCTAAAAGGCCCCAAAAAGCTCCTGACACACCAAAAAATGTTACACCAGAGGCCGTTACTAAAAAAGTGACCGCTGCAGCCTCTCTTTTATCCGGATCACTAAAGGCAGAAAGTGCTGAGTTTGAAAAGGCACCAATAAGGGCTAAGCCTGCCACGGCTTCTATTAATATACCTGGTGATATACTTACAAAGGCAGTGATCAATCCAGAGATCAAGCCGAGTAAAATATAACCTATCCCACTTATAATAGCTGCCCAATACCGTCGATGTTTGTCCGGATGAGCGTCTTCATTCGCACACATGGCGGCAGTAATCGCGGCAAGATTTATCGCGTGACCTCCAAAAAATGCGCTACAGGCAGAAAAAATACCCGTCGCAGAGAATAAGGCACCTGCTTTAGGTTCGTAATTATGTGCGCGGAGAATTGCGATACCTGGAACATTCTGTGAAGCCATCGTGACAATGAATAATGGCAGGGCAATTCCGATAAATCCCGATAATGTGAATTCTGGTGTAACCAGGGTAAAGGGAGCGACAACACTATTAAATAAAAGGTCCTTGCTCTGTTCAGATACTTCCAAAGTGAACGCCATGATTAATATCAAAGCTACGAGAGCGGCAGGAACAGCAAGTAGCTTATGGATACGTCCGGCAACAATCCACGTAACAACGATTATCAAGGCCGGAAGAGGGGAGATAGATACAGCTTTTACTGGTGCAAGACAAAGCCCGAGCAGTATTCCTGCAAGCATTGCGTTGGCAAGAGAAGCTGGTATCAGGTTGACCGCCCGTTCCAACGGCTTCCACATTCCCGCAATAATAAACAGTACGGCACAAAGTATAAAGGCACCGACTGCGACTGCAAAACCACCAGGGATTGAACCTGATGTCGCAAGTAAGGCGGCCCCCGGAGTTGACCAGGCAACACTCACTGGAATTTTTGTATAAAGGCTTAATACCACTGCACTGAGCCCCATCGCTATTGATAACACCATCAGTGCCGTCGCAGCTTGTGTATCGCTTGCGCCAACAGCTTTGATACCTTGTAAAACCACGGCAAACGAACTTGCGAAGCCAACAAAAGCAACAAGTAGGCCCATAAAGGTGCTTTGAAGAGAAAAATCACGAAATACAGTCATAAAAAATCGCTTTTCATAAATCTGTTCCAGAAATAGCTAAAATATTTGTAAGAAGGAATTAAGGAGAGGGACGTACAAATTTTTGTTCTAAAACCTGTCTACCCCACTGATCTCCGATATACTCATCGACTAGGGTGAAATTTTCTTGCTCATACAATTTCCGGGCAACATTCAAACCTTTAAACGTCCAGAGATGAGTTTCATCAAAACCTTGCTTATCGCAAAATTTCAATGCATGAGAAAAAAGCTCTTTACCAAGTCCTGAGCCTCGCATTTTTTTATCAACAATAAACCACCTTAAATGAGATATATTTTTACCTAGATCTTGTCCGTCGATAGCTATACTGCCAACAATCTGATCATCACTGACTGCATGTAAAATGATGTTTCTATCATGACTTAGACGAGGTATGAAATCAGAGAGACCATTGGCAACGGTTGTTTCAAATACTGCATCAAAATTGGCAAATTGACTGTAGTAAGTGGCGTGCATCTCAACAATACGTCCCAGCAAACCAGGGGAATACCCCTCAATGATTTGAACCTTTCCTAGTTTATCTCGTTTTTCAGTATAAGGCTTTGATAAGCGGCTATGTTTCAGGGCGTTACTATATATTTCTAAACCCTTTAGAACTTCATTTCTTGTTGATTTATTTAAAGGGGATATAGCATTATCGACCTGTATTTCAGCAAAATTTGAAATCTCTCGTACGGTTACTTTACCTTGTTCAGTTAGCCAAAGATCTTTTTGTCTGTTATCTGATAAAGATACAGTTTCTATAATTTCGCCACGTAAAATTAGTTTTTTAACCAACCGACTAACCGTTGATTTCTCAAGAAGTAAATTTTCTGACAACTCTTTTGCGGTAAGGCTTCCTGCATTACCGATATCAACCAATGCATGTACGTAAGATACGGATAAATCTGTTCCAGCAAGAGTTTTATTTAAAAGTCCAAGTTCACGAATAAGGTTTCTAGCGGCTTTACGTATTTTATGAATTAAATCCGGTTGATTATCTAACATGGTCTATCTTTCAACACTGATATAGTTGTATAAAGCAACTATATCAGTGTTGAAAGATTATACAAAATATTTTATTCGTTACCCCTCATTCACTCTTTTACTTTCTAATTTAACACAAAAAAGCCGCCGGGAGATTAATCCCGGC